>JANODL010000095.1:0-5827 GCA_031412675.1 Acidobacteriota bacterium | reverse complement strand
GATATTTTGTCGCGTCAGCGACAACTGAATTATCGCCCGTTCAGTTGTCGCTGATGCGACAGGAAATCAGCTAAAACAAGACCGTGCAATAAATTACACGGCTAAATTCAAGTAATCGCTACGCGATATTTAAGGAAAATTTAGTTGCACACAAGGTATTATATGATTAAATCGAGCGGGAAACAGTTTGGTTAGACTATTTTGATCTGCCGCCGAATTTTAAACAAATATGGGTTTATACAGAATGGGTCCGCCCGTTGATTTAATATTCGAACTTGCCGCCGAATTTTCGATTAAAAATTTTGTCGAAACCGGCACTTATGAGGGACATACGGCGATCTGGGCGGCTGAAAATTTTGAAAAGGTTTTTACGATTGAATTTTCGGAGCATTTTTATCGGGCGGCATTCGATAGCTGCCGACATCTCGAAAACGTGAAATTTATTTTCGGAGATTCGAGAACGCAGCTCGAAAAAATCGTCGGTGAGCTGAAAGAACCGGCAGTTTTCTGGCTTGACGCGCATTGGAGCGGCGGCGCGACTTACGGAGAAAACGACCAGTGTCCGCTGCTCGAAGAATTAAAAATTATCGGCGGCAAGTCTGACGATTTCATTTTTATTGACGACGCAAGATTATTCACTTCGCCGCCGCAGTCGCCGCATCGCCCGGAACAATGGAGCGACATCGCTTCGATAATCGAAACGCTGCGCGCCGAACGCCGCGATAAATATATCGTCATCATCGAAGATGTCATCATTGCCGTTCCCGCGTTCGCCCAAAAAATTGTCGCCCGTTACTGTCAAAATGTGAATGCCAAGCTCTGGGAGGAATACAGCAAGCGGCAAAACGAATCGGATTTTAGAAAAGGCTTTGAACTGATTTCGAAAAATCTTCTCTCTCGGGTTAAAAACCGGGTCGGGAAAATTTATAAGATGACGGGAAAAGGTCGTTGAGGCGGCGGCAGTAATCGCCGATTTTTAATTTTGAAGGAGAGATTACGCATCGGCATTAACGCACAGATTCCTTCCGGCAGCGGCGCGGGCGGAATTGAAACCGTTTTGCGCGTTCTGACTTCGCTAAATCAGTTCGGCGGCGACGAAGAATACGTTTTTATCGGTCACTGGAAAGATGCCGACTGGCTCGAACCGCTTTTGAGCGAAAGGCAGAAATTAGTTCGCGCGCCGAATCCTGAAAAGCAGTTCCGACCGCCGAAAACGGAAAATCTCAAACGACTGTTGGGCGGTTTGCGCCCGCTTGCGCGCCGCGTCAAAAGTTTCGTGCTGCCGCAAACAGCGCAGAAATTAATGCCGCGCGTTCCCGTTTCCGACGGTTTTTATGAAAGCCTGAATTGCGATGTCATTCATTTTCCGTATCAGGATTACGTTTATTGTAAGAATGTGCCGACCGTCTATAATCCGCACGATTTACAGCATCTGCATTATCCGCAATTTTTCGCGCCGGAAGAACGCGAACGCCGCGCGATCATCTATCCGGCGGCGTGCCGCGCGGCGCAGACAATCGTCGTCGCTTCGGAGTTTGTCAAGCGCGACGTGATTCAAAATTATGGAACCGCAGCGGCGAAAATTCAGGTCGTTCGGTGGTCGCCGCCCGAAGTTCTTTTAGAGGAATTTACCGAAAAGCAAGCCGCCGATTTATTAAAAAAATACGATTGTCCGGCGCGTCCGTTCATTCTTTACCCGGCAATGACGTGGGAGCATAAAAATCATCTCCGCCTGCTCGAAGCCGTTCACACTTTGCGCGAACGCGAAGGTTTGACAATCAATGTCGTCTGTACGGGTCATAAAAACTCTTTTTACGGAAAAATCGAAAACCGCCTGCGCGAATTAAATTTGGAAAGGCAAATCCGATTTACGGGAATTGTCGAATATAAAGAATTGAGTATGTTTTACCGGCTCGCGCAGTTCGTCGTCGTGCCGACGCTTTTTGAAGCGGCAAGTGCGCCGCTCTTTGAAGCCTGGCAGCACGGCACGCCGGTCGCCTGTTCGGCGATTACATCTTTGCCCGAGCAGGCAGCAGACGCGGCACTGCTTTTTAATCCGCACTCGGTCGAGGAAATTGCCGATGCCCTGAAAACGCTGACGCTTGACGACGCTTTGCGGGCGGAATACCGCAACCGGGGATTCCGGCGGCTTCTCGATTTTAGTTTGGAACGAACGGCAAAAGCGTATCGGGCGGTTTATCGAAAATCCGCCGGAGCTGATTTAACCGACGCGGAAATTGAATTATTAAATTGAAAACGCCGGTCATTGTTTGCACTGCAAAGGTAATGCCTCAATAAAAAGTATATTTGCCTGCGAAACATACGAAAGTAACGAAATTTCGCGCAAATTTTAACTTTTTTCGTGTTTTTCGGATGTTTCGCAGGCAAAGAATCTTTCTTTAACTTTTTATTGAGCCATTACCTGCAAAGTTTTCGAAAAGTTGACAAGTCTTCTTTCATAAGTGCAAGCTAGTGAAATAAATGTAAGTTTCGCAGACAAACTTTCACGACGACCGATTTCTGCGTTAAGCGTATCGTTTTTAATAAAAAATTGTTTATTAGTAAATTAAAATGATGTTCAAAGAAAAATTCAAAATCACCTTTTCAGCACTATTGATTTCAATTATTTGTTTCGGCTGTTCCGGTACTTCCGAGTCCAATTCAGCGAGAAATAACAGCGCAAATCAATCAGCAGTAGTGTCAAATAATAACGCCGCGTTACCGTCAACGCCGTCAGCGGCTGTCAACAGCAACATTCCGGCGGCAAGCAATAATCCGGCGGCAAATGCAAATAAAAGCTCGAAACCCATGCCCGCCGTCAACCAGCCGACGGCGAAAATCGGCAGCGGCGGCGATGATTTCGCTTTATTTATGCAGGTGCGCGGCGCATTCGGTTCGGATCAGGAACTGTTAAACGGCGTAATCGTCGAGATCAAAGAAGGCAACGCCTCTTTGTCCGGCAAGGTGCCGAGCGAGGAAAAAAAGAAAAAAGCCGAGCAGATCGCTCAAAGTATTAACGGCATCAAAAGCGTCAAAAATAATATACGCGTCGCACCATAACCGGAACATTTTTTACAATCATCAAAAGCAATCGAAATAGGGAGGAATTAAACAATGCATAAAATAATATTGGCGATAGCGGTTTTTACGCTCATAACACTCGCGAATCTAAGCACTCAAGCGCAGGATAAGGAAAAAAAGGAAACGGAAAAACCGAAGACGACGACCGTTGACGCATGGCGCGAAGCCTTGCCGGCAACGGAACAGTCCCCGACCAATCCGACTTCGGTTACCGAACAATCAAACAACGAGGAAACCGTCGAAACGTCAGCGGAAATCGAAACAAAAGTTCTGGAACTTGAAAAAAGACTGCTGGAAGCTCTCAAAGGACGCGATTCGGCGACCCTGAAAACTCTTCTGGCGGATGATTTCCTGCTCGCCGGAATAAACATCGCCGGAGCAAAATCGGATAAAATCCGCTATATTAATTGGGCGCTCAAGAACCTGGAGCTGAAATCATTTATTTTGGACAAATCATCGGTGCGAACGTCTCCAACAATGGCAATCGTTAGCTATAATTACAAACGTCAGGCAAACATCGGCGGCGCGCCGTCGGACGGAGATTTCGTCGTGACCAGTGTCTGGGTTAAACGCGCCAATCAGTGGCTGGCAGTTTCGCATCATATCAGCCCGCTGCCGAAACCGTAACGGATTTTTCGCGGCTGAACACTGCCATCAAAAACAGTTAATGTTTGAAAACAAATCACTCCCGCCTTTATAAAGGCGGGAGTTCTTATGGTCTGACTTGTTTTCGTTGGGGCGCTTAACATATTATGTTCGTGCATCTTTGTGGTTGCGCTGAGAAACATAAAAAGAACTGCTTCCTTTTTTCATTAGATTGTTTTAAATCTTTGGGTAGTGAACTAAAAGTAATGCTTTGCAAAGAATCTTTATTGCCGGGAGCGCACGCATCCGTGCGTGCTGAACGCTCGGCGTTCAAAAAACTCGGCGTAAATTCAAGTTGAAGATTGCTAATCGCTGGTATGCCGCGAAGCCCGACCTAGCACGCAGGGATGTGTGCGCTCCCGGCGATGATGATTTTTATTTTCAACCAACGATTCAGAATTTCAAATAGCATTACTTTTGTTCACTACCAATCTTTGAATTAAGTCGAAACGCGGATTATGATAAAAGCCTTAATCCGCTTTTTATTTGTTATTATCGAAAAATATTATGAAAGAAGGTTGGGAAGCAGTTATCGGAATGGAGATTCACGCGCAGTTGGCGACGGAAACGAAGATTTTCTGTGGGTGTGCGGCGAATTTTGGGGATGAACCGAATGCGAATACTTGTCCGGTTTGTTTGGGATTGCCGGGGGCGTTGCCGGTTTTGAATGAAAAGGTTGTCGAATACGGTGCGAAGGCGGCGTTGGCGTTGGGGCTGAGTATCAACGAAACTTCGATCTTTTCGCGGAAGAATTATTTTTATCCCGATTTGCCGAAAGGCTATCAAATCTCGCAGTATGACAAGCCGTTTTCGTCGAACGGAATGCTGACGATTATGACTTCAGAGCGCGATGAGCAGGGACGCGCCGTTGAATGGAAGCCGATGACGATTCGCATCGAGCGGATGCATCTCGAAGAAGATGCGGGCAAGAATGTCCACGAAGGTCTGCCCGAAGTTGATAAATATTCGTATATTGACCTGAATCGTGCGGGAACTCCGCTCGGTGAAATCGTGACTGCGCCGGATTTTCATACGTCGTGGCAGGCGTATGATTATGTCAATCACGTCCGAAGAGTTTTGCAATGGGTCGGCGCGTCTGACGCGGATATGGAGAAGGGAAATCTGCGCTGTGAGGCGAATGTTTCGGTCAAACCGATCGGGCAGGAGAAGTTTAATAACAAGGTCGAATTGAAAAACCTCAATTCCGTGCGGTTTATGCAAAAGGCGATTGAATATGAAATTGAACGCCAAATCGCGGCGCACGAAGCGGGCGAAGGCGTTTCGCAGGAAACTCGTCTGTGGGACGAAAAGAACAATCGGACGCGGGTGATGCGCTCGAAAGAGGACGCGCACGATTACCGATACTTTCCCGAACCCGATTTACAGCCGTTGGTCGTGACGGCAGAATTTATCGAACGCGCCATCGCCGAACTGCCCGAACTTCCCGACGCGATGCGCGATAGATTTATGCAGGACTATGAATTGTCATACTCGGACGCGTCGCAACTCGTTTCAGATAAAGGTTTGGCGGAATTCTACGAAAAAACGGCGCGAACTTCCGAAAATCCGCGCGTGTCCGCGAACTTCATACTATCGGAACTTCTGCGCGAGCTGAACAATTCAAACAAAACCGCGGACGATTCGCCCGTTTCGGCGGAGAATCTCGCGGAATTAATCAAAACTTTGGACGCGGGCAAGATTAATAACAATCAGGCGAAGGAAGTTTTGGTCGAAATGTTCGCGTCGGGCAAGGATTCGGCAAGCGTCATCAGCGAAAAAGGCTTCGAGCAGATTTCGGATTCGTCGGCAATCGAAAAAATCGTTGACGAAATTATCGAAAACAACGAAAATCAAGTAAATGCCTATCGCGGCGGCAACGAAAAACTTTTCGGATTCTTCGTCGGGCAAGTAATGAAGGCTTCGCAGGGTAAGGCAAACCCGAAAGTCGTGAATGAGATTCTGAAATCAAAGTTATAAAAGCGAAGTTATATGAAAAAGTTTTTTTTCTTCATATTGGTAGTTTTAACGGGTGCGGCAAATTTACACGCCCAATTTTCGAGAGCTGAACGGCGGCTGGCGTTTTTACAAGAAAATGTCGAGC
>JANODL010000094.1:0-8587 GCA_031412675.1 Acidobacteriota bacterium | reverse complement strand
AGCGACAACTGAATTATCGCCCGTTCAGTTGTCGCTGAGGCGACAGGAAATCAGCTAAAACAAGACCGTGCAATAAATTACACGGCTAAATTCAAGTAATCGCTACGCGATATTTAAGGAAAATTTAGTTGCACACAAGGTTTCCCTTCTGAAAACCGTCACTTACCGAGACGGCTCGCAATATAAGTTTGATTATACGACCGTTAGTGTGAGTGGAGTAAATAAAATTTTCTTAACGACCGTCAAAGACGCGCTCAATAATGTTTTGGAAACTCACGCTTACAATTCACAAGGCAGAGCAACGACTTCGGAAAAACACGGCGGAGTTGAAAAATATACGCTCGATTATACGAATGCCAGTGCTTCGACCAATCCGCATACGATTGTTACGGATGCTTTGGGTAGAGTGACGAAATATTATTTCGACAAATCGAAAGGGCGCAATGTCGTGACGAAAATGGAAGGCGCTTGCAATTGCGGCGGAAGCGGGTCGGAAATAACGACTTACCAATATGACGACAAACTGAATCTGACCAAAAAAGTTGATGCTTTAAATCAGCAGACACTTTATAATTATGACAGTAACGGCAACCGAACTTCGATGACCGATGTTTTGGGAACGGAAACTTATACATACAATTCTTTCGGTGAAATCCTGACGAGAACGGACAGAATGGGCGGAGTGACAACCAACACCTACGACGCGAACGGCAATCTTTTGACAACGAAAGATGCGCTGAATAAGACGACGACGCTGACCTACAGCGCACTCGGACAACTTGCCACCGTCAAGGATGCGCTCAATCAGACGACGACGCTTGTTTATGATACGCAAGGGCGTTTGACGCAGGTTAAAGACGCGAACAACAAGACGACCAATTACGGCTATGACGCACGGGCGCGTCTGACGAGTTTGACGAACGCGCTGGGTGAAACGACCGCGTTTGAATATGATTTGAACAATCGTCTGAAAAAAGTAACACACGCGGACACGACGTTTATGAGCTACACCTGCGACCTTGCGGGACGCAGGACGGCGATGACCGACGAACGCGGGAACACGACGAATTACGGTTATGACGCGGCGTATCGTTTGACGAGCGTCACGGATGCCTTGAATCACACGCTTGTTTACGGCTACGATTTGATGTCGAACCTGACCTCGCAAACGGACGCATTAAGTCAGACGACAAATTATGAATACGACGATTTCAACCGTCTGAAAAAAGTGATTTATCCGCCCGCGACTTCGGGCGCGACGCGTTTGGAAGAAAGATTGGAATACAACACAATCGGCAACGTCAAAAAACGGATTGACACGGCAAATCGTGAAACGCTTTACGATTACGACACGGCGCATCGTTTGATAAAAACGACCGACGCACTCAGTCAGATAACGCAGTTTGAATACAATGCGCGAAGTCAGATGACAAAGGTCAAAGACGCGCTCAATCAGGAATATGTTTTCACTTACGACGCGCTCGGTCGGCAACTTTCGCAAACCCGTGCGGGCGCGACGATGAGTTACGAATACGATGCGGTCGGCAACCGCACTAAGCGAACAGATTATCTCGGACGACTGACAACCTACGTTTATGATAATCTCAATCGCTTGGAGCGGATAAATTATATCGGTATTTTGTTTTTTGAAGGCGGCAATAATCCAACCCCGATTCAGACCGCCGTTTATAATTACGATGATTTATCGCGTTTGACAAGTGCAATCAACGACGCGGGAACGGTTTCATTTACCTACGACACACGCGGCAGAGTAAAAACTTCGACCGATGTATTCGGACATTTAGTTGAATATGGTTATGATGCCGCTTCAAACCGAATACAACTCAAACTCGATTCAAATGTTCACACAACTTACAACTACGACGTTGCCAATCGTTTGACGACATTGACGGATGAAGCGAGCCAGAACTTCACATTTGCTTACGACATCGCCAACCGATTGACAAGCAAAACCTTGCCGAACGGCGTAAATACAACCTACGATTACGACGGACTGAGCCGTCTGACAAGGTTAAAGAATCAATCGTCAACGGCAACCTTGACGGATAACAATTTCGCTTACAATCCAGCGAATCAAATCTCGCAGATTGCCGAACTCGCTCAAACAAAAAACTTCTCTTACGACAATGTTGATAGATTGACGGGAATGACGAACGGCACGACAACGGAAAGTTATGCGTTTGATGGTGTTGGCAATCGCACGGCAAGCCATCTTTCGGCAACTTACAACTATCAGCCATTCAACAAACTGACCGCGACGGCAACGGCTTCGATAAACTATGATGCGAACGGCAATATGGTTTCCAAGTCGGAAGGTAAAGAGTTTTGGCGATACGTTTGGGATTACGAAAACCGTCTGACGATGGCTTCAACTCGTAAGCAGACGGTTCGTTATCGCTATGACGCGCTCGGTCGCAGAGTGCAAAGATACTTTGTCGGCGGTAAAGAAAACACTAAGTTCATCTATGACGGTTTGGATGTCGTCGCCGATGACAACAATGGAACTTTGACGAAATATCAAAACGGTTTGGGCATTGACAACAAGCTCAAGATGGTCACAAGCGGAACGGCTAAGTATTTTCTGTCCGATCATCTTGGCTCGACGGTCGGCTTGACGGACTCAAGCGGCAATGTATCGAGTTCGGCAAGCTACGATTCATTTGGAAACTCAACGAATAATCTCTCAACCCGTTATCAATACACAGGCAGAGAAAAAGATGAATTCACGGGATTGTATTTCTATCGCGCTCGTTGGTATGACGGCAATCTCGGGCGGTTTATCAGCGAAGACCCGATTGGGTTTACAGGTGGTGATATTAATCTTTATGGATATGTCAGAAATAATCCATTAAATTTTATTGATCCTAAAGGAACACAAGTAAGATCAGACCGCAAAGAGGGTGCAACACCGGGTGATTTGACAAAATCTAATTTTAGAGAGTTTGCCTGCGCCCTTGACGGGTATAATCCGTTGATAACCTTAGAAACTGGCGGAGGAGTTCAATTTGGTCCTATAGGCGGAAGCGATTCTATTCAAGCCGCATTCAATCCGTTCACTGGCGAACTCTGCTTTTATTCGAGACTTTGCTCTGGTAACGGAGGCGCAACGGGTATTCTTGCTACAGCCGGATTTCAGGGAGGATTAGCTCTTGGTTCTGCACAAGGTTCTAAAGCCACTGGACCAGAAATAGAATTATTTGGCGATGCCACTGCATTTGGCGGCGGCGGCGGCGGCATCTCGTATGGCGGCGACATCGGAAGAGGCATTGACTTTGGACCTAACATAGGCGGCGGAGCCGGAGTGGGTTTTAGAATATGTGAAAAAACGCTTTTGTATTGCATTAATGAAAATAAATGTAAGGCGTGTAAATAAACAAGTTGAGGAAGTGATTTATGAACATTTTTCCGAATAGCGGAGACCGGAAACGTATCGTTTTAGTTTTAAGCGGAATTTCCTTCTGCTTCCTGATTCTTTTACTTGGCAAATTTATAGGAAACGGATGGTTAGTTCCGACAATATTCATAATCGGCTGGATAATCCTGATGGGGCTTACGGTGGTTTATTATAGAAAAACAAAAAAAGATCAGAGCTAAAAAGAGTTAAGTTTGCTTAGAAGTTTCGGAAAAAAAACTTGAGAAACAGTTACAATCCAGCGAATCAAATCAATCAAATCGCCGAATTAACACAGACAAAAAACTTTTCTTACGACAATGTTGACCGTCTGACGGCGATGACCAACGGCACGGCGAATGAAAGCTACAATTTCGATTCGGTTGGTAATCGGACAAGTTCACATCTTTCGGCAAGTTACAATTATCAGCCGTTTAATCGTTTGGTTTCGACGGAGAATTCAACCTCAAGCTACAACTATGATGCCAACGGCAACATGGTCTCGAAGTCAGAAGGCAAAGAGTTGTGGCGATACGTTTGGGACTACGAAAACCGAATGACGACGGCTTCGACCAGAAAGCAAACCGTGCGTTACCGCTACGACGCTCTCGGCAGAAGAGTTCAGCGTTATTTTGTCGGCGGAAAGGAAAATACGAAGTTTATCTACGATGGTTTGGATGTCGTCGCCGATGATAATTCGGGAGTTTTGACGAAATATCAAAACGGACTCGGAATTGACAATAAACTCAAGATGGTGACAAGCGGAACGGCAAGCTATTTCCTCGCCGACCATCTCGGCTCAACGGTTGGTTTGACGGATTCAAGCGGTGCAATTACGGAATCGGCAAACTACGATTCATTCGGCAACGCGACGGGCAATCTTTCAACCCGTTACCTGTTCACGGGCAGAGAGTTTGATAATTTCACAGGTTTGCATTACTATCGCGCTCGTTGGTATGACGGCAACTTAGGCAGATTCATCTCTGAAGACCCGATTGGTTTTGGCGGCGGTGATGTCAATCTTTATGGATATGTTTGGAATTCCCCAATAAAATTGGTTGATCCGTCAGGGCTTGATGGAGGCGCAAGTTTGGTTCTCGGCGGCGGCGCGGCAATCGGAGCAGGCGGAGCAATCGGAATTGCTGCTGCTGGGGCAGCAATCGGAGCAGGAATCGGTGCAGTATGGTATTATTCTTGGCAATTGGGCGAATATATTGCCCGTAGAAATTATCCTGAACAGTTTCCAGATACGCAAACACAACCAGAAACTTGTTCAACCAAGTCGAAGCCTTCGCCTCAGCCTGCTCCTTCGCCTCAAGTTTCTCCGACACCACTTCCAATGCTTCCTCCAACTCAATCTCCTAATGGCAGAAGAGGACGGTATACTTGTTTAGTCAGATGTAATATTCAAAAGTCGGTAAATGCCTCTGCAGACTGTCCTAATACTGTTGAAGATTATGGACACGGAAACAGTGAAAAGGAGGCGGCAGATAACGGCGAACTTGCTTGTAAAGCCAATTTTAGAGCTTTTGCAAATGGTCGAAAGCTAGGTTGCCAAACTAGGCATTGTCATCCTATTCGATGTTGGAGAAATTGATATGAACATAGCTGAAATAACTAAGATGATTGAGTTGAAAGCAATAACAATTGAAAGTTTAAATGCGCCAATCAGAAATTGTAAAATTAAGGTTTCTTTTCTGAAAGATATAAAAGAGAACAATTATTCTCTTTTTGTAACCGAGAATGAAAACTTTGAGTTAAATCGGAACAATTCAATAGAAGATACGGAATTATTTATTGGAAGCCAATCATTATTGTGGGAAACAATCCAAGGTAAATCTGAAGAAGAAACCTATCGAAAACTCGCTCAGGATATTGAATTGATGTTTCCAGTCGAAGAAGGTGAAGAAATGAGAAAATTTGAAGTTGTAAAAATTCTTGAGATAGATACATCTCAAGATGAAAAAAGTGAGTGTCTTAGTATTAGAATTGAGATTGTCAAAGAATTCAATTCAAGTGAAAATTACTCTACTAATGTTTATCATTTGATAAATTTCGACCTTAAACCCACTTTTCCTTTGTCAGATAATTATGAAAGTGCTTCTGTAAGCCTACATGTAAGCAACACTTCATCTGAATTTACCGGAATTACAGGAAAAAGCATTGAAGAGGTTTTAAAAAAGATATTTGATGTTCAAGTAAATGACGCAGTTTGAATATAATGCCCGAAGTCAGATGACGAAGGTGAAGGACGCGCTCAATCAGGAATATGTTTTCGCCTACGACGCACTCGGTCGGCAATTATCGCAAACGAGAGTGGGCGGCGCGATGAGTTTTGTTTATGATGCGGTCGGCAATCGCACGAAACGCACCGATTATCTTAACCGCGAAACGACTTACGAATACGACAATCTGAACTGTTTGAAGAAAATCAATTACTTGCAAGATGTTCCGAATACCAATCCGTCGCCGACTCCGCTTCTGACGGCAAGTTTTAATTATGATGATTTATCGCGTTTGACTTCCGCCGTGAACGACGCGGGAACAGTTTCATTTACCTACGACACACGCGGCAGAGTAAAAACTTCGACCGATGTTTTCGGACATTTGGTTGAATATGGTTATGACGCAGTTTCAAACCGAACGCAACTCAAACTCGATTCAAATATTCACACAACTTACAACTACGACGCGGCAAATCGTTTGACGACATTGACGGATGAAGCGAGCCAGAACTTTACATTCGGCAACGACATTGCCAGAGGGCGCGTGAAATACGAAGCGGTTTATCCGGGCGTTGACCTTGTTTATTACGGCAAACAGCGCGAGCTTGAATACGATTTTATCGGCGCGCCGAACGCCGACCCGGACCAGATAAAACTAGAATTTTCCGGCTCGGAAAAAAATAGAAATCGGCGCGGAAGGCGATTTGATTCTGCACGTTGCGAACGGCGGCGAAGTTCGTTTCAAAAAACCTTACACCTATCAGGAAACCGACGGCGAGCGGCAGGAAATCGCCAGCCGCTATGTTTTCAAAGACAAAGACCGAATCGGTTTTGAAGTCGCCGAATACGATACAAACAAACCGCTCGTGATTGACCCCGTTCTCGTTTGGTGCAACATTTTTATTTTTCATTCAGCTATACGGACTTCACTTTTCATTATTTTGCTAATTTCATTCAAATTTCATCCGTCGCATCAAATCAATAAAGCGCGGCTCACTGCGAAGATTGTTCCATTTCGGTTCGACTTTCAGAAAAGCCATTTTCGGGTCGCGCTCCTCAAAACCTTTTTCCAGCCATTCAAAAGTTTTGTCGGTTTCGCCGAGACCGTTGTAAATCAGCGCGAAATGAGTCGGCGGAACGAATCGTGTTTCCGATAGTTTTAACAATTCATTGAGCAAAGTTCGCGCTTCGTCCGTTTTCCCCCATTTCGTAAGAGCATAGCCTTCATACGCGACTGAGATAGTTTGAGCGGGCGAAAGTTCCCGCGCTTTTCGGGCTTCGGCGACGGCTTCTTCAAACATTCCTTCTTCGGTATAAACACTCGCGGCGAATAAATGCGGCATCCAGAAATTAGGCGCGAGTTCAAATGTTTTTCGCAATCTGTCCAACGCTTCGTCGGGTTTTCCGGCGTGCAGCAGAAATTGTCCTTCGAGTGCGCCCGCAAACGGAAAAAGCGGATCGAGTTCGCGGGCGCGTTTGATTTAGGCGAGTGCTTCGGCGTGTCGTCCGGTTTTACTGCGGCAAACCGACGCGCCGTGGTAAATTTTGCCGCACTGCTTTATGCCGTTTCGTTTTTGCCGCTCGTCAAACTGCGAATTACCAAAACCATCATCCAAATCATAATCGCGGCACAAACAAAGCTCATTGAGGTGCGTAACCAGATTGAATCAATCAGCTTTTCGATTAACTCCGGGGTTTTGCCTTTGTCCAATTCAATTTGAATCGGAATCTGGACGGCAAAGGTTGAAATCCACGCGACCGCCTGGCAAAACAAGAAAAGCCAGACGTGCCACAGACGAATCGCTATTGGGCGCAGCCACAAAAGAAGGACGGAAAATACTGACCGCAAAATTAATGGAACGACCAACAAAGCAACGATGCGCGGCGAAAAGACCTGGCGAAAAGCGACGAATTCGTTTTCGCCGACGGCGGCGAACGTCGGGTAAATAACATAGTTGTCTATTACGCCTGCGCCGAGAGTGTAAAACGTCAAAACAAATGTGATGATGAAAACTCCATACGTTTTGAAAATCGAATCTTTCATTATTTTTCCTCTTTTGATTTCGCCTGTTCAAAAAATCGCTCAATTTATGTTTTTCAATTGGTTTTCCACTCATTCAAGATTCATTCGTTTAAGGAGCGAAACAAAACGCGGATCGCTGCGGATATTGTTCCATTTCGGTTCGATTTTCAGGAAAGCCATTCTTATATCTCGCTGCTCAAACCCGCGCTCCAACCATGAAAAAGTTTCATCGCGCTCATCTAACGCATTATAAATTAGCGCAATATGGTAAGGCGAAAGGTATTGCTTGGCAGATTCTTTTAACATTTCTTGAAGCAATTTCCTCGCTTCCGCTTGTTTGCCTGACTTCGCCAAAGCGTAACCGAGGAACGCGACAGGTCCGCTGCTGACGCTGTTCAGTTCTCTAGCCCGGCGCGCTTCGGCGACAGCTTCCGCATACATTCCTTTTTCGATATAAACGCTTGCGGCAAACAAATGGGCAAGCGGGAAATTCGAGTCCATTTCAGAAGTCTTTCGCAATTTTGCTAACGCTTCGTCCGGTTGTCCGGCGTGAAACAGGAACAGCCCTTCGAGCGAGCTGGCGACCAAAGAAAGCGGGTCGAGTTCTCCGGCGCGTTTCGCTTCGGCAAGCGATTCCCGGTGCCGTCCCGTAAGTGAAAGTATATATGCGTAAAAGATATGCGCGTCGGCGTTATTCGGATTAAGCTCTATGGCTCGTTTGATTTGATTTTCGGCTTCCGCCCAATCCCAGTCATACCAAAATATGATTGAGCTGAGCGCGCTGTGAGCTTCGGCTAACTCCGCGTCAATTTCAAGCGCCTTGTTTGCCGCCGCTTTCGCTTTCGGCATAACTTCGGCTGCGGGAATCTCGCCGGAGAGAACAAGCGAGCGATAGGCATCCGAGAGTCCGACGTGGGCGAGCGCGTA
>JANODL010000093.1:0-13101 GCA_031412675.1 Acidobacteriota bacterium | reverse complement strand
ACAAAATATCCGGTTTTTACGTTCCGTGCCTTAAAAGACACGGCTAAACTCAGATTGTCGCTCTGCGACATTTAAGGAATTATATGTATTTTCAATAACTTAGCAATGATTCTATTTTTCAATTAAAGTTGCACACAAGGTAACTTTTATCAATTCGATAAAGTTTCATTTCAAAATCTCCTCCACTCCCTTTCTCCCTTCTCCACATCTCAACCTATGGATTCACGGTGACATAAACGATGTCGGGCGGCTGACCGTAATTAGCGTTTGATTTCCTGAGTTGGACGGGGACTTGGATTTGTTCGGCTTCGCCAACGCCGCGTTTTCGTCCTGTTCAATCGCAAGCTCGACGGCGCGTTTGGCAAGTTCGGGCAGATGTTTGGAATTTATTCTCCCAGAGTTTTCAGAAATGTTTCAATCAAACGGTCATCGTAATAAATCCCTGCACTTTAGCTTTTTCGATGAAAGGACGAACCGACGGAATAAAGCCGAGAGTTTTGGCTTTACCGAGAAGTCCGAGCGAGCCGACGACTTTTAAGCCGACGGCGAGCGCGGCGCGTCTGCCTTTGAGTTCGTCAATGCAAACCCGTGAAATATTATTCTCCAAAGCTAATTGAATAACGGCAGCTTCGCCCTGATCTAAAGCGGCGGCGGCTAAAGGTGAAAGCGGATTTTTGAGCGAAACGGTTTTAAGCCAATCGGGAATTGTTGTTTCGTAACCTTGATTTGCTCCGGCTAAAATCTCTGCTTCGACTTCTGCCGGACAAACGAATTTAAAAGGCAATTTACCGATTGCCTCAAAAACCTGCATTTTTGAAAGTGAAAGAAGCGGGCTGGTATTGGTCACGATTTTTTCAGTCATCGAGAGCCAGGTTTAATTCGGCTTCAATATCTTCCGCTTTGAGATTGCTCATCGGAACGCCCAAACGCGAAAGCGAAAAAAGAAACTCGACACGGCTTTTCTGCGCCAGACGCGCCGCTTGCCCCGAAGAGATTCTGCCCATTTCATAAAGTTTGGCGGCAAGCAGCAGTTTCGCTTCTTCGGAAAATTCCTTGTTAGAAACCCCAAGCGTGAAAAGAAGTTCGTCCGTATATTCGATAGTCAAAGTGTTTTGCATGAATTTTTCACCTCATTTTCGGATTATATCGCGCCCTTATCCTCAACAATATCTCTTTCCGTTTCGGTCAGTCGTAAAGAGCATAAACCATTTCGTCAATTTTATTTGAGCAGACGAACAAAATTTTCCTGTTCAAAATGTTTGTCGGTGGTTAAGGCTTCCGATATAGCGCGTTCACGCATGATTACAAAGCTGACGGCATCGCAAAGCGAGTAATTTTTATCGGGACGATGTTTTAGAAGTTCGACGGCTTTGGCGTGCAGTGCTTCGTCAAGCCAAACGATTTCGATTTCTTCGTCGTGCAAAATGCGAGTGCTGAACTCGATTATTTCCCGTCGTAATATGCCGCGAACTTGAGCTAATGCCGTATATTCAGCTAAGACATAATTTGTCGTCAGACGCGCTTTTGCCGAATCGTAAAGCTCGACGGCTTTTTCGTGGAACGGTTCTTTTTCTTCGTTGATACAAAGAAAACCCGAAGTATCTATCAATATTAGTCTTCGTCCTCGTGATTGTCGGCGTAAGCGCGGGCTAAATCAAAATCTATCCGTTCGTTATGGTCTAACTGCAAATATTCTTCGTAAGTAAGTTGTTTTCCTTCCCACATTCCGAATGTTTTTCGCGCTTCGCTTTCGGCTTTGAATTTTTCGCCCGCCGCTTTTCCCGTTACTTCTTCGAGAATTAAAGTCGCAATCTGCAATTTCTCTCTGTCCGGCAAGGGCAGAATAGTTTTCGTGTAAATTTCCTGAACATCGGTTTGCATAATCAATCACCTCGTTTTCAAATTATATCACGCCCGCCGCGCTTATCATTTGCAATGCGCTTGCTTCCGTTTCTTCAATCGCCATCTCAACGGCGCGTTTGGCAAGTTCGAGCAGGCGTTTCGATTGGTCTTGAGTTTGGAAACTTTCTTTAACCTTGTTGACTAATCTTTCTTGTATTTCTTCGGGCGGCAAAGGAATTTTTAACGATTCCATTGCAGGAATGGTTAAGTTTGTTTGTATTCCGCCTGTGTTCAATTGTTGAACCTGCATTTGACCAGTTTTTGAGTTCATAAAAAGAGCTGGAAAATCAGAATTTATTCCTTCAATCGGTCTGACGCGGATAAAATAACTGCCGAAAATCGCGCCTGCTAATTCTTCTGTAATAGATATTGATAAACCCAATGTTCCACTTCTGGAAATAATCAAATCGCCTTTTTCGACGCTGGCAAAACTTTCGTCCAAACGCCAATCGGTGCGCCTGTCGCGTGGCAATAACTTTTCAGTTGGTCTTTGCCGTCTTTCCATTTCGGCTTTTTGAGTTCGACAATAATGTATGCGGATTCGCGGTGTTTTTTATCACGAATAACAATATCGGCTTTCTTCGTCGCCGAACCGAACTTAACCGGAAATTCGACGGTGATTGATTTTCGTTCGTAGCCGTATTCGTTCATCAAACGGTAAAGATAAAGCTGCCGGACAATTTCTTCGGGCTTTATTTGAATATCTTTTTCACGCACGAGGCAACGCACAAAAAAAAGCGTCTTTGCCGCGAACTTCTTTTGTCAAAATGCGGTTTTCGAGTTCGTCAATTTCATTTTGTGTAAAAAGACTGAGCGAATAATTAGAATCTTTCAGAATCTGTTCGAGTTTCATAAATTTATGGAAATAATTCGGATTGAGCTAAAGCAAATATGTTTATATCATATTGGTTTTGAAATAAAAAAGACGACGGAAAAACCAACGCCTTTTTACTTTTTACTTTTTATTTTCTACTTTCTACTTTCTATTCTTCCCAGTCGCCGACACCTTCACGTTCGACGTGGTAGCCGACGTTTTTGAGGTGTTTGGAAACTTCGCGGCTGTGGTCGTCGTCGCGGACTTCGAGCAGCATTTCGATGCCGACCGAGCCGAGCGGGGCGAGCCACATGGCGCGGCGGTGGAAGACTTCGATGACGTTTGCGCCGGCTTCGCCGACGTGCTGTAAAAGTCCGGCGAGCATTCCCGGACGGTCGGGAACGAGCAGTTTGAGCATGACGTAGCGTCCCTGTTGGACGAGAACCTGTTCCAAAACCCTCGACAGCAGATTCGCGTCAATGTTTCCGCCGCACAAGACCGCGCAAACCGTGTCGTCCGGCTTGACCTTGATTTTCTTCGCCAGAAGTGCGGCAATACCCGCCGCGCCCGCGCCCTCGACGACCAAATGATTGTTCTGAACGCAGTGAAAAATTCCCCGCGCGATCTCTTCTTCCGTAACCGTCACGATGTCGTCAACATACTGCTCGATGATCGGCAGAGTCTTTTCGCCCGGACGTTTAACGGCGATGCCGTCGGCAATCGTCGGCTGATAGCGGACGGGTTCGAGCGGTTTGCCTTCCTTTAACGACGGCGCGATTGACGAGCAGTTTGCCGCCTGAACACCGACCACGCGGACGTTCGGCAAAAGATTTTTGACCGCAATCGCCACGCCCGAAATAATTCCGCCGCCGCCGATTGGCACAACCACCAAAGTCGTTTCGGGCAAGCCGTCGGCAATCTCCCAACCGACCGTTCCCTGTCCGGCAATGATGTCGTAATCGTCAAAAGCGTTGACATATACAAAGCCTTTTTCTTCGCCCAGTTTTTTTCCGTAAGCAACCGCTTCGTCAAACGTCATCCCATACAGAATGACTTCCGCGCCCTGAGCTTTGGTCGCCATGACCTTTGTGAGCGGCGCGAAAACGGGCAAAATGATCGTTGCCCTGATGTTCAAAAGACGCGCGGCAAGCGCGACACCCTGTGCGTGGTTGCCTGCCGAAGCCGTGATCACGCCGCGATTTTTTTCTTCTTTCGAGAGCCGCGAGATTTTGTTATACGCGCCGCGCATCTTGAACGAACCGGCGCGTTGCAAGCATTCGGCTTTCAGAAAAGCCTTTGCGCCGATCCCGTCGGATAATTTTTCGTCCGACAGAATCGGTGTCGGAATGATGATGCCGTGCAGAAGTTTGCGGGCTTCCTGGATGTCGGTTAATTTTACGGTCATAAAAATCAGTCGGCTCTCAAAATGGATTCTCTGACAGCAACGGGCAAAGCAACAGCAACAAACCACTCAGCCGGATAAATATAATCTTCGCCGCTTTCATCAATAATCCGCATTTCTCCTTCAACTTCTATTTCCGCATCTGCGACAGTTTGATAAATTTTATTTAATTCAAGTGATGCCGGATAACCTTCGTTATTTATACAGACAACAAATTTCACATTTTCTTTATTCATATTTTTAATCTAAATAACGCTTACGCTTCATTTCACGTTTGCCCATACCGTGCGCTTCATACCAATGTAGTTCGGCAAGTCTGATATTTCCGTTCCATAATTTGATTGTTGCCTCGCCTTTTAATTTGCGCCATCTGCCTTTTCCATACATTCGGCGAAGTCTCCGAATGTCGCGGATGCCGTTTTCAACCGCAATCGTTTCGACATTTATGATCGGGCTGATAATTTCAAAGTTCATCAGGCAGAAATAAAAACCTCAATAAGTTGCCGTTATTATACGACTAAATTTTATATCCTTGAAGTTTAGGGAAAGAAAAGAAGACAAAAAAAACTAAATCGGAGCGCGGAAGAGGCTTTGGTATGAATAAAGAAGTCAACTGCGGATATTATGTAGATAAAAGAATGATAACTGGCTCTCTCTCGCGCTCCGATTTAGTTTTCAAATATAAAATAACTTTGGTTCGACTGTTATTCCCGCTCTTTTTGCGTAAATTTTTTCAAACTCCGGCGGCGAACTGTTTTCGCCTTCACTGACTAACGCGAAAAGTTTAACGAAAAAGTATCATCGTCGGTTCATTTATCGTAAAAAATTTCAAAATAGTATATATTTATTGCAATACGTCCGTAAAAATTTGGAGGGAAAAATGGAAATCGGTATAGCACTAATCTTTTTTGCGATTTTGGGAATTGCGGTTCTCGTCGCGGCGGCAAAGACGATCAAAATCGTTCCGCAATCGAGCGTTTTGTTAATCGAGCGGCTCGGGAAATTTCACCGCGTTGCTGCCAGCGGATTAAATGTGATTGTCCCGTTTTTGGATTCGCCGCGTGCCGTCTATTGGACGAATGTGCGTCCCGGTTTGACTTCGATTGACCTGCGCGAACAGTATATTGATTTGCCGCCGCAACCCGTCATTACCCGCGATAATGTGACGATTAATGTGGATTCGGTCGTTTATTGGATGATTACCGATCCGATCAAAAGCGTTTATGAAATTAACGATTTGGTCGGCAGTCTCGTTCAATTGACGATTACCGGAATGCGTTCGGTGATGGGCGAAATGGATTTAGACCACACGCTTTCAAACCGCGACCAAATCAACAGCAAACTACGGCTGATTCTCGACGAAGCAACCGACAAATGGGGCGTTAAAGTAACCCGCGTGGACGTGAAAAACATCAATCCGCCCGAAGATGTCCGCATCACGATGGAAAAACAAATGACGGCGGAACGTAACCGACGCGCTTTGATTCTGCAAGCCGATGGCGACCGCCAAGCCGCGATTACCCGCGCCGAAGGCGAAAAACAAGCCGCCATTACGCGCTCGGAAGGGATGAAAGAATCCGCGATTCTCGAAGCCGAAGGTTCGGCGCAAGCCAGACTTCGTGCGTCGCAAGCGGAAGCGCAGTCAATCGCCCAAATTTCGCAAGTCCTCGGCGACCCGCAGCAAACCGCGCAGTATTTAATCACGGCGCGTTACATCGAATCCTTGCGCGATATGACCAAAACCAACAACTCGAAAGTCATTTTTATGCCAATGGAAACTTCGGCAATGCTTTCGAGCATCGGCGCAATCAAAGAAGTTTTTGCCGAAACGGGCGAAGTTAAAGAGAAAAAAGAGCAATTCCCGCCGACACCGCCGCGCTCGCCCCGTGAATTAGGTAAATAAGTTTTAGTTTTTAAGGAGTTTTATGAGAAAAATAGTTTTAATTGCGTTAGTTTTATTTATAGGTGCCGGTTGTCTGATGAGCGATTCAACGCCGACCGCCGAACTCAAAACCAAGTCAATCCTCGAATTCAAGATGAAGGACATTGACGGCAACGATGTCAAATTAAAGAAATACAAGGGCAATGTTCTGCTCGTCGTCAACACCGCCAGCAAATGTGGTTATACGCCGCAATATGAAGGTCTGGAAGCGATTTACAACAAATATAAAGGGCAAGGTTTCGCCGTTCTCGGTTTTCCCGCCAACAATTTCGGCGGACAAGAACCCGGCACCGCCGAAGAAATCAAGGAATTCTGCACGACCAAATATAAAGTAACTTTCCCGATGTTTGCCAAAATTTCGGTCAAAGGCGACGACCAAGACCCGCTTTACAAATTCCTCACGAGCAAGGAAACAAATCCGAACTTTGCGGGCGATATAACGTGGAATTTCAACAAATTTTTGGTTGATAAAAAAGGCAATGTCGTCGCACGTTTTTCGTCGAAAGACACGCCCGACGGCGAAAATGTTACGCAAGCCATCGAAAAATACTTAAAGGAAAATAAATAATTTATTCGAGTTCGTGTTTCGACACGACCGAATAAACCGAGCCTGTCGGCAAAAGTTCGCTTTCGTAAATTACAATCTCCGAAATCGTAAAACTGACAGGCTCGAACTGCATCTGGTATCAAATATCTTTTTTCTGTTAAACTTTTTTCGCAATGAAATTTGTTAAAATTCTAATCATTCTCTTTATTCTTTCGATTGCCGCGCTCGGCGGCGTTTCATATTGGCTTTATAATTCGCTCAATCAACCGCAGCAACACGACAAGGCAAACCAGTTTATCCAGATTCCGAAAGGCTCAAACCCGACCGAAATCATTGATAAACTGACGGCGGAAGGCGTGATTAAAAGCTCGATGCCGACGCTGATTTATCTCCGCACCTTTGGCGATTCGAGCAAATTAAAAGCGGGCGATTATCAATTCAATTCGCCGATCACGCCTTTGCAGGTTTTAAAGGAACTCGAAAAAGGCGAAGAACGCACGATCAAAGTGACGATTCCCGAAGGCTTTACGCGCTTTGATATTGCCAAACGGCTCGCCGAAAAATTTCCGACCAATCCGCCGACCGACGAAAAAGCGATTCTCGCTTTGATGGA
Source organism: Acidobacteriota bacterium (assembly GCA_031412675.1). Classification (GTDB taxonomy): domain Bacteria; phylum Acidobacteriota; class Blastocatellia; order Pyrinomonadales; family Pyrinomonadaceae; genus JAFDVJ01. The sequence goes on along the minus strand of JANODL010000093.1, from coordinate 5,881 downwards.
CGACACGAGCCTGATAAAAGACCTTTCGCCGACCGCGAAAAACCTCGAAGGCTATATGTATCCGAGCACTTACAGCTTTCCGATTGGGACAAAACCGCCGGAAGTTATCAAAAAAATGGTCGAACAATTCAGAAAAATCTGGAAACCCGAATGGTCAGACAAAGCCAAAAGTTTAGGCAGAACACCGCAGGAAATCGTGACCATCGCGAGCCTGATCGAAACCGAATCGAAGGTTGACGACGAACGCGCCATTGTCGCGTCCGTCATTTACAACCGTCTGAACAAAAACATCGCGCTCGGCATTGACCAAACCGCCGTTTACATCGCCAAAATGGAAAATCGCTGGGACGGGACAATTAACAAAAGCGATCTTGAATCAAATTCGCCCTATAATACGCGGAAAGTTTCGGGCATTCCGCCCGGACCGATTTCAAGCCCGAGCGAATCGGCAATCGAAGCCGCGCTCAATCCGAAACAGACCGATTATATTTTTTATGTTCTGAATGTCGAAAAAAACGACGGCTCGCACAATTTTTATGCGTCCGCCGCCGACTTTGAACGCGGAAAAGCCGCTTACCAAATCTGGCTTGAGGAACAAAGAAGAAAGAAACGCGAACAGGAAGCAAACAATTAGTTGAGAATTTTGTAAATATCCGAAATCAGCCAAAGTCCCAAACTTTTGTCGGCAAATTCTCCGCCGCCTTCGGCGCATTTTTCGTTCAAAAGTTTGACGGGCGCGGGAAAATTAAACGGCGGAAGCCCGAAATTCAAGGTTCGCCAATCGCCCGTTTCAATGTCCGAATTTGATTGTTTGTCGGGAAAAGTCGTCGTCAGCAGATATTTTGAGCCGCTGCTCGAAAAATTGCGGAGCGCGGAAAAAATGTCCGCAAACGAAAGATGCACGAGAAAATCGCGGCACAAAATCAGATCGGTTTCGGGCAGAAAATCTTTGGTAATATCCGCAACGATAAATTTTCGACGCTCGTTTTCGTAAAGCTCGCGGTTTCGTTCAACGAGCGACGGCACGATGTCTGCGCCGTAATATTTTTCGAGCCTCAAATCTACAAACCGCAGCCAGTTAAAATCGCCGCACCGCGCATCGAGCATCGAATTTATGCCGAGCGAAGAAAACAAAAGCGGCAGCGCGCGGCGAATCTCAATAGTTGATTTCAGCGAACAACCCGGACCCGCGATTGATTCTTCGTTTTGCCGCGCATAATGTTCGGCGATTCTACAAAAAACGTCGGCAGAATTGCCGTTCGGACGGATATTTTTCGGGTCGTTATGCGAAAGAAGAACGCAAACCGCGCCTTCCGTTTTCCGAACTGCCGCGATTTTTGCCGGATTTGCGCCGAGATAATTCTTCAAATTCCGCTCGCTGTCCGTTTGCCGCAAACCGTTTTTCGGCTCGTAAAAATTCAGTAAAACATAATCGGAAAGATTCAGCGATTGCTCTAAAATCTGCGGGTTTTGAAAATTTCCGTTGCGCGTCAAATAATCTCCGAAAATCAATAAATTCTGTTTATCTTCAATGGTTTTCAGCGAATTTTCCAACTTTCCGGTTTGCACACGGTCGTAAAAAGAATTCAAAATTTCCGTGTTTTTCGGCTTTGTTTCAACCACCGCCTCGATTTTCATTTGCGCTTCGTTCGCACCATTCGACGATTCAAAAAAATCGCGGAGTAGCATCGCCCAGCGTCCCGAACCGACATCCGCATCGAGAACTTTCTGCGGCGCAATGCGGTCAATCATTTCCAGATAAAACGACAGCGATTTCAGACGATTCCCGTTTTGTCGCAATCTATCGTTTTCAGGTTGAAGCGTTTTCGTTTCAGCCGTAATTTCCTTCAAAGCACGGCGCACGGCATAGCTGAAAAATGAATTTTCGGCGGTCAAATCGGCGTTCGGATTTTTGTTCTGGTAATTAATCACCGCGCCGTTCGAGAGCATATAACAAATCGCATTTTCATTAAAATTCCGCTCGTGTTCCGCCCTGTTTCCAAGCGCGAAAAACTTTTCGGGCTGACTCCAGCAAATCGGTTGAATCCGTTCGCATTCGATTTCCAGAAACGGCGCGTCCGTTGTGTGCAGAATCTCCGTCAAAGGCTTACTGCCGATTTCGAGCCAACTGATACGGCGATTTTCGCGCAAAAAGCGGCAAATCCGCGCATAGAGTTCGGCGGCAATCACGCTGTCTTTTTTCGCGCCCATAAAACAATTGGCAAAATAACCGCTTCGTTCACGATGCGCGATAAAATCAACTTCGCCGAGTTTTTCAATCAAACCGCTCAAATCCTGCGTTACGATACAGTCGGCATCAATCCATAAACCGCCGAATTTGGCGAGCAAATAAGCACGAATAAAATCGGCGCGATGCGCGACATACAGATGCGAAAGGTCTATGTCGCAGTCTTCCGTCCACATTTCCGCAAAAATTTCGGGCGTTAAAAAACGCGTTTCGGGCGAATTTGCAACGATTGTTTGATGGCAAAGTTCAATCCATTGCGGGCGTTTGCCTTCCCAGTAAAACCAAACCGGCAGTTTCGGCGTAGCGGATTTTTTCGCGGCTTGCTGTTGTTCCGTTTCAATTTCAATCGGCGAATTATTGACAAGAATTGAAAGCGTTTGCGCCAAGCCGGCGGCTAAGTTTTCCGCATCGAATTTCCACATCGAATCTTTTGAAACGATTGTTTCGAGCTTGATAAAATCTTCGTCATTTGCAGTCAAAACGCCGAAAACTTGCGGAAAGTTTGAAATTGCATCAATCGAATCGGCAACAACAATCGTTTTTTCAATCATCGGCGCAAAATATTTGGCGCAGAGAGTTTTCCGTGCTTTTTGATTGTCGAAAAAAATGACCGCATCGGCGGAATTTTGTTTGGCTAACTCGCTTTTTGCGGTTCGGGCGGAAACTATTTGGGTTTCGATGCCGAATTGTTCCGACAAATCTTTTTTGAGGTCTGAGATTGCCGAAAAATTTGCCGCGCTCTTTTCAACGACAAAATAAATCTTTGCCGAATCGCCGCAAAGCCTTATTTTGTCGGGCGGAAACTCTTTCAAAAATTCATCTGAACTTGAAATTCGCCTGATTTTTTCGAGCGTTTCAAAATTATTTTGATACTGCGGATTTGCCAGAATATGCACGTCGCCGCCGTTTGCGCCCGATAAATTATGATAAATGTGAAAAACGGTTTGGTTTGATTTGGAGCGTTCGCTTTTTCCGAGCAGATTCACTTTTCCCATCCAGCCGTTGTCTTCGCCGCCCCAACCGCGAAATTTCTGGGGAATTCCGCCGAATCGCCGTAAAAATGCGGTTCTGACAAGTCCCGTTCCGCCATCGGTCATTGTGTTCGTATAGATTTTTATCGGTCGGCATTCGTTCGGATTGAGTGTTCCGTGCATCACTTTTTCGCTGTCCGAGAACGAAAGATATTTGATTTCGGAAAACGGCAATAAAAAATCGAGACTTTTCGCGTTCATTTCCGCGACGGCTTGCGGAATAAAATCCGTCGGCAGAAGTAAGTCGTTGTCGAGCCACAAAACGAATTCGCATTCGGCAAACGCGCTTCCGGTGTTTAATGTCCGCGCTCTTTCAAACAAATCCGTCTGATGAATAAAGCAATATTTGTCCGCCCATTTTCGCGCAATTTTCGCGGCGTGCGCCTGCTGATCCATCTCGGCAACGATGATTTCGCCGACCTCTCGGCATTGCCGCAAATTTGCCAGACACGCCTGCAAATGCGGTAATCTGTTTTGTCCGCCGTGCGGAATGACAACGCTGACACCTTTCTTAAATTCTTTCATTTGTTGATTTACTTCGACCTCCTTCAACAAAATATCGTTCGATTCTTTATTTTCCGAACACGCAAAACTAACTTTTCGTTTAACTTTGGCAAAAGATTTTTCAATCGCGGGAATCCAAAATTTTTGCCATTGCCGCGAAAAATTCCAATGCTTTTCTATCCACGCTCGATTTTCCGCGCCTTTCCGAACCAAGTTTTCGCGTCCGCTTTCAATCAGACGCGTCAAAACTTCTTCGAGATTTTCGAGCGTTGCCGAAACAAACGGATTTTCTGCCCGTTCACCCGCACAATAACGCAAAACATCAGAAACCTTCGGCAAAATTCCCAAGCCGTTGACGACGACCGCGCCGCCCGCCAGACCTTCCAGACTGTTGCGGTGATAACTTCCCGTCACGCATTCGTCAATGACGATGTGCGAGCGGCGTTTCATCGCTAAAGATTCTGCGTGAGAAATTTGCCGGTCGCCGATGACTTCGAGTTTTATCGGAAATTGTTTCGCCAATTTCTCCAAAATCCTCATCGTTGTCGCATAGCCTTTCGAGTGCCAGTAAAGCCGGTGTTCGCACGGATGTTTTTCGTGCTTTCCCGAAGGCGTGTAGCAAATCGTGATTTGGTCGGGCTTGATTTCCGGCTGGTAATCCGTTTCCCAAAACGGAATCGGATTCGGCACGATTGCCCAATTTTTAAACTCTTCCAAAGTCGCCTGATACTGTCCGACGACCACGCCCGGAAAACCAGATTTGAAAAAACGCTCGTCCACGTTCCACAAATAATTGTGCGCCATCGTCAGAATTGCCCGGTCTCTAAAAAGTTTCTCGTGTTCGGCGGCGACTTTGCCGTTATGAACGATTATCAAATCGGCTTCGGTTAAAAACGATTCGGCAAGTTGCGGCTGATTACGCCATTCGACATCGCCCGCGAATTTCACGCCGTTGCCGTAATCGTTCGTCGCCCAAACGCACCGCGCCGAATGCGTCGTGCGGTCATTAATGCACCGCGCCAGAATCGCCGGAACTCCGGCAACCGGCGTGGTCGCGTAGGAAACGATTTTTAGCGATTCGGTTTTTTCCGGCACAGCCGTTGGAAGATTCTCAAATTCACCGAGCGGCATTTTCGGAAAAGCCGTCAGGCGGCTGATCTGGCTTAAATTAAAAATCTCGATGCCGTTCGACGCGGCGGCTTGCGCCAAACGCTCATATTGTCCGTTGATTGTTTCAAATTGCGCGGCGAGCGGATGCCTGCCGGTTTTCGCGTAAAAATGATGTTCGGTAAAATCAACGCCGATCACCCCGATGCGTTTCGCGCCCATCAAAATCGCCAGACAAACGGCGATATACGGCGAATTATTCGTGTAATGCAAAACATTCCCATCGGAAAAATCCGTTCCGCCGAAAGTTCCGAGTTGAAATTTAACGACGTTTTCGCGTTTCAAATCCAAATCTAATTGCGTAAAAAGATATTCGGCTTTTGAAGTTTCGACGTAACCAAACCTATCGCCGGAAAATTGATTTTGCGGATTGACGACGACCAGATAATTCGGCTGAAATCTGCGCCCGACATCGTTCACGCCGACGGTGATAAATCTTTCGGGACGTTCCAAATCATTCAGAGACGCGCCGCAGCCGCAGACGACGATTGTTTTGTTCGGATGCTGATTAGTGAATTCTTTGAGCGTTCTCATTTTCTGTCTCGATTTCAGGGCGGCGAATTGCGCCCGAAATTTTTACATTGAAACGATCAGTCGTTTTTGAAATTGCCCGGTTTGGTCGTCGGCGTTTTGTCTGGATAAATTCGGACGGCGGTTGTATTCACTTCGTCCGGCGGCTGCGTCAAGTCATTATTCGGATACTTCGCCTGCGCCGAATAATCGTAGACGCTGTCGCTCTTTCTGATGTCCTGCGAAATTTTCTTTTCCGCAACCGACATTTGATCGTTGGCTTTGAGGGTCAGCGGAACAATATTGTTGCGTCCGCCCGGTCCGCCCAAAACTTTGGCAATTAGATGCCCGCGCTCGGCGAAATACCGTTTTCCCAGATACTGTTTCCACCACGGCGGATTATGGCTGGCGGCGGCTCCCG
>JANODL010000092.1:0-6872 GCA_031412675.1 Acidobacteriota bacterium | reverse complement strand
GTTTTGCCTTTGAAAGTTTGGCGATGGTCGCGGATTTCAGAAGTCCTTGGAAATCGAGCGCAATATCATAGCTGAAACGGCGGAGTTCGCGCACTTGTTTGCTTGCGTCAAGCAGAATATTTTCGATGATTTTTCCGCCGCGTAAACTTCGTGTGTCAACTTCGATCAGATTATCTATTAACTCGTTTCCGCGCAAAATTTCCGCCGAACCTTTTTCGACCGCCCACGAAATTTCAGCGTCCGGCAAAGCGTTGCGGACTGCCGCGAGTGTCGGCAGAGTGTGAACGATGTCGCCGATACTGCTGAGTTTGACAAAGAGAATTTTCATTCGTTTCCTGTGTTAAACCGTAAATAATAAATGATGAAAAGGCGGCTGTAAAATATCCGTCGGCGTTTCGGATTCTATCAAAATTAATTATTACCCGTAAAAGGTCTGGAAAAATCACTTAAAATAAGCTATTGTATGATTTAGAGTTTTTCCCGCGCTTCTAAATCCGCCCCTTCGCTATGATATGAATAAGTCGAAACGTCCACAGGAAGATTTGCGTCCTGCACTCATTTTTTTGACCGGAGATTTACTCGCCGTGCCGATTCCGCTTGAGCGCGAAGAGGTTATTTTAGGTCGCGCCATTGAAGCCGACGTGCGCGTCAATGATTCAAAAACTTCGCGCAAACACGCTCGCATCAACGCGATTACCGACAAAGAAACAGACACGACGAGTTATGTGCTGACCGATTTGAGTTCGCGTAACGGAACGTTTTTGAACGGGCAGAAAGTTCGTCAGGAAACGCTTCAGAACGGCGATAAAATCACGATTGGCGAACATATTTTGCGCTTCGAGTTTCTCGACGAAATTGACCGCGAATTTCATCGCCAGATTCATCGTTTGCTGTCGCACGACGATTTGACGGGACTTCTTTCGAGCCGTTCGTTTTTCTCGGAACTACGGCGCGAATCGGCGCGTGCCAAAGCAGAAAATCGCCCGTTTTGCGTGTTGATGATGGACGTTGATTTTTTTAAGAACGTCAACGACACTTACGGGCATTTGACGGGCAGTAAAACGCTCGAAGAAATCGGCTACTGCATTATGCAAAACCTGCGGAGCGGCGATGTCGCGGCGCGTTTCGGCGGCGAAGAATTTGCGGCGTTTCTGCTCGATGCCGAAATCGGACAAGCACTCGTCGCGGCGGAAAGAATCCGCTCGGAAATCGAAAATCAGGCGTTCAGCGTGATTCGTCAGGGCAAGCCATCGGAAAAACATCACATTACGATCAGCATCGGGATTGCGTCGTTTCCCGGCGATTCGGGCGACGTGATCGAACTCGTCGAAATGGCTGATTCCGCGCTCTACCGCGCTAAACGCGAAGGTCGCAACCGCATCTGCGCTTACCGCGATCTAGAACCCGAAGAAATTAATAAACCGCTTCCGTCGCGCCACGATTAGGTTTCAAGTTTCAAGTTTCAGGTTTCAAGTTTCAAAATCACGAATTTCCAAACTCGAAATTCGTGATTTTTTTGCAACTTTTCAAGACTGCCGAACGTGAAAGACAAGGAAAAAATTTCGTGATAGACTGAAAAAGTTTCACATTTCAAGCTAAAATCTCTTTGAAACTTGAAACCTGAAACTTGGAACTTGAAACTTAAAAAGAAGTGATTACCAAACTCAATCTTGCCAGTCGCCCGTTTCGCAACCGGACTTTACCGTATCTGATTGCGCTGTTTTTGTTGGGATTTGCGGTCGGCGGCGCGATTTTATGCTTTGCACAATTGCGCGATATTCGTGACAACAACGAACTTGCCCAAACCCAAATAACCGATATTGAAAGACAGCTTAAAGAATTAAACAACAAGGGCGAACTCGTTCAACAGGAATTATCACCCGACGACCGCGCCCGTTTAATCGGCGCACATAAGCTCGTCGCCAACAAATCCTTCGGCTGGTCACGTCTGTTTGCCGATTTGGAAAACAATTTGCCCGGCAGCGTCAGCGTGTCGCGCATCAACGTCGAAAATATTTTCAAAGACGGCGACCGCATCAAAGCCGAACTCGATTTCGCTGTTCTCAGCCGCAATTATCAGAGCGTTGCCGAGATGATTGACCGAATGAATAATTCGGGCGTTTTCAAAGCCGAACTGCGCGGACAGGATTTGCAGAAAACCGACCGTTTGACGTATTCGGAGTTCACGCTGCATTTGGTTTACACGCCTTATTATAGTTTGCCGACGGCGAATTCGTCCGATTTGACGCTCAATCAACAAGGAGGCACTCAGTAATGGAAGATAAAAAACTGAACGCCGAAAATTCGGAAGAAACAACGCCGCAGATTCACGTTAACGACCTCGGCACGACGATAGATTCGACCGTTGTCGTCGAAGAAGCAGACCGCACGGTTTTGCTGACTGAAAACGAGACGATCATCATTCCGAAAGAAACGATGATTGACGTTCCGCCGAAAAACCGCGAACGCAAGGTTTACGCGGGAATGTGGGGAACAACCGAATTGGTCACCGTCGGCGTAGCGATGCTGGCGATTCTGACGACGATTTTGGTCTTAGTGCTGCTCGTGCTTCCGGCGCAGAGGGAATTGGACAATAACCGCGCCAAACGTCAGGAATTGGACAAACAACTGGCGACCGCGAATTCGCGTTACGGCAATATCACGACGACCGAAGAGCGTGTGGCACAATTGATTGGCAGCGTTGACGATTTTGAATCGCGCTTTTTATCGGCTGAAACAAACGGTAAAACCGCGCTTTACCAGCAAATTAACGGGCTGATTTCGGCTTACGGTTTAACCAATACGACGGGTCCCGATTACGCGGTGCTGGAAATTTCCGACCCGAACCGCAACACGCAACAGTCGGAAGAACAAAAAGGTAGATCGAAGGCGATAAGCATTTATCCGGGAATGTATGTCACGATGACGCTTGACGGTTCGTATCAAAATCTGCGGCGGTTTGTCCGCGAAATCGAAACGAGCAATCAATTTATCGTCATCAGCGCGATTCAAATCGAGCCTTCCGAAAATAAGGAAAAAGAGGCGATTGACCAACCGAAACCGGCGCAGGTTTCGACCAATAATCCGGGTGTTCCGAATCAGTTCGGCGGAGTTAATCCGAATACTTTTCAACAGCCGAATCCGCAGATGCAAAATCCAACGGAGAAAGTTGATCGCGGCAAAACACGCGGCGAAACCGTCACTTTGCGGCTTGAAATGGCGGCATATTTTCGCCGTCCGAATTTTCAGCCTCAATCCGCGAGTCTTGAGCGGTAATTTTTAAGAGTTAAAGAAGATGAAACTTTTTGAAGGCAAATCTCCGACGGAGAGAAATAAAATTATCGCCGCCATCGTCATCGGCGCGTTGGCGGTGTTTGCCCTCGGCAATATGATTTTCTCGCCTTTTTCGGGTAGTAGAAAGAATATTACGGTCAATGTTTCGCCGTCGCCGACGGCTTCCGCGTCGCCGAATCGAAACGGCGATACGGTCGTCACCGCTTTGCCGAAACAAAACGAAATAGACGATATTTACACGAGAATTCCGGTAACAATGCAGTATCCGCCGTCAGCCTCAGATGCCGGAAGAAATATTTTCGCGTTCTACGAACCGCCGATTCCAACGCCTTATGTTCCGCCGGTGATTGTCGTTAAAGAACCTAAAACGCCAACGCCGATACCACCGCCACAGCCTAATCTTGTCTTGAGCTATATCAGCAAACAGAGTGTTTATGCGGGCGACAGAGGTTTTAAATTAGATGTCGGCGGCGATAAATTTACGCCCGATACCTATATCTTTTTTAACGGAACTCAGTTGCCGACAACCTATGTCAGTCCGCAACAATTGTCGGCGGAAATTCCGGCAAATTACATTGCCGGCGCGGGACAAAAAACAATCGAAATTCGTTCGATGGACGGCAAACTTTTTTCAAATCCGATTTATTTTAACGTGCAAGCACCGCCGTTGCCGCAGTTTGCATATATCGGCATCGTTTCGCGCAAACGCGGCAATAATGACACGGCTTATGTGATGGAGCAGGGCAAAACCTTGCCGTCAAGCTATCGTCTGAACGACCTCATCGGCGGACGTTTTCGGCTCGTCAGTATTTCGCCCGCAAAATTACTGGTTCAAGACATTCAACTCGGATTTCTTCAGCCGTATTCAATGGAATTAGTCAAAGGTTCGGGGCAGGCTTCTTCGACGACGACCACGAGACAGCCGAATCCGAATTTTCCCGACGGTTTCAATCCGAATCCGCAGATAAATCCGCAATGTCCGCCGGGAATTCCGTGTAATCTCAAACCTTATCCGACTCCGCAACAGCAAAAAAATGATGACGACGTTGACGACGACGGCGATAATTAAAGGAGACTAAAGTTGAAAACAGTAAAGACAAATCGAAAATCGAAAATTACAGATCGCCAATCCGAGCAGGGAATGTCCTTGCTCGCAATTCTGGCGGTGATGTCAATTTTTGCGATGTCTTTGCTTGCCGTTGCGCCGACCGTTTATATCGAAGTCCAGCGCGAAAAAGAACTCGAACAAATCCGGCGCGGCGAAGAAGTGGCAAAAGCAATCGAACAATATGTTTTGTTTTATCAAGGCAGAAAATTGCCGAATTCGATGGATGATTTACTTGAAGGTTTGCCGTTCGGGACGAAAAAACGGATGATTTTGCGACCTTCGGCGGCGACTGATCCTTTGAGCGAAGACGGCAAATGGCGTTTGGTCAAACCGACCAGTCAAGCGTTTATCAGTTTCGCAAAACGTGTACAAGTTTATAACAACGGTCTTTTACCGTCGTCAAATCGTCTTCTTGACACTTACGCTTTACCGCTTGTCAATATCGTCAATACCAAAAGCGAGAGCGACACCGAAGAAGCCGACGAAACTGAAATTGACGATGTTACCGACAACACGCCTTTTATCGGCGTTGCCAGCCAGAGCAAAAGCAAATCCGTGATTGCTTATTACGGCATCGAAAATCACTCAAAATGGATTTACACGCCGCTCTTTCGCGGTGCGGGAACGATCGGAGGCAGTTCGCGAATCTCCCCGGACAATAGATTTCCGCAACCTAACGAGCAAGACCAAAAAGAATAAATCTTTTCAAAAACTAAAATTCATCTTTTTTCTTCTTCGGTTCGGAATTTTCATTTGAAGATGAAGATTCTGTGGTCGAAGAATTGTCTTTTTCAGGCGTTTGAACAATCACCGAATTCGGCGGATACATTTCGATTCCGGCTTCGTCCAGAGATTTTTTAATCTCCGTCGCGACTGCGTCAAAAACCTGCATCGGCTTGTGCTGGTTGGTGTTTAGCCAAAAATATATCGAAAGATTTACGCCTTCGGAACTTAAATCCGTGACAACCGCGCTCGGTTTCGGTTCGTCAACGACACCTTCAGTTCCTTGTAAAACTTTGACGATAATTCTTTTTGCGTGTCCGATGTCGGTATCATAGCCGATGCTGATTTTCAGAATCATCCGGCGTTCCGCACCCGCACCGCGAATCGTGATTGCGCTCGAATACATATCGCCGTTCGGAATCAAGATAAGTTCGCCGTCGTCTTTGCGAAGCTGTGTCGCACGAACGCCGATGTTTTCGACCTTGCCCTGATTATTCCCGACGAAAAGATAATCGCCGATGCGAAACGGCTGCTGCCACAAGATCAAAACGCCCGACAAAAGATTATTCAAAATATCCTTCGTCGCAAAACCGATCACAAAAGATGTAAATCCTAAACCCGTGATTAGATCGCCGAAACCGAACGACGGAATAATGACCGTGAAAGCCGTAAAAATTCCCAAAACCACCGTAAAAACAAAAAGCAGACGGCTGAACAAAATCCGCAAACGATTATCGAGCCGTGTGCGTCCCGAAGTTGACCAAAAAACCTTTTTTACAAATTTGGCGAGAAACCAGAAAAGGAAAAAGACAATGATTCCGGCTAAGATATACGGCAGACGGTCGAATACCGTATTTATTAGATTGTTGATGGATTCACGCGTTACTTCATAAATTGTTTTGACGTTTTCGACCGCCCTGTATGAAGAGTTTGAATTTGTATTTTGCAGTAACATCATAAAAACCTATATTTTAAGTATATGCCGCGTATCTGTAAAAGGTTGGAAATTTTATCCTTCGCAATTTGACATTCGGTATTTTTAGAATTATTCTAATTCTAAACTGGAATTAAAATTATGGAACTGCATAACACAAAAATTGATCTGGCAAAGGGAAAACGGGAAAAAATTATCGGGATTTTGAATCAGCGTCTGGCTGATGCAAGCGATTTGAAATCGCAGGCGAAACAGGCGCATTGGAACGTCAAAGGAATGAATTTCATTGCTTTGCACGAACTTTTTGATCAAGTTGCAACCGAGCTTGATCCGTATGTTGACGACATTGCCGAACGCATCACGACGCTTGGCGGTGTCGCGCTCGGAACGGTTCGCGTGGCGGCACAAAATTCATCGCTGAGCGAATATCCGCTGGAAATTTCTGATGGTGCGTCGCACGTTGACGCGCTTTCCAACGCTTTGGCGGATTTCGGGAAAAAGGTTCGCGCCGATATTGATGCGACCGACGAACTCGGCGACAAAGATACGGCAGATTTATTTACTGGAATTTCGCGCGGAATTGACAAACTTTTGTGGTTTGTCGAAGCGCATCTGCAAGCATAGAAGGTTCAAAAGCGAAAAAGTGAAAAGGTGAAAAAGTCGGTTGAAAACTCAGGGCTTTCCTATAAAACTTGAGAACAAGGGGGCAAACAGTTACTTTTTAGAGTGACGAAACTTAAAAAAGTAACAAATATGCCACCTTGTCAAGAAAATAGTAGAAGTTTTTTCGAGAAACTGCAAAACGCCGATGGT
>JANODL010000091.1:0-32503 GCA_031412675.1 Acidobacteriota bacterium | reverse complement strand
GATTGCGGCGGCGCAGAGCATCGGGAAAGATTTGGGCTTAAAGGTTTCGGCGGTGATTCCGTGCGATAAAGATTGCGCTTTGGCGGAAACAATCGCGCAGTATGATCTCGAAAAAGTCATTGTCGCAAAAAACGCGAAGCTCGGAATTTATACGCCCGACGCTTATGCAGACGCGTGGGAAGAAATTATCAACAAGGAAAATCCGCAGTATGTCGTGATGTCGCACACTTATCAGGTGCGCGATTTTGCGCCGAAGGTTGCCGCACGGCTCGGCAAGGAAGTTGTCGGCGATAGTATTCGCTACAAGGCTGACGGCGGGAAACTGACTTTAACGCGCCGTATTTTCTTAGGAAAACTCGACGCTGACCTAACAGTCGGCGGCGACGCGCCGTATTTCGTGACTTTCCAATCGGGCGCGTTTCGCGGCGATTCGGCGGAAAACGGAAGCGCGAGTGTCGAATCGGTTGACGTTAGTGTGGGCGAGGTGCGGATGGAAGCCGAAGAACCTTTCCAGGAAGCGAAAGCCTCGGTTGATCTGACGAAATCGGAGATCATCGTCGCGGTCGGACGCGGCATTAAATCGCAGGAAAACATCGCGGTTGCGCAAAGTTTGGCAGACGCGCTCGGCGCGGATTTGGCGGCTTCGCGTCCGATTTGCGATGCCGATTGGCTGCCGATTGACCGTCAAATCGGCAGTTCGGGTCAAACCGTCGCGCCGAAAGTCTATATTGCATTGGGAATTTCCGGCGCGATTCAGCACATCGTCGGGATGAAAAACGCGGGAACGATCATTGCCATCAACAAAGACGCGGAAGCCCCGATTTTCGACATTGCCGATTACGGCATCGTCGGCGATTTGTTTGAAGCCGTTCCGACCTTGATTGAAGAAATCAAAAAGGCGAAAGGCTAATTCAATCAAAAATCCGTTTGGTAAAATGCGCTCGAATATTCGGGCGCATTTTGTTGGCGGCGCGACTTTTCGTTAAAGTTGTTGCGACGAAACATTTAAATTGGGCAAAAAATGTTTTCAATGACCTCTAATCTATTGTAATCTCAGTTCGGGATCAGACCGGAGCGCAGGCTGCCAGCCTGCCACGCCGCTTGAAAAGCGGTGTCACGAACTTTGCTTTTCAGTAATCTTGAATAAATTCGGAGGTTGTGAGCGTTTTTCAAACGCTTGCCGGCTGGCAGCCTGCGCTCCGTTTGGCAAATTCCTTTTCCCGAACTGAGGTTATTTTAAGTTTGGAGCGGCGAAAGGTAAACCATCTGCTACCGCAGACGGTTCTGACAGGAAATTATCGAACCAAAGTTGAAAAACAAGCAGCGTCCAAAGCTGTTTGTGATGCGAAGCCGTGTTGGTTTCGTGTTCTTTGATCAATGTCTGCACGAATTTTTCGTCAAATAAGCCTTGTTCTTTCAATCGTTTCGCATCGAGCAATTCGTGCATCAGCGGATTCAGACGACCTTTCAGCCAATCGGCAATCGGAATTCCGAAGACTTTTTTCGGGCGATGCAGAATGTTTTTCGGCAAAAGCGGCTCGACAGCCTTTTTCAGAATGTATTTGCCCTTATTACCCTTAAGTTTGTATTCAAGCGGCAGAGAAGCGGCGAATTGCGCGACACGCGGGTCAAGAAACGGCGCACGCACTTCCAAAGAAACCGCCATCGAAGCGCGGTCAACCTTTGTCAAAATGTCTTCCGCCATATAAAAATTGATGTCGAGAAACTGCATTTGCTCGATTTCGCTTTTTGCATCGCAAATTTCCAGCAAATCTTTCGCGCCTTTGTAAATATCGTTTGAAGTCGCCGTCAAAACGTCTTTCGATAAAAGTTTTGTTTGTTCGTCAATCGAAAACGAACCGAACCACGAATGATGGCGCGTCACGACATCATATTTTGAAGCCGCGACAAACCGTTTCGCTTTATAATCAAACGACAGATTTTTGTTTGAAACCGGCAGATTATTGACGACAGGTTCGATTAAACCGTTTCTTAAAAACTTTGGAACTGAATTGTAAATATTCGCCACCTTATGCGCGAAATACATCGGATAACCCGCAAAAATCTCGTCGCCGCCATCACCGCCGAGCGCGACCGTAACGTGCTTGCGAACAAATCTTGATAATAAAAATGTCGGAATCAAAGAGCCGTCCGACATCGGTTCGTCAAGCCACGTTCCGATTTCCGAAATCAAATCCGCCGCTTTTTCGACGCTCAATTTTTCTTCGTAATGTTCGGTGTTCAGATGCGTTGCAACCTGCCGTGCAAACTTCGATTCGTCAAACGAATCTTCTTCAAAACCGATTGAAAAAGTTTTCACCTTCTCGCTCGAAAATTGCGTCGCAAAGGCCGCGACGGTCGAAGAATCAACGCCGCCCGAAAGTAAAATGCCAAGCGGAACATCTGAAACAAGCCGCATCCGAACGGCATCGGCAAGCAGTTCGCGCAATTCTTCGGCGGAACTTTCGAGTGATTTTGTTTCTTTCTTTTCCCAAGTCAGATTCCAATATCGGCGCGTTCTAATCTCGCCTTTTTCGACCGTCAAAAAATGCGCGGCGGGAAGTTTTGAAATTCCTTTGTAAATCGAATTCGGCGCGGGAACATAATCGAACGAGAGAAATTGTCGCAGCGAATCAAGATTGATTTCAGCTTTGACGGCAGAATTTGCCAACAAAACTTTCGGTTCGGAGGCGAAAATCAATTTACCGTCAAACACTCCGTAATAAAGCGGTTTTTCGCCGAATTTATCGCGGGCGATAAGCAATTTTTGTTTGCGTTTATCCCACAACGCAAACGCGAACATTCCGTTGATATGTTCGAGCATCGCTTCGCCATATTCTTCATAAAGATGCGGCAAAATCTCGGTGTCGGTCTGCGTTTCAAATTTATGTCCGCGTTTTTCCAGATCGGCGCGAACTTCGCGGAAATTATAAAGCTCACCGTTCATCACGACAACGATTGATTTATCTTCCGAATAAACCGGCTGTTCGCCCGTGTGAAGGTCAATCACCGAAAGCCGCCGCATCCCGAGCGCAACCGTTTCATCCGTCCACAAACCTTCCGAATCCGGTCCGCGATGCTTCATCCGCTCACACATCGAATGCAAAACGGCTTCGCTATTTTGTGAACGATTATTTTCTAAATTTATCCAACCTGCAATTCCGCACATTATTTCAAGATAAAAATTGTATCGGACAGAGCCGTAAAAGTTTGGTCTTTGCCTTTGTAATTAAAAGTTACTTTCAGTTCTTCGATATTCTTTTTGGTAAATTCGTCCAGATAATTTTTGATACTTGGCTTTAACAAATCCAAGTTGCGTTTCAGTTTCCAAGAGTTATCAAAATCTTCCGTATCAACCAAAATCAGAAACAAACGATTTGAAGCGTCAAAGCGTAATTCACCTTGTTGTTCGTAAAGATTTTGAATCAATTCTCGCGGATTTTGGATAACTTGATTGAGAATTTCCAAACGAATGTTTTTGATATTCTGCAAAGATTGGCGACAAAAATCATCGTTGCGGTCTTTCATTTTTTCGATGATTTCATAATAAATATCGTCGGCTTTTTTATGTTTGGTGAAATTAATATTTGCCTGCTTCGCCTTCTGTTTGAGTTCGGTTAATTCAGGCTTTAATCCTTTTTCTTTGCGTTTTGATTCGATGAAATTTGCCGGCAGATAAGTTACTTTCAAATCGAATGGAATGTTATTGACAAAAAAATCAACCTTTTTGATTTGTCCGACGGTCGGCAGGACAATTCTGTGAGTTTTAAAGATATGTTCAATTAAAATACTGCTCCAATGATTATACCAACTGCACAAAACATAACCTCGAACGGCAAGACTTATTTCTACGTCAATTTTTGATGTCAATTCATCATACTGCTTATAAACTTTGATGTATCGGTCAACTAAATACTTATCCAAAGCATTTTTATAATCGCCGCCCCAATTAAATTCACGAAGATTATATAGTTCGGAAACAAGTTTTTCAACATCCAAACTTTCAGATTGTGCAACGCTTTTCTTTTTGATAAATTCGTCCAAAATTTGATGAGAATTTTCAGAAGTTTTGCTTAATAAATCATAAAGTTCGATAAATTGTGCGCCGAGCGAGGTTTCTTTCAGTTTGATGTTTTCAGATATAAGAAAATCACTAATCAATTCTTTGCGGACAATAGATTTTATTTTTAGCCACAACAAACCGAGCGAATTGAAGTTAAATTCTTCTAATTTATCGCTGTCATATAAGGTTTTCCAGTAGCTAAAAGATTCTTTCATAACTTAAGGCACGGCAATCATTGGTTTTCGCTTGCAAACAAAAAGAATTTCTTTACTTCCCGCGACACTGCCTTTGCCGCCGCGACCGTTGAGATAAGTCTTAGTTTCAACTTCGACTTGTTTATATTTTTTGACAATTTGCAGAAAATCTTCAATTTTTGGATAGCTTCGATTGTTATAGCTAATCAGCCAATTCGGAATTTCTTTTGCATAATCGAAAAGCGTGTGAAGCGATTTGATAATATCGCGTTTTTTATCGAATCCGCTAAATCTCTGCGGCTCGTAACGCTTGATGCTGTTGATAAATTCCTTATCTCGCCAATATTCGGTGAAAGTTTCGGTCAAATGATAGAAACTTTGATAATCGGCGTGGCTGTCGCAATACGGCGGATCGAAATAAACAAAATCAATCTTTTCGGTTTCGAGAAGTTTCGGAAATAATTCTAAAATATTTTCGCCAAAACTTTTGTTTTCTTGTTCGTTATGAAAAATTGCCTCGTTATATTTCGGCAAAAGTTCCAAAAATAAATCTTTCAGGGGACGTGCAATACTCGGATTTCGTTTAACTCTAATCGGTGTGTTGGCATAAACAAGAGCTTGCGAATGTGCAAAATGTCCCATCAAAATTTTTCGGCTGATGCTTCGATTCATTATCGCAAAAGCTAAGGCTTTTTTATATGGATTTTCTAAAAAATTTATATTGGCGCGAAAATTATCTAAAAATTTTGATTGTTCTTCAGTAAAGAAAACATCAGTAAAAGTTCGTTGGATAAGCGAAAAATTTCCGTTTAGATTTCTGTTTGTCGAAAACAAAATCTCCAAATCTTGCGCTTCAAGTTTCGTTGCTTTATTTTCGATGAAAGCCAAACCGATTTGATGATTAAACTGTAAAAAATCATTCGTGAGAACTTTGAAACCAAGTTGTTTCATTAAAAATGCGACTGATTGCGTTCCGGCAAAAGCATCTAAAACAACTTTGCAATCTTGCGGAATAAACTGCCGAATCCAATCAAGCAGAATAAATTTTGCCCCAAGATATTGAGGTTCGGGAAATTTATATCTTAAATAATCGTCGGCAAATAACATTTGTTCAATTTTAAGGATTTCCTTTGTTATCCTCAAATCCAATCTTCTCGCGCACGGCGTAGATCGTTTTGTCCTGCGATTCGTGATAGGTTCGCACCAGCATTTCGGCGAGCAAGCCCATCAGGAAAAACTGCATCGAGATTGCAAATAACACAATCGCAATCACGGGCAGAGGCGTTAAGATGAACGAAACTCCGTAACCGAATTTCAGCACGAATGCCCAAATTCCGGCGAAAATCGAGAGAAAGAAAGAAATCATTCCGAATGTCCCGAAAACGTAGATCGGTTTCGTTTGATACGAAGCCATAAATTTTATCGTCATCAGATCGAAAACGACTTTGATTGTGCGCGAAATTCCGTATTTCGATTTGCCCATCGTGCGTGCGTGATGATCAACGGGAATCTCTGTGACCCTTGCGCCTGCCCAACTCGCGTAAATCGGTATAAAGCGGTGCATTTCGCCGTAGAGCCGCACGTCTTGGAT
Organism: Acidobacteriota bacterium; assembly: GCA_031412675.1. Lineage (GTDB taxonomy): Bacteria > Acidobacteriota > Blastocatellia > Pyrinomonadales > Pyrinomonadaceae > JAFDVJ01. The sequence continues at coordinate 26,655 of JANODL010000091.1, read as the reverse complement.
GACTTCGCGGCGATATGCCTTCAAACTACAGCCGTAATCGTGCAGATGAACGCCGCCGATCCATGAAATTATCTTGTTGGCGATTTGCGACGGGATTTTTCGCAAAACGAGCGCGTCTTTGCGGTTTTTGCGCCAGCCGGAAACAACGTCGTAGCCTTCGTTTAATTTATCCAAAAGCCGCGCAATGTCTTTCGGGTCATTTTGCAAATCCGCGTCCATCGGAATCAGAATTTCGCCTTTCGCCGCATCAATTCCCGCGCTCATCGCCGCTGTTTGCCCGTAATTTCTTCGCAGAGAAATGACGCGGACACGCGAATCTTCCGCCGCAATTTCGCGCAAAATTTGCAAGGATTTATCGGTCGAGCCGTCGTCAACGTAAATCACTTCCGCCGTCTTGCCCAAACTGTCTAAGGCTTCCCGGATTTTCGCGTGCATCGGACGCAGATTTTCCTCTTCGTCCAGCACCGGCAGAAACAGCGAAAGTTCGGGCGCAGGTGCGGTTTTTTCTAAATCAATTTGTTTGGTCTGCACAGAGTTCATTTTCTTCAATACTGCAAATGTAATAATTTACTGTTTTACGCCGAAAAAATACAGTAAGGCGCGGAAAAATAATTGTTTGGTTGGATTAAAAATGTCCGGCGCGGATTTTAAACTTTGTGGTCGGGACGAATTTGCTTGCCCGAATTGATGTGAAAATGCAGATGTTTCGACTCCTGATATTTTCCGAGATTGGTCAAAACACGCGCCGCGCTTTTTTCTTCGACAACTTTTTCGGCAACTTTTTTGACCGTTTCAAAAAGTTCTGAAATGAGGCTTTCATCAGATTTTTCGAGAGTCAGAAGCGATGAAATATGGCGTTTCGGAATGACGACAATATGAGTTTCCCAGAAAGGTCGCGTGTGATAAAAAGCCAGCACATTTTCGGTTTCAAGAACAATTTCGACTTTGGTTTTGCCGCTTAAAACCTGTTCGCAGTAAAAATCTTCGTTCATTGTTTCCTGGCTGTAATGACAATCGAAACGCCGAACGGGAAATTGAAATTTTTGAGCCACAATCTTTCCGCGCTGAAGATTTTTCCAAAAAATCCGTTTAAGGCGGAAACATTGACGTTGTTTTCCGATTCGGGTTTGATGCCCGTGATTTTCATGATAGTTCTGCCCGCTAAAATCGGCGCAAAAAATGTCCAATTTGCGTAAGTGGCGCGTTCGATTGCAAATCCGGCTTTCTCTAATCTTTCGATAATCTGCTTTTTCGTGTAGCGGATGCGGTGATTTGAAATATCGTCCTGCACGCCCCAAAGCCACATAAACGCCGGCACGAAAATCAGCGTTCTACCATCTTTTTTGAGAATGCGGTGCATTTCTTTGAGTCCGGCAATATCGTCGTCCAGATGTTCAACGACATCGAGCGCGGTCACGACATCGAAACTTTCATCCGCAAACGGCAATTCTTCCGCGAGACCTTTCGTGGCTTTCAAATTTTTCAAACGGCAAAATTCGAGCGCATCGTCGGAAACGTCAACGCCCTCGGCTTCACCGAAATTTGCGAGCATTTCGAGATTCGCGCCCGTTCCGCAGCCGACATCCAAAATGCGCGGATTCTCGATTTTAATTTTTTCGATAATTCCTTGCAGAAAACTTTCCAGAATCGCACGGCGACCGACGAACCACCAATGCGAATCTTCGACGCGGTTCATAATCGCGTATGTGTGCTGCTCCATTTCCTGCGGTAGTGCTGAACTCATAAAATTACCTTTGTTTTAACCCGAGCATTTGGCTTGCAAGACTGCCGAGCGTGCCGTCTAACTCCAAACCGTAGCTTTCCTTCAAGCGGCGTTTGATTCCGCCGTGGTCAACAAAACAGTTGCCGTCGCCGCCGCGTCCCAAAACCATCAATGCCAAACCTTCGTCCAAATACTCGTCCTTGCTGATTTGAAGCATATATTCGCCCGCTGCCAGATGCGCTTCCCATTCCATCTCGTAAAGCGTCGGATTGAAAATACTGAGCGGGTTAATGTCCGCGTTCGAGAAACTTTCAATAACTTGTGCAAAATCAAAAGCGTGTTGATTTTCGTGCGCGAAAGTTCCCTCACAGCCGCGCTGAAATCCGGTGTCAATTGTTTCTTCGGCAATCGTAATAAACAATTCGTCAAAAGCGTCCTGCAAACTCATTCTTTCCGATTCGATCCGGTCGTTCAAACGCGACGGGCTAACCACGCCCGTAATCCCCGAAGCCTTGACTTTGCTGACCGGATGAACGCAAACAATCATTTTGGAATCAAGAATCAGTTTTACCGTCTGCCGATGCCGTGCGTTGCCTTTTTCCAAAATGGTTTCAAGCGCGTCTTCAACTGATTGGCGATATTTTTTGTCAATTCCTTTGTCAAACTTCATATTTTCCAAAAATTTTAGAAACAACGATTAACGCAAATTTTCGCGGATTTATCAAAAATAATCTGCGGCAATTAATGTTTAATCGTTGTTTCAAACAATCTTTCCAAATCCGCACCAACTATTCTGATTATGCCAGATTATATCGGTTTCCTGCGCGTTAATTTCCTTCCACCAATTTTCAAAATCGGCTTTTGAAATATAAAAAGCCGTCGGCGCGACCAGATGATCAAAGACGATATTATGCTGTTCGCGCCAGCCGAATGTGCCGAGATGATTCAGATAATCGTTATAAAAAAGTTTGTCCGCCAGCGGTTTTGAAGTTTTGTTGAGCGGTTTATAAATCAATTTCGACGCGAGAAAAACGCCGAGCGTCGGAAGTTTTGAAAGTTGGTAAAGCGTCGGCTGATTGATTTTCGATGTAAAGCCTGTCCGAATCGGATTAACATAGCGCGTAATCCATTCATTGTTTTCCGCGCCGTAAACCCAAGCCGAAACCGCGCCGCCTTTTTTAACTTTTGAGGCAAGCGACAAAAACGCTTTTTTCGGGTCGGGCGTGTGATGCAAAACGCCGACCGAAAATGCGTAGTCAAACGCTTTCTTGAGCGGAAGTTTGAAAATATCAGCTTGCACGATATGCACATTCGGCAAATGTTTCGTTGCTTGAAACGCCGATTCGACCGCGATGCTCAAATCAATGCCGACAACATCTTTTGCGCCCCAATTCGCCGCCAAAGATGTGTGACGACCTTTGCCGCAACCGCCTTCGAGAACAACTTTATCTTTAAAGTATTCGGGTTTGACGGGCTGCAGCCAGCCTAAAAATTGTTCGGCGTATTTTTCGTCTTCCTGCGTAAAATGCGTCCATTGCCAGCCGAAATTCTCGGCAGTTTCGGCTTTGTCCTGTTCGATTTTCTCCAAATCGGCAAAACGCGGAACTCCGCGCTTAACGCTGTATTCACGCGAACATTTCTTGCACGACAAAATCGCTTCGATAATTTCTTTGTCTTCATAACGGCTTGCATAAGCCAGCAAAATATCGCCGCCGCACGACGGACAAGCGAGTAAATTTAAGAGTTTTTCTTTCACAATCCAAGGCAATGCCTGACGGCATTTTCAATTTTTTCTAAAGTTTCTTCTGAAATTTTTCCAGCCGATTGAGGCGGAAAACGATCTGGGTCAATCGAGCGAATTTGGAAACAGAGAAAAACAGTTTCTATCGGCAATCCGCTTTCTTTGGCAGAAACACGCACATTTGTCGAAAAATCCTTTGGTAAATTCTCGCCTTTAGTTCCAACGACAACGGTAACGACCAAAGGCAATTTATTTATCGAATTAATTGACAAAACTAAAACAGGACGGCGACCTGCTTGTTCGCGTCCTTTTACGGGATTCAAATCAACAAAATATATTTCTCCGCGCTCGATCATTCTGCTAAACCGTCAAACTCAGTAGAGCGAAAATCTTTTTCAATTTCTTTCAATTCACGTTGAGTATTTTCGTCATTTGCCATTTCGGTAAGTTCGGTTTCAAAATCCTTTTCGCCTTCGAGTTTACTGCGTAATTTTTCGGCAACACGCGAAATTAAAAGAAGTTGTTCATCAATCGGCAACTGCAATATGTTTTGTTCGATTTGCGACAGAATTGCTTGACTCATAAAAATAATGACGTTTTCAAGTATAAACTATTTCGGACTTATAGCGTTATGCCGGGAACGCCGCGAAACCTTAATCGGATTCGCGTAATTTTTGATTTGGATTTAATTTTGCCAGCGGCGAAGCGTCGGAATGAAAGAATTTGCGAGATTTGTCGCTTGCTCGATCGGCATTTGCAAATCCGCCGTCATATTTTCAATCGAACTCTGGATCATTTCTTCCAAAGTTTGATTCGGATTTGTGAAACCGCCGCCGGAAAAGCAAAAAACACAATATTCCGAAACGGTCGAGTCGTCCGCGTTTGTCCCGAAATTGCCGAATTCTTCCGACAGAGGCATTCCGCAACTCTGACAACGAATTTTATTGTCCATAACTTTTTACCTTGCTTTCAAATTTTTCAAATTCTTCAAACGGGAAAGGTTGCCGCCAGTTAAATTCAAATTCGTCCGTGTCGCGGTCTTCGTAAAGCTGAACGAATGTTTCGTGAAACGACGCGCAAACGTCCTTTACTTTTCCCTCGTGTGAATAAACCAACTCGCGGTTTTCCGCCTCGCGTTCTTCGGTCGGAAATTGGTAGATTTCCAAAAGAAGTTCTTCGCCTTTTTTGACAAACCGAAAATCGAATTCTTCGGGGTTGCGATTCCAGTGCAAAAGATATTCACGATCTGCCGAATTTTCGTCGAGCAATTTGCTCAAAATCTGCAAAAGTTCGGGCAGAGCCTTTTCGTGCGGCGCGTGTGCCGTCGTCGTATGAAACTCGCTTGCGCCGTCGTCGAAACCGATTGACATCCAACCGCATTGCGGCGAATTGAAACTGACTTCTAATTTTTTCATAGCGGTAAAACCTAATTTTACTCATTCAAATTGCAAATCTAAAATCAAATGCGTCAATATCAAGAACTTTTACGTCATATTTTAGACAAAGGGACACGCCACGAAGATAGAACGGGCGTTGGCACTTTAAGCGTTTTCGGCTATCAAACGCGCTACGATTTGCGCGACGGATTTCCGATTGTCACGACCAAACGAGTACCCTTCAGATGGATTTTTGAAGAATTGGCTTGGTTTTTGTCGGGCGATACGAGCGAAAAAAATCTGCGTGAGCGCGGCGTTGATATTTGGGCGGAATGGGCAGACGCGGAACACACTTCGAGATTCGGGCGCGAGGCGGGCGATTTAGGTCCGATTTACGGCTATCTGTGGCGCAGTTTCGGCGGTGATTATCCTGCAATGAACGGCTTTGACCAGATCAAAGATTTGATCGAGCAGATTGAAAAAAATCCGAATTCGCGCCGTTTGATTGTTTCGGGTTGGAATCCCGAAACCGCCGTCAAAGTTGATTTGCCGCCGTGTCATACGCTTTTTCAATTCAAGGTCGAAAACGAAAAAGTCTTGCATTGCCAACTTTATCAGCGAAGCGCGGACGCTTTTCTCGGCGTGCCGTTTAATATTTCGTCTTACGCGCTTTTAACCGAGATGATCGCGCACGTTTGCGGGTTGGAAGTCGGGGAATTTATCCATACTTTCGGCGATTTGCATATTTATCTGAATCATCTCGAACAGGTTGAAGAGCTTCTCAAGCGCGAGCCTTTGCCTTTGCCGAAACTGGAATTTGCGGACGCGGAAAACTTTAAAGGATTGCAAGGTTTGCTCGATTTCAAATACGAAAATCTAAATCTCGTCGGCTATCAATCGCACCAAAAAATCGCCGCGCCGGTCGCTGTTTAGTAAAAAACGCTTCAAAACAGACCTTTTTAGTAATTTCCAACGCGTTGGAAAACTTTTCTGAGGTGTGAGAAATTGTTTCTCACACCTCAGAAAATAAGTTAAAAGAGTTCTGAATTATTAGAAATAGCCCGAATTTGCTAGCGTTTGATAACTTTATACTCGATGCGCCGGTTATAAAATCGGTTTTGGTCGCTGTCGTTGGGAACTTTCGGATTGTTTTCACCATAACCTTTGGTTTGAAGCGCGTCGGCTCGAACGCCGAAACCGATGAGCGCGTCTTTGACTGCTTTCGCACGATTTTCCGAAAGCGTCTGATTATAAGAATCGGTATTTTTATCGTCGGTATGTCCGCCGACTTCCAGCACGGTCGTTGACGGCAGATTTTTGATAAATCCGGCGGCGCGTTCCAAAAACTTCATACGGGCAGACGGAATGTTAAATTTATCCTTGTCGAAATTGATGATAAAAATGTTCAGAGCTTTGGTTAATTCTTCAGCCGTATAATCCGGCGCAGGTTTCAGCGCGTCGAGCGCGGCATTCGCACAGCGTTCCGCCATCTCAAAATCGCCAATCGGAATGTTTTGACAATTATCGTTGGTGCGCGTGCTGGTTGTCGTTGGTGAAGTTTGCACGCCGCCGGTTTGTGTGCAGCGCGCTGTAATCGTGACGGTTTCGCCGTCTTTACCTTCAATTTCCCGCGGTTCGCAAGTAAAATTCGGATGCCGGATTTCGATTTTCTTCAGTTCATTCGACTTCAAACCCGTAGCGAGAAGCGTTCCGTTGCCTTCGGTCACCGACCATCGCGTATTATCAACCCAAATTTCGCTGCGCGGCGGTGCGCTTTGAATGACGATTTCAAAACCTGTCGGACGCAGGAAGAAAAAATAGACCAGCAGAATGACGATAATCGCCAAAAAGAATAGCGTCAGAAGTCCGCCGACCGCCCAAAACCAGCTCGGAATTCCGCTTTTTTTCTCTTTGTCTTCTTCTTTTTTCTGCTCGGCGGCTTGGGTCGGAGTCGGTGGCAAATTCTGATATTTGGCGCGTTCGGCATCAGGCAATTGAATAAAAGGCGAAGTCGCGCCGTAACCTGTTTGATTACCGATTTTTTCGCCGCCGAAATCGTCGTTCGGAAGTTTGATGTTGCCGTCCGTTACGCCCCAATCGGGAGTTTTCGGATTTTGCCCCGAAGGCATATAAGTCTTGTTAAAATCCGGTTCGTCCTTAATCGGCTGAATATTGGCAACGGTTTTGCCCCAATCGTCGGCGGGCGGCTGCGGCGCAAATTTCTGTGCGTTGTAATTCGTTTTTTCCCAATCGTTCGACTCCATATCGTCGGCACGGGGAATGTTCGGCGTGGTTTTTGAAAAATCATCAGGTGGCAGACTCGGAACTTTTTTTGAATCACTCACAGACTTTATCTCCTTTCGGTTGCAAACAAAGTAGAACGCGGAAATTTCATTTTAACATAAATTTCAAAAGGTAAAAGGCAAAAGGTAAAAAGTAAAAGCGGCTTAATTTGAAATTGAATAACAACTTAAGCCGCTTTTACTTTTTACTTTTTACTTAATATTAGGTGGTTGGGCATTTTTCGTCCGAAGCGTAATGCCTTCCTGACCAAGCAGAAAAACGCGCCGTGCGTCATAAGATGATGTGTTGGTCGGAAAATACGAAAGTAAATAGCGGTTATTGCGAAGCTCGTCGCAGATGAATTTCGCGGCAACTTGCGGTTCGTCAAACGAAAAACTTTTTCCGCCGGTCGCTTCGACGAGTTGTTTGAGAACTTCCGCCGCTTTCGGCTGATTGCGCCGATACGCGCCGCTTGTGCGGTCGGGAATTTCCAATGTGTAAAGCGTGACGTTTTGATTTTGAAGTTCGGCAACAGCTTTATCAAATGATGTTTTGCTTCCGCGATCAAGTCCGTCGCTGATTAAAACGATAATCGTTTTGCGCGTTCCGGGCATCAGCGGAACTAAAACTTCTTTGGTCGTTACGCTGAGAGCGTCGAAAAGATACGGATTCCCTTTTTTGCGAAATGTGGCGAGCGATGTTTCCATCTTTTTCGCGTCATCCGTCCATTCCTGAATAATTTCGGGTTTTTCGTCATACGCGACGACAAAAAGCTGGTCGCCTTCAAAAATTTCGTAGGCAAATTCCATCGTCGCTTTTTTCAAACTTTCGACATCGGCGCGAAGCGTCAGCGAATTATCAATCAGCAAAACGATTTTTGCGGGCGACGGGTCGTAGCTGAAATTTTTGATTTTCTGCTCGACTCCGTTTTCGTAAAGAAAAAGATTTTCGACCTTGATCGGGTCTTTTGAATCGGTGCGCGTTGCCGTCACGGTCAAAATCGTGCCGTCCAAATCGGCGGTCGAACGGGTATTGTTGCGCGATTGCCCGAAGGCGAAAGAAGTTAAAACTAAAATCGAAATAAGCGCAACAAATTTTTCTACCGCAAATCGCATCTTTTTAATCCTTTTTGGTCGAAGTTTCTTTTGCCGAACTGCTGTTATTTTCCTTTGATGCAGTTTCGGTCTTAGCGGTTGATTCGCCCGCCGAACTTTTTTCCGTTTTCTCGGTTTTCTCGGTTTTCTCGGTGTTTTCCGAGTTTTCTGCTTTTCCGCTTTTTTTATCGGCGTAATCGGTTACATACCAACCTTCGCCCTTAAATTGAAAACCCGAGCGCGACCATTGTTTCTCCATTTTCCCGCCGCAGTTTTCGCAAATTTTTAGAGGTTCGTCCGAAACCTTCCGCATTTTTTCCAGATGCGTTCCGCAATCCAGACATTTATATTCGTAAATAGGCATAATTTTTAGAGTGGAGAGTAGAGAGTGGAGAGTAGAGAGTTCAGGGGATTTTTTACTCTTTACTCTCCACTCTCTACTCAAATTTACCAATTCGTTGCCGTAACTTTTTCGGCTTCGCCGTGTTCGGCTAAAAATCTTTCGGCATCAATCGCCGCCATACAACCTGTTCCTGCCGCCGTAATTGCCTGGCGATAATATGAATCCTGCGCGTCGCCGCAAGCGAAAACGCCTTCGATATTAGTTCGCATCGTGCGACCTTCGGTTTTTAAGTAACCGACATCATCCATATCCAGAACGCCTGCGAAAAGATCGGTGTTCGGCTTGTGTCCGATAGCGATAAATACGCCTTCGGTCGCGTAGTCGCTTGTTTCGTTTGTTTGATTGTTAAAGATTTTGATGCCTTTCACGCCTTCTTCCTTAGTGCCGAAAATTTCCTTGACTTCGGTATTCCAGATAACCTCGATTTTTTCGTCAGCCAGCACACGGTCTTGCATAATCTTTGAAGCGCGAAACGTATCTTTGCGATGAATGAGCGTAACTTTTGTTGCAAATCTGGTCAAAAACAAGGCTTCTTCCATCGCCGTATCGCCGCCGCCGACGACGACCAGCGGACGACCGCGAAAGAAAAATCCGTCGCACGTCGCGCAAGCCGAAACGCCGTTTCCGCCGAGTCCGATTGGCACGGGTTCTTCGCCCGGAATGCCGAGCCATTTGGCTGATGCGCCGGTCGAAATAATTAAAGTGTCCGCCTTGATGACGGTCGAAACTTCCGCGCTGTCCGCGCTTTCCTTGCCGTAAAGCGTAAATGGTCGCTCTGATAAATCAACTTTATCAATCCAGACATTGACGATTTCCGTGCCGAATCTTTCGGCTTGAGCGCGGAATTGATTCATCAATTCGGGTCCCATAATTCCGTCGGCAAAGCCCGGATAATTTTCCACATCGGTCGTAATCGTCAACTGTCCGCCGGGTTGCGGTCCGTCAATCACGAGCGGTTCGAGTTGCGCCCGCGAAGCATAAATCGCGGCGGTCAAACCCGCCGGACCCGAGCCTAAAATTACGACCTTTTTCTTAATTTCCGTAGTTGGCATAAAAGTCTATAAAATCTCCATAATTGCTAAAAATTCAAAATATTTATTTTCGGATATAGCATTTTTAACGATGCTTATAGTATAACTTAAACGATAAGTTAGTCGAATCCGACTTAAAACGTAATGCCTTGAAACGGAAAATTTATTTCCGCCGGCAGTAAAGTAAACCAATTCATTTATAACTTTTAAAGTTATTCGTGTTAAACTGTATAAGTTTGACGTATCTTATATTCCGATTTTGATTTGCAATGGCAACCAATATGTCACCTCAATTTGAGGAAAAACGTTTTGCGCTAAGGATGGCATTGCGCCTGCCGATTGTCGTTTCGGGACGTGCGGACGACGGCGCGGCTTGGAGCGAACCGACCGAAACAGACGATATTTCCACGACCGGAACACTTTTTCATTTGAATCAGAAAGTTTCGTCGGGCGAGAGTCTGTATCTTCGTTCGCATCGTCCCGACGGCGTGCCGGTCGAGGTCAAAGCGCGAGTCGTGCGCGTTGCTCCGGCGGTTCACGGCACTTCGCGCATCGGTGTTGAGATCGTCGAATCGAAAGAAAATTGGCTGCGCCTTTTTGTCGCGTGGGTTGCCGACGACCAAGGCGAAGAAGAAAATTAATTAGTAAAGAGTAAAGAGTAGAGAGTGGAGAGTTTAAGGATTTTATCTCTCTACTCTCTACTCTTTACTCTCCACTCAAAGAATTATGGCAAATTACGAAACAATCTTAGTTGAAAAGCGCGATAAGGTCGCCGTTATAACCATCAATCGTCCCGACAAATTAAACGCCTTGAATAAAACGGTTCACGCGGAAGGTGTTGCCGCGCTCGAAGAACTTCGCAAAGACGATTCGGTGCGCGTGGTCGTCATCACGGGCGCGGGCGAAAAATCTTTTGTCGCAGGTGCGGACATCTCCGAATTTGCCGGACAAACGCCTGTGACGCAGCGCAATTTGTTTCACGAAAAAACATTTTTCAATTCGATTGATGTTTTCCCGAAACCCGTGATTGCGATGATTAACGGGTTTTGTCTGGGCGGCGGCTGTGAGTTGGCGTTGGCTTGCGACATTCGCACGGCGAGCGAAAATGCGCGGTTCGGTCAGCCTGAAATCAACCTCGGAATTATGCCCGGCGGCGGCGGAACGCAGCGTCTGGCAAGGCTGATCGGCGAAGGCAGAGCGATGGAAATTATTTTGACGGGCGATATGATTGACGCGCCGACGGCTCTGCAATTCGGTTTGGTCAATCACGTTTACCCGCTTGCCGAACTCGAAGCCGAAACAATGAAGCTCGCGGGCAAAATCGCCGAAAAAGCTCCGATTGCCCTGCAACTATGTAAAGAAGCGGTCAAATTCGCGTCAAAATCGAATCTCGACGAAGGCTTGCGCCGCGAAGTTGATTTGTTTGCGATTTGCTTTTCGACGGAAGACAAACAAGAAGGCGTATCGGCGTTTTTGGAGAAACGCAAACCTGATTTTAAGGGGAAATAATATTCAAGATTTAAGATTCAAAATTCAAAATTAGGAAGAAAAAGAGTGCCTTTTGATTAATCAAATAGGCGCTCTTAGATTTTGAATCTTAAATTTTGAATTTTGAATCCAAATTATGCTTCAAACGGAATTTCGGCGTTTTGCAGAAGACCGAGTTCGTTGCGTGAAACTCGTTCGAGCAATTCGGGTTCGTCGAACATTTTGAGCAGTCCGCGAACGGTTGCGTAACGCGGTTCGTCGGAAATGATGACGGGCAGATTGACGAAATTTCGGATGTATTGGTCGAGTCCGTTCATCAACGCGCCGCCGCCCGTTAAAATGATTCCGCGGTCGTAAATATCAGCCGCGACTTCGGGACGAAGTTCGGTCAGAGTGTCGCTGACGAGTTGGACAACGCGCCGGACGATTGCTTCGACGACCGGATAAACTTCGCCCGCCGTGATTTCAACCGCGCCCGGACTTCCCGTCTGCACGTCGCGTCCGCGAATCGTCATTGATTTTGAAATATCTTCGGGCAAGTAAGCCGAAGCAAAATGCGCTTTAAGATTTTCGGTTGATTCTTCGCCGACTTGGAGTCCGCGATGGCGGCGAATATGATTTGAAAGCGCAATGTTGATTTCGTGGCTTCCGATGCGTGCCGAGGTCGAATGAATGACCGAACCTTTGGCGATAATGGCAATGTTGGTCGTGCCTGCGCCGATGTCAACAATCGCCGAAGCGCGTTTGTCGGTCGGCGAAACGCCTGCGCCGAACGCCGCCGCCAAGCCCTCTTCCATCACATAAACTTTGCCGATATGGGCATCTTCCGCCGCGTTGAGCAATGCGCGTTGTTCGACGTGCGTAACGTCCGAAGTCATACTCATGACGGCTTGCGTCGAAACTTGCGAACCGCCGGATTTCGATTTTTTGACAAAATGCGCGAGCATTCTTTTCGTCCGTTCAAAATCGGCAACGACACCGCCGGTTAAAGGCGCAACGACCGTAATGTCGCGTCCTTCGCGCCCGATCATATCGTAGGCTTCTTGTCCGTAAGCGACAATATCATTGGTCAGTTCGTTATAGGCGATATATGAAGGCTCGTCAAACACAATATCGCGTCCTTTGACCGCGATAATCGTGCTGGCGGTTCCTAGATCAATCGCCATCAAATCGGTTACAAGTTTTTTGAGTGACGAAATTTTCATAACAGAAGGGATTCTTCCAAACTCCGAATATTTCCAGCCTAAATTTTTCATGACAAGCGACTCACCAATTTATCTTTTCAGATTATCAATTGCCGCTTAATTCCATTTTACATCAAAAAGCGAGACAGGTTGCAAGCGATTTTTTACCGTTAAAGGCTCTTGCGGAATTAAAGTTGCGAGGTCTTCGCATTCCGCCGCCGTCGCATCGCTGATCAAAATTTGCCCGCCGCGAGCATTTTGCTCAAGCCGTGCCGCCAGATTAACGGTGTCGCCAATTGCCGTATATTCGCTCCGCTTTTCCGAACCGATATAGCCGATGGTGGCAATTCCGGTATGAAGTCCGATACCGATTCCGATCCGGTTAAATCCTTCGGCGGTTAGTTCTTCATTCAATTTCTCGATTCTTTTCTGCATTGCAACGGCTGTTTTCAAGGCATTCTTGGCATCTTCGGGCGATGCCGTCGGCGCACCGAAAATCGCCATTAACCCGTCGCCGATGTATTTATCGAGCGTTCCGCCGTAAGCGAAAAGAATCTCGCTCATTGCCGTAAAATACTTATTTAAAAGACCGACAACCTTTTCGGGATTCTCTTTTTCCGAAAGAGTCGTAAAGCCGCGAATATCCGCAAAAAGCACGGTAATCTTCTGATTTACGCCACCCAGTCTAAACGAATCGGGTTTTTCGAGCAACTGTTTTACGACATATTCGGGCATAAAACGGCTGTAGTTTGCCCGCGCTACTTCTTCCCTTGCGAGACGTTTATGCGCCTTGATCGTTTCGACCGCAACGGCTGTTTGTGCCGCGACCGCGCTGATTAATTCCAAGTCATCGGACGTAAAAGCGGCAAACGGGTCGAGTCTGTCCGCATAAACAACGCCATGAACATTCGATTCGGTTATCAAAGGCGCACAAATCGTTGACCGAACGCCTTGCGAAACAATCGAATCTACGCCCGAAAACTGTGCGTCGGTTTTTGCATCCTGTGACAAAAGAGCCACTTTTTCACGCATTACTTTTTGCGTGATTGTCCGCGAAACTGCCAGTCGGTCGCTGACTTTTTCGATATTCTCGTCGCGTGCCTTGAGCGCAATCGGGAAAAGACTGTAATCCAAAATCTTTCCGTCAATGGATTCGTCCGCGAGCAGCGCGACAACTCTGTCCGCCGGAGTTCCGCGAAAGATCAAATCCGTTGCCCGCACAAAGATTTCTTTCAAATCAAACACCGTGCCAAGCGTTTTGCTCATCTCGTAGAGCATTTCAAGAATTTGCGCTTTGCGGCGAAGCTGTTTGATCTCGTCGGGTGAAACAAATTCCGCTTCAATCGAAAGATTCGAGTGTTTTGAAATAATTTCGCTCGCCGAAATCAAAAGCTGGGTGTGTCCGAGCGGCTGGTCGTCAAAATTTACGCCGGTCGGAACTTTAACCGGGTCTGATTCGGGTTCGGGTTGGGACTGGTCGGTAACGATTTGAAAAACAAGCCGGCTTTCGCCGATAGTAACCAAATCGCCTTGTTCGAGAATTTTGTCGAGATACGGAATCCCGTTGACAAACACCCGATTAACGCTGCGTTTTAATTCGCCTTGCGCGAAATAACCGTCAATAACTTTGAAGTGACCGTTTTCGGCAGAAACCTGTGCGTGATGGCGCGAAACGCGGCGGTCATTTAAAACGATGTCGTTTTCCTTAGCTCTGCCAATCGAATAAAGTGCGTTTTGCGCCAGTTCAAAATCCCAACTGTCGCCCGTTGCTTCCGTAATTTTAAGAATAGATTTCACGCTTTGTTAATTGTAAATGGTAAATTGTTAATTGTTAATTTTGCGTTTTGATATTATCAATTATCAATTAACAATTAACAATTTACCAATGATGATTTATTTCGACAACAACGCGACCACCCGAATCGCAACCGAAGTTTGTGAAGCGATGCAGCCTTTTTTAACTTCGCTCTACGGCAATCCTTCATCGGCGCATAGATTGGGACGCGAAACCCGAGAAATAGTTGAAAAATCACGCGAACAGGTTGCCTCTTTAATCGGCGCAAGTTCGCCCGACGAAATAATTTTTACGTCCGGCGGAACGGAAAGCGATAATTGGGCGATTCTCGGGACGCTCGAAGCTAATCCGTCGAAAAAACATATCGTGACAACCCGCGTCGAACACGAAGCCGTCCGCAAACTTTGCGAAAAATTAGAAGCGCATTACGAAATAACGTGGCTCGAAGTCAATGAACAAGGCTTTTTGGATTTGGACGAACTGAAAAATTCCCTGCGCGAAGAAACGGCAATCGTTTCCGTGATGCTCGCCAATAACGAAACCGGAATTTTATTTCCGGTCGCGGAAATTGCCGAAATTGTCAAAGCAAATTCCGACGCGGTTTTTCACGTTGACGGCGTGAACGCGGTCGGGAAAATTCCGGTAAATCTAAAAGAAACACAGATTGATTTGTTCTCGCTGTCAGGTCATAAATTTCACGCGCCGAAAGGCATCGGTGCGCTTTATATTAAGGAAAATCTCAAACTTCCCTCATATTTTATCGGTGGCGGACAAGAATTTTCACGCCGCGCCGGAACCGAAGCCGTTCATCAAATCGCGGGTTTAGGCAAAGCGGCGGAACTCGCGCAAGATTTCTTGTCAGAACCGCCTGCGGTAGCGGGCGGGTTAAACGGGACAACGGCGATTTTCGCGCTTCGCAACAAACTCGAAAACGAAATTTTGCAGAAAATTCCAAATTCTCGTTTGAACGGCACGGCTGATTACGCGAAACGCTTGCCGAATACGTCGAGTATTTCGTTTGAAAACACGAACGGTGAAGCGATTCTCGCGCGGCTCAATGATTTGGAAATCTGCGTTTCAACAGGTTCGGCGTGCAACACGGCGCATCACGTTGCGTCAGCGGTTCTGCAAGCGATGAACGTGCCGTATTCGTCGGCAATGGGCGCAATTCGTTTTTCTTTGGGACGATACAACACGGAAACCGAAGTAGATTTTGTGTTGCAGGAACTTCCGAAAATAATTCAGGAGTTAAATCATTTATCGGTGTAATCGCATTACCAAAATTTGGTAGTGAACAGAAAGCAAGTCTGTTCGAGATTCTCGATTTGTGATTGAAAAAGAGAAGCGTGGTTCGCCGGGAGCGCACGCATCCCCTGCGTGCTGAGCGGGCGAGCGCGAATCATTAGTGCTGAATGTCGAGTCAAGATCGAGCAACGCTTTTACGCCGCTTTTTCCAGCGGCGCAGCACGCACGGAGGCGTGCGCTCCCGGCGATGAAAGTTTCTTGTTCCGATAGAGCAATTTTCAAAGCATTACTTTTAGTTCAATACTTAAAAACTAACCGCAAATAAAAAATTCGGACAGTCTTGAAGTATAAGTATTTTGTCTAAGCGGGTTTTGGAAAATGTATGAGCTTGAGCGAGGGGAAAACATTATCTTTACAAGGTTTTGAGGCGCAACGGGCGAAAAAGGTTTCGCTTTTGGAGCAGACCCGCGAACTTATTCTGGCGCACGGTTGGAACACGACTTCTTATCAAATCTTAAATCCGGGCATCAAGGGTTGGTTTTCGGCGGCAAACGACGCTCTACGCGATTGCCGCAGTTTTTAGCGGAAACAAAACTGTTCGATTAGTTTTCGGCGGATTGTGGCGAGCGGGTTTGACGGAAATAAAATGGCTAAAGCAAAAGTTTAATAAAAAGGTTAAATAATTAAATCAAACTTCAAATCTTACGCGGCGATAGATTTCTTCGAGATTAAACGATAAATCAACGGATTGAAATTCGATTTGTTCATCCAAATCGCCTTCGTTGTAAAAATAAGTTATCCAATGTCCGTCAGGTTGACGGCGATGAATTTCGAGATGTATTTTGTCCTGTTCGATGATGACATATTCCTGCACGGTCGGAATTTGCTGGTAAACACGGAGTTTTTCGCGGCGGTCGGTTTGGCGCGTCGAAGGCGAAACGACTTCGACAATCAAAATCGGTTCTTCGCGATAAAAGGAACTTTTTACAATTTTATCGCAGGAAACAAAAACGTCGGGATAATAAAAAGTCTTTTCGTCAGCTTGAAGTTTCATCTCTGCCATAAACGCTTCGCATTTTGACTTTGCCAAATGGGCATCCAATTTGATGAAAATATTTGCACAAATGCGATGATGCTTGTCGCTTGCCCCAGCCATCGTGTAAACTTCGCCGTTAACATATTCGTGCTTGATTTCGCTAAAGTTTTCGCCTTCGAGATAATCTTCGATGCTGATTTTTGTTTTTAGTTTTGCAAGTCCCATAACGGCAAAAATTATAACACAACTTTTTGATAAACTTTTCGCGTGTTTCACTCGTTAATAGTTAGGAGTTTTTTCATAATAACCCTTTGGAGATAAGCAATGATTAAAAAAAAATATTGGCGATTTATATTTTCGCTCGTGATCACGGTTTCGATTTTTACCGTGAGTTTGCCGCAAAACGGCTACGCGCAAACTTCCGCCGTGCAGACGCAGACTTCGACGGATTTGCAGAAAGGTTTGCAAACCATCGAAGAAAAGGTCGAAAAACGCCGCAACGAACTCGGCATTCCGGGAATGTCGCTCGTGATCGTCAAAGACAGCGCGGTGATTTATTCAAAAGGTCTGGGCTACAAGGATTTTGAAAAGAAAATTCCTGTTACGTCCGACACGCAGTTTGCGATTGGCTCGGCGACGAAGGCTTTTACGGCTTTGTCGGTTTTGATGTCGGTAGATGAAGGCAAAGTCAATCTGGACGATTCGCCCAAGAAATATCTGCCGTATTTCAAAATGTATGACGCGGAAACCGATAAAAATATGACCGTGCGCGATTTGATGGCGCACACTTCGGGTTTGAACCGGACGGATTTGGCGATGATTACGGGCAGACTGAATCGTCAGGAATTGATTCAGACTGTCGGCGAAGCCAAACCGATGGCAAAATTGCGCGAGAAATGGTTTTATCAAAACATTATGTTCGCGGCGGCGGGTGAAGTCGTTGCACAAGTTCAAAGGAAGACTTGGGAAAAATTTGTTCCCGAACGAATCTTCAAACCTTTGGGCATGACGAATTCGACGATGACGATTCCCGAACTCGAAAAAGTGAAGGATTATTCGTTCGGCTACGAATATAATTTCGACACGAAAGAAACGCGCCGTCTGCCGTTTCGTCCGATTGACGCGACCAATCCGGCTGGCTCGATAAATTCGTCCGCCAGCGATATGGCGAAATGGATTACGTTTGTCATGAACAGCGGCATCGTTAACGGCAAACGCCTCGTCAGCGAAAAAGGCTTTGGTGAATGGACGAAAAATCAAATGAACATCACACCGAATGGCAAATTTGCTTACGGTCTCGGCTGGTTTTTGCGCGAATGGAATGGCTTGAAGGTTGTCGAACACGGCGGAAATATTGACGGATTTAACGCGCTTGTGGCGATGATTCCCGAAAAGAAACTCGGTTTTGTGATGCTCACGAATGTTTCGGGTTCGCCGCTCGGCAATGAATTGATGCCGCTTGTCTGGGAAAATATTCTGGGCAATCCGAATCAAACGCAGACCGTTTCTGCCGATGTAATGCAGAAAGAAGTCGGTAAATACAATTTCAAAGAAGCCGGATTTGATGTCGAAGTCAAAATGCAGGACGGCAAACTCGTCGCGATTGTGCCGAATCAGCCGATCTACACGCTGGAAAACGTCGGCGGACGGCGTTATAAATTAAACGGCGCGCCTGACGGATTTTTCGTAACTTTCAAAGATACCGAACTTTATCTCGAACAGCCGCAGGGTAATTTTACTTTGCCGAAAGCGAGTGCGGAACAGCAGAAGCCGCAAAACACGGAAGCGTTAAAGGAATTAATCGGCAAATATCAGTTGGAAAAAGGCGCAATGATTGTCGAAATTAAGGAAGTTGATGGCAAAGTCGCGCTCGTCGTCGAAGGGCAACAGCCGTATTTTCTGGTTGAAAAGGAAAAGGACGTTTACCGGACAATTCCGCTTCCCGATGATTTTTCGTTAAGAATTAAACGCTCGGCGGACGGCAAGGTTTCGGACGTAATTCTCGCACAGCCGCAGGGCGAACCGAGTTTTAAACGGCTCGACCCGAACGCAGTCAACACGCCGAAAATTACGGTGGACGAATTGATGACAAAAGCCGTCGAAGCGGCGGGCGGCGAAGCGAATTGGCGGCGCATTACGTCGCGTGTGACGATTGCCGACATAGATTTCATCAATCAAGGTGTCAAAGGAACTTCGACTTCCTACGCGAAATTTCCGAATAAATCGGCGAGCGAAACGACTCTGACGGCGTTGGGCAAAACGATTGCCAAAGGCTTTGAATTTTTTGACGGCACGAAAGGCGAAGAACTTTACACCTTTGCGCCGGTCGAAAAATACGCGGGCAAAAAACTCGAAGATGTCAGGCTCGGCGCAGATATGCTTGCGCTTCTGAATTGGAAGGCGAATTACAAAACCGTCGAAGTCAAAGGAATTGAAAAAGTCGGTGACGAAGATTGTTATGTCGTCGAATTCACGCCCGAAAAAGGCACGAAGGTGACGGAACTTTACTCGACCAAAACATTTCTGATCCTCAAACGGCGCGGCGTTGTTTCTTCCAGCACGAGCGAAAATACGCTTCCTTACTCGATTACGTTTTCGGATTACCGCGATGTTGACGGGATTAAACTGCCGTTCAAATCGGTGAGTACGAGTCCTTCGATGGGCGACATCACAAACAACGTCAAATCCGTCAAACACAACGATTCGATTGACGATAAAATGTTCACTCCGCGTGAGGTGAAATTTTAATTCAAGAAACCGATTTAATTAACCATCCGCTTCGCGACACAAAGGACACAAAGATTTTTTATAATTTCTTTGTGTCCTTCGTGTCTTTGCGGTGAAAATTAGTCTAATTTAACGTCAGTATTGGATAAGCACGGAGCGCAGGCTGCCAGCCTGCCACGCCGCTTGCAAAGCGGTGTCAAAGACTTCGATGATCGGCAAGTTTGAATGAACTTAGACGTTTCGAGCGTTTTTCAAACGCTCGCAGGCGGGCAGCCTGCGTTCCGTCAGACAAATTTTTATCCAATACTGACGTTAATTTACAAGTGATTCGACAACTGTTAGCGGGATTCTGTTGCCAGCCAGATTATCTTCCGAATGGTCAAAAACTGCGTCCAACTCTTTTTCGACGCTTCCGTGTCCGGCGGGAATTTGTTTGATGAGCGGCGCGAAATTTTCAAAATCGTAAAGCTCTT
Organism: Acidobacteriota bacterium; assembly: GCA_031412675.1. GTDB lineage: Bacteria > Acidobacteriota > Blastocatellia > Pyrinomonadales > Pyrinomonadaceae > JAFDVJ01. Next base: position 7,056 of record JANODL010000091.1, on the reverse strand, counting down.
TGTCGAGCAAATGCGAACCCGTCACGTTGGTCAGCGCGGTGACGATTGAACTGCGAAGAAAAGGAATTTCCTTTTCGAGTTCGCTGACCAGATTTTTCACGCGGGCGCGTTTCATATTCGGCTGTGAACCGCACAGATTACACGGAATAATCGGGAATTTCCGCTCTTCGGCGTAAGCGGCAATTTCCGCTTCCTGACAATAGGCAAGCGGACGAATGACCGTGTTTGTTCCCGCATCCGAACGCAAAATCGGCGGCATCGCTTTTAATTGTCCGACGTAAAAGAGATTCAAAAGAAATGTCGCAATAATATCGTCGGCGTGATGTCCGAGCGCGACTTTCGTACAGCCTTCTTTGATTGCCGTCGTATATAAAATTCCGCGCCGGAGACGTGAACAGAGCGAACAAAACGTCTTGCCTTCGGGAATATGTTCTTTGACGACTGAATAAGTATCTTCTTCGACGATTCGGTAATCTACGCCAATTGATTCGAGATAATTCGGGAGAACTTCCGTAGGAAAATCGGGCTGTTTCTGGTCGAGATTGACCGCGAGAATTTCAAAATTAACGGGCGAACGGCGTTGCACGTCGAGCAGCAGATCGAGCAGCGTGTAGCTGTCTTTGCCGCCCGAAAGACAGACCATAATCTTGTCGCCCTCTTCAATCATCTTGAAGTCGGCGATTGCCTTGCCCATTTTCTTAAGCAACCTTGTTTTTGCTTTGGTTTCTACAAACAACTTTTACGAACACCTCCAAAACTTAAAAGTTTGACAGAATCGGCGCAAATTTACAAATCTTTCCGAAAGACTGGACACAAATCAAAAAAGTCCTTTATCATAACAAACAACTGGAAAAGAAAAACAGTTAATCATTTCTAACAAATAGTAAATCAATATAAATTTTCGTTTCGCGTCCGGTTAGATACTTCCCCCGTAATCAGTCAGAAGTTGTCGAGTCGGAAAAATCCAATTTGGAGGTTTTAAGAAAAAGTATGATTAGAATGGGAAGAAGTTCCTCGAAGGAACAAACGAACGATCCGCAAAATTATCAAGAACCACAGGCAAACAGCAGTCTTTATCAATATTCGAGCGAAAATCAACCGTCTTCGACACGCGCCATTTCCGATAGTGAATCTATGGCACGCGACATCAAAGAAGGTCGTCTGAGCGGTTATGTCGGCAACGGCACGGTTTTGACGGGCGAAACCAATTTTCAGGCGATGCTTCGGATTGACGGGCATCTGACGGGCAGAGTTTCATCGGAAAACGGCACGCTGATTATCGGTTCGACGGGCAAGGTTGATGCGAATATCGCGGTCGCGGCGGCAATCGTCAGCGGCACGGTCAATGGTGATATTATCGCCAGCGAAAAACTCGAACTCGGACGCACGGCACGCGTCGTCGGTAATATTCAAACGCCGCGTTTGGTGATTGAAGACGGCGCGATTTTTGAAGGCGGCTGCACGATGCTCAAAGCCAAAGAATCTTTTGACAAACGCAGTGCAAAAGCCGAATATCCGTCGTCTGAAACTTCAAGCGTGAGCGAGGAAGAGTCAACATCGGCGGTCGAAGATGACGAAGCGGCGGCGGAAGCGGTCGCGGGTTAATGAAAAATTAAAAATTGAAAGAGCGGATAGCAAAATTTCCCGCTTGCTATTCGCTCTTTTTGTTTTTCCGACAGCGTTCCGAGCAATATTTTACTTCAGCCCAAACTTTTTCCCAACGCTTGCGCCACGCAAAAGGGCGATTACACGTTGGGCAGATTTTCAACGGCAAATCGGATTTGGTATATTTTTTCTGCTTGAAAGTTTTCGGCATCTTTAAAAATGGAGCAGTTTTCTTACATTAACGAAGAATTTTACGCCTCTCGAGTTTCGCCCGCACAGACAGATTCGCTTTTAGCGGAAGGCTGGCGGCATTTCGGCGAGCATTTTTACCGCTACAATCTCGGTTATTACAAATACGATATTCGCACGGTTTATGCACTGCGCGTCAAGCTCGAAAAATTTTCCTTTTCCAAAAATCAACGCCGCGTTTTACGCAAAAATCAGGATTTGCAAATTGTTATTCGTCAGATAGAAGTAACAAAGGAGAAAGAAGAACTTTTTGCACGCCACAAAGAGCGATTCGAATACGGCGTTCCCGATTCGCTCTACGATTTTCTTTCCTATCAACCCGCGACAATTCCCTGCGAAGGTTTGGAGGTTTGTGCCTACCGCGAAAAAGAATTGCTTGCCGCCGCTTTTTTCGATGTCGGAAACGAAGCGATTTCGAGCGTTTACGGAATGTTTGCGCCCGAAGAAACTACGCGCAGTCTGGGAATTTTAACAATGCTTCTCGAAATAAAGTTCGCGCTCGAAAAGGGCAAAAAGTTTTATTATCACGGCTACGCTTACGAAGGAAATTCTTTTTACGATTACAAAAAACGCTTTCGCGGTCTGGAAAGTTACAACTGGAAGGACGCTTGGGAAGATTTTAAAGAAGAGTTAGCGGATATTTAAAAAACTATTCCGGCAACTTCTTCGGAATTCTTACAGGGGTAGAAATTCTTCGGAAATTACCGGAAATAGCGGCGCACTCAAATATTCAATGTAAAAGAGCGTGAATAAAAACATTGAAAAAACACGCCGCTAATTTTTACGCACATTTAGCCGATTAAGTTCAGATTTTCGCTCGGCTGCGCGGTCGGCGGCATCGGAATTCCGAAGGCTTGCGCCAAAAATGCGGGACTCGTAATTTCAATATAACGCGCTGTTTGTTCGGGTGTCATCACTTCGAGCATAAAGCGGTCTTCGATCCACAGTTCGACGAGTTGGAACAAACCTTTGTCGCGATTGCAGGTCAATGTGCGCCAGCCTTCGCGCCGTCCGATTTCCTTGATTTCTTCAACGCTCAGATGCGTGTTGATATTCAAATGCGTCGCCACATACTGCGGCACAAATTCGGTTCTGACGAATTTTGCCTCGTGTTCTTCGGTGCGCGTGTCGGTGTCAAAACCTTCTTCGGGCGGCAAGCCCGTTCCCGGCTCCAAAACGATGTCAAGCGGCGTGATTTCAATAGCCGAACCTTTGCCGTCGTTGGCTAAAACAATAAAAGAATCGGGCGCGGGCGGAAACGGAATAACTATTCCGTTCCATAATTCGGCGATGACCTTCGCCACGTTTTCGGGATTTCCAACTGCGATAGAAATATGATTTATCATTACAAAAAAAATGCTCCTTATAAATAAATTGACGGAGCAAATTTGCTCCTCAACCATCTAACGCGCAACATTTTGCAAATCGGTATCAGCCGGATTCAAATTTTGGTAGTGAACAGAAAGTAAGGCTGCTTGAAATTCTCAATCGGTGATTGAAAAAGAAAAGCGTGGTTTGCCGGGAGCGCACGCATCCCTGCATGCTGAGCGCAGAGCGCGAATAAATTGCGCTGAAAGTAAATACTAGATTGAGCAAGGCTTTTACGCCGCTTTCCAAGCGTCGTAGCACGCACGGATGCGTGCGCTCCCGGCGATAACGTTTTTTCAAAGCATTACTTTTAGTTCACTACTCAAATTTTTAAAACAATTTTCCTTGTCCGAGAGTTTTCGTCCATTCGACATATTGTTTCGAGTTGAATTTTTTGCCCGTCGAATTTGAAGTCATATAGCGAATCGTGCCGAAAACAGGACGCTCCATCCACGGGCGGTCGTGTTTGCCGAAGCACCATAAAATTCCCGCGTAACTGTTCGGGTTGCGCCCATCGAGACAATATTTGTTGTTGAGATGTTCCAGAACGGCGAAGGCTTCTTCATAAGATTTTGTCCAGCCGATGACGTTTTTGCCCCAGAGCATTCGGACGTAATTGTGCATTTCGCCGGTTTCGACCATTTCGCGCTGGGCGGCGTTCCAGAGTTCGTCGTAAGTTTCGCCGCGTTCGAGCTGTTTGAGCGAATAAATCGGCGCACGCTCATCGTCAATATGTTCGCGCATCGTTTTTTGCACCCAAGCCGGCAAACTTTCGAGCGAATCATATTTTTTATTAAAGCGCGTGAAATTATAGGAAAGCTCGCGGCGCACGATAATTTCTTCGAGATATGCGTCTTTCGATGCTTGCGCCGCGTCCGCTTTTTGCACTGCAAGCGCAATTTCCAAAGACGATAAAAAGCCGAAATGAAGATACGAACTCAAACGCGAACTGCCGTCTTTTTCGGGTTTATTTCGCGCTTCATCGTAATCTGTCAAAATTTCCTTTAAGAATTTTTTCAAGCGTTTGCGCCCATTCGCGGTTCCGCCTTGATAAAAATGCGAAGCCTTGACCGAATGGTCAATCGCGCATTCGGAAACTAATTTTTCGATGTTTTCGACTGTTGTTTCAGGACAATCAACTTTCAAATCATCGGCGCGGACGATAATTTTTTCTTCCTCAAACGGCTTTAGATATTCATTCAGAATCTTTTTAATTTTCGGGCGAATCGTATAAGCCGCGTATTCTTCCTTTTCAAAACGCGACATCGGAATCACGCCGTTTGAATCAACTGCAAAGACGGGAATTTCCGCCTTTCGGACAATCGCTTCGTTATGTTTCGGGATGATGAAACACGGAAAATCGTCGGTAACGATCAACGCCGCGTCTTTGGCGATTCGCGCAACCGTATCTTTCGGCGATTTGTCGTCCTTTTGCAGATAAAAAACATATTTGATGCCGAGCTTTTCAAACGCGGCACGTTTTTCCTCAACGCCTTCGAGAATAAATGTATGAATTCGGTCGCTCGCCCACGGATAGTAATATTTCAAACCTTCGTAAACGACGAGCGGAAGTTTGCGTTCGTTCGCCTGTTCAATCGCAAAATTGAGCGCGTGATTATATTCCGTGCGCTTGAACATCTGCATCCAATACAAAACATATTTGCCGTCCGCGTTGGCGGGTTTGTCGTTTAAAAGTTGCACTCTTTCACTGATTTGCTGCATAAAAATTTCGGAATAGTTGACAGATAACTAAAAAAATATCAGTATAGCGAGCGGTAGCGAGTCTGCTCCGCAGATAGACAATCGCTGGTGAATCAGACTCGCTACCGCTCGCTATACTGATTGCCGATGAATCTGTCCAATTACTTAACTGATAGATTTATCTTTCCTCTTTCATCTATAATCTATCAGCTACTTCGGAATCAAATCGAGTTTATCTTTATGAAAAAAATATCCGTGTTTATCTGCGTTCATCTGTGGCTGATTTTTCTCTGCTTTTCAATCAACGCGCAAGATTTCAAAGCGATTCAAGACGGTATCGAATACGCTGAAATGACCCGCGAAGTTGATAAATTGCCCGTCAAAATGAATCTTCTCCGATTGGATTTAACAAAAGTCCGGCTCGATGTCGTTCACGCGATGGATGCGGCAATCGGTGTTGAGAAAACTTCTTCGATGGCGACGCGGCACGGCGCATTGGCGGCAATCAACGCCGGATTTTTTCGCCTCGACACAAGCATTTTCGCGGGCGATGCGTCAGGCGTTTTAGTGATTGACGGAAAACTCTTGAGCGAGAGTTATGCGAACCGTATTTCTTTGAGCATCAGCAATCAGAAAAATGAAACAATTGTCGGATTTTATAAAGAAAAGGTTATTCCGTTTTTCAGGATAGAGAAAACGGATTGGGAAGTTTCGGGTATCAATCGTGAGCGCAAAACCGACGAATTGATAATCTACACACGCGAATTTAACCGCACAACGCTGACCGGCAAAGACGGGCTTGAAATAATCGTGCAGGATGGAAAAGTCATCTGGATTGCCGACGAAAAAGGCAGTAGCCAAATTCCTGAACGCGGTTTTGTCATTTCGGCAAGCGGCAAATTTCGTGATGAATTATTGGTAAAAATAAAGGTCGGACAAACGATTGGGATGAATACGCGGCACTATCCTGACAAAACGCAAAAAGTTGACAAAACTGCCACGCGCTTTATCGAAGATATTGTCGGCGGCGTTCCGCAGCTTATCAAAGGCGGCAAAATCGAGATTACTTGGGAAGCGGAAAAATCTTCAAAGGCGTTTGTCGAAACGCGCCATCCGCGCACGGCGGTTGCCAAATTGAAAGACGGCAAGTTTTTGATGGTCACGGTTGACGGCAGAAGTGAAGCGAGCGGCGGAATCGGTTTGCAAAACTTGGCAGAAATCCTGCTCGAACTCGGCGCGACGGACGCGGTGAACTTGGACGGCGGCGGTTCGACGACGATGTTTTTGGACGGTAAAGTGGTCAATAAACCTTCGGACAAAGAAGGCGAACGTAAAGTCGGCGACGCGATTCTGGTTTTTCCGCGAAAAAAGAATTAGCAAAATACATTAGCCACGAATAACACATATTTCACGAATTATTGTTTTAATTTAATTCGTGAAATTTCGTGTTAATTCGTGGCTAAAAATTGTATTAAAACCTTTCTTTCACGCGCACCGTCAAATTCGCAGAGGTAAATTCCCTGCCACCTGCCGAGCAGAAGTTCGCCGTTTTCAAACGGGACGGTGACGCTTGAACCAACCAAACTGGATTTGATATGCGCGTCGGAGTTGTGTTCAAAATGGCGAAAGCCTTCGTAATATTGCGGAATCGTGTTGTGCAGAAATAACAGCATATCGCTTTTTACATCGGGGTCGGCGTTTTCATTAATCGTCAAACCGCACGTCGTATGCTGTGTGAAAAGCACGCAGATGCCGTCTTTAATTTCGCTGACTCGCAGAACCGCTTCGACTTCCCGCGTGATCTCGATCATCTCTTCGCGCCGGTTTGATTGGACTTTTATCGTTTTCATCACTTCCGATATTGATAAATTCGGGACATTTTTTCAAATTTTGGCGACAGGATTTGCGATTAGGGTAGCCTTTTCGAGAATCCTGTCTTCCCATTTCAGGCTTCTGTCTTCAAGTTTCAGAACTTTGTCTTCAAGTTTTACGATTCTGTCATCAGGCTTTGCCGCAAAGATTCAAATTTTAATAGCGCGTTTATATAATACGAAATCAAGTTGAATAGTGCGTAATGTCAGAACCGCCTGCGGTAGCGGGCGGGTTCTTCGCACAACATTTACCCGCCCGCTA
>JANODL010000090.1:0-16662 GCA_031412675.1 Acidobacteriota bacterium | reverse complement strand
ACAAAATATCCGGTTTTTACGTTCCGTGCCTTAAAAGACACGGCTAAACTCAGATTGTCGCTCTGCGACATTTAAGGAATTATATGTATTTTCAATAACTTAGCAATGATTCTATTTTTCAATTAAAGTTGCACACAAGGTTGACACATTTTTTATATGGAACATCAGGGCTTTCTCATAAAAATAAATTACTTCAAAAAAACAAAACAAATCGGTATAGTGAGCGGTCGCGAACACCTTTGCGACCTGAAAACTCGAATGACAAGAAACCTGCTCGCGACCGCTCGCTATACTGATTGCTCCACACCTTTTTATGAGAAAGCCCTGCATGGAACATGGAACTTGGAACTTGGAACCATTAAAACACTAGACATTACCAACCAAAAACTTATAAGATTTAATCGGGCAACCGCCGCCGCCGTTTTTCTCACTAATTTTTATACAACTTGCCGAAAATGCCAAATCAGATTAGAGGTAAAAGCCGAAAACCGATTAAACCGCCGAAATATTGGCGGTCGAAACACCCGATAGCCGCGTTTCAGGCTCCGAAACCGCCGCTTTATAAACGAATCTGGCGGGCGATTTTTAACGGTTACACGATTTCTGTATCTTTGCTCGTCGTGCTGACAGTGTTTTTAACGGCGACCTATTTTTGGTTTGAATATTCCGACATCATTGACCGCAGGCTTTTGAGCGGCGAAGTTTATACGCAGAATTCGGGAATTTATTCCGCGCCGAAAATCTTGAAAAGCGGCGAAGGAATTACGCCCGAAGAAATGGTCGCTTATCTCAAATCGGCGGGCTACATCGAAAAAAATAATCAGGCTGACGCTTCGCGCTCGCGGTATCAGGCAAGCGCGAACAACATAGAAATCGAACCCGGCACGACCGGCACGATTGACGGCGTGCGGGCTTTTCCGTCGCTCACCATAAAATTCCGCAAAGACGGCAAAGCGGTCGAGTCAATCACCGACAAGGACGCGAAAAAGGACGTTGAGCAAACAAAACTCGAACCGAAAATCCTCAGTTCAATCGCCGAAGAAGGCAACGGACGGCGCAAGGTCGTGACGTTTAACGATTTGCCGAAACATCTCGTCAAAGCGATAACCGTGACCGAAGACCGCGCTTTTTTCGAGCATTACGGCGTAAATTTTCGCGGGATTGCGCGTGCGCTTTGGCGGCGTTACGAAAAGGAAGACGACAATTCACCGATTGCCAATCAGGGCGGCTCGTCAATCACGCAGCAACTCGTCAAAAATCTGCTTTTGACAAATGAACAAACTCTCGAACGCAAGGCGAAAGAAGCCTTAATGTCCATTATTCTGGAAACGCGTTTGACCAAAGAAGAGATTTTCACGCTTTACGCTAATCAAATTTACCTCGGACAGCAAAACGGCATCTCGATTTACGGTGTCGGCGAAGCGTCGAACGTCTATTTCGGAAAGGACGTTTCGCAGTTGAATCTGTCGGAAGCCGCGTTTTTTGCAGGAATTATCCGCAGTCCGAATCGCTATAATCCGTATAAAAATCTCGAACGGGTTGCCGAACGGCGCAATCAGGTTTTGGATTCGATGCTTGAAGTCAACGAAGTATCAGAGCCGCAATATTCCGAAGCCAAACAGTATAAACTCGAACTCAAACACGTTTCGGCGACCAGGGATTTGCAGGGAATGCCGTATTTTTCGCAGTTTGCGATTGAAGAATTGCCGAAGGTCGTGAGCGACCCCGAAGCCGCCCAGCATTTGCGCGTTTATACGACGATTGACCCCGATTTGCAGAAAAAGGCTTACGAGATTGTTGCCTCGCGGCTCGATAAACTCGAAAAATATTTTCCGAAAAAGCCGAAAGGGAATTTGAACGCCGCGCTCGTTGCAATCCGTCCGAAAACGGGTGAGATTGTCGCAATGGTCGGCGGTCGCAACTATCTCGAAAACCAATTCAACCGTGCGACGAGCGCACAGCGTCAGCCGGGTTCGGTCTTTAAACCGTTCGTTTATGCGGCGGCAATCAACACGGCTTACGATTCGGCTTCGCGGATTTTAACGTCCGCTTCGATATTCAAAGACGAGAAAAAAGTTTTCAGCTACGGCACGGAAGAATACGCGCCGAACAATTACGGCGACACATTTTCCAACAAGGAAATCACCTTGCGCGACGCGCTCGTCAAGAGTAAAAACACGATTACGGTTGACATCGGAATGGAGCTGAACATCGGCAAAGTGATGAATCTTGCGGCGAAAGCAGGTTTGCCGCGGGTCGCAAAAGCCTATCCTTCGATGGCTCTCGGAACAGCCGAAGCGACACCTTTGCAGATGGCGACCGCCTACACGATTTTTCCGAATCTCGGCGACAAAGTTTCGCCGATGGCGATCAGCCGCGTCACGACGGGCGACGGCAAGACGGTCGTCGAACCGAAGCCCGAGCGGAAAAATGTCATTCGTCCCGACGTTGCCTACATTATGGACGATATGATGAAGGACGTGATCAACAAAGGCACGGCGGCGCAGGCGCAAAGCTGGGGTTTTCGCAACGTCGCGGGCAAAACGGGTTTCGCGGGCAAAACCGGAACTTCACGCGACGGCTGGTTCGTCGGTTTTACGCCCGAACTCGTCGTCGTCGTTTATGTCGGCTTTGACGACAATGACGACCTCGGAATGAAAGGCTCGGATTCGGCGATGCCGATTTGGGCGGATTTTATGAAGGAAGCGTTGGCACTTCATCCCGAATGGAACGGCGATTGGCAGATGCCCGCGAATGTTCGCAAAGCCGAGATTGACACGCGCAACGGCAAACTGATTCGTGAATTGTCGAACGAAGAAGCCGAATCGGTCGAGGCACAGCAAAAGGCACTCAAAAAGAACTCGAACTCGAACTCGAAACCGACGGTTGACCTTGAACCCGAACCGCCGAAGGAAATTTACGTGACGGACGTGCCGTTCGAATTCCGCCGCGTCGAGCTTTTCATTGCCGGAACAGTTCCGACCAAAATGATGCTTCCGACCGATGAAGCCGTCATCGAAGAGCAAAGCGAAAAACCTTCGCCAACACCGACACCGGTCGACGGAATCTGGCAGGAACAAACTATCCCGAACGGCACGACTCAGCCGAGCAATACCAAAACCGACAAAAACAATCTCGACGCACGCACAACCGTGATGGTTTGCCCGCTCTCGGGAATGCGCGCGACGATAAATTGCCCGACCAAAGAATCGAAGATTTTTAAACAAGGCGAAGAGCCGAAGGATTTCTGTAACTTTCATACAGGGAATTGAACGGTAAAAACATTACATACAATCTTCAAAATAGTAAGTCTTTCCTTTTGGAAAATAGGTTATACAATAAAAATCACTCTCAAACTTGCCCAAAAACAGATGCTTTTCGATCATTTTGTCAAAGACAATGTAGCTGTTTGAAATGCCGCGCAGGTTTTCTTCAAAATATGAAGGTTGCTGACCTTTCTTAAAAGGCGCATTGAAAATGGCTAAAGCAAAATAATTTACATCGTCTTGCTTACGTGAACTAAATAAAAGAACGGCAAAATCTTCCTTTCCGTCACGATTCATATCGGCGACCGAATAAAATTGATGACCGTTTTCACCGACGGTTTCACGAAGAAACTTTAAACCTTCTTCGGAAATTATTTTTCCGTTTTCAAAGTAAGTACTGTCAACCTCTTCAACCGCCGGACGCAGATATGATTTTGATTTCAGCCATTCACGCAAAACTTCGCGGTGTTGCGGCTTAAAATGCGCTAAATAATCAATTTCTTTTTTGACGATTTCAGTTAAGGCGTTCTGAACATTTGTGTTTTGATTGGTCGCAAGTGTTTGATTGGTATTGACACTGATTTGATTTTGGACGACTTGTTCATTAACCGTGCAAGAAGTCATCAACAAAGCAAGGGCGATAAAAAACTTCGCAATTTTCATACATTCAGACTATCAGGTTAAATGCGCCCGTGAACTGTGGACTGCCACACTATCGAGTGGGGCAAAACCGTTAGAATCCGCCGAAATAAAGCGCGATAATCGAAACATCTTGAACGAAGAGGTTTTCGATTATGAAACTACAAAAAATTATCCTTTGCGTCGCCGTTGCGCTGACGGCTTTTGGGGCAAGTCTCGGACTGCTCGAAATCGGCAACTATATTCGCACGGCATTTCAGCCGTTAAAGGCTGAGGTCAAACCAATCGAACCGATTGTGCCGCCCGTTTACGCGCCGGAGCGGATTCCCGAATTCAAACCGCCCGTTTTCACACCGACCGCCGAAGCCGATCCCGCAGATGAACCCGAAGCAGAACCCGAAGATTGGGGCGTAACGGGCGATTATTACATCCTCGGCGATAACCCGAAAGGTTTTTACGATTTTAGAAACATCTCAATTTGGGACCGCGAATACAGTGAAAAACTCGGCAAAGTCGTATCGGTTAAACCAGACGGCATAATAAACATCGGAAATACCGGAAATAAAGAATTCAACATCACTTGGATAAATATTACGAGCAGACGAATCTCGCTTGTGACACAAGCCAAACGGGGCATCAGCTATCAGTTTGACGGCAAATTCGTTGAAGAAGAAACGAAACTAAAAACTACAACCGGTGAAGAATATTCCGAAGATGTTCATCTCAAAGGTCGCCTGACCAAATGGCGCAACGGCGTAAAAATTGCCGAAGCCAAAGTAAAACTGGCTGTTTATCACGGATGCTGATTCAATTACGAATTATCAATTAAAGGTGTAAGAAATTTTGTTTAAGTAAATGGACAGAATTATTTTTAAGTTGGAGCGCGGGCAGCTTGCCTGCACCGTTCGCGCAAAGCAAGAACGGAAAGCCTTTGCCGATCTTCAAGCGAAGCGAGAAAACGAGGCGTTTCGCACTTGTTCTCGCAAAGCCTCGAACGCGCGATGCGGGCAAGCTGCCCGCGCTCCATCTTTTGCAAATTAATTTTGTCCAGCTACTTAAGTCGAAAATTAAAGCATGAGATTTACACGATGACGATTAAAAAAGAGATTGTTGATGAACCGATTAAAGATTACAAAAATCCTGAGGATTTGTTGGGCGAGAACGGTTTGCTCAAACAATTAACGAAACAACTTTCGGAACGGGCGATGGCGGCGGAGTTGACGCATCAAACTCGGCTGCTCGAAACACGAAAGTACGTCTGTCGAGCAAGCGAACCGGCGGAACGGGACGACTTTCAAAAAGGTGAAATCGGCGCACGGAGAATTTCAGATAGAAGTTCCGCACGACCGCCAAGGCGAGTTTGAACCGTTGATTATCGAAAAGCACCAGCGGCGGTTTAACGGCTTTGACGAGAATATTATTTCGCTGTATTCGGATTTGGATTATCCGGCAGAAATTCTGCCGCGTTTGGAATATTTGAAAATGCGGGCAGACGAAGTTATCGGAAATGGTTTGAAACGAATTTTCGGGCGCAAGATTCGTTGGGACGCACGAATCAAAACTTATCAAAAAATTTCGATTATTCCCGACGACGCGCCGAAATTTGCTGATGCTGAATTTGCAAATTCGGACGAAGAAGAGGAAGATACGAAAGAAGAGTTTGACGAAGAATTAGAGGAAGAATACGCATAATGCAAGCACTCGGAATGGTTGAATGTTTTGGACTCGTGGCGATGATTGAAGCGGCGGACGCGATGGTCAAGGCGGCGAATGTAACGCTCGTCGGTTACGAAAAGATTGACGCGGGATTGGTAACGGCAATTGTGCGCGGCGAAGTCGGCGCGGTCAAAGCGGCGGTTGACGCGGGCGCGGCGGCGGCGCGACGCATCGGCACGGTCACGGCGGTTCACGTTATTCCGCGTCCGCACGATGAAGTCGCCGACGGAATTTCCGTCATCGAAACCGGCGAAACGACGCGCAAGAAAATTTCGGGTTCGGTGCCGGAATAAATTCAAGTAAAAAGTAAAAAGTAAAAAGGCAAAAGTTCGGAAGATTTCTAAACTTTTGCCTTTTTACTTTTTACTTTTTACTTTTCCAACTACTGAGTTTTAATCTTGGTCTGATTTTGCAGAGTCGGAGTCGAATTTTTGTTTTCGGTTTGAATTCCCGTGCGTGTGACGGCGATGCGTTTTTCTTTGTTCGGTCCGTCGGCGACGTTCACTTTGATGGCGCGAAAAGCTGCGTCTTTTTTATCGCCGGCGGGTTGATAGCCGATGGAATATTGCGTTCGGAGTTCGTTGGCAATGTCCTGTGCGATGCCGTTCAGTTCGCTCAGAGAATTCGGGAAATAAACCTTTCCGCCCGTTTCTTTGGCGAGTCTTTCTAAAAACGCTTTGGCTTTGCCCTGCGGACTTTTGCTGATAAATCCGCCTTCTTTGCTCAATTCATTGACAAATCCGATACTGAAAATCTGCACGTCCGATTCGCGCAGGAGTTCAAAAAGCTGTTGTTCTTTATAAAACGAGTCGCGGTCTTCGCCGTCCGAAACCAGAATCAAAGCGCGGCGTTTGCGGTCGTTCGGATTACGCGATTTTTCATAAGAGTCAACGCGTTCCGCCGCCAGATAAACCGCGTCAATAATCGCGGTCGGTCCGCCTTCGATAAACAGATTGTCGAGCGATTCGAGAATATCGGGTTTGCTTGCCGTAAATTCCTGTATAATTTCGATTTTTTCCGAATCAACAAAACGGATAATACTCGTTTCGTCGGTCGGACGATTGGTATTGACGATGATTTTGCCCGCTTCGATGACTTTATCGAGCTGCAATCGCATCGAACCGGAATTATCAATCACGAGCGCGTAATTGGTCGGAACTTCGGATTTGCTGAAAAATTCGATTTTTTGCGGGACGTTATCTTCGTAGATCGTAAAATCGTTTTGTGTCAAATTAGCGATTGAACGATTATTGCGGTCAACCACGCGGACATTGAGATTGACGAGTTCGGTGTCAATAATGATTCTTTCGTTATCTTCTTCAATCGTCGGTTCGGGTGAAACGGTTTTTACGGGAGGCGTAGGCGTAGCTTTCGGCTGCATATTGGTTTGCGCGTCCGCCTCAAAAAAACTCAAACCAGCCGTCAACAGGACAAAGCAAAAAATCAGCGTCAAAATTAGAAAATTTCTTCTATTCATTTATCTCCAACCGTGCATTTATTTGTAGGTCGTGACGGGCGTTGCGTAATAGCCTTCACGATTTCTGACTGTTAGACGCGGCAAACCGCGTGGGGGTTTGACCTTAACTTTTACTTTATGCCATTTTCCGTCGGGTTTAAAATCCTTCGGCGTGTAGCCGATTGAATATTGATGACGAAGTTCGAGCGCGATGCGTTCAAAAATCTCGTCCATTTCGACATCGGTTGTCGGATAAAACGCTTTGCCGCCCGTCACACTCGTCAATTCATCCAAAAATGCCTGTCCCTGCATACCTTCGGAACTGCTCGCATCTCTGCCGTCCATAATTCCGACGGCATAAACCACGACATCGGATTCTTTGAGCAGACGGCGCACTTCGCCGAAATTGTAGCGCGAAGCATTGTCCTGACCGTCGCTGATAATCAGCATTGCTTTTTTCTGGTGTGTTCCGCGGGTCACTTTTTCAATGCCGAGATAACAAGCATCGTAAAGAGCCGTATTGTTTTTTGGATTAACAAGCGTCAGTTTTTGCAAAACCGCTTCGCCGTCGCGGGTGCGGTCGAGAAGCAATTGGGCGCGGTTGTTAAAGGCGATCAGAAAATATTCGTCGTTCGGATGACTGGTGTTGATGAATTTTTCGAGAGCCTTGCGCGCTTTGGCGATTTTCGTTCCGCTCATCGAATCGGAAACGTCGAATAGAATACCGAGCGAAACCGGCGCGTCCGTGTCGCTGAAATAGGTAATTTCCTGCTCTTCGCCGTTATCGAAGATGGTAAAAGCGTTTTTCGTTAAACCCGAAACATACCGCCCGTAAATATCGGTGACGGTTAAAGTCAATGTAACAAGGTCGGTGCGGACTTTTTCAGGACGATTATCCACATCTTCAACCGTTTGTTGTTGCGGTGTTTGAGTCGGTTGCGGTGTTTGAGCAAAAGACGCGGTAAAGCCGAGCGTCAGCAAGAGCGAAAGGAAACTAAATCGAAGCGCGATTTCAAATCGGCTGACAGTTTGGACGTAATTTACAGCCATAAATTCTCCGTTATATTTGGTTTCTATAGTTTAAGCAACGAATACAATTTCCGCAAGATATTTTTAAGATGAGCATAACAGAAAAACAGTTGTTCTACCGCGAAAAAAGTTTTCAAATTTGAGTCTCTCTGCAACCTTTGCTAAAAAGAAGCGTGATATAATTTGATTTCGGATTTCGGATTGGTGATTTCGGATTTGTTTTGGTCAAATCTTTTTAGTTTTTATACTCTTGTTCGGTAACAAAAACTCCCAAATCCGAAATCTCAAATCCCGAATTGATTATGGCTGAATTTATTTGTCGTTTAGGAACGCCGTCGGGCGAGGTTGTGACGCGGGTTGTCGAAGCAGTCGGCATCGGCGAAGCAAAAAAACAACTCGAACACGAAGGCTTTAAGGTTTTTACCGTGGCGAGTGCCGAAAGAGGTTTGTCGGCAATGTTGTCGGGCGGCACGGGCAAGAAAAACCGTGTCAAACAGGGCGATTTTTTGCTTTTTAATCAACAGCTTTCCGCACTTTTACGCGCCGGAATTCCGGTTCTGCAATCAATTAATCTCTTAAAAACCCGTTCGCAGTCGTCAAATTTGCGGACGGTTTTAGCCGATGTCGAAGACAAAATCAAAAGCGGCATTCCGCTCTCGGACGCTTTTGAAGCGCAGGGAATTTTTCCGCGAATTTATACGGCTTCGCTTCTTTCGGGCGAAAAATCGGGTGCGCTCGACGATGTTCTGGCGCGGTATGTTGATTATCTGAAACGTGCCGTCGGCGTTTCGCGCAAACTTCGCGGTGCGTTGGCGTATCCGGCATTTTTGCTGTCGGCGGCGGTCATTATGGTCGCGTTTTTGACGCTTTACATCGTGCCGCGAATGAGTGATCTTTTCAAAGGTTTATCTACGAAAAACGGTCTGCCGACGATTACGCTGGTTGTTTTGGGAATTTCGTCAGCCATTTCAAACAACATCTGGTGGCTTTTGCCGATGGTTTTGATTCTAGGTTTTGCGACGGTGATCTGGCTCAGAACGCCGGGCGGAAAACTTCTGCTGCATAAATTTTTGCTCAAACTTCCGCTGATCGGAAATCTCATCAAACAGATGACGATGGCGCAACTGGCGCGGTCGCTTTCGACGCTTCTGTCGGGCGGAATTACGGTTCCAGACGCGTGGGACATTGCTTCGCAAGCGATTAATAATCTCGAATTGCGCCGTCGCAGTCAGGGCGTTTTGGCGTTGATTCGGGAAGGTCGCGGATTTACCGATGCTCTCCATCAGGCGAACTGGATGCCCGAACTCGCGCTCGATATGATCGGCATCGGCGAAAGCTCGGGAAGTTTGCGCGAAATGCTCGACGAAGTTGCCAACTTTTACGATGCCGAAGCCGAAGTGCGGCTCGAACAATTAATGACGCTCATGGAACCCGTGATTTTGGTTTTTATGGCAATTATCGTGATCGTGATTTTGCTGGCGATTTATCTGCCGATTATTCAAACGATTTCGTCGGGACCATTTGCCGGACGCGGAAGGTAAATCAAGTAAAAAGTAAAAAGTAAAAAGGCAAAATAAAGACAAATGACTAATCAAAATGAAGCTGTTGCATTAAATGTTTCTTCACCGAAAATCGAGCTTTCGGATTTTCTGGAAAACGAGCCGCCCGAAGTTCTCGAAGCGAAAGCGTTGGCAAAGCGTTACCGTTTGCAGTATATTGATTTGCTTCCGCCCGACAAAAAATCGCCGATTGATTACGAAGAACTGGCGAAAATTCCGGTGGATATGATGCTCAAAAGCCATTTCGTGCCGCTGAGAAAAGAAGGCAGAAATCTTCATCTGGCGATGGCTGACCCGTCAAATCTCGAGCGTCTGGACGAAATCGAAAATGCTTTGAATGTCCGCATCGTGCCGTATGTCGCCACGCAGGGCGCGATTGATGTCGTGCTGAAAAAAGGCGACGCGACGCAGAGAGTTTTGCAGGAAGCGGCTTCGACGTTCAAAATCTCGCTCGTCAAAGAAACCGACAACGGCGAAGAAGTTCTCGATTTAGACCGCTTGGCTTCGGATTCGGAGATGTCGCCGATTATCAAATTGGTGGACACAATCGTTTACAACGCGATGGAATCACGCGCTTCCGACATTCACATCGAAGCGCAAGACCGCGACGTTTCGGTCAAATTCCGCATTGACGGTGCGCTTTATCAAAAAGTTGACCCGATTGACATTGCCTATCATCAAACGCTGATTTCGCGGATCAAGGTTATGTCGGAACTCGATATTGCCGAACGCCGAATTCCGCAAGACGGTCGTTTTCGGGTTCGCTATAAAGGCAGAACGGTTGATTTCCGCGTTTCGATTTTGCCGGCGGTTTACGGCGAAAACTGCGTGATTCGTATTTTGGATAAAGAGCAGATTTCCGAGGAATTTAAGAATTTAAGTCTCGAAGTCGTCGGCTTTGACGAAGAAGATTTACGCCGTTTTCGGCTGTATATCAAAGAGCCTTACGGAATGGTTCTCGTGACGGGTCCGACGGGTTCGGGTAAAACGACGACGCTTTACGGCGCACTTAATGAAATTCGCAATATCGAAGATAAAATCATCACGATTGAAGACCCGGTTGAATATCAACTTCAAGGAATTATGCAGATTCCCGTCAACGAGAAAAAAGGTCTGACGTTTGCGCGTGGTCTGCGTTCGATTTTGCGTCACGACCCGGACAAAGTGATGGTCGGCGAAATCCGTGACGAAGAAACGGCGCAAATTGCGATCAACTCCGCGCTGACAGGTCACTTGGTTTTCACGACCGTTCACGCGAATAACGTGATTGACGTGATCGGACGTTTTTTGAATATGAACGTGGATTTGTATAACTTTGTCGCCGCGCTCAACTGCGTTCTGGCGCAAAGATTGGTCAGAAAACTCTGCGCGACCTGCAAACGCGCTTATATGCCGACGGACGAGGAATTTCACATTTCGGGCTTACATCCCGAAATCAAGAATGACCATACATTTCTGATGAGCGTCGGTTGCGATGCCTGCAATCACACGGGTTATCGCGGAAGAACGGCGATTCACGAACTGCTCGATATGACCGATGAAATCAAGGAAATGATTATTGCCCGCCGTCCGGGTTCGGAAATTCGACGGCAAGCCCAAAAAGAAGGACTTTCGAGTCTGCGAGCCGCCGCGTTGAAAAAGGTTTTCAACGGTCAGACGACTCTGCACGAGATAAACCGCGTGACGTTTGTCTAAGAAGCGAAATAGACCGGAGCGCACACGACTGGAGCGCACACGACTGGAGCGCAAGCGGCTCGCTTGCCCGTGCGTTCAAGCGAAGCGAGAACAGGCGCGAAACGCTTGCACTTTCCGGGAAGTTTTTTAATCGAAGCGTTGCCGTTCTTGCTTCGCTTGAACGGTGCGAGCGAGCCGCTTGCGCTCCGGTCGGATAACTGTTGGTGTTGACTTTGTAGAAATTTCTTGCAATTTTTCGCTCTAGGGTTGAAAATTGAATGACTGAATTTCCGCGCTTTGTGTAACAGAAGAAAACTTTTGAAACTTTGTCTGCGTCGAAGCGTGTAGAAAATTCGTAAAAAGTATTTTGCCAAAAAAACAAAATAACTCCAAATTTTAAATCAAAGACTATGAAAAAATCTGCTTACACTCGTTTTCTGCTGACATTTCTTCTTGTATTTTCGATGCTTTCACCGACGGCGGTTTTGGCAATGGGCGACGGCAAAAAATTCTTTAAAGAAGGAATGAAAGCCGAAGCCGCCGAGGATTGGGACAAAGCCGTTGAGCAATTCGTGCTGGCAATCGGCGAAAATCCGAAAAATCCCGAATATCGTCTGCATTATGTCCGCGCACTTTTTAATGCTTCGCAGATGTATATGCGCCGAGGCGCGGCTCTCGCCAACGAAAAAGATTTCAAAGGCGGCTATGACGCATTTCGTAAGGCGTATGCTTACGACCCGACCAACGAGCTGGCGAAAGCCGAAATGGAACGAATGGCGCGGCTTTATAAAGACACGCTTGACGGCGGAAATCCTGACAACAAAACTAAGCAAGATGTGAAACTCGTGCAGACGAGCTTTAACCGCCAAGTTTTGCCGCAAGGTGTCGTGATTCCGCAAAAACTCGAAGAACTCGAAAATGTCGGACCGTTTCCGGGCGGCGTTGATATGCAGACTTTGATCAGAGATTTGGCGCGTTCGCTTGATTTGAACGTGATTTTCGACGCGGAAACTTTTCGCACGGCGCAAAAAATCAATATCGAGTTAAAAGGCGTGACGACCGCTAAGGCTCTCGATTACATCTTTTTACAACAGAATCTGTTTTTCCAAAAAGTCGGACCGCGCACGATTATGGTCGCCAACACGAATGCGCGGCAAAAATTCCAACAACTCGTTTTACGCACATTTTATCTGGCAAACGCGAGTCCGAAAGATGTTATAGACCTTATCAAACAAGCGATTCCCGCACAACCCGGCAGAACTCCGACCATCGCCATCAAAGATGACGCAACTAACAGCATCACGATTCGTGACACGCAGGAAAATATTCAATTGATGGGACAGCTCATCAAATCGCTGGATAAAGACCGCGCCGAAGTCGTGATGGACGTGGCGATTTACGAAGTTTCAAAATCGGACTTGTTAAGACTCGGCAACCAAATCGGCAACGAATCTCAATTGACAAATCTCGGTGGAACAACCAGAGGCGTTGTTGATGTGCGTAAAGATCGGTCAGGGACAATCGGAAGATTGGCGGCTGAGATTCTTCCCCAAGTATTCGGTGTCGGTTTTGCAATTCCGGCGGCAAATCTGATCGCGTTTCAGAACAAGCAGAACACTAAACTGCTCGCCTCGACGCAGATTCACGCCTTCAACAACGAAGATTCTTCGGCGCGAATCGGTCAGCGTGTTCCCGTTAAAACAGCAAGTTTCAACACGGGTGTAACCAATCCGACAAACGGCGGCAACGGCGTTGTTTCGGAGGTTATCAACTACGAGCAAGTCGGCTTAACTTTAAAATTCAAGCCAATTGTTTTCCCGAATCAGGATGTGCAAGTCGCTATGGAAATCGAGTCGAAAGACGTGGTTGCCTGCGGAACGGAAAGCGGTAATCCGTGTTTTTCCGAACGAACAATTAAAGGAACGGCGCGTGTTCAAAATAATAAAACATTGATGTTGGCAAGCGTTGCTCAAGATACGCAGAGCGACGGCAGACAGGGTTTGCCGCTACTCGGTTTGATTCCGATTTTGGGCAGACTTTTTTCTGCACCGACCAAAGACAACCGGCAAGTTGACATCATTATCGCCGTTACGCCGCGTGTCATTCGCGCACCTTCGATTTTGCCGGAAGACGAAATCGAACGTCCGACGGGAAGTTTGGCAGTTCCGACCAGCAGTTCGCTCGAAGCGATGGTCATTCAGGAAGAAATCGAAGAACAACTCGCCAACGCCCGCCGTTTGGGCAATAACACGGCGGTTCAATTGCCCGACCAAAAGATTGAAGATTCGCCGACTTATGTAAGAACGAATTCGACGGAAACGAGTGTCAAGACTGAACCGAACACGGAGAACACTAAATCAAACAATAGCGAAACATTGGTGGCAAATATTCGCCCGATTGATGCTTCAAACGTCAAAACTTTGCAGGTCGCGCCGACTTCCGATAATTCAACGGAAACCGTTCTGCCGAAACCGATGACACTGCCTTTGCTCGAAACTTCGCTCAAAAGCGAAACGACCGAAACAAAAGCCGATCTGCCGAAAGCCGATGTCCGATTTTTGCCGAATCTGTCCGAAATGAAAGCGGGCGAAAAGACAAAAATCGCCGTGATGGTCAGAAGCGCGACGGCATTTCGTTCGGCTGTTTTGGGCTTGAAATTCGACGCGGCAAAATTAGCGATTCGTTCGGTCAGCTTCGGCGATATTTTCGGCGGCGATTTGGTCAACAAAGCCGCTGCGCCGTATCTGAATCAAAACGGAAAAATGTATGTTTCGCTGTCATCGCCGAAAAATACGGCGGAAAACAGTTCGGGAATCTTGGCTTATATCGAAGTCGAAGCCCTCGCCGAAGGCAAACACGAAATCACCTTTGACGCGGATATTATGAACATCATGACGACCGACGGCAAAGATTTCGCGGTGAAGTTTTAATATGAAGTCCAAAGTCTTTTATTTTTTGCGGATAGTTCGCAATTCGCTGAAGGATTTCATTGTGTCGGAAAAAAAAGACTCGAGACTCAAGACTCAAGACTCAGGACTTTTGGGCTTCACCTTATTTGAGTTGGTTATCACGCTTTCGGTGCTGACAATTCTGGTGATGGGAACGATTCCGCTCGCACAGAATGCGGTCAAACGCCAAAAGGAAATGCGTCTGCGGGAAAGTTTGCGGATAATGCGAAACGCGATTGACGAATTCAAACGCGATACGATCGGTGCGTGTCCGCAAGGCGCGGTGAACACCAACAACCCGACAGACCCGCGCAACAGTAACATTCAGCCTGACCCGCGAAGCCGCGTAGTGGTTGACGATTGCAAAATTTTCGACACGGAAAATCTTGACCGTTATCCGCCGACGCTCGATATTTTAGCCGAAGGCGTAAAGGTTAAATCACGCGGATTAAATGTCCAGCAAAAAGGCGTGTTTGACGATAAAAATGCGACCGAGATAAACGAAGTCAAGGAAATTACGAAAGTTTATCTGCGCGAAATCCCAATTGACCCGATGACCGGAAAAAA
Source organism: Acidobacteriota bacterium (assembly GCA_031412675.1). Classification (GTDB taxonomy): domain Bacteria; phylum Acidobacteriota; class Blastocatellia; order Pyrinomonadales; family Pyrinomonadaceae; genus JAFDVJ01. Next base: position 1,808 of record JANODL010000090.1, on the reverse strand, counting down.
AGACACCTGGCAGCTTCGCTCATCGTATCAAACGGCAGACGCGACGAGTTGGGATGACGTAAATGTCTTCGACGTGCGCTCAGGCTCGGACGAAGAAGCCTTGAATGGAGATAAATACAGTGATTGGTAAGTTTTTAAAAGTCCAAAATCTCAAGTCCAAAGTCCAAAGTCTTGTCAAAAACCAAAGACCGAAGACCAAAGACCAAAGCGGATTTTCGCTTCTCGAATTGATGATTGCGATGTTTATCCTCATCATTCTGCTGTCGGTCGCGCTTCCGGCGTATCAGCGAACGATTCAACACGCCCGCGAAACCGTTTTGAAGGAAAATCTCTGGCAAATGCGCCGTGCGATTGACCAATACACCGCTGACAAAGGCAAACTGCCGGAATCGCTCCAAAAAATGGTCGAGGACAAGTATCTGCACGAAAAGCCGATGGATCCGATTACCGAAAAAGCCGAATGGAATGAAGTTATGGGTGAAGATACGAATTCATCTGACGGCGGACAAGGTCTCAAAGATGTAAAAAGTCTCGCCGACGGAACGGACAGCGAGGACAAGCAATTCGCAGATTATTAAAGAGTGGAGAGTGAAGAGTAGAGAGTGGAGAGTTTTAAATTCTTCTACTCTCCACTCTCTACTCTTCACTCTCCACTAAAAAGATGTTTCAACCAAATTATCCGAAAGCCGCGCTCGGCTTGGAACAAGAATTTATCACCGCACTCGCTCTGCAAAAAGAAGGCAGAGGACAATTCGGCATCAAACAAGCCGCGACCATCGAATTCCCCGTCGGTTTGATTAATCCAAGTTTTACCGAAAAAAATATCGCCAGCTCGCGGGAAATGCTCGCAATGATCGAAGAAGTCTGCGTCAAAGCCGGACTTGAAAAGCAAAAGCGTTGGTCTGTTTCTTTGCCCGGAAACACGGCGCGAACGGCGATTCTGACACTCGACAACGAACCCGCGTCGAAAGCCGAACTCGAAGAAATCTTAGATTGGAAAGCCGAAAGCAGTTTCGGCGCACCGGCAGGCACACTGCGTCTTTCGCGTCAAAAAATCTCGCCCGACAAAGACGGCAAAGCGCGCTATTTTGCGACCGCCGTCAAACTTTCGGTGATTGACGAATACGAAACGATGTTTGAAACTTTCGGCTGGCAAGCCGGCTTGATTCTGCCGCGTGCCGTCAGCGAGTCGAATTGGCTGATTGACAAAAATTCAAACTCCGATTCGCTTCTTATTAGCTCGCAAAGCGACGGTTTTACCGCACTTCTGATGCGCGGCAACGAACCTGTCGTCGTCCGCAACGTCACCTGCACCGAAAGCGAAACCGACGACGAAATCTACCGTTTGCTGATGTTCTACAACGACCGTCTGGCTTCGTCAAACGGCAATTATCTCGAAAAAGTCCTCGTCATCGGCAAAAATTTCAACCCTTCGCGCCTCAAAGAAATTTCAAACGAAGCTCTCGGTCAAGAGTTAATCATTCTGCGCCCCGAAGATGTCGGCTTAAACATTCCCGTCAGCAGTCTGAGCTTCGACGACCTCGCCGCCCCAGCCGGAATCGCCGCATTCGGATAAAGATAAATCGCCGATTTGTTATTAAAAATTAGGGTAGTGAACAGAAAGTAAGGCTGTTTAAGATTCTCTATCGCTGCTTGAAAAAAAAGCGTGGTTCGCCGGGAGCGCACGCATCCGTGCGTGCTGCGTCGCTTGAAAAAGCGACGCAAAAGCCTTGCTCAATCAAGAATCGGCATTCAGCGCAAAGATTAGCGCTTTCGCGCTCAGCACGCAAGGATGCGTGCGCTCCCGG
>JANODL010000089.1:0-4124 GCA_031412675.1 Acidobacteriota bacterium | reverse complement strand
AAGTCAGTTCTTTGACATCCGCGAAAGTGTATTGCTCTTTTTTCCCGCCGCGTTCGATTCGCATCGCCACGCGCGTCGGAAATCTTTTCACCGACGTATCGAACAAATCCAGAAGGTCTTTGTAGGTGTAAGCGCGGCGTTCGGCGATTTTCAAATCTTCTTCCATTTGCGGCAAAACCCATTTCCGCATTCCCGGAAAATGAACTTTCAGCCAGTAGTCATACCAATCCAATCGTTCGGGATACCACGGCAGAAGATTTTTTTCTTCGTCTTTGACGAGCGACATCAAAGCCCGCACATTGTCGGCGCGATAAACGTATGCGTTGTCAATCGTGAACGGTTTGAACATCGCAAAAGCGTCCATCGTTTCACTGGTCGTCTGCTCGAAATTCTCGATTGATTTCTGCAAATCCGAAACGATGTTTCCAAGACGCCCGCCTGCCCAGCGCGGTTTCGCTCGTTCGAGCAAATCGTCGGCGCGTTTCGCCAACTTATTAAACATCGGCACGCTCATCAATTCGTAAGTTCTTTGCGAAACCGGCGTCGCCTCAATCACCGCCGAAAGATTATTGACTAATTTATTTCCCGTTTCCTTTTCCTTGTAATACTCGCGTTTGTAAAGCCCGACCAGCCCGACCATCCGCTTCATATCGTTCGGGTTAACATCGCCCGAAGCGGCTTGAAAAACGAGCGGCGGTTTGTCGTCAACCAGCGCGTTCATCGCCGCGCCGAGAATCGCGCCCGCGACCATATCAACCGGAATAATATCCAAAACCAATTTTTCGTTCACCGGAAAAATCGGTTGCCCGCGCAAAGCGATTAAAAGCAGCGGCGCGGTTGTCGTAAAGCCTTCGTTCCAACCGGCAAACGGATAATTCTGCGCCGATTCGACGACCGACGGACGCACCAAAATCTTCACAATATCGTCCTGCTTCGCAATAATCTGTTCGGCAAGCGATTTGGAATAAGTATAAATATTCGTCCAACCCCAATATTCGGCGCGTTCCGCGCCAAGCTCGGTCGTGCGCTCACGAATCCACATTTTACGCTCGCGGAAAATCGCCGATTTCAATTCCGATTCATCATCGGGATCACGCCCTTCTTCCTCGAAACGGCATCGCGCAAGTTCACGAAATTTCGCAATCTGAACAGCATCTTCGGCTTCTTGACGCGCTTGTTCCGACAAACGCGCACAATCGGCAATCTCTTTTTCGACATCAAAAGTCGTCCCGACTAATTCATTTTTACGCGGAAAATATCCGACAACTTTCTCGTTTTCCCAAACCGCGCCGCTCCGTTTGCCCGCGACAAAACAAGTCGAAACGTGAACCAAAGTCGGACGCTTCATCATCCGTGCCAACTTCAAAATATTATTCGAGCCGACAACATTCGTCCGCAAAGCAGATTCGAGCGGCGGATTAAACGTAACATTCCCCGCGCCGTTGATAATCACATCGCAATCTTTCAAAATCGCTTGCGCTTCATCTTCCGACATTCCGAGATATTCATTCCCGACATCGCCGTTCACCGGAACGACTTTTTCACGAATAAACGCTTCAAATCCGTCGCCGTATTTCTCGCGCAACGGGTCAAACGTCGGCGAAGTAACAATACTCGCCCAAAAACGATTATTCGATTCCTCCAAATTCCGCGCCCGCACGGTCGCATAAACTTTCCCGACATTCGGAAAATTATTAAGCAACATCGAAAGCGTAACCTTACCGACAAAGCCCGTGCCGCCGATAAAGAAAATCTTCTTCCCTTCAAAAATTTCGGTTGGTGATAATTTCATATTAAAATGTTGGTTTTAATAGCTCCATTCTTTGCCTAGCTTGTTCTATTAAAACAGCAACAGGTTTTCCTGTAGGAATTTGGATTTTTGTATCAAAGGAAAATTCACACTCAGGTTTTAAGAAATCTATTACCGAAGTATTTCCGCGACCATTTCCCCAGAGAAATAGTTCAACTCCAAAATCAGTTGGACAAAACACTATTCCATCTTCACCACCACAGTAAGCCGTTTTTTCGCCGCCAATGACTTCAAAATCCTTTTCGATTAAGTTTTCCCTAGCTAAACCAGACATTACAGAAGGCAATATAATAGAGACATTTTCATTTTCATGAAATTCCATTGCCAAATTGTAATCAACTTTTGAAATATAAACTTCTAGCTTGTTTCTATATTTTTGGCTTAGAAAGGTAACGTCCGTTCTTCCATTAAATAAACTTTTAACCGTGCTGTAAAAAATATAATGAGAGCGAATTTGATAAGTTGTTAATCTTCCAATAAGTGCGGCGAAAGATGCGCCTCTATCATCTCTTGATATTTCACTTAAAGATGAAGCTAAAACTCCACCAAAATATTCAGCCATCAATTCATCATCACAAAACGCACCTTCTTTTGAGATAGCATTTAATACACGGTAATTAGGTTCGGCATTTTCACTAATGGAAAGCCTTTCCAATTTTGCTTTAGCTTTCGATGCTATCTTTCCTAGATTATCCTTAATTCTTTCACCAATAGCTTGAGTGGTTGGCTCAAGTAGTTTTGTAGCTCCAACTGCTGTAAAAATTGCTATTACTGTTTCTGAATCCATAATCTACTACAAATATCTTTACTAATCTGACACATTACAAAGCCCGATTATCGGCTGATGAAGCATCGTGATTTCCGCGTTTCTGTAATCGGCGATGATTCCATTCTTACAACAAATTTATTAAAAACGGCTTCTTTGTCGGATCGTGTTCAATCGCTTCGATCACGTCATTTCTAACTTTTACGCTGACAAAAAAATCGCATCTGCAAAGTTCACAAACAACATAACCTTCGCCGTCAATAGTTCCGCTTTCAGGTCTTCCGCCGTTTTTAGAATCTCTTTCGAAATGCCAAAGATATTTGTCGCCCAAGTTAAATTCGAGCATTTCGTTTGTATAACCGAAATGCAAATCAACTTCCTGCTCGGTAACTTTTTTACAACGCGGACATTCGATTTCAGTTTTTAGTACGTTGTAAGTTCCCATTTCGACTCTTTATTTTTTCGGCTTTCCTTTCTCTTCTTCGACAAATCCGATTTGCCGTTTTTCTTTCGCATCCAACACAAGGATAGGTCGAAGCATATCGAAAACCGCCTTGAAATTCTTATTATGAACAACAAATTGTTTTTCGAGTTTTTCGATTCTTTCGGCAAGTTCCTTGTGTTCCGTCAAAATCGTTCGCAAGCGCACGAATGCCCGCACGACTTGAAGACTCGCTTCAATCGCCGTCGGGCTTTTCAAAACGCTTGCCAACATCACCGCGCCGTGTTCGGTGAAAGCGTATGGCAAATAACGTCTTCCGCCGCGACTCTTGTTTGAGGTCACAAATTGTGACCTCAAAGATTCTGTTTCTTCATCGGTGAGTTGAAACATAAAATCTTCGGGAAACCGATGCAAGTTTCTTTTTACTGCCTGATTTAGAACTTTCGTTTCAACTTGATAAACTTCCGCCAAATCGCTGTCGAGCATCATTCGTGCGCCGCGAATGTTGTAGATTTTATTTTCAATCTGCTCGAAGACAATTAAATTCATTTCTTGATTTTCTTTATTTGCCATAATTTTTAACTCATCATAACTTGTGATGAAATAGACTAATCGCTCACATTGCAAAGCCCAATAATCGGCTGATGCAGCATCGTGATTTCGGCGTTTCTGCCTTGATAGCTTTTTGCAAGCGCGATTGCTTCGGTCAGATTGTCGGCGCGTTCCCAGCCGAGCATTTCGGGGACGTGGGCGTTTTCCGCGCCGGCGACGATTACTTTGCCGACGTGCTGGCGACCGTTTTCGCCCCAATACCACATAAAAAAGGCGTGCGCTCCGTGATAAGCGTTGCCGCGCCGATACATTTCGATGTAGGCGGGATTTTCGGCGAATTCGCGTTCGTATTTTTCGCGCAAATAGAATGCGTCGCGTGATTCGGGCAAAAGTCGGTGGAAAAATTCGATATATGACGGATGAAATTTCGGGTCGAATTCGTCGAAACACGGATGCGTGATAATCATTGTGCCGCCTTTTCTGAGCAAAGGCTTGTTGCGATACATATTGAAATGATAGCCGAGAGCCATCACCTGCACGAGAATCGGGTTCAG
>JANODL010000088.1:0-4729 GCA_031412675.1 Acidobacteriota bacterium | reverse complement strand
TTTTTTTTCAAAGCATTACTTTTAGTTCACCACCCGTAATTTATCCTCTAAATCAACGATTTCTGATATTTCAACCTTTTTTCACGGCTTCCCGATCATTCGTCCCGTCTGCCGAAAGATTGGAACGTCGGGACGAATCGTTCAAACGCCGCGAAATCTGAGAAGAATTAACCTATGAGTTCGAGATAACAATGGAGCGCAGGCTGCCAGCCTGCCACGCCGCTTGAAAAGCGGTGTAACAAACTTCGATTATCGGCAAGTTTAAATGAACACAGACATTTTGAGCGTTTTTCAAACGCCGGTAGGCTGGCAGCCTGCACTCCGGTCGGCAAATTCCTTATCACGAACTCAGGTAAGAATCGAGAAAATCAGAGGTAATGGGGTTTTCAAACTGCTTTGATAGAATTCGTTTCCGAGGTGCGCGGAAGAATGACTGTGAAGGTCGCGCCGTTGTCCTGTCCGTCGCTTTCGACGCTGACCGAACCGCCGTGCAGTTCTGTCAGTTGGCGGACGATTGCCAAACCTAATCCCAAACCGCCGCTTTGTTTGAGGTTTGCTTCGTCCTGCCGGAATCTTTCAAAGACGAACGGCAAAAATTCTTCGCTGATGCCGACTCCGTTGTCTTTGACTTTTATAAAAATCTGCTCATCTTTTTGCGTCAGCGAAACATCAATCCGACCCTTTTCGGGCGTAAATTTGACGGCGTTCGTCAGCAAATTCAAAACAATCTGGCGCAAACGATTCGGGTCGCCGGAAATGTTCGCGTCTTTCGCGTTTTCGTCAATCTTCAAATCGAGCGAAATTGATTTTTCGGCGGCAGACGGTTTGACCGTTTCAAGCGAACTCGAAACCAGTTCTTCGGCGTTGACATCTTCGATTTCAAGCACTAATTTACCCGAAATAATACGGGAAACATCCATCAAATCTTCAATCAGACGATTCTGCGTTTCGGCATTTTTGATGATTGTCTCAACGGCTTTGGCTTTGTTTTTTTCATCGGTTCGATTGGATTGTATAATCCGCGCCCAGCCCAAAATCGCGTTCAGCGGCGTGCGTAGTTCGTGCGAAATAGTCGCCATAAATTCGTCGCGCAAACGGTTGGCGATTTCCGCTTCGCGGCGCGAATTTCTTTCATTGAGCAACAACCGTTCGCGCTCGATTTCGTTATTTTTTCGCTCGGTAACATCACGCGACACCGAGATTACGCGATGGATTGTGCCGTTTTCCCCGCGCACCGGCGCAACCGCGACTTCCCACCATTTGGAGTTTCCTTTCGCCGTTTTGCAATAGCCTTCAAAATTAGAGGCTTCGCCGTTAATGGCTTTTACAAATGTATCTTCCGCCAGTTTTCGTTCTTTTCCTTCCCAGGTATCAACCCATTTTTTACCGACAAAAGTCGAGAAATCGTCAATTTCCATCAGACACATGCCCTGCATATTCATTGCCACAAATTTGCCTTCAAGGTCTAAGATTTTGAAACAATCAGGACTGCTTTCGATAATCGTGCGGTTAAATTCTTCGCTCAACTTGACGGTTTGTTCGGCTTTGACGCGGTCGGTAATGTTGTAGTGCGAAACGACCACGCCGCCGTTCGAGCCTTGTAAAGCGTTGACCTGCATTAAAAACCAGCGTTCTTCAGAAGGCGAATGACACGGATATTCGATGGTAAAATTATGGTTTTCACCTTGCAAAATTGCTCTTAGATTGTCGGCAATTTCTTGCAAATTTCCGTTTCCGTTCTCATCATTCTGCTTGCAAACGCTGAAATAATCCTGACCGATGCTCATCTTTGAGAGTTGATTGAGAGAGGCATTGGCTTCCGCAAATTTTTCCCACGCATCATTAACCAGGATAATTTTGCCGTCTTTATCCAGCACGGCGATATGCGCCGAGAGCGAATCTATCACCGAACGATTGAAAAGCTCGCTTTCGCGCAGATTTTTATTGACCTCATTCAATTCTACGGTGCGTTCTTCGACGCGCTTTTCCAACCCTTGATTGGCTTGAATCAAATCAGATTCGGCAAGCCGCCGCTTTTTAATTTCAAAAAGCACGAAAAAATTTGCCAAAGCGAGCGCGAAAATTCCGGCAATACTGCTGACCAACATCAACCAAAAATTATTGTTCAGAGTGGATTGCAAATTTTCATCGCGGAATTTCAGAAGGCGCAGTTCTTCGTCCTTCATCTTTTCGACGGTCAAACGAATCTGATTCATCAGCACGTCGCCGTCGCCTTTTGAAACTTCATTAACGGCATTCAAAAGTCCTTCTGAACGGCGGATTTCAATATAAGATTCGGTTTTGGCGATTTTTTCGTTGATCAGATTTGTTAATTGTTTAAGATTTTCGACTTGTGTTTGATTATCGGAAGTTAAACTTTGTAAATCTCCGAGCGATTTTATGGATTTATTCTTACCGGTTTTGAACGGTTCGAGAAAATTATCCGTGCCGCTGATGACAAAGCCGCGCGCGCTTGTTTCGACATCAACCGCCGCGACTAAAACTGCGTCAAGTTTATTTATTACGTCCTGCGTGTTTTTTTGCCACTTGACCGCATCTTGCAGCGAACGCGTGCTTTGGAACGCAAAATATCCGATTGCCGCAAGCATCAATAAGACTAACAGTAAAAGGATTGGTATTTTTTTCTCGATGGATAAGGGCATAACGTCCTTTGATTTATTATTTGTTATTTTAGTAGCGAATGTTTTTGACTGCAATTCATTTGAAATTCATTTTAACAAATTATTTCAATGGTTCGAGGATTGCCGGATTCATTTATATTTTCGAGGTGAATCTTAAGTTTTTACTGGCATTTGCCGATAATTTAATGTTACTTTAGCAATGCCGCACACTCCGCGCGCCCGAAGCGGCTTCCGATATATTTTCTATGTTCATAAAAGACGCAAAGGAATCGCCGACCGATTCTAAATTGACGCAAAAAATTCAAAGCCTGATTATCGGCAGACTGCTGGTCATCTTTTTGATATTGGTGGCAAGCTGGGTTTGGAACAGCGGACGGCTGAAATTTTCGTTCGACGATTTTCCGCGTGGACTGTTTTTCGTATTTTTAATCTCCGTCGGTTTGACCATCGCTTATTTCTTCATTTTGCGTTTGAGCCGCAATTACGCGCTGCAAGTGCGAATCCAATTTTTCTTCGATTCGCTTTTAATCACCTGGCTCGTCTGGCGGACGGGCGACCTGACTTCGCCGTATATCACGCTTTACATAGTTTTAATCAGCATTGCCAGCGTGTTTTTGACGGCACGGGAAACGATTTTAACGGCTTCGGTCTGCGTTCTTTTCTTCACGGTTTTATCAATTCTCGTTTCGACCGAAATGCTTCATTCGTTCGGTGTCACACCGGCGGCGGAAAAAATCATTCAAATTATCGCCTTCAACGGCGGCGCATTGTTTCTGGTCGGTCTGCTTGCCGCACGGCTTTCCGACCGTCACGCTTCGGGCGAACAGTTAAAGGAAACGACCAAAACCTTGGCGAGTCTGCGCGTTCTGCACGAAAGAATTATCGAATCAATCCGTTCGGGTTTGATTACGACTGATTTGGACGGCAATATTTACACATTCAATGCCGCCGCCGCCGAAATCACGGGCTACAAAGCTGAAGCAATGATCGGCAAATCAATCTTGTCGCTTTTCAGCAACATCGAAAACTCAATGTCTCTGTCGCTCGAAACAACCGAAACCGGCGAACAGCCGCCGCGGTTTGAAGCCGATTTAATCACGCCCGAAGGTTTTGCCGTCAGAGTCGGTTACGGAATTTCGCCGCTTTTTTCGGAAGACGGCGAAACGACGGGTTTGATTATCACGTTTCAGGATTTGACCGAAATCCGCACGATGGAAGAAAGCGTCCGCCGCAAAGACCGGCTCGCGGCAGTCGGGCGCGTTGCGGCGGGACTCGCGCACGAAATCCGCAATCCTTTGGGCGCGATGCGCGGCGCGATACAGGTTTTACAGCCGACTATTCCGCCCGGTTCAACGCAAGCCGCACTGATGGATATTGTGCTGCGCGAATCCGACCGTTTGGGCAACATCATCACAAATTTTTTGACTTATGCCCGCCCGCGCGTCAGCAATTTTTCGGAAACCGATGTCGGCGAAGCGGTAAGCGATACCATCACGCTTCTGCGCCACAGCCCGGACATCAAGGAAAATCACGTTCTTGAAACTGATCTGCCGAAAATCCCGGTTTTAATTTCCGCCGACCCGACGCAGCTCAAACAAATTTTCTGGAGTTTAGCCAGAAATTCCATTCAAGCGATGCCCGAGGGCGGAGCTTTTCGCGTCGCCGCCGAAAAAGTTTCGCCCAACCGTGTGCGGATCACGTTTTCCGATACCGGCTGCGGAATGTCCGCCAAACAGGTCGAACTGCTTTTCGAGCCTTTTTCCAATTCAACGACGGGCGGAACGGGTCTCGGTCTTTCGATTGTTTACCAGATTGTCCGCGATCACAACGGAATGATAAACGTCCGCAGCCGCGAAAGTGAGGGAACAACGATTACGGTCGAATTGCCGTGCGAGTATCGAGGCGATAGTCCGGCACAATCTATCGAAGATATTGATGCAACGCTCGAACCGTCGCGGCTTAAAAGTTTTTTGAATATAAAACACATTGAATCCGTCGAAACGGAAATTAGTTCTTGAATTCCGCGAATGATTTCCGTAACAATAGATAAGGCGGTTTTCGCTGAGTTAAGAAAATTTTTAACGCAA
>JANODL010000087.1:0-28991 GCA_031412675.1 Acidobacteriota bacterium | reverse complement strand
TTTGACGAGCGCGGGCGGCACGGACGTGTTTCTCGCAAAATTCGACACGGGCGGCAATTTTCAAACTGCTGCGCGAATCGGCGGCACATTTCCCGACACGACTCCGCCGGGAACGATGCGAACGGACGCAGGCGGCAACGTTTATTTTTCCGGTCGTTTTCGCGGCACAGTTGATTTGGATACGGGCGCGGGCGTTTTCAATATCGTCAACAACTCAACCGCCGACAATCTTTTCGTGGCGACTTATACGCCCGCCTTCGGTTTTCGTTGGGGCTTCAGCGTTGTTTCGGACGGAAGTCTCGATGGCGGGCATCGCGTCGTTGTGGACAATTCGGGGAATGTTCTTGTCACGGGTTGGTTTTGCGGCAACGCCGATTTCGACGGCGGGGCGGGAACTTTTAATTTAACAAGTAACGGCACAAACGGCGCGAGTGACATTTTTCTGGCGAAATATAATTCAAACGGCGGCTTTTTGTGGGCGCGGCAATTCGGCGCAGCCGTGAGCGGGGACACAAATTTCAGCATCGCGGCTGGTCTGGCGGTTGATTCAGTCGGAAATTCCTACATCACCGGACAATTTTACGGCGCGGCTGACTTCGATCCATCGGCAACTCAGAGAATTTTAACCAGTGTCGGCGCGAACGACGCATTTTTGGCAAAATACACGCCCGACGGTTTTCTGGCACCCGTAATGCCCGCATCGGCAGCAATCTCTGGCAGAATCGCCCGCGAAAACGGCTTTCCAACTTTTCTTGTCACGATCACCTTGACGAACGCCAACGGCACAATCACCCGCACGACCAGAACGAACGCCAAAGGTCTTTACCGTTTTGAAGATTTGCCGACCGGAGAAACTTACACCATCACGCCTTCGCGCGGCGGCTTTTTCTTCGCGCCCATTTCACAAACTTTTACGCTTTCGGCTGTTCGTGACGACGTGAATTTTATGAGTTACCGCTAAAATGCGATTTTACTTTCGTTTATTTTCACAAAGTTCAATATGTTAAGAAGAGGCATAACAAATCAGCTATAAAAGAAGCAGTCAAGCACAGAGATTGACCTGTCCGCCGCATCTGATTTTTGTTGACTGCGGCGGGCTATTTTAGTTGTCCAAGGACTCGCGTTTGACGCTATTTGGGAAAGAACTGTTGATTAACTTCGGGTTTCTCGGAAACCGGATTGTCGTCGTGATATTTACTTATCGAGGTAAAGATATGATACGAATCATCTCTTTGCGAAAAGCGTTAAAATATGAGCGTAAAAAATTTGAAGAAGCAATCAAAAACAGACTGGGCGAGAATTGACCAAATGACGGACGAGGAAATTGACACTTCCGAATTCGGTTTTTTTTCAAGCCCAAAAGCCGTAACCGTTTGAATATTTATGGTTAGCGATTCTGTATAAATATTTATCAGGTAAAATTGTCATCAATCCTCAGTTTACAGGCGCAAGTCCTTTTAATAATAGTCTTGCAAAAGTAAGTGTGAGCGAAGGAAAAGAAAGTAAGTGGGGCTATATTGATAAAATAGGCAAGTATGTTTGGAATCCAACTGATTGATGTTACACCGAACCGAACAGGCTATTGAACATAAGCGGCAAACAGCGATGTTTTTCCAAGTTAGCTTGCGCCTCGTGCTATACTTCTAAAGGGGGCGAATAATTATGCCGACACAAACTATAAATATTGATAAAGTTGAAAAGCAGTTAGCCGAATTGCTGGCTCTGGTCGAACACAACGGCGAAATTGTAATTGCCCAAAACGGAAAACCTTTGGTGCGTTTAGAACCAATTACGCCGAAGAAAAAGAAGCGCATTGCAGGCTTAAATCGCGGAATGATTTGGACGAGCGAAGATTTTGACGAACCGTTGCCGGATGAATTTTGGCTTGGAAAAGAATGAATTTAGATTTGCTTTTCGACACGCACAGTTTTATCTGGTGGGCAGACGACCCGACAAAACTTTCGTCTGCCGCTTTAGCCGCTTTGGAAGACGAAGATAATCGTTTATATTTGAGCGATGCGAGCATCTGGGAAATGCAAATCAAAGTTCAGCTTGGCAAAATGAATCTAAAGTTGCCGTTGCCGGATTTAATCGAAAGTCAAAAGCAGAACAATGACGTAGAAATCTTACACATTACGACCGAGCATATTTTAGCGTTAGACAATTTACCGTTTCATCACAAAGACCCGTTTGACCGATTACTAATCGCGCAAAGTACAGTTGAAGATTTTACGATTGTAACACTCGATTCAGAGTTTCCGGCTTATCCGGCAAAGTTGCTTTGGTAAAGGCGAAATCTAACAATTAAATGGACGTGAGCGCGAAACAGCGACTTTGTTATCGCGTTGTCTTTTTAACTCAAACGAGCGTGTCTGCGGTTTCGCCCCACGTCAGCTCAAGCGTTAAATTGTTTCCGACTCCAAAATCTTCCGCAAATCATTTTCGTTGAGTGTGTAAGCCGTACTGCAAAATCCGCAGGTCATCGTCGCGCCGTGGTCTTCTTCGAGCATTGATTTGACTTCCGTTTTGCCGAGCGAACCGATCAACTGAACGGCGCGTTCCGGCGAACAGTTGCATTCAAATTTGACCTCATTTTCGCCCAAGATTTCATAATCAATAATGCCGAGCATCATTTTCAGTAAATCTTCTGGAGTCGCACCGTCTTTGATCGCTGCCGTTACCGAAGGCGCGTGAAGAATCGTGTCTTCGATCATCACGGCAATATTCGGGTCGGCGGTCGGCAGCATCTGAATCATCACGCCGCCCGCGCAATTGACGAAAGGTTCTTCGGTTTGAAGCAAAACGCCGAGCAAAACGGCGGACGGAATTTGCTCGGATTTCATCAAATACTGCGCGAAATCTTCGGCAACTTCGCCTGATTTAATCGGCACCGAACCGATGTATGGTTCGCGGTGCAAGCCTAATTCAAAACCCGATTCGCGGATCACAACAAACATTCCGTCACGGATAATTCCCGCGACATCGAAACTTCCGTCGGCTTTTTGCGGCAAATCGGCGAGCGGATTTTTTATGTATCCGCGCACTTTGCCGTTCGCAATCGTTTCGGCTACAATTCCTTCTACCGAACCATTGGATTCAATTTTCACGGTCAAGCGGTCAAAGTCTTTCAGACTCGAACCTAAAAGAAGTGTCCCCGTTAAAACACGCCCGAGCGCGACGGAAGCCGTCGGCGATGTTTGATGCCTTCGCACGGCTTCGCGCACGGTTTCGGTGGTGATTGCCGCCATTACTCTGACCGTTGCGTCGGCGGCTAATCCGTGAATAAGTTTGTCCATAGGTTACAGTTTCGGAAAAAGAAGCGCGAAAAGTCAAATTTATGACAAGTCAGAACCGCGAGCGGTAGCGACCGGGTTTCTTAAAAAAATCTTATCGAGAGTTAAACTCGTATAGCACATCGCTACCGCTTCGGTGTTCCGACATATTTGAAAAAAAAATTAAATCGCAAAAGCTAAGGTTTTACTTTAAGTTACGCGCTATTTTGGTAAAAATTTTGTGAACAACACAATATATTGTATATTTTTTATTGACAAGCGGATTTGAGATGTTATATATTTCATTCACTCGAGGACGAAACTTTAACACCGCTTCTCGGGTAAAAATCAAAATTATTACTACTACACCCGCATTTCAGAATGCACAAAAGAAATAGTAAAATTAAACTAAACAGATAATTGTGTCTTTAATAGACATTGAGGAGATTGATTGAATATGAGTACAGTCTTTGAGCCTGTCGGCGTGGGCGAATTTGTCGCCAAAAATGGAAAATCAAACGGAAACGGAACGGGAACATCTCTCAAACGCGAAGCAAAATCTTTAGGCTTAAACGCACAAAAAGTCATCGGCAAACGCTATTCATTAAAAGATTTGAACGGCGAACCGCTTGAAACATGGGGCGACATCGTGCGCCGCGTGGTCGGTCACGTTTCCAAAGCGGAAACCGATTCGGTCAAGCGCGATTATTTTTACGATTCGATGACCGAAATAATGCTCAACCGCGAATTTGTGCCGAACACGCCTTGTCTGGTCAACGCGGGCAAACCGAAAGGACAGCTTGCGGCTTGCTTCGTTTTGAATGTTCCCGATTCGATTCAGGGCATTATGGAACACGCGCAGAATGTCGCAATTATTCACCAAACCGGCGGCGGAACGGGAATGACTTACGAATTTCTTCGTCCGGCTGGCTCAATGGTCAACTCGACACGCGGTGTTGCGTCGGGTCCTGTGAGCTTTATGAACATCGTCAACGGCACGACCGAAGTCGTCAAACAAGGCGGCGTGCGACGCGGTGCGAATATGGGCATTTTGAGTATCAAACACCCTGACGTTTTGCGATTTATCCACGCTAAAAACGATCAGCATTCTCTGACAAATTTTAATATTTCCGTAACCGTCACCGACAAATTTATGAAGGCGGTTGATAACAAAGAATGGTTTCAGACCGAATTTCACGATGAACCTTGGACGCAAACCGTTTTTGATGCGGTCACGGGCGCAGATTATGTCGTCTATCGTCGTCCGAATGGTGAAACTGCCGTTTTTGCCGACAAACTTGCTTTTGAAACTGCCGATTTATCCGACTGCACCATCGAAACTCCGCCCGCAACGGGAATGGTTTATGCGCCCGACATCTGGAACCGCGTGATCGCTTCGGCGCACAAATATGCCGAGCCGGGAATCATTTTTATTGACGAGGTCAACCGTCACAACCATATGATCTCGACGATGGGACCGATTCACGCCTGCAATCCGTGCGTAACCGCCGATACATTGGTTTACACCAATGAAGGTTTGGTCACGATGGGCGAGCTTTACAATACACAAAGAGATTTCGAGGCGGTTGTTGATGCGCGTTACGGATATGAAAAAACTTTTCATCAATCTTCAAAAGCCTTCAAAACAGGTGTGAAAAAGGTTTTCAAACTTTTGACGAAAGAAGGTTATTCGCTTCGTGCCACCGCCGACCACAAAATTATGACCCCGAACGGTTATGTTCCGCTCGGCGAGTTGAAACGCGGCGATAAAGTTCATATTTTGAACCGCAAAGGAGGTTTCGGCACGAAAGGAAGTTTGAAATTGGGCAGGACGCTCGGCTGGCTCGTCGGCGACGGTCATATCAACAAATACGCCAACCGCGTCGTGCTTTCATTTTTCGGCGAGGAACAGACACTCGCGCCGATGTTTGCCGAATATGTCAACGAATTTGCCGCGCCGCTGACCAATTCAGACCGTAAAACTTACGAAGTTTCCGCCGTTGCGATTAAAGGACGCGCTGAAACTCGCGTCGGTTCCGAAAGGTTTTATCAAGTTGCCGTCGAACACGGACTCGATGAAAACAAACTGCAAGTTCCCGACGCGGTTTATAAAGGCTCGGAAAATATGCAGCGCGGATTTTTACAGGCTCTGTTTTCAGCAGACGGCACGGTTTTGGATGCTGAACACAAAGGAATTGATGTGAGGCTGACTTCCGTTTCATTGGAATTGCTCGAAAGCGTTCAACGCTTGTTAGGAAATTTCGGGATTGCTTCGCGGATTTATCTTAACCGACGCAAAGCGCAAATGAGAATGTTGCCGGACGGCAAAGGCGGATTGAAAGAATATGCGTGTCAGGCATACCACGAGTTGAATATTTCAAAACAAAACGTTGCCGAGTTTGTCGAACAGATTGGTTTCCTGCAAGATGCCAAACAACAAAAATTGGAAAACGCCGTCAGTCATTTGCAGCGCGGACTGATGCCGGAAGTTTTCACCGCGAGAGTCAAAGATATTATCGCTGACGGCGAGGAAGAAGTGTTCGACATTACCGTTCCCGGACCGCACTCATTTGTTGCAAACAATATAGTTATATCAAATTGCGGTGAGCAGATGCTTCACTTTAATAATTCGTGCAACCTCGGTTCGATTGATGTCGCGAAGTTTTACAACAAAGTCGGCGAGGGACTCGACCCCGAAGAATGTGTTGATTGGGCGCGTTTGGCAAGAGCAACGCATCTCTGCACACAGTTCTTGGATAACGTCGTTGACGCGGGACATTTTCCGCTTCCCGAAATTGATGATGTCGTCAAACGCACTCGTCCGGTCGGACTCGGAATCATGGGTTTTGCCGATTTGTGCCTCGCGCTCAAAGTTACTTACGGCAATCAGGATTCGATTGAGTTGATGGAAAGAGTGATGGGCTTTATCCGCCGTGAAGCGTGGATGGCTTCGCTTCGTTTGGGCGCGGAAAAAGGCACGTTTCCCGAACTCGAAGGCAACCGCGAAGATTACGCGAAATTTCTTTACGAAGAAATCGGTGTTCCGCGTGATATGCCCTTAACGCCGCGTAATTACGAAGTGACGACGATTGCGCCGACCGGCACAATTTCGCTCGTCGCGGAAACATCGAGCGGCATCGAACCGAATTTCTCGTGGGCGTATGTCCGCCGCGATACTTTGGGCGAACGTCATTACGTTAATAGTTTGGCGGCGGAAGCACTCGGCATCGAAGTTGACCAGACGGACGAAGAATCAATCAAAAACGCCGCAAATTACGTCGTCGAACACCTTGATGAATTGCCGTCATATTTTATCTCGGCGATGGATATTACTTCGCACCAGCACGTCAAAGTTTTGGCGGCGGCGCAGAAACATACCGACAATTCGATCTCGAAAACCTGCAACGGCGCGAACGACGACACGGTCGAATCGGTTGACAAACTTTACCGGATGGCGAAAGATTTGGGTTGCAAAGCCGTCAGCTACTACCGCGACGGAAGCCGCGAAGGTCAGGTTTTAACCTCGATGAAAGCAGAAGAAAAGAAAGACGCGGAAACGGAGAGACACGGAGACGCGGAGATTTTAGAAACAACAGAATTTATCGAAGACCAAAAACCAAAGACCAAAGACCAAAGACCAAACATTCACATCGAACGTCCGCGTGAACTTCAAGGCTCGACATGGCGCATTCCGTTCGACGGTGTCAATCTTTATGTCACCGTCAATCACAACGGCGAAAAGGTTCTCGAAGTTTTTGCGACCGGACCGATTTCCGAAGGTGTCGGATTGCTCGCTTCAAGAATGCTGCGCGGCGGATTTGATGTCAAAGAAGTTGCCCGCAGTTTGAACAAAGTCACGGGAACACACGCCGTTTGGTTTAACGAACGACTGCTCGCTTCGCCCGAACAGGCAATTGCCGAATGTCTTTTGCTGATTGACCGGCGTTTGAAAAATCTCCCCGCGTCGGAACGCGCAATCAGTAAAATGGCGGCGGGAAAAGTCGAAACCGCGCCAAACGCCGAAACAAAAATGAGCAGCCTGATCGGCGAATGTCCCGAATGCAAAGGACAGCTCGAACACGCTTCGGGCTGCGACTTCTGCCGCGATTGCGGTTACTCGAAATGTAAATAAAATCGGCTTTGCACAAAAACTCGCAAAAACTAAAATTAGCCGCGAATTAATTCGCGGCTGATTTTAGTTTTTGCGCCAAACCAGTTCAAAATGCCGGAATTAGGACGGCGATTGATGGACGACCCGTGAATGAAGACGAGATGCGAACCGCCGTAATCATTAAACGCGGGTATTTCGCTGATGCGACCGGCTCGGATTTAAACAAAGCCGCATAAAACAATGCCAGAAATACAGCCGTCAGAAAGCGTGTTTTTTGCATTTATTGTTCGCTTACTAACGGAACATTTATTCTACTGATTTTTGATTGTCTTTATTTAAGAATTGCTTTGCTGATGGTGATAGTCCAAATGTCAATGACGGGTTGATTGAATGAAATGTTTCGGGTGAATACCAACCTTGAACCGTCATAATCATTGAATGAAGGGATGTCTTTTACTTTTCCCGCAACATTCAGAAATCCGGCGACCCGATTTATTCCTCTGTCATTTATAAAATAACTGCTTTCGATTGCAATGCTGTCTCCTTCTATAACCGGAGTTCCGTCTGATTTGGCTGCCGATCTGATGATCCAAATACCGGTTCCATTGTCACGGTTCGGTGATCTGGTGTTAAAAACCGCTCCCGTTTGATCTAAAAATTTTTCAAAAACCGGCAGATGTTCAGTCCAACCGCAAGCATCGAGATAACCGGCGTTCGGATACATATTTTTCAAATGAATCCGGTCGCCGACAGTCAGCGGTTCGCCGTTGCTTTTCCCGTTCGCGGAAACGATTTCCCAACTCCCCGAACCGTTATCGCGGTTAGGATTATTGTGGGTTGAAACAAACATCGTTTCGGTCGGGACTTGTTTGAATTCCGGTTTACTCCAAACCGCTCCCCACGCATCGAGATACGAGCCGTCGTTGGGATAACGGTTCTGCAAATGAACAATCGAGCCGATTCTGATTATTTTCCCGTCAGCCGGAATGTTTCTGACCGATTCTTTTTTATTATCGTTTAAGCCGACGTTTCGAGCTTCGGTTTTCGGATTGTTCGGGTAAAGAACAAAGCCGACACCGGCAAGCACGACAAGTGCGACTACGGCAAGAAGAACGAGCGAGGCTGTGCGACGGTGCGATGTCGGGAGACTTGGCACATAAACTTTCTCCTCGTGCTTCTGTTTCGTCTCATCGTCGTCAATCGTAATTGTTTCTTCGCCGCGAAAATATTGGACGGTTTGTTTTTCGACGATGATCGTATCTTCATCCGTTTCAGAAAAGGTAACTCGCGGCGTAAAACGATAGCCGAACTTCGGCACGGTTTCGATGATTGATTCACCCTCGGCGTATTTTCCGAGTGCGTTTCTGAGCCACGAAACATTTCTCGCCAGCGTCGCTTCATCAACAAAAGCATCCGCCCAAACCGCTTCGAGCAGGTCTTCTTTTGTCGCGGCGCGTCCGGCGTTTCGGACAAAATAACACAGCAGATCGAACTGCTTCGGTTTGAGCGGAATTGCCTCGTCCGCAAACCACAAACGCCGCTCCGCCCGGTCGAGTCTGAATCCATCGAAGCAATAAAGTTCCCGTGTTTGTTGAAGTTTAGCGTTATCCAAAAAAAATCCGGAAAAAATCCGGAAAAAATCCAGACTTTAAAACAGTAATTATTTAGAGTTGGGGCAAATCCTAATTAATTTAAGCCGAAACGTAATGAAAATCAAGCGAAAAATCGAAATGTTGGTTGCCACTAACGAAATATATGTTATCCGCAAAACATCAACGCACAAACCGACAACCTGCGCGAAATGCGGCGAACCGATGTTGGCAATCGCGCAAGCCGCCGTTTTGTTCAATATCAAACAAAGTCGGATTTTCCAAATTGTCGAAACGGGGGCGGCTCATTTTACTGAAATAGAAGCAGGCGCATTGATGATTTGCCTGACTTCGTTATCGGCAGTTTTAGATTGTGATTCTCGAGAAAATTAGAGGAGATTAACGAAAGTTAAACATGAAAAATTATGAAAAAAACATTCAGAACAGAAAGTTCCAACATTCAAATCATCAGTTTTGTGGTGATTCTCGGTTTATTTGTCTTTTCGATGTCCGGCTGTCAGCAGGTCAATGATCTGGTCAACGGCAACAAGGCAACGAACACCAACGCGACGGCGAATACAAATGCAAACAGCAACGCAAACGCAAACAGCAATGCTAACAGCAACGTGACGGCAAACAGCAATGCTAACGCCAACAATCAACCAGCAGAGAAATCGCCTGAAATCAAGGCTTTTGAAAATAATCTCATCGGAACCTGGGGTAAGAGTTATGGTGAGAAGCGGGTCTTCACTAAAGACCATTATATAGTTTATTCAGAGGGCAAAATTAGGGAATACTTTCCTTATCGTATTTTGGATAAAGAGACAGTCGAAATGTTAGGAACATCATTCACCAAAGACCGTATAAAAATAACTTTTAAAGACAACAATTCAACCTTGGATTGGAGATGGTCTGATGGTAACGGTTTTGACGTAAGACGTGAATCGGATAAAACTGATGTAATTGCAGACGATTCACTCGATAACAAACTCATCGGAGCCTGGGTTGGTATCTCCGGCACAAATTCAGACAAAGAAAAAATCCTTTTTTACATTGACGCTGGAACGTCAGAGAACAAAAGGTTTTCAATTTCCAATAGTGGCTCAAATGGTGCTAATTATTCTGTCCAAGGTAACAAAATTGTTATTTCAGAAACCGGCGTGCAGATAACTACGTCGGTTGAGGGCAATGTGCTAACGCTTGAAGAAAATGGCGTGACAAAAAAATTCAATCGCCAAACGACTGTTGATTAAAGAATAGTGTGAAGTCGGCAGATGTTAATGTCCGATTAGGAGCAAATAGCTAAACAATAACATCTGCTCGCTCAATTATCAGGAGAAAACAAAATGAAAAATAAACTTTTTACCGGATTAACATTAGTCGCTGTTCTTTCGATGTCCGGCTGTCAGCAGGTCAATGATATGGTCAGCAGCAACACGACTACGAACAGTAACGCTACGGCTAACAACACGGTGGCGAACAGCAACACGACGGCGAACAGCAATGCTAACGTCGGCTTGACGGCAAACAGTAATGCTAACGCCGACAGCCCCGTTTCTAATAAACCTGCTGACAATACTTCAAAACCCGAAGAAGCACGCCTTGAAACGCCTTCAAATGAGAAACTTCAGGCGATGGTTAAAGAAGTCACGCTGGATTTTAACGATGCCGTTCAGCGAGAAGATTTTACGGATTTTCGCAACAAAGCTTCGAAAGCGTGGCAAAACTTAGATTCAGCGGAAAAACTCAAAACTAACTTCGGGAGTTTTATCAGATTCAAAGATGAACAGCAAAAAATTACTGATTCGCTCAAGGATATTGATGCTGAATTTACCGGAGACCCAAGTAGGAGTCAAAAATATGGTTATGATTATCTCGAAGTAAAAGGATTATACCGATCTTCGCCAAGAAATCTTAAATTTACTGTGGCTTACATTCCCGAAGGAAAAGAGTGGAAGTTGGCAGCAGTAAATTTTGATAATCGATAGAAGATATTAGCAAGCATTCAGGCAAAACTAAACTCCATAGAAATTTTGTAAATTATGAATACGACTCTACTGCCTGAAAGTTATTTGGAAACGTCAGAGGAGATAAATATAAGATCATGAAAATGCAAATAATTAATGTCAAACAATGGATAATTACAGGAATAATCGGTTTAGCAGTATTTTCGGCAATCGGCTGTCAGCGAAGCAATAATTCGGCGAACACCAACTCAGCCAACAGCAATACGGCTGTCAACAAATCCAATTCAACGCCGACAAATTCCAATACGATTTCGCCAAATTCCGAAACTTCGAAAATCGAGCAAAAGGCAAACGCGATTGTCGGCAAATGGGAAACCACGACCGCTCTCGACGACAAAATAACATTTGATTTCAGTCAGCCGAAGAAAGAGGGCGAAACCTACGTCGGAACTTACGTTTTTGATGTCAACGGTTCAAAAGACCCGTCAGCCAAATACGTCGTCTCGGGCGACAAGATGATCAAATTTTTCGACGCGGAAGGCAAAGAATATCCGCTCATCAAAGTTTCCATCTCCGACGACGGACAAACTTTGAGTTACTACGACCAAAAAGGTGGAACGACCAAATTGACCAAAGCCGGTTCGCAGACGAGCAAAACAACCGATTCGGCGGACAAGGAAAAAGGCGACTGCACCGTCAAAGCCGACAACACCGATTTCTTTATCGAAGAAACGGAAAAAACCGTCAAGCTGAAAAAAGGCACTTCGCTCCAGTATATTATGTTCGGCAATCAGGGATTAGCCGTCGTCAAAGCCCAAATAGACGGCAAATGGGTGAAAGGCGAAATCAAGGATGATTTAATTAATTGCCCGGAAGAAGGTAAAACCGAAACTGAGAAGAAATAAGAAAACAGGTAAAAAAAGTAGTTATTCCATAATAGATATTTGAAAATAATCTTCCTTAAATATCGCGTAGCGATTATCTGAGTTTAGCCGTGTAATTTATTGCACGGAAAAGTTAGAAAAGAGATACTTGTCGCGTCAGCGACAACTGAACAAATTGATTGATTCAGTCGTCGCTGACGCGACGTAAACTACTGATTTACTTGACCGTGCCTTAAAAGACACGGCTAAACTCAAGTCGTCGCTACGCGACTGAAAGGGAAAGTTTCAAATATCCGTCAGAGAATACAAAAAATAAAAACTATGAGAAAAACATTAACAACGAAAAGTTCAAACAATCGAATCGTCAAATTTTTGATGGTTTTGGCTTTAGGTGTTTTTAACGATGTCCGGCTGTCAGCAGGTCAATGATATGGTCAACGGCAATAAGGCAACGAACAGCAACACGACAGCGAACGCAAATGCGAACAGCAATGCCAACAGCAGTGCCAACAGCAATATGACGGCAAACAGTAATGCTGACGCAAACACATCGGCATTACCGACAAATTCCGCCGCCAATACCAACAATCAGCCAAGCAATACCGCGACCGTAACTAAAGAGGAAGTTCCCCTAACCGAGAAAGCAAAGGCTTTTGCCTTTAGTCTTATCGGGGATTGGGCTTTTGATGGCGGGGCGCGAAAAGTCACATTCACCGAAGACAAATTTGAGGTCAAGAATGGTGGTAATGTTATAGACAAAGGTTCATATCGTGTTTTGGACGAAAAGACCGTTGAAATTAATTCTGTCCAGCTAAACAGAAAGTGGAATGCAACAATGAAAATTATGGATGACGGTAACAAATTAGATTGGCAACAAAGCACAAGCAGCGGAACAATAGAAAAAATTGAATTAAACCGAGTAAAACCCTAAATTCGGAAGCGAATCAGTCGTTAAAAGACAGATAAGGAATTCAGTTTTACCCTTATTTGTCTTTCCGACATCTTTTAGAAGGAGAAACAACAATGAAAAGAAAACTACTAACCATCGCATTAGCAGCAATGACAGCTTTTTCGCTGACGGCAGTCAATCTTCCCGAAGCATCGGCACAAAATAATTCTTGCAAAGTTACCAAAGCTAACGCTGATTTTTTTGTGAGTGCCACCGAAAAAACCGTCAAGCTGAAAAAAGGAACTTCGCTCCGGATTATTATGTTTGGCGGGCAGGGAGTTGTCGTCGTCAAAGCCAAAATCGGCAAAAAATGGATTAAAGGCGAGATTCAAATTGACGCTACGACTTGTAATTAACATCCGGCGAAAATTTATGCAGTAAGATCATTGCCTGAACCTGCAAAAACCGATTATGTCCGCGAATAAACGCGAGAAAAGAAAAAGTTAAAATCTTTTCGTGTCTTTTCGCCTTTATTCGCGCACATAAATTCCTTTTTTCACTTTTTCACCTTTCCGCTTTTCCACTTTTTTAGCGAATGATAGTATTAGTTCATAGAGTTCGTGGAGTTTATAGAGTTCGTAGAGTGAAAGATTTGCTCTATGAACTCTATAAACTCTAAAAACTCTAAAAACTCTTTTATGGAACTTGCAGTCGAAAAATACAAAGTCAATAACGAGCCTTATTATCTACCGATCAAACAGGAAGTCGAGCTTTTCGAAGCGGCTTACGCGGCGAAATTGCCCGTGATGCTCAAAGGTCCGACGGGTTGCGGCAAAACGCGTTTTGTCGAATATATGGCTTATCGAATGAATCGCCCTTTAATCACCGTCGCGTGTCACGAAGATTTGTCGGCGACGGATTTGGTCGGGCGATATTTGCTCGAGGGCGAAGAAACCGTCTGGCACGACGGACCATTAACAACCGCAGTTAGAAACGGCGCGATTTGCTATCTCGATGAAGTCGTCGAAGCGCGCAAAGATACGGTCGTGATTATTCACCCGTTGACCGACGACAGACGCAGATTACCAATCGAAAAACGCGGCACGGTCATCGAAGCACCGCCCGAATTTATGCTCGTCGTGTCATATAATCCGGGTTATCAATCAATCTTAAAGGATTTGAAACAATCAACCAGACAGCGTTTCATTGCAATGGAATTCGATTACCCGAACGCCGAAGACGAAGCGGCAATCGTCGCCAAAGAAGGCGGAATTGACGAACAAACCGCGCAGGATTTAGTCAAAATCGGTCAAAAGGTCAGAAACCTGCGCGGACACGGACTCGAAGAAGGCGTTTCGACGCGTCTGCTGATCTACGCCGCCCAAATGATCGCCAAAGGAATTTCCCCGATCAACGCCGCCGAAGTCGCGCTCTGCTCGCCGATCACCGACGACCGCGAGTTGCAAAGAAGCATCAGGGAAATCGTGACGACGATTATTTAGTTACGCTTGAAAAATCTAAACCAATTGTCGGATTTAATCGTATTTAAAAGAACTTGACTTTGAGATAATTTGAGGTAATAAATGGCAGATTATTTAGCGGCGCAGAGCAGTAGCAATAATAATTATCACAACACCGAACATTATCTGAGGCGTGTGCTGGCGGGAAACGTCGCTGATGTCCGCCGCCGTCTGAATGATGTGCTTGAAAGACTCGATTATGATTTTATTGACGAAGGCGAATATGAAATTCAAGCCAGACGCAATGCCAGAGGTTGGGCGAGTGCTTATTCTTCGGCAGATGTGCTTGATTATCCGCGCTCATTGTTAATCAAATTAAAGCCTCTCAGTAAAACTTCAACGCGCGCTTCGTTTGCTTACACGATCAAACATCCGTCTTTAAATCGCGGCGAAAAGGAAGTTTTGACACGCGAGGCGGAAACGATTGCCACGCTTGCAACGATTCGCGCCACCGATAAAATCTGTAAGGTTTGCGGCGCGGATGCAAATGACGATTCGCGTTTTTGCCGAAAATGCGGTGCGCCGATGACCGGCGATGAAACCGCGATTGAAGTTTTACGGATGACCGCCGAAATTCGTTCGGGACACACTTCGGTTGTGACAAGCTCAATAGTTACGGCGATCACCGCTTTAATAACGTTAGCTGCCCTGCTCACACTGTTGATCGGCGGCGCAATGACATCGAAAGTTACCGGGCTGCTGCTTTTGAGTGTCGTTTTCGGTTTGCTGAATGTCGTGTTTATCGGGTTTGGCTGGAAACGCTTGAATAACGCGCTCAAATCAAATAAAACGGAACAACCGATTATTTCGGGAACGGTCAGACAAACTCTTGCCGACAATGATATTTCCGCTTTGCCGCCCGCCCCTGTTTCATTTTCGGTGACGGACGGAACCACAAAAACATTAAATTTCCCTGAAAAAACTCCGGTTCTCGAAAATCGCGAGAAGACGACGACAAACGACCTCAATTGAAATTCGCAGAGACTTGCAAATGCCGACGACCGCGAACTGCAAAGAAGCATTCGTGAAATCGTGACGACGACTATTTAGACAAATATTGACGCTGAATTGTTAAAGGCGTATTCTGATTTTGCTATGAACACGGTTAAAGCCTACGAAGAAGTTGTTGATTTCATTGCCGCCGGAACGACTCCGCAGAATGTCATTGATTTTCGCCCGTCGGAAGCGGCGCAGGCGCGTGTCGAAGATTTACTGGAACGCGAAAAGGAAGGCGAATTATCTTCTGCCGAAAAAAGCGAACTCGACCATTATCTGCAAATCGAACATCTGATGCGTCTGGCAAAAGCCCGCGCACGCACTTTTTTGCTAAGTGAGTAAAAATTGTGACGACGATTATTTAAGCTGAATTAAGCGGAGTTGGATTATGAGTAAAGTAAAAATCGCATTTACTTCTTGTGTCTGTTACGAAAAGTTCCCCGACCAGCCGCAATGGCTCGACATCGAAAACCAAAACCCTGATTATCTGTTTTTGCTCGGCGACAATATCTATATGGATTACTTCAACCTTTTTTTCAATAAAGAAGGTCTCGGGAAGCCGAGTAAATACGAAAAACAGGTGTTTGAAGAAACGATGGAGCGAAAATACCGCACCCAATGGAACGAACCTCATTTCAAAAGCCTGTTTAAGAAAATGAAAAGCAAAAATGCGCTGTTCGGGACTTGGGATGATCACGATTTCGGTTGGAATAACGCGTGGGGCAATGAAGTTAAGCCGGAAATAAAAGATATTTCACGCGCCAAGTTTCATCAATGGATGAAAAATTGCTCGACCAATCTGCCCGAAATTTATTGCCATTTGGACATCGAACACGCCCGCGTGATTTTTTTGGATAGCAGGTCTTACGCCGATTCGCCCGAAAAAACAAATGCTAAAATGCTCGGCGATAAACAGTTTGAGTTTTTGAAAGAAAAATTAAACCACGACAAGCGATATACAATCATCTGCGCCGGTTTAACGATGACTTACGGAAGTGATAACTGGGCGGAATTTTCAACAGAATACAGCCGTTTTTGCCGTTTGGTCGAAGGCAGAAAAGACGTTATTTTTCTCGCGGGCGACATTCATAAAAACAAATTTTCTCCGCCTTCGCCGGAAACTTATTTTCGGGCGCGTCGTCCGTGTTACGAAATTGTCTCGTCGGGTTTAGCCCTCAACTACTTCGGCTTGCCGTTCAAGTTTGACAACATCCATAATTGGGGACTTCTCGAACTCGACGACGACGAAATCATCGTTCAGCTATTCAACAAAAGAGGCAAAAACACCTATCGAATTGACGGCAAAACTTGGCAACACAGTTAATTAACCAAATGAATCTAATCCTGACAGCCGTTGAAAAATCGCTTGCCGACGCGTGGCAGGAGTTTTGGGGCGATTTGAATTTGGTTACTGTTTATCAAGGCTCGAGTCTTGATGTCGAATGAGATTATTGTTACGCTGGCGTAAACACGGTAAAAATTATTAATTAACGTGAGTTCGGGATAAGCAATTTGCCGATTGGAGCGCAGGCTGCCAGCCTGCAACGCCGCTTGCAAAGCGGTGTCACTAACTTCGATCTTCGGCAAGGTTGAATAAACTCAGACGTTTTTAGCGTTTTTCAAACGCTTGCAGGCTGGCAACCCGCGCTCCATTCTTATCCCGAACTGACGTTAATTAGAGAAAGGAGGGTATTTGTAATTTTGACTAAATTCATACGAAACATTTCCATATCTGCCATTATCTTTGTTGTCCTGCTGTTTTTTTCAATTGCTGCGGATCGGCTCGTCGGGGCTTTTTTCGGTCAGAATGCTGCCAACAAAGGGCTAATCTTCTCGCCGCAATCTACATTCAGGTATGAAACGCCGGAATTTAATTTCACGTCGAACATCAATTCACTCGGATTCAGGGATCGGGAGTTTGAACTTGATAAGCGCGGCAAAACCAGAATTATAACCGTCGGCGATTCATTTACTTACGGCTGGGGCGTGGAATCGGAAGAGTCGTGGTCTAAACTTTTGGAAACGCGTCTGCGGCAAATCAGGAGCGACATCGAGATCGCCAATCTCGGACAGCCGGGCGCGTCTCCGGCAACCTACGCGCAGATCGTTGATAAGGCGGTGCCGCTTCTTAAGCCTGATTTAGTGATAGTTTGTATTTTACAAGGCGACGACCTGGTGTCGTCTGTAATTTCTTCTGAACTGCCGACAGAATCAAGTCGCGAAAGTTCCTCTACACCCGTGACCGCAGCCGTGCCGATTATTTCACGAATCGGGGACTTCGGTCGCAGAATGTATCCGAACTTCCTGCGATTGTTGAGCAGGCGTGTTGACCAACCGCCGTTAAGCGCGCTGTGGAAGAATCAAGCGAATTCTATTGTCGGGGAACTAAGCCCGGAGGAGAAAGCCCAGTTTGATAAAGTCGATGCCCGCGTCAGGCAGTCTTTCTTGAATGGAGAACTGAATCCTGCCCTTATTCAGATTGCCGTCAAACAGCCGGATTACTTTCTTAAAACATTTAACATCAATGCGCCGGAGGTCAAGTCTTTGATTTCGGAAATGACTCGACAGCTTATCCGTATCAAAGAAACGGCTGATAAGCACAATAGCAAAGTCATCGTAATTTCCGTGCCTTACAAGGTTTATGCCAGCCGTCGCGACATTGAGAGCAGCCGCCGTTTGGGGCTTAATCTGCTTTCCGAGATGGCGGAGAGCGATTCGGCAGACAGGGCAATCGAAGCGGCGTGCCGAGATGCGGATATTGAATTTTACGAGGTGACGGGAGAATTCCGAAAAGCGGCGAACGCCACACATTTGTTTTATGAAATGGACGGGCATCTGAATACGGAAGGACATCGGGTTTTCGCTGATCTTTTAACGCCGCTGCTTGAACGGTATTACCCTGAAACAAAAACGGACAGTCCTAATTGAAAGGATTCGGCTTGTTACCGCGCTCCTGACAACGACCTGTTACGTCATTCCTGAAATCTGTTTCTCAGGTTCATTGTGGAGAGCACAGGTCACCCGACATTAAAATCATTTCCAGCGTTTTTCTTTTTTGAATCTCGTAACGAGCATATCGCGGCGCATTTTGGGCAGGTGGTCAATGAAAAGTTTGCCGTCGCAGTGGTCGGTTTCGTGCATAAACGCACGCGCCGCGTAGCCTTCCGCCTCGGCTTCGAACCATTCGCCCTTGACATCCTGGGCGCGGAGTTTCGCTTTCATCGGACGCTTGACGACCGCCGGAACTTTGCCGACCGACAGACAGCCTTCCTGCGAAGATTGTTCGCCTTCGGTTTCGATGATCTCGGGGTTCGCGGCAATCAGTTTAATGCCCTCGCAATCCATCACGAAAAGACGCAGATTCAAACCGATTTGCGGCGCGGCGAGTCCGACACCTTCCGCGTCATACATCGTTTCATACATATCTTCGCAAAGCGCGGCGAGTTCGTCATCAAACTTTTCGACGGGCTTGCCGACCTTTGCCAGAACTTCTTCGGGATATTCGGTGATTCTCCTAATGCTCATAATATTTTTGCCACGAACAAACACGAAAGAACACGAAAACATTAAACAAATTTCGTGAATTTTCGTGTTTGTTCGTGGCTAATTTATCTCGGAATGATGCCGCGCCGCGAGCTGCGTTGAAAATCGCGTTTCTGGAAGAATCCTTTTTCCTCGCGCTGCGTGCATTCCCAGCAAACGATGACGACTTCGTTGTCCGCCTCGATAAATGTGTTGTAATGGTCAACTTCACGGTCGCATTTAGCGCATTTGACCGGCGGCTTTTCGGTTGATTTCGGATCAATTGATTCAATCATTTTTGCTTTTTCCTCAAAAGTCGAACTTTCTCTTTATAAAAATTTCTTTCTTCGATAATAGTGTAATTCGCCTCAACAAAATTTTCCAACGGCTCGCAGGATTGTTTTATTTCACATTTTTCATTCGTCAAAAGCCAAACATCCTCGGCTTCGGGCGGGATTTTGCCGGTCACGAATTCGATCTGTGTCCGAAAACTGTTCGGATTGCCCGGTTCGGCTTCGGTAAAAAACGAAAAATATCTTTCGTCGGGCAAAATTTTGTTCGCGCCTTTGTAATAAAAAGGCAGCGAAAGCGCGTCGTAAGCGGGGAAAAGAACTATCGGCTGACCCGGCTTTTCGTTCTGCGCGATAAACGCCGCGACCCGCTCCCAATCGCCGCGTTTCGTCAGATTCGGATACATCACGGCAATCGAATAAGCGAAGAAAACGGCGAAGAAAACCGCCGCAAACATCCACGCTTTCGCCGGTAAAACCTTGACCAAAACCGCGCTCGCAAAAACAAAGATCGCGACGAAATAAATCGCCGCGTGGCGGATTTCGATGTAGCCCGCGCCGAGCCGAAAATAAACGAACAGAAAAAACGCGCCGCAAACTGCCGCAATCGTCCCGAAGGCGAGCGCGGTTTTATCCAAATCCTTAAATTTATTTTTAAGCAGAATTACGAAAACCGCGAGAATCGAAAACCGCACGATCCACAACCTGAAAAAAGAAAAAACCGTAGATTCTTCAGTAGTATAAATTTCGGTCGGCAAAACGAACGTCAAAAAATGATTCCAGAGAACCCGAACGCCTTCGACGATTGATTTTTCTTCCTGAAACGTGACGACGCGGTCGGAAAACTGAAAACTGATGATATAAAAAAGCGGCAAGATTGCAATGCCGACAATGAGCATCTGCAAAAAATAGCTTTTCGCTTCACGCCAACGCCGCAAAACCAGCAGTGCGGCAAACGCGCCGACGAGCAGAAATCCGAGATAATAATTCGTATAAAGTGCGGCGATTGAAGTCAGAATGTAAAAATATTGCGATTTTTTATCAACCGAATCTTCGCGCAGATAACCTTCGTAAAAAGAGGAAAAAAGCAGACAGGTGATAAAAATAATGAACGAATAAAGCCGGATTTCAAGGCTCGCCCAGAACAGATAAGGGTGCAGCGCAAAGATCGCCGTGATAAAGAGAGCGGTTTTCCGCTCCCAGATTTTCTGCGCCAGCCGCGCAAAAGCGATAATCGCCAAAAGACTGAAAATCACCGAAAAAAGCCGCGCGAAAAAAACGGAATCGTTGATCTTGCGCCACAAACTCAAAAGCAGAAAATAAAGCGGAGCCTGTTTTTCGTCGGTAAACAGATTCTGAAACGCCCGCCAAAATCCGTTCTGCGTCGTGTAAAGCGTCGAGGCTTCGTCAGCCCAAATGTTGACCGTGTAGGCAAGCGGCACGGCAATCGCCAGATGCAGAAAAATCAGGATCAAAAGAAATTTTTTCTCATCAATTTTCGGCATTTAATTCTTATTTAAAAATCCGTCAGCTATCAACTATAAGAGTTTCCCGATAAAAATGAAATTAGAGAGATTGAGTAAAAAACCTCTGTGCATATTTGATTATTGACAATTGGAAATTGATAAAGATCATCGACGGCAAGGCGTTATTATTAATTATCAAATATCAATTATCAAATATGCACAGAAGTTTTGCCCGCAGTTTCGGTCGGAAACAGTTTTATAGGAAAGCCCCGTATCAATTACGGTAAAAAGGTAAAAATTAATTTTCCAGATTGTCCACCAGATTTCTAACTTTTTTCTGCGTCCGCCAGTAAACGTCTTCCATAAAAATATGCGCGAATTCGCCGTTGCGCCCGATGCTCAGAAGATTTTCGACATTGGTTGATCTTTCAAAATTCTTGCGCGCCGGTTCGTATTCGCTCAAAAAAACCGGATAAGAAATCGGCGTTCGCAGAACATTGTAGCCGAGATAAAGTTTTCGCGCATCGGGAACGATTTCCGCGAGCGATTCGAGACACATTTCGGCGAGTTCGGCTTCGTCCATATTCCAGATTTCATCGTCTTTTTCGCAACCGATGTCAACCGTGATGATCGTCTTGCCTTCGGGCGCGAGCCACGGCATCGAAAGCGTCGCTTCGGTCAGACGGAAAAACGGAAATTTCTTTTCAGGGAACCACAAAACCGTGTCGGGCAGAAGTCCGCGCCCGTTGAATTTGAGATTGATAAAAACCATCGGACGATAGCGAAAGTTCTTGAATTCTTCGAGCGCGTCAGTTCCGCGCACCAATTTCGCCAGAATATTCGCGGGCGCGGTGCTGACGACCGCCGAAACCTCTTGAATTTCGCCTTTCGCTTTGACGGCGACAACCCGTTCGTTTTCGACGATGATCTCTTCGACCGGCGATTCGAGCTTGATTTTATCCTCGATTCCTTCCGCCAATTTTTCGCAGAGCGTCGCCACGCCGTCCTTCGGATAAACGTGGTAGATGCTTGCCGACTCTTTCATTTCGCGGCTGTAACCGCACGCGACCGCGCGTTTCGTAAAACGGCTTGCGGCTTTTAAATAAAGTGTTTTGCCGATGCTTCCCGGCAGAGATTCGCCGACCGCCGCCGATAAATCTTCCGCTTTTGCTCCCGACCACGCTTCGACGAGCGGCAAAGCGACTTCATCCGCCAAAGCCGCGCCGTAACTTTTCCGAAACCATTCGGCGGCAGATTTCGGTTTGTTTCCGTTGCCCGATAATTTGCTTTTAATGCCGCTCAGAGTCATGCGCGGAATTTTGACCAGACCGAACGGATACGAATAAATTTTATCGGCGAGCCAAACCCTTTCGCCGTAATGCCGAACAGTCAAACAATCCGCGCTGACACCGATCGCCGCCGCCAAACGATTGGTTATAAAATGCGCGCCGAAATCGTAAGAAAAACCTTCTTCATCCTTGAAACTCGCCGCGAGTCCCGCGATTTTTTTGCCCGCTTCATACAAAACGAACGGCACATTTTGGCGATGCAGATAATTTGCGGCAGTCAGTCCCGCGAGTCCCGCGCCGATAATTGCGATTGGTTTTTCAGTTTTCATACGAATATAAAAGTTTGAATAAAAGAGTTTGCCCACGAAACACACGAAACATCCGAAAATAAATAAAAAAATAATTTGGACTTATTAGTCTGTAAATTAAATTTTTGAGTATTTTGAAACTCTGCGTTCTCTGCGGCTCTGCGTGAAATAAAGGTGCTAAGAGAATTGATTTCACGCAGAGCCGCAGAGAACGCAGAGAATAAATTAACTTAAAACTTGATTTACACACTAATTATTCTTTTTTCGTTTCTTTCGTATGTTTCGCAGGCAAAATGTCTTCCGGTTTCTGCAAAGTCGCCCGCAGAAGTCCGCCACGACCGAGCTTTTGCAGCAAAATATCGAGCGACGTGAAAGCCGACAGCGAAACGGTTGAACGAAGCGTAAATTGATTGACCAAAAAACGCGGCGCGTTCATATCAACCAGCGCGTTGTGAATCGAATAAACCCAATTCACGGGCGAAACTTGCGTGGTTAAATTCGTCACGTTAAACCCGCACTTTTCGGCTAATTTCGTCAAAGATTTTCGGTTGAAAAGATTCCAGTGACGCGGAAAATGATAGCCGCCCCAATAGGAATTTTTGAAAAGCCGAAAATCAATCGAATCCGTGTTGTCCGTGACGACGACGAGCTTTCCGCCGGGTTTTAAGATTTCAAAAACCGCCGCCAGAACCTTTTCGGGATGCGCGACGTGTTCGATAGTCTGCACCATAAACGCAAAATCGTAAGAATTTTTCGGCAGATTAAGACTTTCAACCGTTCCGATATGAACTTTTAAACCCGTCTTTTCTGCCATTTCTGCGGCGCGGCGGTCAACGTCAATTCCCTCTAATTGCCACGATTTATTGCCGTATTGTTTCAATAAATTTAAGTGAAAGCCGTCGCCGCAGCCGACATCCAGAATTTTCGCTTCCGCCGGCAATCCTTTGCACCAGCTCAAAACGCGGTTGGCTTCGAGCCGCGAACGGATTTTATAAACGATGCCGAAATCCGCTTCGGAAAAATCGAATGCGTGATAATTTGCGGGATAGATCGTTTCAAATTCACTCACATCGGGACGCGGATTCAAATAAACCAAACCGCAACTTTCGCAGCGCATCGCGACAAAAACATCCGCGCTCGTCCGATATTCAAAATCCTCGCCAACGCCGACCGCTTGTGCCGCGTCCGAATCGCAAACGCAACACTCAACGTGGTTTAGCTTTAATTTTTTCGCGCTTTCGTTTTTCATTTTAAGCCGCCGCTTCGATTTCCGAAGGCAACCGCGTCGGAATTTCATCAAGACGAACCGATTCCGCGTGTTTTTGCATATTGACGACTTCGAATTTACCGGTAAAAGTTTCCAGAATCTCGCTGACAAACTCCAATTTTTTCTCGATCGGCAAATTCATCGCGGGAAAAAACTTCAATTCGGGCGCGTCGTCACCCGAAAGAAAATCAAGCGGATGAAGTAATAAACTCAATTGCGTTCCGCTCATTTTGCACATTTCGACCGCCGTTTTCCAATACATTTTCGCCAGAGTTTTTGAAAAAGTCGAAAGATAGATAACGTAGCTCGCGTGAATCGGCGTTTTAAAGAGTGGCAAAGTCGTCACGGGAATTTCGACCAGAGATTTTTCGCCGATCTGCCATTTGTAAGGCTTCAAAGATTGAAAACCGTCGGAAAATTTACCGAAAAGTTTTTTGCGTTTTTCCTTTTCTTCGGCAGACATTTCGGGCGATTTGAAAAAATAATAAGCGCGGGCGAGTGGTGCGATATAAGTCGGCAAAGTCGAACAATCGTATTCGTAATTGCGCTCGGCTAAAACTTCCAGCACCGTCGGTGAAAGCGAATAACCCGGACCGCGAAAGCCTTTCGGAATCTGTCCCGTCGCTTTTTCGAGCGCGTTTTCTGTTCGTTCAAATTCCTCGACCAATTCCTGTTTTGAATAAAGATGCAACCACGGTTCATGGCGAAACGAATGATTGCCGATTTCGTGATTAGCGGCGGAAATCTGCCGAATTGCCTCGTGATTTTTCTCCAAATCCGCATCCTGCCCGACGATAAAATAAGTAATTTTTAAGTTTCTCTCGCGCAAAAACTCGAGCGAACGCGGCACAACCGTGTCCAAATAAGTCGGAAACGATTCCCAACCCGCATCGCCGTGCGTTTTCATATACGACCATTTATTGTCGAGGTCAAGACTTAAACTTGCAATCGGTTTCATAAAATTAAGCCACAGAGAACACAGAGTTCACTAAGGTTTTTACTAGTTCTCCGAGCTCTCTGTGAACTCTGTGGCTAAAAACTTTTCAGCTAATTGAATAGTTTCGTTGACGTTCAAAGTTCCGTTCGTGATCTGCGCCGAATTGACGATAAATACGTTTTCGAGTGAAGTTTTCACGCTTGAAACATTCGCCGAATAATTCAAAGTCGGCAGCGGAAAAACTTGGCGGACACGCGAAATTTTGAAATTAACAACATCTTCGCACTTAAAATGAGGATACATTTTTTCTAACGCCGACACGAATATTTCTTCGATTTCCGCGTCTGACTTTTCAAATAATTCATCATCGGGCGCAACGTATTTCGGCAGATAAACGAGCGCGTTGCCGCCGAATTCGTTTTTATCAACGAGCGCAGACATTTCGATAATTCCCGTAAAAGGCGTTTCGTCCGTGATGTTCGTGACATAAAAGTTTGAGAGCGATTTTTTCATCAAAACCGAAGCGCAAACGATGCCCTGATATTTGATATTTTCGAGCTTCGCTTTTTCTTTTTCCGTCAATTGCGGAACGATTTTCGCGGCGACATTTGACGGGCAGGTTAAAATTACTTGATCGAATCGGTTTTCGGTCTGTGGTTTTTGGTTTTCGTTAGTTTCGTATTTCAAATCTGAAATTTTAAGTTGATTTTGTAATTTGTAATTAGCCTTCTGAAACTCTTTCGCGCTTAAACCACCCGCTACCGCAGGTGGTTCTGACTTTACGCCTTCGCGTCTTTGCGCCTTTGCGGGAAATACTTCTATCTTTCCGTCCGCATTTTTCCGGATGTTTTCGATTCTGCTGTTTAATTTTATTTCGACACCTTTTAATTGCAAATGTTTGCCAAATTTTTCCAAAACTCGCGCGTAACCGCCGCGCACATAGCCGAACATTTCTTTTTTCAAGCCTGAATTTCGCGCCGCATACATCCGCTGAATCGTCGCCCAGATAAACGCGGCGGACGTTTCTTTGTAGGCTTCGCCGAGCTTTGCTTTGAGCAGAGGCTTCCACATTTTTTCAAACGTCTTTTTACCCGAAAGTCGCGTCAACCAATCTTCAACTGAAATCTTTTCCAACGCCTTCCAATCTTTGACCCGCGAAGCATAAAAAATCGTGCCGCCCAAACGAAACTTAGAAATCAAACCTAACGGCGGAAACTTCAAAAACTCAAGCGTGTTCGACATCGAAACGAGTTTTCCGTCCGTGTAAAATCCGGTTTTCGTTTCAACCCATTCAAACTCGTCGCCCAAACCGATTTCTTCGACAACTTTGCGCGTAAACGAATCCGACAAAAGCGTAACGTGATAATGTTTGTCCCAAACGACATCGCCGATCTGCCACGCGCTCGCCAGTCCGCCGATTTCCGATGCGGATTCATAAACGGTAACTTTCGCGCCCGTTTCCGCAAGCCGCAAAGCGAGCGTCAAACCGAGAAAGCCGGAGCCGATAATTGCGATGTTTTGAGAGTTACTCATTCTTTGTTTTCTTTAAATCAATCTCAAGCGGACTCAGGTTTATCATAAATGCCAGAGAATGCAAAAACATCCAATGAACCGAATAAGCGAGATTTTGATAGAGCAAAAGTTTTTGGTATTCGTCGAATATAATTGGGAGAAATTGACGCTCACGTTTTAAGTAAAGAAAGTAATTTCCGTCTTTAATCTCTAAATATCCAAAGTGGATTTGCGAAGACCAATAAACTTCGCCAAAAACCAAATAAAGTAACGAGACGCAAAGCAAAATTGCCGCAGTAAGTCCGACGTATATTCCAAATCTCGACGATTCTTGATATTTAGAGCTTCCCCAAATATATGACGGTTTTGAAATCTTTTTGTATGGATTTCCGATTATCAAAGGCAAAAAGCCGATGACAACCGAAGTTTGAAGAAAGAACCAAATCTTGGGAAACTGATGTGCAAAATTAAAACCGAATAATGCCGAAAAATGAGCGCACAAACTGACAACGAACAAAACTCCGCAAATAAAAGCGAAGATTAGTGCAGTCTGTTTATCCCATCTCTCGTTTAGCATTATTTTTCTCTCACGTTTCGATTTTCAATTTCGTATCGCAAACCGCAGATGCATTCAAATTCGCGTTTGTCTAAATCGTCGAACTTGTGAAAAAGCTGTCCGCATTTGCAGACTGCGCCGATGCTTCGCGCCGGACTTCCTAAGACGAGATGAAAATCGGGAACGCTTTTGGTGACTATTGAACCCATTCCGACCATCGCCCAGCGTCCGATTGATAAATCGTTGCCGATGATACAACCCGCGCCGATGGTTGCGCCTTCTTTAACTAATGTCGGCAGAGTGTGTTCGTCAGGCTCACTGGGGCGCAAACTCTTCAGGTCGGGCATTGTCGCACGCGGGAAACGGTCGTTGGTAAAAGTCGTCGAGGCAGAAATCATCACGCCGTCTTCGATCGTCACCGCCGCGCAGATGTAAACCATCGCGTTGATCTTCACGCGATTGCCGATTTTGACATCATACGCGATATAAGTCTTTTCGCCGACGATACATTCTTCGCCGATTTCCGCGCCGTGCCGGATGTGAACATTGTCCCAAACGCTCGTGCCTTCGCCGATTGAGACGTTTTCTTCGATAATTGCTGTCGGATGAATTTTTATCATAAGATTTTTGCCCAGTCGCTCCGCGAAACACACGAAACAGACGAAAAAAGAAATGTAGATTTTGTCTTGTTTTTATTTTCGTTTCTTTCGTGTGTTTCGTGGGCAAATATTTCTTTAGGTTTTAGCAGATTCGCTTTTTTCAACGACTTTCTGCCACAGATTTTGGTTCAAAGATTTATACGCCGCTTCGATGACTTCGACCGAGGCGAGCGCATCTTCGGGTTTCGTTAAAAGTTCTTCGCCGTTTGCAATCGCGTTGCGAAAGTTTTCGATCTTCGCGCGAAAAGCCTGAACTTTGTCGTAGCCTGTGCCGAAAATGTTCCAATCGGGCGACGAATTGAGTTTATATTTCGATTCGCGCCAGCCGATGTGCAGGCTGCCGTTTGTGCCGTAAATGCTGATGAAATTCGGCAATTCTTTGTTGATGCCCCACGTTAAATCAACGCTTGCGGCAACGCCGTTTTCGGTTTTGGCTAATAGTTTGACGTTTTCGTCAACGCTCAAATTTTGCGTTCCGCTGGTTTCGAGTGCTAAAACGTCCGTGATCGCGCCGAGAAAATAGCGGATAATATCAACCGAATGCGTCCCGTTATCCATTAAAACGCCGCCGCCCGAAACTGCAAAATCCGAGTTCCAACGCTTCGACATATCAACTTTGGCGGTGAACGCATTTTCAAACTGGACGACTTCGCCGAGAACGCCGGAAGCCAAAATCGCTTTAGCTTTGACAACATCTTCGCAATAACGAAACTTCGTCGCCATCGTGAATACAACGCCGGTTTTTTCCGCCGTTTCAATCATTTGTTTGGCTTCGGCAACCGACAAACAAAGCGGTTTCTCGCACAAAACATTGACCTTGCGATTCATAAAATACATCGCAATTTCCGGGTGCGTATTCGGCGGCGTGGAAATTATCACCGCGTCAATCTCCGAGTTTTCGGCTAAAGTTTTGTACTCCGAAAAACTTTTCGCGCCGAACGGTTCGGCAAACGCTTTCGCCGATTCCTGATTAATGTCGGCAACCGCAACTAATTGACAGCAATCGCTTTGCTGAAATGCCTGCGCGTAAGTTTGGGCAATGCCGCCCGTTCCGATTAAGGCGAAACGGAGACGCGGAGACGCGGAGACGCGGAGATGTGTTGAATTTTCTTTTAGTTTATTGTCCATTTTTGTGGTTCTGAAATCATCCTGACAAGCTGCCCGATGATTAAATCATAAGTTGAATCGAGTTCGTTAAATGTGTCTTGATTAATGTATCTGCAGCGCAATGCAAATTCTAACCAGACTCTTGTTTCTTCAGCTTCGCTTTCACAATCTGAAAGTTTGCTGACGAAATGCGCCGGATAGCGGCGTTTGCACCACGCTTCGGCGAGATTGGCACACACCGAGCGCGACGAACGCCGCATCTGGTCAACCATCGAATACTTTTCTTCGGCGGGGAAAGTCTTTGTAAATTCAAAAATTTTCATCGCCGATTCGAAAGCGTTTTGATAAACGCGAAGTTCTCTATAACTTCGGATATTCGACATAAATTATTGCTGACAGACATTCCCGCCGCAAACAACGCAGCCGCCGGTATTCTCTTCCTGCCCCCGCGTCTCCGCGTCTCCCTGTCTCCGCGTCACAAGAACCGCTTCACGAATCGAATCCGCTAAAAATTCGGCGTGATTCGCTTCGTATTTTTCGTTGATCGGCAATACAAGAACGTCGTGCAGACCTTTGATCGTGCCTTGGAAATTATCGTCGTTGTAATCAACTGCTTCGGGACGCGCCAGATTGAACGGAAAATGCGAATCGCCGAGCGTGTTTTGGTCGCGGAAAACCATACATTTGTAAGCCGGTTTGACGACGTAGCGCGGCGCGGAAGCGACATCGTAAACTTTTAACGCTTTCGCCAAACCGACTGCGCCGTCCTGAATTTTCGAGTCGTCAACTCTTAAACAATATTTCCAGTAAACGTGCGTTGCGTTCGGCGCGGCTTGATAAACTTCGATGC
>JANODL010000086.1:0-2026 GCA_031412675.1 Acidobacteriota bacterium | reverse complement strand
TGCGCCCGCACTCCAACAAAAACCGCGCTTAAAACTCCGACAATCAACAACGCAATAAGCACTACATTCTTAATTTTCCTGAATTTCATCATATTCCACCTCTCCTTCCTCTATAATACCAAGTTCAAAGAAGCATCTAACTTTGTATTGAACCGAATTTCGGTTTTGTTATACGGAATTATTTATACTCCGCTTTTTGGGAGAAAGTCAATAATAGTAAGGACTTTCATCGGTAATTGACTTAAAAATTCCTTTAAAGTAAAATTCCGTTAAATTAATTTAACGGAATTCTTGTAAAGCTATGTCAGAATTGCTAAATAATGTTCGTAATGTGATGCGCGTCAGGCATTACAGCTATGAAACCGAGAAGATTTATATCTATTGGATAAAGCAGTATATCTATTTTCACAAGATTACACATCCGGCGGAAATGGGCGCGGCGGAGATCTGTTTAGAAATAGTCGCTACCCGAGAAAAAAATATTCAAAAATTTCAGAAAAAGTTAAGATTCTTAATGAACCGGCAGCTGGTTTCATAATATTACCGGTGTAGTCGAATGAGAATTTTGTAGTTGTGGCGTAGGAGATTGTTTCTCCGCCGGAGATTGTCCGCTGCTGCATCAGCACATTCAGAACCGTCATAGCCGATTGAAATTTTCATAATCTTTTGCACAAAAATTCGATTTTGGCGGAAGCCCGCACGAAGTAAGGGCGCGGATTACAAGTGCCGTCAAAACTGGAAGACACCGAAACTTTTAAAACGAAATCATTGATTTTTCGGCAAATAAAAAGCGAAAACGGTGTTTCCGTTATTGCTTTCGACCGATAACTTGCCATTATGCTGACTGACGATTTTATGAGCAATCGAGAGTCCGAGTCCAACGCCTTTTTCCTTCGTCGTAAAAAACGGGTCGAAAATCTTTCCGGTTATTTTTTCGTCAATGCCGCTTCCGGTATCGCCGACTTCGACGACGCAAAATTTTTCATCGCTGAGCGTGAGAAAGGTCAACTTTCCGCCGTCCGGCATCGCTTGCAGTGAATTGATGGCAAGATTTAACAAGACCTGTTTGATTTGTTCGCCGTCAACCGAAACTTTCGGCAAATTGCGTTGTAAATCACTTACAATCGAAACCGATTGCG
Organism: Acidobacteriota bacterium; assembly: GCA_031412675.1. Taxonomy (GTDB): domain Bacteria; phylum Acidobacteriota; class Blastocatellia; order Pyrinomonadales; family Pyrinomonadaceae; genus JAFDVJ01. Next base: position 887 of record JANODL010000086.1, on the reverse strand, counting down.
CCGTCGCCTGATTTTCAACGAGCGAAACGACCGATTCGACTATTTTATTCAAATCATTCTCTTCGACCGAAAGCGTTGCCGGACGCGCAAACCGCAGAAATTCACCGACGAGTTTATCCAATCTTTCGACTTCTTTTTTGGCTAAAGCGGCAAATTCGCGGCGCGGACTGTTTGCGGCAAGTTCGTCTTCGAGTATTTCAACCGCGCCTTTGATTGCGGCGAGCGGATTGCGGACTTCGTGAACGATTCCGGCGGAAAGTTCGCCTAAAGAAGAAAGTTTCTCGGCTTGGAGAAGCTGTTCAAAGGTTTTTTGTAATTCATCGTAGGCTTTTTGACGTTCTTCGGCATTGCGTTCGGCTTTTTCCCGCGCCAGTTTGAGCCGGTCGCCGAGTGCGCCCATCACGCCGCCGACGAGATTAAAAATGACGATTTCGGCGTATTGGTTAATCGAATAATCGAAATGACCGTGCTGCCAGTGAAGAAAAATATGCGGCGAATAAACGACCGTCGTAAAAATCGAAGCGGCAAGCCCACCATGCAGACCGAAAAGAAGCGCGGCGGCAATGATCGGGATGTAATAAAGCCGCTGATAGATTTCGTGCCAGACGACTTGATCGAGCGGTGTCAGAAAATGCAAAACCGTGATTAAAATAATCACCAAACCAATCGTAGCTTGCGGCAAAAAGCGTTTCATCAAATTTATTATATTCAAAAAAAATTATTTTTCTTCGCCGCTCAAACCAAACTTTTGGATTCGATAAATCAACGCGCTGCGGGTGATTCCCAGATAACGCGCCGTCTGTGATTGTTTGCCGTCGAAACGCTTTAAGGCTTCGCGGATGATTTCGCATTCGACCGTTTCCAGTTCAAACGGTTCGGCGGGCAGG
>JANODL010000085.1:0-3674 GCA_031412675.1 Acidobacteriota bacterium | reverse complement strand
TTGCCGCAGATTGAAACAGACAGATACTTAAATGTAAAAGCCGTTTTGAATCTGAAAAACGTCGGAAATACGGCGGCATCGCGTTTGACTCTGCGAATAAGCAAAAGCGCGGAAGTTTCCGCCGTAAAAATCAACGAAGCGACAGCGGAATTTACAAAAGGCGAAGAAAAAATCGGGACAGGCGTTTTACAGAGAATAATTCTGCGAACTCCTTCGATTCAACAAAACGGAAATTTGTCGGTTGCGGTTGAATACAAATTAAAGGTTGAAGAAAACTCCGGGTTGAGTGCGATTTCACCGGTTGTTTCGCAATTCTTGCCGCTTTCGTTCTGGTATCCGACACCGAATAGCTGGTATTACGCGCGCGGTGCGGACTTTGCACCGTTTAATCTAACGGTTGTTAATTCAAACGGTGCGAGCGCAAATATTATTTCTTCCGGCGGAAGCGGCGATTCTGTTTCCGCAAAAACGCAAAATTCTTTCAATCAGAAGTTAAAGGGTCAGCCGTTTTTTGTCGCGGGAAATTGGGATAATCTCAATATCAACGGCGTTAGCGTGTATATGCCGAAAGGAGCGGGCGCGGAAGAGCAAAAGCGAGCCGGGGATTTGGCGGCTTTAATGAATGAAGCAAAAACTTTTGCATCTGGAATTTTAGGAAATACTTCGGATATTCCTCTAAAGATAGTTTCGGTTCGGCGCGGCGCGGGATTTTCGGGCGGCGGAACAATTTTTGTTGACGATAATGTTTTCCGCAGACAGAAAATTGATTCTCAGACGGCGATGACGATTGCCGAATCGGTTGCAAAAATTTGGTTGGGAAACGCAGTTTCTGTCGGCGGCGACGGCTTCGGTGTAATTCGTGAAGGTTTGTCGCGTTATATCGCTACCGAGTTTATTGAATCGAAATACGGAAAAGAAGTTGCTGATGTCGAACGTCAGCGTCAGAGAATTGCCTACGCCGCGATTGCTAGGCGTGACGCTCCTTTAACAATAGTTTCACCGCTTGATGATTATTATTTTCCCGCCGTCTCCAATAAAGGCGCGATGATTTGGCGGTTACTGGCAAAAAAGGTCGGAAAAGATGAATTTAACAATACTTTGCGGACAAATATGAAAGACGGCGACTTGAATTTAATCGAACTTCGCGCGGCTTTCGCAAGTCAAAAAGATTTCATTGACTACTCGCTCGATCAATTAACCGACGTAAATTTACTAGTCGGATTGCCTCAAATTGTAGGAGCGGAAACAAAAATTGCTCTCCGAAATACAGGTTCGAACGATGCGACGGTAACTGTCAACGCGACGACTGTCAATGGCGAAATGCTTTCCGCGCAAACGACGGTTGCTGCGAAAAGTTTCGGCGAAGTCGCTTTTAAAACCAATAACAAAATTACTAAAACCGAAATTGATAAAGATAAATTTTATCCGCAGACGGATTATTCAGATGATGTTGCGCCGCGCCAGCTTGATGAAAACGATCCGCTGCTGATAATTAAACGAGCATTCGACAAACAGGATTACTTTTCGGTTGAAAAAATTGCACGAAATATTTTACAGACTGTCCCGCACTTTGATGAAGCCAGAGCTTATCTGGGACGCTCTCTTTTAGCACAAGGCAAATACGCAGATGCAGAAAAAGAATTTCAAACCGTAATAAATGAAAAATTGCCGACGGCGCGGAGCCTCGCGTGGGCAAATGTCGGTTTCGGTGAAATATTTATGAAAAACGGACAGACGGCGAATGCGATTAAATACTTCGACGAAGCAGTCAAATCGGATGCGGAATACGGTGCAACGCTGGCAGCCAGGCAAAGCAGAAGCAAAGCGAATTCGGGAAGTGCAATAGATAACGAAATTAAAACATTTTTTGCTCAATTCGATAAATCCGCCATTTCAAATCGTAAAACCGAAATAGAAAGTCTTTTAATGTCCGGCGAAGTTGCCAAATTTGCTTCCGGCATCACCGGACAAACCGAGCAGTGGCAAACAAAAATATTACAGTTAGACAAAATTGATGATAGTAATGTGTTCGTAGAAACGAATCTCAATATAAAACTGTTGAATCGGGAACCGGAAAGCGGCATTGCCGTCTTTCGTCTGTCGAGAGCAGGAAACGTCTGGAAATTAAGCGGGGTCGAGATGTTTGAGATAAGATAAAAATTCGATTTTATGAGCAAACCATTAGTTAGGAAAAACGTCTTAACCCGCGCAAAAAAAATAAAACTGCTTTTAATGGACTGTGACGGCGTTTTGACAGACGGAAGACTTTACTTTTCCGAAAGTGGCGAACAATTAAAGGTCTTTCACGTTCGTGACGGGCAAGGTTTAGCGATGTGGCATAAAGCCGGTTTTCATTCGGGAATAATTTCAGGCAGGAACGCAAAAAAAATATTGGAAGTCCGGGCAACGGAAATCGGAATAAGCTACATCAAAGCCGGTTCGCCTGACAAAACAAAAGATTTTGAAGATATTTTACAGGATGCAGGCGTAGTACCGGAAGAAGTCGCATATATCGGTGATGATATAGGAGACATCTGTATAATGTTAAAAGTAGGTTTACCCATTGCCGTCGCCGATGCTGCGTTAGAGGTTAAATTTCATTCATTATATAAGACAAGAGCTTTTGGTGGATATGGAGCCGTTAGGGAAGTAGTTGATTTGTTATTAAAGGCTCGATTGAATAGTGCTAAATAACATTATTTGCTCGAGCAACCCGATTCGATATTAATAACATACTATTGACTTGCTTAAACAAAAGATTTTTGTATATAATAATTTCTACAGCGGACAACTTATTAAACATCGATCACATCTATGTAAGTTCGCTTAAAACGAAAGAACAATTTGTTGGAAAACAAAGTTCTCATAAAATAAGTTAATTTATGAGAACTTTGTTTTCGATAAAAATCGAAAAACGATATTTGAAAATGTGTATTTTAACAACGACTGAAAAGATGTTTTACAACTTTTACAATTTGATTATTGATTAAAGATTAATTTTTTTGGAGTCAGCTTGACAAGAGTAGGTCAAGTGTGGAAAATACATATTTGCCTCAAGCGAAATTTGAATGACTGGGAAAAAGAAAAGTTGACAAATTAGTTTTGAGGTTGACAAACGAAATTGGTTCTGTATAATCAATAATTTCGCCCCAACATTAAATTGAGGCGAACAAAAACGAAAATTGATATTTGAAAACTAGATATGCGAGTCCATGTGTTAATTCATATAGAACAACAAAAAGTGAACTAGGATATATTAACGAGAGTTTGATCCTGGCTCAGAATCAACGCTGGCGGCGTGCCTCAGACATGCAAGTCGAACGATTAAACTTTCCTTCGGGAAAGATATAAAGTGGCGCACGGGTGAGTAACACGTAGGTAATCTACCTTTGAGTGGGGAATAACGTTCGGAAACGAACGCTAATACCGCATAATGCAGCGGCACCGCAAGGTGACAGTTGTTAAAGGAGCAATCCGCTTAAAGAGGAGCCTGCGGCAGATTAGCTAGTTGGTAAGGTAATGGCTTACCAAGGCTACGATCTGTAACCGACCTGAGAGGGTGGTCGGTCACACTGACACTGAATAACGGGTCAGACTCCTACGGGAGGCAGCAGTCGGGAATTTTGGGCAATGGGCGAAAGCCTGACCCAGCAACGCCGCGTGAAGGATGAAGT
>JANODL010000084.1:0-102297 GCA_031412675.1 Acidobacteriota bacterium | reverse complement strand
CGGCCGGCGTCCAATGACGTCGTGTCACCTGCATCACCTTCTGACCCACCGGATCGGCCACCCATACGACCCAGAACGTCACCGCGTAGATCGGCAGCTGCAGGCGGACTGCTTCCGTAAGATCCCGCGACGAAGGGCGGTTCATGCGCGTCGGGTTTGTATGAGCGATTGCAATCGTTCCGCGAAATTTGTCGGGATGACGAAAATATGTGTTTGCCGCGAGAAATGCGCCCAAAGATGCGCCGGTTGTCAAAGGTTTGGCATCGTCGCCGCATTCCATTTGAATCAGCGGCAAAACTTCTTCCATAATGTAGCGGTCATAGCGCGAAAGCATTTCGACCTTCCAGCCCGGATGCGATTCACGATTTAACAGTGAATATTTGTTCACCGAATTAATCGAATAAGCGCGGATCAGACCGTTATCAATAAAATATTTGATCGCATCAATCAAATAAAATCTTTCATATTCCAGATAATCCGCCGCCGCCGTCGGAAACATCAAAAGCGGATAACCCGCGTGACCATAAGCCACCAGCGGCATATCCATTCCTAAATTGTGGCTAAACCACGAAGTTGTATCACGTCGCATAAACTAAAAATAGACTCCAATAAAATTGTATAAACTTTTTAAGTTTATAACGAAACGCAAAGAATTTTCATTGTGCTGAAGTTAATTTTAACCCCGCAATCCCGCCGATAATCAGCAAAATGCACAAAACGCGCAGAAAATCTCGCGGTTCATCAAAAAGAATCATTCCCAAAACAGCCGTTCCAACCGCGCCGATTCCCGTCCAAATTGCATATGCCGTTCCGATTGGCAGAGTTTTCAAAGCCATCGAAAGAAACTGAAAACTGGCAATCATCAAAACCACCGTTATCAAACTCGGATAAAGTTTTGACCATCCTTCGGTATATTTCAAGCCGATTGCCCAACCGATTTCCAAAATTCCCGCAATTAACAAATAAATCCAATTCATAAAACTCCTTTGCAAATAGAAAACCCGAACCTTCAAAAAGATTCGGGTCGTCCCAAAAAATATAATTTCATCGAAGAGCCGTCTCTTCGCGGTTACGAATTTTCCGTAACGACTCAAGGTTAGCAAGTAAACTCCGTAAAATCAAACTTATTTCGTAACCGTTATTTCGCGCTCGGTCGAATTGTAACCGCCGTTTTCAACGACTTTTCCGTCTTTGTCCACGAGTTCGAGCTTGATCTTGTGTTTGCCGTTTGTCCAACCCGTCAGCCAAATCGGTTCCCATTTATCAATGAATTTCGCTTCGCCGCCGTCAACCGAATATTTCACGCGGTAATCGCCGCTCGCGTCCTTTAATTTCGCATTGACAAGCCAGAAATCAATCATAATCGCGTCGGCATCCGCGCCTTTGTATTCGCCTTTCGGTCGGCTGTAAGTCAAAAGCGGTTTTTCCGCATCAACTTTTCCGGCGGTCGAAGCCGTCACATCTTTGCCTTCGGGCGTTGGTTTGGCGTTGGCGTTTGAATTGGCGTTTGCCATTGTGTTGCCCGAATTGGTCGTCGTCGATTTGGTCGTGTCCGCGCCGCCGTTTTTGACGTTGAATTTGACCATCTGAAACGCGCCTTCCGATTTATAACTTTCGTGCCACGGACGCGAAGGGAAAACGCGCAAGGTGTGTTCGCCGTCCGAAACATTGCGAAGCTCGAATTCTTCGTCCAGATTGTAATAGGCTTCATACGGCTGATTGTCCAGAATAACGTGGATATGATTGCCCATTCCGGTCGTCATATCCTTCATCGGCTTGTAGCCTTTCAAATCGCCCGAAATTTCTAATTTAACTTTGACGGTCGAAGAGTTGACGGTCGAATCGGCTTTCGGTTCAACGACTTTCAGTGTCGGTTTTGCTTCGTCCTGTGCGCCGCGTTCCTTCATCATATCCGCGATTTTCTGCGGGCGCGGAACTTCCGTCAAATTCTGCGTCGTCGGCGCAGAGTTTGTGTTCGCCGTATTCGTATTAGTGCGATTCGTATTGCTATTATTCGTCGCCGGATTGCTGCAAGCCGTCAAAACGGCAAATGCGATGATTGCGATTGATATTTTTGTAAATTTCATAATCCTCCTTGTTCTTCTCAATTTTTTCCTACTCTGCGAACTCTGCGCCTCTGTGTGAGAAAAAATTTCACGCAGAGGCGCAGAGTTCGCAGAGAAAACTTTAAACTTCGACAGTTGTTGCTTTCTGCAATTCTTGCGTCATTTCAAATTCAAAAACTTCCGCGAAATTTTTGATGATTCTGTCTTCGACTTCGCCCAAATCAAGCTCGCGCCCGAAAAGTCTTTCCATCGAAGTTACGGGTTCGCCTTCGCAGGCAATAATCCAGTCGAAATAACTCAAATCCGTGTTCACATTGAGCGCAAAACCGTGCGTCGTGACCCATCGTTTCAAATGAACGCCGATTGCCGCGATCTTTCCTTGCGTCGTATGCACACCCGTTAAACCTTCGATTCTGAAACTTTCGATGCCGAAATCTTTCATTGTCCGAATCAAAACTTCTTCGAGATTGCGAACGAAAAGATGCACGTCTTCCTTGAATGAACTCAGATTGATAATCGGATAGCCGACGAGTTGCCCGATGCCGTGATAAGTAACTTTGCCGCCGCGATTCGTTTCAAAAACCTCTGCGCCGATTGTTTTTAAAGTTTCCGCGCTTGCTAACACGCCATTTTCGCTCGAACGCCGCCCGATTGTGTAGGTGTGCGGATGCTCGAGCAGAAGAAGATAATCGCGTTTTCTCTCGGCGATAACCTCCGTTTCGAGCGTTTTTTGCAGTTCCAAACCTTCTTTGTATCCAAAACGACCAAGACGGCGAACCTCTAAAACTCTATTCTGCATCTCTTTTATGATAAAATTTTACGGACAAATTTACTATTCGACCGGAGAAATATGAAAACAAACAAACATTTATCGAAAATTACATTTTTAGTTTTAGCCGTTTTATTGACTTTTGCCGCTTCAGCCGAAGCCCAAAAGAAAAAGCCTGTAACTAAAAAGCCGACGACGACCACAACGACGACCACGACTAATGCACTTGAAATTAAAGAAAACGCGCAAAAAACTTCGATTCAACTGAAAAACGTCACGACTTTTCTTTATAAACTCGGCGGCATCGCCAGCGCAATCGAGGCTTTGGACAACGATGCGAAAGCCAACAAACTCTCGAAAGCACAGCTTGATAAGTTCACACAACAGAAACAAGCCGTTATCACGAGCATCCGAAATCTGAAAGCCGGACTCGCCGCTTTGGAAGTCGAATTTCGCACGAAACCGTCAATCAAGCTGTATCTTTTGCAGGTTCAGGGAGTCACGGATTTGGCAACGCAATCGGAAGATTTGGCAACCGCCGGAAGATTTGCCGATTCAGGCAGGGTTTTAGTTTCAATCGTCGAAAAATTAGCGGACACTTTGGCGGCAATGCCGTAAATGAGTTTGTTGAGTTTTTGGAGTTTATAGAGTTCACAGAGTTTTTTTTTACACTATGAACTCTATAAACTCTATAAACTCTATGAACTATTCGGGTTTTTTTAAACTCGAAGTTGTCGGGTCACAGATTTCGCCCGATTTATTGACCGAAACTTCCGCTTTCTTTTCTTCTTTCGGCAAGCCTAATTTTTCGCGGATAAAAACTTCGGTTTCGGCTTCGATCAATTCGCCGTTGACGATAAAGGTTTTTTCCGTCAAGAATTCGCCTTTTGATTTTAACGCGGAAGGCACGAGAAAAATGCTCCACGGCGAACCCCAATTCCGCGTGTCGCCCGTTGCTTTGCGGTATTCATAATGCGGAGTCGTTTGCTTTGCCGCCGTCGAATCGGATTCATACACGACCGGAAACGTGATTTTGTAAGTATCGAGACTCGTTTTCATCGCCTCGACCGTCGCATATTCGCCGACACCGATTATCTCAAAGCCGTTCGCTTTATATTTTTCGTAAAATTTCTGCACGACCGGAGCCTGCAATTTCCAGTTCGGACACCACGGCGCAAAATAAACGACCAACACGAGCTTTTTGCCCTTTGCCGCCGTTAGCAAATTCAACTCTTTGCCGTCGCGAACCTGTTTATAAGTCCAATCTTTATACTTAATTTCCTTTTCCTGCAAAGGTGCAAATTCATTCTGTGCGCTCGCAAACGTAAAACTCAAAAGCAATATTGCGAATAATAAAACTGTTTTCATTTTTCGATAACTCCTGTCAAAAGACTAACTTTTCAGATGCCGAAAGACAAGCAAATTTTGCCTTTCGGTTTTATATAATTCTTTCATTAATATCCAACCAATTTATCAAGTATGCCTTAAAAGGCTTGTTGCTGTTGATTTTTAACTTGACATACTTTTTGTCTTTCGGAAGTTGTTCTTTGAAAACTATGGCGTAAGGTGTCCACATAAATTTTAAATCATAACTTTTTCCAGCTTCGTCAATGATTTGTACTTTCGGATTTATGATTGTTCCGTCTGCAAGAATTATTTTTGTAGAATCTATTTTTCTGATTCCTTTGGCGTGTTCTTCCAGCTCCGCATACTTTTCATAACCTTCGGTAAAAATTCGCAAGTGCTGTTCGCTTTTTTTAATTTCTATCGGCGGCTGTAGCGAAAAAATTGTCCAGTCTGTCGAAATATTTAAATCTTTAGCTATTTGACGGCTGATTAAATCCGGCTTTTTTAACTCGAAATTATTAATAACATAATTTTTTCCGCTGATTCTGCTATAAACAGTGCCGACCAAATACAAGGCAAACAAAAATATCTTATCCTTCAAATTCTTAACTTTTTCTCTAGCCTTTGAAAGCATTCTCAAAGGATATATGAATTGCGCCGTTAAAAACAACAAATTATTTAGCTATACAATTTGTCTTTTTGCTTTGAATTTGTAAAGAGTGTAATTTATTAGTAGAAAATCACAGGAGATTTCAACGTAAAAACAATGAGCAATCAGACAACCGTTTCCGACATATTTCGCCGCGCTTTGGCAATCCGGGCAGCAAATCCGAGTGCGGATGTCAGGGGCATTAAATCGCAGATCGTCAGCGAATTTTCGGGCAAACCGTTTCCTTTACCCGCATTTTTGACGATTCCCGAATACGACAACATCGCGCCCGAAGAAGATTGGACAGCCGGTCTGCCCGTCGTTTTGCGCGGAATTCAAACCGAAGATTGGGAAGAAATCGCGCAGGGCATCATCATTAGTCTCGAACAGGTTGAAAACTACCCGAAAGAATCCGGCAGAGAAGACGCGCCCGAAAAAGAATGGCGCAACCGCGACAAAGGCATCGCCGAAGCCGAAAAGAAAAACCTCGATAAATGGATGCCCGACGAGTTGATGAATATAGCAAAGCGTTCGGCAAAACAGTAGGATTTTTACCACAAAGGCACAAAGGACACAAAGTTTTTATAATTAATTTCTTTGTGTTCTTTGTGCCTTTGTGGTGAATAAAGAAAATATGAAAGCAGTTTATGTCAAAGAATTCGGCGGCGCGGAAAATCTGGAGATCCGCGAAGTCGAAAATCCGCCCGCGCCGACGGGCAAAGAAGTTCTGGTGAATGTGAAAGCCTCGGCTTTAAACCGCGCCGACCTTTTACAGCGCAAAGGTTTTTATCCCGCACCCTTTGGTTTTCCCGAACGAATCTTAGGTTTGGAATTCGCGGGCGAAGTTACCGAAATCGGCGCAGAAGCGACAAGTTTTAAAGTGGGTGACCGCGTTTTCGGCATTACGGCAGGCGGAGCGCAAGCCGAATTTCTTTTGTCGGACGAATCTCTGCTCGCACGCATTCCCGATAATTTAAGTTTCACCGAAGCCGCCGCGATTCCCGAAGCCTTTATCACGGCACACGACGCGATTTTTACAAACGGCGCGTTGAAAGAAAACGAAACGCTTTTGATTCACGCCGTCGGTTCGGGTGTCGGACTCGCCGCATTGCAATTGGCAAAGGCGCGAAATATCAAAGTTTTCGGCACTTCGCGCACCGCCGACAAGCTCGAAGAATGTCAAAAATTCGGTCTTGATGAGGGAATTTTAGCGGGCGAAGAATCGAATTTTGCCGAGACTATCAAAGAAAAAAACGGCGGCAAAGGCGTTGACGTAATTCTGGATTTGGTCGGCGCGGCTTATTTTCAGGCGAATCTCGAAAGTTTGAACTTAAAAGGCAGAATCATTTTAGTCGGCACGACGAGCGGTTCAAAATCCGAAATTAATTTTTCGCAAGTGATGTCAAAGCGTCTGAAAATCATCGGCACGGTTTTGCGCTCGCGCCCGACCGAAGAAAAAGCCGCAGCGACGCGCAAATTCGCCGAAGAAGTCGTGCCGCTCTTTGAAAGCGGAACGCTCAAGCCGAATATTGATAAGATTTTTAAGATTGAAGAAGTTCGCCAAGCGCACGAATATTTGGAATCAAACGCGAGTTTCGGCAAGGTTGTGGTGGAATTTTAATTTGCGGTTATTTTTTTACGGCGATTCGTGCGGCGGTTTCGTCCGTCACGATACAAAGTCCCGAAACCTTTTGCGCTTCGAGTTCGCTGAGTTTTTGTTCGGCTTCCGCGTAGGTCAAACCGTTTGCTTCGCATCTGTCGAACGAAATGACCGACCACATCGTCTCACGCAATTCATCGGGAAACTTTTCCGCCGCGATTTCATCTTGAGCCGTTTGCGCTTCCGCCGGATTTTCTTTTTCTTCGACCGCCATTTCTAAAATTTCCATCTACTGAAACCCGAAGTTTTACGAGTTTTCCAAAAGATAACACAACGCGTGTTATCTTGTAAAAGTTTCAACAGCCCTGTTTTTTCAGAAACTTACAAACGTGAAAGATTAAAAAATGAATGACTATTCATTTTTCGGCTTCAAAATGAATGACCGTTCAGTTATACTTTCTCTCTATGAGTTTCACCGAAACAATTTTTCTGACCGGATTTCCGGGTTTTATCGCCGGACGGCTCGTCAAACGTCTGGCAACGCCCGACACCCAATTTTTTCTGCTTGTTCAAACCAATTTTATCGAAAAAGCCAAACAAGATGTCGAAAGAATTGCCGGAGAAAGTAACATTCCGCTCGAAAATTTCGCGCTCATCGAAGGCGACATCACTCGGGAAAACCTCGGAATTTCGGAAGAAGATTTAGAAACCGTCCTCGCGGAAACAACCGATGTTTTTCATCTGGCGGCGGTTTATGATTTGGCGGTCGAGAAAAATCTCGGCTACTTGGTCAACGTCGAAGGCACGAAAAACGTCAACGAAATCGCCAAAAAAATGCCGAATTTGCGGCGTTATAATTACGTTTCGACGTGCTATGTTGCGGGCAAACGGATGGGCGAAATTCTCGAAAACGAACTCGAACACGACGTGGGTTTTCGCAATTATTACGAAGAAACGAAGTATTTTGCGGAAATGGAAGTCGAAAAACTCAAAGGCGAATTGCCCGTCACGATTTTTCGTCCGTCGGTCGTTGTCGGCGATTCCGAAACGGGCGAAACGGCGAAATACGACGGCATTTATTACGTCATTTTTTACTACAAAAAATTCGCGCCGCTTTTGCGGCTTGCCAATGTCGGCAACAAAACCGTCAGACTCAATCTCGTGCCGGTAGATTTTGTCGTCGAAGGTCTTGCCGCGCTTTCAAAAGATGAAAAAGCAATCGGCAAAACCATTGCATTGGCTGACCCGAATCCGCTTTCGACCACTGCGATTTGCGATGCGATTATTGATGCCTTGACGGGCAAAAAATCGGTCGTTACGCCGCCGCCGAAGTTGATCGAATTTTCGCTGAATCTGCCGATTTCGCCAATGCTGACAGGCTTGCCGCATTACGGCGTGCCGTATTTTTTTCTGGAACAAACCTATAACACGGAGATTTCTGAAGAACTTCTCAAAGCGCACAACGTCGCGTGTCCGAATTTTAAGGATTACGCAAAAAATCTCGTGACGTTTGTCGAAAAACATCCGAAATTGTGAGATTTAACAAACTCTTTACAAATCTTTTCGCGCTTAAAAAGCATATATTTCAAAAATTGCGGCATCATAAATTGGAAGTCAGTATTTTAAGAGGTTTTATGTTTCTGCCGCGAACTAAATTTTTTCTGCCGTTACTCGTTGTTTTCTTTGCTTTGAGTGTTTTTGCGAATGCTCAATCGGGACGCACAAATCCGCGACCAACGCCCGCGCCGTCCGATGACGATGCCGAAAAGGTTTTTACCGAAGAAATCAAACTGAATATTTCGGCTTTTGACGAAGCCGGAAAGTTTTTTTCGGACGTGAAAAAAGAAGATTTGGTCATCAACGAAGACGGCGTTTTGCATCAGGCATCGAGCGTTCGGCGCATTCCCGCGACTGTTCTGATTGTTTTGGACACAGGCGGCGAAGACCGACAGGCAAAGGATTTTAAAACAACCCGCGAAGCCGCCAAAGCCTTGATCAAAGGTTTAGCGGAAGACGATACGGTGGCAATTTTGGAATATAACGACAGCGCGAAAATTCTCGCCGAATGGACAAAGGACAAATCTCTGCTTTTAACCGCGCTCACCAAAAATCTTAATTTCGGCAAGCGTTCGCGGTTTGTCGAAGCCTTAAATTTAGCCGTCAAGTTTTTTGACAAATCGAACCTTGAAAATCGCCATCTGGTTTTGATTACCGATGGTTTGGACAGCACGAGCGACGAAACCGAAAGAAGCCAAGCGATAAAAAATCTGCTCGCCACCGACATCAATGTTCACATTATGAGTTATACGAAAATGGAGCAAGCCGTCGTCGGGCAACGCATAAAATCAATCGAAGGCGGCGGAACGCAGAAAAAACCGTTGCCGCCGGGCGCGAACATTCCCGTGCAAGGACAGACACAAACTTATCCCGTGATGACCATCAATCTCGACCGCGCGATGATTCGCAAAATCCGTGAACGCGGCGAAAATCTGTCAAACAGCGAAAAGGCTCTGACCAAACTTGCGGAAGACACGAACGGCTTGCTTTTTCTGCCCGAAACACGCAATGAAATGATTGAAAAGACCGAATCTCTTGCCAAAAATATTGACGCGAATTATGTCGTCACATACATTCCGAAACGCGCTCTGAGCGATGTCCGCGCGGTCGAAGAACGCAACATTGAAATCACCTCGCGCCGTGCGGGTTTGGAAGTTTTGGCAAAACGAAAACTGCTGGTCAGACCCGAAAAAAGATAAAAACCTTCAAATTTTGCACGTTTTCTTATTTTTACTCAGTCTTCGACTACCAATTCATCGTAAGCAAATTGAACATTGTCGGGCAGCAATTTTGAATCGCGTTCGTGCATAATATCGTGGTTTAAATGCGTCAGAAAGGCTTTTTTCGGCTTTAAGTCTTCGATAATCGCCAGTGCTTCTTCGAGGCAAAGATGCGTCGAGTGCGGTTTTATTCGCACGCAGTCGAGAACGAGAACTTCCAAATCGCGCAAGCCGTCCATCGAATCCGGCGGAATAATTTTCAAATCGGTCGCGTAGGCAAAATCGTTGAAGCGGTAAGCGATAACGGGAAGTTTGCCGTGGATGACTTCGAGCGGCGTGATTTCGATGTCTTTGCCGATGCAGAACGGCGAATTATGTTCGACCGTATGCGGAATCAGTTGCGGAAGTCCGCCGCCGAAATGCGTCGGTTGAAAGATGTATTGAAAGATGCGTTTTAAGTCCTTCCACGCGATTTCGTTGGCATAAACGCCCATCGCGCCGTAACGAAAATTGAGCGGACGAATGTCGTCAAGCCCGAAAACGTGGTCAACGTGGCAATGCGTGATAAAAACCGCGTCGAGAAAATTCAATCCGGCGCGTAAGGCTTGCTGGCGAAAATCTATCGAAGTGTCAACGAGGATTTTTTTGTCCTTGTGTTCGATGAGTATTGAAACGCGTAAGCGTTTGTCCCGAAAATCGGTTGAAAGACAAGTTTCGCATTTGCAGCCGATTGACGGAACGCCGGTCGAAGTTCCTGTGCCGAGGAAAGTTAATTTCATTTAAGTAGAGAGTAGAGAGTAGAGAGTAGAGAGTCAGAAGTTTTTTCTCCACTCTCCACTCTCTACTCTCTACTATTTTTTCCCTAAAATATCGCTCGCCGAAAATTTCTGCGCGGCTTGCGCCTTGAGTCTTTCTTCGGTAGCCCGGACGAGTTGGACATACTGCATCCGCAAATCGCCCAAAAGTCCTTCGAGCAGACGCGATTCCTGCGGGTGAAGATTGCCTTTGGTTTTTTCGCTGAGCATCGCCAAAACATCGAGCCAATATTTGCCCGAGTCTAAATCGAGCGAACGCTGTCCTGTCACCGGATGCGGCATCGCGCCGAGACTGGCAGCGGCATTGGTCGCAAGCGTCGAAAGAAAATTGACAAAACTCGCCGGGTCTTCCGCGCCGGGAATTTCCTCGGTTTCGTCAAATTCTTCGGTTGACGGCGTTGTGTGAATGTCTTCGTCGGCAAACGCAGAAGGCTCAAAAGTTTCAGCCTTTTCAGCCGTCGGTTCGGCGACAGGCGTTTCCGCTTTCGGTTTTTCGGGTTCGATTTCGACACCTTCGCGGATGCTTCCGTCCAGATTGAATTTGCGCCGGTCGTTGACTTTTAGGATTGGTTGTTCTTCTTCTCTTTCTACCATTGTTTTATCGGATATGTTTTCTAAATTTATATTTTGATAGTAGCATTTTGGCGAAAAAAAATTCAAAATCAATTGTTAAAGGTTATATGTCAAAAACATTTGATGAATTAATATCGGTGATGGCGCGGCTTCGTGCGCCGGGCGGCTGTCCGTGGGATGCGGAACAAACTTATGCGTCTTTGGCGCAATATCTGTTGGAAGAATGCTACGAAACTTTCGATGCGATTCAGGAAGCGACGGCGACGGGTGAAACTCATAATTTGCAGGAAGAACTCGGCGATGTGCTTTTGCAAGTCGTTTTTCATTCGACGATTGCCGCAGAACGCGGCGATTTTACGATTGACGATGTAACGGAAGGCGTGACGGAAAAATTGATTCTGCGTCATCCGCACGTTTTCGGCGAAGCGGAACTCAAAACCGCGCAGGAAGTTTTACAGAATTGGGACGAACTCAAAAAAGCCCAACAAAAGGCTTCGGGCAAAATCGAAAAACCGAAAGACTCCATTTTGGAAGATGTCCCTGTTCATTTTCCCGCGCTTCTCGAAGGTCAGAAACTGACGAAAAAAGCCGCGAAAGTAAAATTCGATTGGGAAAATATCGGGCAGATTTTCGATAAACTGACGGAAGAAACCGACGAACTGAAATCGGCAATCGAAGCGAGCGAAAACATCGAAGAAGAAATCGGCGATCTGCTTTTTGTCGTCGTTAATCTGGCACGAAAATTGGACGTTGATGCCGAAACCGCTTTGAAAAAAACGAATCGAAAGTTTCGCCAAAGATTTAAATTCATCGAACAAAGTCTAAAGGAAAACGGCAAAACTCCGGAAGAATCGGATTTGCAGGAAATGGACGCGCTTTGGAACAAAGCGAAGAAAATGAAAGCGTGAAAGACTCGGAGAAACAATTTGACCTCGCCGAAATTCGCCGAAAATTTCCTCTGCTTGTCGAAAATCTCGCCAATTTATCCAACCGCGAAACGCATCTCAAACGCATCTGGGAAATCGAAGAGCGTTGGAACAATTTCCGCGAAAACCCCGAAAAAAGCGAAGAAGTCGTATTTTTTGATGCCGCGCCAAAGGATTTAAAGATTGACGGCGAATTTGAAATTATCTACGCGGGCGGAACTCTCGGTTTGCTTCACGCGGCGGTGATGGCTCTCAAACACAACCGCAAAGTTTTGGTTTTTGACGCGCACACGGTCGGCAAAACGCATCGTGATTGGAACATTTCCGACGCGGAATTAGAGGAATTTGTCCGCGCCGGAATTTTTACGAAAGACGAACTCGAAACGGCAATCGTCAATCGTTACAAAACGGGTTTCGTGAAATTTTACGATGGAAATTCCAAAATAAAAACGCCGCCGCTTTTTATGGACAATGTTCTGGATGTTGCCGTCGAAGCCGACAACCTTCTCGAACTTGCCGTCAAAAAACTCAAAAAAACCGAATCGAAAATCATCAATAATCTCAGGTTTGTCCGCGCTTTTGTGCAGAAAGACAAAGTTCTGGTCGAATGCGAAGACGCGAAAACGGGCAGACGAAAATTGTTCGCTTCAAAACTTTTTGTTGACGCGACCGGCACGAATTCGGCGGTTTCGCGCCAGATTAATTCGGGAAAATCCATCACGCACGTTTGCCCGACGGTCGGCACGGTCGCCAAAGGTTTTCGGCGCGGAAATGATGAAAAGGAAGTTGATTTTTCGGTCGGCGAAATTCTCGTTTCGACCGAAGACGTTTCCGATCATCGTCAGTTGATTTGGGAAGGTTTTGCGGGCAACGAGCGCAAGGACGAATACACGACATATTTGTTTTTTTACGATTCGGTCGAATCAAAAGCCGACAAATCTTTGTTTCGTCTGTTTGAAGAATATTTTGAAAAATTACCAGATTACAAGTCCAAAAACGGCGCGTGGAAAGTCCTGAAACCCGTTTACGGCTATATTCCGAGCGTTCATCATCAAGGCTGGAAAAACCGGAAAAAAACGGCGGCTGACCGAATTTTGCTGGTCGGCGACGCGGCGGGATTGTCTTCGCCGCTGACGTTTTGCGGTTTCGGTTCGCACGTTCGGAATCTGCGGAAATTGACGGATTTGACCGAAAACTCATTAAGCGAAAATTCGTTTGACGAAAAATCACTTTCGCAAATCAACGCCTACGAACCGCGTGTCGCGCAAATGTCGAGTCTTGCGGAATTTATGCGTCCGGCTTTGAAGAGCAAATCTTCGGTCGTTAATGAAACGATGAACGCGGTGATGTCGGCTTTAATGAGTTTGGATAAAGAAATCAGCCGTGAAATGTTTCAAGACAGAATTTCGTTTGCGTCATTCAAAAAAGTCTTGCTCAGAACCGCCAAAATTCACCCGAAAGTTTTCAAAAAAATGTTCGAGCATCTCGGCGCAAAAGGCGCGTTTTGGTGGATTGCCGACATTGCCGAAGCCGCTTTTTACGAACGGAAAAATTCTAACTCCTAACTCAAACACGATTGTTTTAATACAATTTTCGTTCAACTTCCATACACTTTTAATCCTTACAATCTCAATTTTTTTGTCTAAACTCTGCAATAATTGAAGTTATTGGTTGTCGGCACGGTGCTTGCGAACGTAGTTAAGCTATAACATCGGCGGAAGTTAATAAATTTTCGTCTTAAATTGTTTATCAAGCAGGGTTTATCAAGGAGGATTTTATGAGTATTAAAAGTTTTTGGAAATTTAGCGGCGGTCTTTTGATTACGGTTGCCGTTTCTTCATTTGCGATGGCGCAAGACACAACGACTAAAACGACGACAACAGTTACCACCACAAAAGCGGAAGTTGTCCAAAACGCGGACGGAACATATTCGGTGATCGAATATCCGGTCGGCAAGGAAGTAACGGTTCAATTAACGCCGTATAATCTGCAAGGCGCAAGCGGCACGGCGCGTGTTCTGCGAGCCGCGGACGGCACGAAAATTTATTTGGATTTGGCGGGCGTTACGGGCGACGCTAAAAGTTATTATGCCTACGCGGTTGATTCCAAAGGAATGCCGACGCTTTTAGGTCCGGTGATGATTGAAAACGGTATTGCCAAAGCCGAATTTTCAACGCCGATGAATCAATTTATGGTCGTTCTTTCGCCGAACGAAGGCGTGACGAGCTTCAGTACTGACACTCCGGTAACTTTCCGCAGTGCCGTGCCGACAGGTTATGCAGTTGTGCCGACAGCGATTACAAGTTCGTTTGACAACAGCAAACAAGTTGCGGCTACTTCGGAAGTTGCTTCAACGTATCAAGTTCCGCTTTTGAATGTTCCGAGTTTCGGCAACAAAACAACCGAAATCAGAATTAATTTTGGGGGTGAATTGCAAGGTTTGAAAGGTAAAGCCTACATTGATCCGGGCAAAAAAGGCGCAACGCAAGTCAAAATGCGTTTTGACGATATGAAGATGGCTCCGAAAGAAAAACGATTTGTTCTCTGGGCTTCTTCGGCGGACGGAAAATATACAAAACTCGGTCAGGTGATCAACACCGGAAACCGTCAGGAATCGGAAATCCGTAGTGAAACCGCGATGGAAGATTTCGGTTTGTTTGTCACGATGGAAGAAACCGATGTGACCGCTCCGACGGGTAAGGTTTATTCAGTTTTCAGCGTAACTCCTTAGTTTCGATATTAGTTTATGCTGATAGGAAAGGCGAGGTTTTAAAACCTCGTCTTTTTTAATTTGCGACGAACAATTCGGCTAAAAAGAGTTTTGTATTTTCATAGATTTCCGCGTCGGTCGAAGCGCGTGAACCCGCGATGTTTAATCTTTTGCATTTTACCGAAGCTAACCATTTTCGCGTCTTTTTGGCAGACTCTTCGATTGTTGATTCCAAGAAATCTATATGCAGACACGGCTTTTGATATTTTTCGGCGAATTTTTTGGTCAGAAGCGAGCCGCTGGTCAATTTTCCGTGTGAAACGATCAGCGTTGCATCTGAGTTTTGGACATTCAATTCGGTTCTTTCGGCGTAGTTTCTCTTTGCCGTTTCAACCAAATTCGGATAACTTGCGCTGATTTTGCCGTCTTCGGCGCGGCGACCTTTCGGCACGAAGCCGCCGATTTCGAGTCCGTTTTCAAGCGCAAAATCAAAAGCCGCCCGATCTGCGCCCGTCTGTCCGCCGGAAATGATAGTTTTGATTTTTTTGAGTTTCATTTGTAAAAAAAACGACTTGGGAAATTATAGTTTAACGTCATAAATTGATACATTCCGTCTATCTTAAAAATGTCGGAATTTGCTTAAATTCTCTGATAAATGAAGTTTTTCGATTTTGGTATGGTTGTTGCTCTGTGTAACAAACAAGTTACTAAAACAATACAAAGTATTAGAAAAAAGGAGAATTATGGTAAACGAACAAAATAAACAAACACAGGATACATCATTCACGAAAAATAACAGTCAAACGGAACAGGCTGAAAAAACAAGCAAAACTGACTACGCAGGTTTTTCAGATTCGCAGAAAAAAAACGGTTCGGCTGAATTGAGCGTTGATTCCGCAAAAGAAACCGCCAAAGGCATTTACGATCAGGCAAAAAGCACGGTCGGTCAAGCCTACGGCGTAGCGACAAAGCGTGCGACCGAAGTTTTGGACGAGCAAAAAGGAACTCTCGCGGGCGGTTTGACGAGCGTTGCCGACAGCATCAAGCAAGTCGGTGAAAATCTCAATTCAACGGAAGAACAAAACAAAATTACCGAAACTGCGGCGAAATACACGAACTCTCTGGCAGAACAGATCGAGAATATTTCGGGTTATTTCGAGCGCAAAGATGTTAAGGAAATGGTGCGCGATGTTGAAACATTTGCGCGTAAATATCCGGCATATTTTATTGGCGGCGCAGTTGCGATCGGCTTTTTGGCGGCGCGTTTTTTGAAAAGCTCGAATCCGAAACAATTAAAAGAAGGAGCCGGGCGAAAGTTAAATGCCGCAGCAAAAACGGCGGCTGATCCTTCATAATTCGGAAAAAAGGAGAAATTTATGGCACAACAGCAAATGGTTAAAGAAGAACGCAGTTTGGGCGACTTATTTTCCGAACTTGCGAGCGAAACCGGAACGCTCGTTCGTCAGGAAGTCGCGCTGGCGCAAACCGAATTAACGAAGAAAGCCGCGAGTGTCGGCAAAAATGTTGGTTATTTGGCGGTTGGCGGTGCAGTGGCTTACGCAGCTTTGCTTGCCGTGATGGCGGCGGTCGTCATCGGTTTGACAAATTTTATTCCGGCGTGGGCAGCGGCTTTGCTAGTCGGCGCAATCGTCGGTGTCGTGGCGTATATGATGATTTCATCGGCACTTGCCGCGCTCAAAAAGACGGACTTAACACCGCATGAAACGGTTGAAACTTTGAAGGAGGATGCACAATGGCTGAAAAACCAGGTGAGTTAGGATTTATGGGCGAATCGGACGCAGTTTCAACGGCGGCTGGCGCAAAGCAAGATACATATCTCGAAGCGCGTTCGGATGATTATTCGTCGTCGGAAGAATTACTTGAAATTCCGGCAAATACGGACGACGCGCCGGAAGAAACGGAACATTTGAAAGCGCAAATCGAGGAAACCCGTTCGCAGATGGGCGAAACGATTGATGCGATTCAAGAAAAATTGAGTTTTCAAAATATCTCCGAACAGGTTAAAGAACAGGTTTCGGAACAAATCAATAGCGCACTCGATACGGCGAAAGAATCCGTTTACGATGCGACTATCGGAAATTTAGGAAAGGCGGGAAAATTTATGCAAAACGTAGGAAAAGAATTATCAAAAACTGAGGCAGGAAAATATGCGCGGAAAAACCCATTTCCGCTCGTTTTAATCGGATTGGGTGTCGGGCTTTTGGCTTACGAGTTAAGCGGAAAAAAACGTCGTCCGGCTTATCGTTATGCCAGCGAAAATGATACAAACCAAGAGTTTCGCGGCGGCAAACTTTCATCGTCGGTTTCCAAAACGCTGAAATCGGCGACGGGAAAAATCGGCGATACGGCGAGCGGTGCTTATGAAAGTGTCAGTAACGTGACCGGCAATGCGCTTAATACGGTTAGTGACAAGGCAAGTTCGGCGTATGAAGGCGTAACAAGTGCGGCAAGCAATGCGTATTCAAGCGTCAGCGAGTTTGCCGGAAACACTTACGAAAAAGTCGGCGATTATTCTGTCCAAGCCCGCGAGCAATACGACTATTACATCGAAGAAAAACCGCTTGCGGTCGGCGCAGTCGCTTTAGCCATCGGCGCGGCAGTCGGTCTGTCAATTCCGTCAACCCGCTACGAAGGTGAAATGTTCGGTGAATATCGCCAACAACTACTCGACAAAGCACAAACGGCGGCGGGCGATTTGGTTGACAGAGCGAAAGAAGTTGCTTCCGAAGCACAAAAAACTATCAGCAGCGAAGTCAAAACGGCGGTTGATGAAACAAAGAAAACCTTTGCCAGCGAAGCCAAAAATCAAGGGTTTATAACCGACGAAGCCGAAAATAAAAATCAAGGTTTCAATGCGGATAAGCCTAAAACATACGGCTCTATGCAATAAAGGCTTTACGAATTGAAATTTACGGATTTATGGAAATGAACCAATACTAATTGCTCATCCGTAAATTTCAATTCGTAATTTTCATAAAAAAATCGGCGATGTTGAATCTCTCAACATCGCCGATTTTTTTACTTTACAACAAACTACAAAATCTCGATTTTTTCCAAACCGTTCATATACGGCTGAAGAATTTCGGGAATCTGAATCGAGCCGTCAGATTGTTGATAATTTTCCAAAATCGCAATCCAGGTTCTTCCGACAGCTAAACCTGAACCGTTTAACGTATGAACAAATTCCGGCTTTGCGCCGACTGCACGACGAAAACGCAAATTCATCCTTCGCGCCTGAAAATCGCCGCAGTTTGAACAGCTTGAAATCTCGCGGTAAGTTTGCTGGCTCGGCAGCCAGACTTCGATGTCGTAAGTTTTCTTCGCGCCGAAACCCATATCGCCGGTTGATAAAACGACCGTTCGATACGGCAACCCGAGAAGCTGTAAAATTCGTTCGGCATTTGCCGTCAATTTTTCGTGTTCTTCCTCGGAATTTTCGGGCATAGCGAGTTTGACGAGTTCGACTTTTTCAAACTGATGTTGACGAATCAAACCTCGCGTATCGCGCCCGTAGCTTCCGGCTTCCGAGCGAAAACAAGGCGTGTAAGCGGCGTAATATTTCGGCAAATCCTTGGCTTCCAAAATCTCTTCGGCGTGATAATTCGTCACCGGAACTTCGGCAGTCGGAATCAGCGCAAAGCCGCGTTCGTCTTTGATGTGAAACAAATCTTCCTCGAATTTCGGCAGTTGATTCGTCCCGAAAAGCGATTTGCGGTTGACCAGAAACGGCGGCAAAGTTTCGGTGTAGCCGTGTTCGGTCGTGTGAACGTCGAGCATAAAATTGACCAGCGCACGTTCGAGCCGTGCGCCCGCGCCGTTCAGAATCGCAAAACGCGAACCCGTAATTTTGACGGCGCGTTCCTGATCCAAAATGCCCAACGATTCGCCCAAATCAACGTGGTCTTTGACTTCAAAATCGAATTCTTTCGGCTCGCCCCATTTGCGGATTTCGACATTCGCCGATTCGTCCGCGCCGACCGGAATTCCTTCGGCGGGAATATTCGGCAAACCCGCGAGCAGTTCGCGCATTGCATTTTCGGCTTCGTCGCGCTTGGTTTCGAGTTCCGATTGTTTATCCTTTAAACTTGAAACTTCCGCTTTTTTTGCTTCGGCTTCTTCGCGGTTTCCGGCTTGCATCAATGCGCCGATTTCCTTGCTCGATGAGTTTCGTGTTTGATTTATCGCGTCGGCTTCACCGATAATCCGGCGGCGTTCCGCGTCCAATTCCGCAAATTTATCCAGACTCTCGGTCGGAAAATTGCGGTTCTCCAAGGCTTTTTTAACTGTTTCTAAATTTTCTCTGACAAAATGTAAATCCAACATATTTCTTATTTTTCCAAGACTACGTCAAAGGTTTGTTTCTCAGCCGGTTTTTTCCTACAATTTAAGTTTCGGCTATTGTCTAAATAGTGAACAGGTGACAATCACAAGAATTTAACAAAAATTATTATGACACAAAAAATTCGCAAAGCAGTATTTCCCGCCGCCGGACTCGGAACGAGATTTTTACCCGCGACCAAAGCCTCGCCGAAAGAAATGCTGCCGCTCGTTGATAAACCGCTGATTCAATATTCGGTCGAAGAAGCCGTCGCGTCGGGCGTTGAGTCAATTTTAATCGTCACGGGACGCGAAAAAAGCTCGATTGAAAATCATTTCGACATTTCCTACGAACTCGAAAGCGTTTTACAGGAAAAAGGCAAAACCGAATTTCTCGAAATGGTTCATTCGATCTCCGAAATTTGCCGAATTTCATATACGCGCCAGAAACAGGCTCTCGGACTCGGACACGCGATTTATCAGGCGAAGGATTTTTCGGAAAATGAACCTTTCGCGGTTTTGCTTGCGGACGACGTGGTTGACGCGGAAAAACCCGCGCTCAAACAAATGATCGAAGTTTTTGAAAAATACAATGCGCCCGTCATTGCGACAATGCAGGTTGCAGGCGAAGCGATTTCGCGGTTCGGCGTGATTGACGCGGAAGAAGTTGCGCCGAATGTCTTCAAAATCAAAGATATGGTCGAAAAACCGAAATTTGCGGACGCGCCTTCCGACCTTGCGATTATCGGCAGATATATTCTCACGCCCGACATCTTCGATGCCATCGAACGCACCGAAAAAGGCGCGGGCGGCGAAATTCAAATCACCGATGCGATGTGCCTGATGCTCAAAGAAGGCAAGCCGTTTTATGCCGTCAAACTCGAAGGAAATCGCCACGACGCGGGCGACAAACTCGGCTTTTTGATTGCAACGGTCGAATTCGCGCTGAAACGCGAAGATTTGGGCGAAGATTTTCGTGAATATCTGAAATCCTTAAAACTGTAAACCACCAAGACACAAAGGACACAAAGTAAAATAACGTCAGTTCGGGATAAGAATGGAGCGCGGGCTGCCAGCCTGCAAGCGTTTGAAAAACGCTCAAAACGTCTGAGTTTATTCAACCTTGCCGAAAATCGAAGCTTGTGACACCGCTTTGCAAGCGGCGTGGCAGGCTGGCAGCCTGCGCTCCAATCGGCAAATTGCTTATCCCGAACTCACGTTAAAATAAAGTCTTTGAGTCCTTTGCGTCTTGAATTATTCCAAAGCGGTTGCAGGTCTTTTTTGAAACTGAAGAATGATTTGAAGGAAAATTAAAATCACAACGCTTCCGAGCAGGATAAACATTCCCGAACGCAAATCGTTATCAAAACGGTTTGAAATATAGCCGATAAACCACGTCGTAAAAGTTGCGCCCAAAGTTCCGCAGATAAAAAACGGCATTGCGCGGCGCGAAGCCGATGCACCGAATGTTTTGGTAAAACGCGACATATTGGTCGGGAAAACCGACGAAGTTCCAAATCCCGCAATGCTCGCGCCGATGCTCAAAAGCCAGACGTTTTTTGCCGAAAGCAAAATTCCCATCCCGAGCAAAATCGTCAAAAGACTCAGAAAAAGCATCTTGTTTTCGTTCAAAAACCGGAAAAAGAGAGGCGCAATGCCGCGCCCGACGACAAAAAACACGAAATACAAAGTTATCGGCGGCAGAAAGTCTAACGCTCCGCTGTCTTCGACGCGCTGTGTATAAGTTTTGAGCCAGCCGCCCATCGCGCTTTCATAGCCGACGTGGATAAAATTGAAAAAGGCAATCATCCACGCAATCGGATTCGTCCAGATCGGCACGCTGAAATCTATTTCTTCCTGATCGCCCGCTGACGGTTTTTGCTCGATTCCTTTCGGTATCAGAATGAGTGCCGCACCGATCATAAAAAGCATGATTGATAAACAAACCGTCGGCGTGAAAATATTCGTGCCGCGGGCGAAAAAATCAACAAACGGCTGGCTGATAATCGCCCCGACACCCCAGAAAAAGTTCAAAACGCTGAGTGCCGCCGCCGCTCGCAAAGGATTGAGTTCGAGAATCAGCATATTGATCGAAGGCAAGGTCAGCCCGATGCCGAGACCGTTGACGAAAAAGCCGAAAAGACAAAGCTCGTAACTGCCTGCATTGAGCATTAAAACGCCCGCGCCCATTAAAAAACAGCCGATTAAACTCGCCAATAAAAATTGATTTCGTTTGCCGAACCAATTGGTCAGAAAAGTGCCGATCAGCGAACCGGCAAATTGCGCGGGGAAAAAGTTTCCCAATTGCTCGTCGTTCAGAACGAATTTTTCCTTGAGAATCGGCAAAAGCTGACCGATGATGACGGTCGCAATGCCCGACACGAAAAATCCGGCGTGAAGCAGAATTTTTAAGACGCGGGTTGTGCTTGAGTTTGTCGGCGGCATAAAAATAAAAGGTAAAAGGTAAAAGACAAAAAGTAAAAGGTAAAAGACAAAAATTAATTTTTCGTCGGCTTTTGCTTGTTTGCCCGTTTCTTTCTACTATTTATTATTGAATTTATGAATCTGAAATTCCGTCAAGCCGTGCGTGAAGATTTGCCCGAAATTGTCCGAATGCTCGCGGACGATTTTCTCGGCGCAACTCGTGAGCGTTACGAAAATCCTTTGCCCGAAAGCTATCTGAAAGCGTTTGCGGAAATCGAAGCCGAGAAAAATAACGAATTGATTGTGGCAATTTTGTCAGAACCATCTGCGGTAGCGGATGGTTTAAGCAATTCGGCGAGAGGTGCGCTTGATAAAAGCGATTACCCGTCCGCTACCGCAGACGGTTCTGACAAAACCATCGTCGGAACTGTGCATCACTTTTACGCCGTCAATCAGTTTTCAGGGCGGAAAACGTGCAACGGTCGAATCGGTCAGAGTTGATGAAAAATATCGCGGGCAAGGCATCGGCAGAGAATTGATGCTTTTTGCAATCAATCGGGCGCGGGAAGAAAATTGCGTTTCGATGCAATTAACAACTAACGCCGACCGCACGGACGCGCATCGTTTTTACGAGAATCTCGGTTTTAAGGGAACTCATTTGGGAATGAAATTAAAGTTAAGATGAAAATTTTTCACGGAACGGACAATGCCAATATTTTGCGCGGAACGGTTTTGACGCTCGGCGTTTTTGACGGTCTGCATCTCGGGCATCAGCGCATTATGCAAACGGTTGTCGAAAGCGCGAAGATTAATAAATCCGTGCCGACCGTCATCACTTTTGACCCGCATCCGCGAGCCGTTCTGCATCCCGAAAATTCGCCGCCGCTGTTGCAAACGCTCGACCAACGGCTGGCAAATTTTGAAGTTCTCGGCATCGAACAAGCAATCGTTATCCGTTTTGACAAGGAATTTGCCGCTTTGGACGCGGAAACTTTTCTGCGCGACATCGTTTATGAACGCTTGCAAGCACGCGAAGTATTTTTGGGTAAAGGTTTCTTTTTCGGTAAAAATCGCGGAGGAAATATCGAACTGCTCAAACGAATGAGTATGGAACTCGGTTTCTTTGCCGACGAAGTTGCCGAAGTCCGTCTGCGCGGAACGCGGATTTCGTCGTCGAAAATCAGACAGCTTCTCGCCGAAGGTCGCGTGAACTTAGCCCGAAGAATGCTCGGTCGTCCATACGGCGTTGAAGGGCAAATCATTCACGGTTTCGAGCGCGGACGGACAATCGGTTTTCCGACCGCCAATCTGCATCCGCACAACCGCGTTATTCCGAAATACGGCGTGTATGCGACGGCAACCTTGATAAATAATGAATGGCGGCGAAGCATCACGAATGTCGGCGTTCGCCCGACCTTTGAAAACGACCTGAATCCTTCGATTGAATCTTACGTTTTCGACTTTGACGGCGACCTTTACGGCGATGTTCTGCGCGTCCGTTTTCTGCACCGAATCCGTGACGAACGCAAGTTTAACGGCATTGACGAACTCCGCGCCCAAATCGAAAAGGACACAGACCGCGCTTTGAACTATTTCGCGCACGAAGGCATTAAGAATATGTTAGATTTAACATGAGGTAATTTTTATGGAGATTACAATTTCAATTCCCGAAAGAATTTACGAAATAGCCAAACAAAACGGTAAAGATGTTACGGAGTTTGTCGAAGAAATTTTGGAAGAAAAATTTCCCGAAACCAACGGCGAAAAACGTGAGCGAAAACATAATTTATTGAAATTTGCGGGAAAATATTCGAGTGGTAAAACGGATACTTCAGAAAGAATGCACGAAATTTTGTATTCGGAAGATTTTAATCCGGCAGAGGGATTTAGCGTCAAATGAAGCCTTGCATAATGGATTCAGGGTTTCTTTATGCCTTGATTGATGAAACTGATGTTCACAGTCAGAATGTCAAAAATGCGTTGCGCGAAGTTTATGAGGAAATTGTTTTTCCCGTTCCGGCGATAACTGAAACTTCCTATTTTATTTCAAAAAATCTCGGCATCGAAATATTAGCAAAATTTCTGGAAGACTTGCCCGAAATGAATCTGCTTTTTGAAACACCAACCGCCGAAGATTACCAACGCGCCGCCGAAATACTCCGCAAATACAACGATGCGAATATTGATTTTGTTGATGCTTGCATCGTGGCGATTGCCGAAAGATTGAATATCACAAAGATTTTAACCGTTGACCGAAGACATTTCGGCGCGTTCAAACCGCGACATTGCGAAGCGTTCGAGCTTTTGCCATAAACTCCTTGTGAACTTTTTTGCAAACCGAGACGTTTTTTGTGATTCTAAGAGTGATTATGCAAAAGGATTTGTTAATGGAAGAAAATAAAGGTTTGGCGATAAAAGAAAAAACGATTGCACCGGTTATCGAAAATGGCAACGGCAACGGTCATCACGCGTTGACTCCGACGAAGAATTTGCCGATTTCAAAGCAGATTTCCAATGAAGATTTAATCGCCGAAGAAAAGTTTCTGATTGAAAAAGAAACCGAAGTCGAGAAAAACTACGAAGGTTTTCGCGGCTATCTGCGGCTTTTTAGTGTCTCAAAAGTTATTGGAATGCTCGCGCTTTATCTGTATCTCGACCAATATGATATGCACCGTGCGCAACAATTAAAGCACGCCGAGGTGCGGCTTGAAACGGCGCGTCGGCTAACCTGGCTGGCAGTTTTGGGCGAAAAATTTCATAAAGTTAATCTCTGGTTTTTCCATCAATTTATGCTTTTGATGAAATGGTGGTTTCTCGGAAGCGAAGCGAATAAAGAATTAAATCACGAAAAACAAGCCGTCTGGCTCAAAGAAAGTTTAATAAATCTGGGTCCGACGTTTATCAAAATCGGACAATCGCTCGGAACCCGCGCCGACCTTTTGCCGCTTCCTTTTGTCAAAGCGTTGGGCGAATTGCAGGATTCCGTGCCGTCGTTTCCGAACGAAATCGCCTTTGCGCGGATTGAAAAAGAATTAGAGAAGAAAATCAACGAAGTTTATCAAGAATTCGACGTTGAACCCGTCGCGGCGGCGAGTTTGGGACAAGTTTACCGCGCCAAACTCTTTACGGGCGAAGAAGTCGCGGTTAAAGTTCAGCGTCCGAACCTTGCGGGAATTATCAAAGGCGACATCGAAATTCTGCGGAAAGTGACGAAATTTGCCGAACGCTTTCCGAGTTTGAACGAAAACGCGGATTGGGCGGGAATGCTCCGCGAATTCGACGAAACGATTCACGAAGAAATGGATTACGCTTCGGAAGGTCGCAACGCCGAGCGTTTCAGCACGAGCTTTAAGGATTGGACAAACATTCACGTTCCGAAAATTTACTGGAGTGCGACGACCTCGAAAGTTCTGACGATGGAATTCATTCACGGCACGAAAGTGACGGAATTGGAGGAATTGAAAGCCCGCGGAGTATCGCCCGAAAAAGTCAATCGCCTGCTCATTAAAACCTATCTCAAACAACTTCTCGAAGACGGATTTTTCCACGCCGACCCGCATCCGGGCAATCTTTTGGTGATGCCCGACGGACGGCTCGCGTTTTTCGATTTCGGAATGGTCGGACGCATCACGCCGAAATTACAGGCAAAAATGATTGACGCCTTTTTCCACGTTGTCTCTAAAGACCCCGCAGCGATTGCACAGGATTTGATTGATCTGGAATTCTTAAAACCCGGCGCGGACGAATCGAAAATCAAGGAAGTCGTGATAAAGATGTTTGCGCTTCATCTGGATCTGAAACTCAAAGACGTTAAATTCAAAGAATTGACTTATGATTTGGCTGACGTAATGTATGATTATCCGTTTCGTCTGCCGTCGAATTTCACATATATTATGCGTGCCTTAATGACGCTCGAAGGCATCGGAATTATCACCGATCCCGAATTCAATTTCTTTGAAACCGCCAAGCCTTACGCGAAAGAATTTATGCTCAAACGCGAAGGCAAAGATTTGCGTAAAATGCTGACCGACAAACTTTTAGGACGCGACACGCCCGACGGCAAAATTGATTTGGACAGAACTTGGAAATTAGCAAAAATGGCGTTCAAGACGGTTTTCAATACGAACAAATAAAAAATATAGAAATTTCACGAAAATTGCGGTAAATTATCAGTTATGAACAATTCCGACGAAACATTAAAAAGAACGCCCGAAAACGAAGCCATTTTAGAGGCTATCGCGCAACTTGCCGGGACAGTCGGCGAACTTTCTAATAATTTCAATGGTTTTTCCAATAGATTTGATAAGTTAGAAAGTAGATTTGATAAGTTAGAAAGTAGATTTGATAAGTTAGAAAGTAAATTTGATAAGTTAGAAAGTAAATTTGATAACTTGGAAAGTAAATTTGATAAGTTAGAAAGTAGATTTGATAACTTGGAAAAATTCGTAACTGTTCAGTTCGAGGCGGTTCGGGAAGGAATCGAATATAACAGCGCGAGATACGACCGTTTGGAAGCAAAGTTTTTCGATGTTCGTTCCGACGTTTCCAATATGCGAGCCGACATCAAAGAACTGACTCAAGCTATTCGCAAAAAAGAATTGGTTTAAAACGAAAATTTGATTTCGACCGACCGAATGAACTCGCAAAAACAGCGTTTGAGACTGACTTTCAATACCGACAAATAAAGTGATGAATGAAGAAAACTTTTGGCAGATCATCAAACTATCTAAATCTGAAAGCAAAGGTGAAACAAACGCTCAATTAGAAATTTTGCGAGAAAATTTAGAATCACTTTCTGCTGATGAAATCGTATCATTCGATAAAATTTTCACTAAATTTTATTGGCAGTCTTACGATTGGAAACTTTGGGCGGCGGCATACATTATTAACGGTGGTTGTTCCGATGATGGATTTGATTATTTTCGTTCAGGTTTGATTTTACAAGGCGAAAAAGTTTTTACCAATGCACTTGCAAATCCTGAATCTTTAATTGATGTAATAAATTTCAAGGACGGCGATTTAGCCGAAGATTCGGATTGGACAGCCGGTGTTGAAGAGTTTCTCTGTCTTCCATCCGAAATTTACGAAGAAAAAACAGGGGAAGAAATTCCACACGAAATATCTTCTTCGCCACGAGAACCTTCCGGCGAAAATTGGGATGAAGATGAGGCGGAAAAATTACTTCCAAATCTTACGAAATACTGCGAAGAAGGAATGAACCAATAATAAAAATTTGAAATTTTTCCAAAATTGGCGTTAAATTATTTCACTATGAATCGCGCCAATTTCATTCTTTTTCTGATAACTCTTTTTCTGTTTTGCATTTCAAATGCAAATGGACAGTCCAAAATGACTTACAAAACAAAAATCGCGTATCTCGAAGACGATTTTTCGATTAGTGAACTCGAAAATAAGGCTTGGGATAAAGCTAAAAATATTTTGATTGATAAATATTGGTCAGGCGAAAATGCGCCGAAGAGCAGACAGTTCAAGGCAAAACTTTTGTGGTCTGATGCCGCGCTTTATGTTCGGTTTGAAGCAAATCAAAGCGAACCTTTGATTGTTTCCGAAAAAGCGAATCTGACGAGCAAAACGGGCGGACTTTGGGATCGTGACGTTTGTGAGATTTTTCTTGCGCCGAATAAAGCGGAGCCGCGCAAATATTTCGAGTTTGAAATCGCGCCGAACGGCGAGTGGATTGATTTGGGAATTCATCAAATGCCCGAAAGGCGCGAAACCGATTGGAATTATGCGTCGGGAATGCAGTCGAAATCTTTAATCGAGAAAGACAAAATCTGGATGGCGATCAAGGTTGAATGGAAGGCGTTCGGCAAAATTCCGAAAGCGGGCGATGTTTGGCTCGGAAATATTTTTCGGTGCGTTGGTGCGGGCGCGACACGCGGTTATCTCGCGTGGTCGCCGACTTTGACGAAAGAGGCGAGCTTTCACGTTCCCGAAAAGTTCGGCGAGTTTGAGTTTACGAAATAATTAACCGGAACCCAATAAATTAAACAATTCTTTTTCGTTGGGCAGAGAAGTCCGCGCACCGATTGCGCGACATTTGAGCGCGGCGACGGCATTTGCCATTCGCGCACTTTCTTCGATGCTCGCGCCCTGCAAAACTCCGTAGAGAAGCCCGACGCGAAACGAATCGCCCGCGCCGGTCGTATCTTTACAGCCGTTCGGAACTTCAAAGCCGTCGGTGCGGATAAATTCGTTTTCGCAAAATAAAAGCGAACCCGTTTCGCCCAGAGTCATTCCGACGACCGCGCAACCGTAACGCGATTTTATCTCGCGCAAAGCCATTTTTTTGTCAGCAATTCCGACCAGTCTTTCGGGAAATTCGGCGGACGAAACGAAAATGTCCACGAGCGGCAAAACTTCTTCGATGCCTTCAAAAATATTGTCAATATCAATCGAAACAATCACGCCCGCGTTTTTTGCGGCGCGTGCCATTTTCAGACAAGCGCGGGCATCGTGCGGCGTAAAATGCAGAATTTTTCCGCGAGTTGAAATTTCAGTCGGCGCATCTTTTTCGTTGTAAGCCAGTTTTTTGTCGCGTTTCCAGATGACGGTGCGTTCGCCGCTTCGTTCGTCAATAATGATAAAGGCAATCTGCGTTTTTGCGCCTTCGATTTGTTCGGCAAACTCGACGTTCACGCCTTCATCGCGCAAAGTTTGCAGACCGAAATCGCCTTCGTTGTCGTCGCCGAAGCGTCCGATATAAGCAGTTTTCGCGCCCAAACGCCGCAAGCCGACAGTTGTTGTCGCAATCTCACCGCCTGCCGCCTGAACATAATCCGTAAGCTCGATTTTTGAGTTAAATGACGGATATTCAGGCACGATAATTAAATAATCAACCGCGTTCGTGCCGAACCCGACCACGTCAAACTCTTTATTTTCAGCCAATTTGAAAGGAAATTGCATTTTTGAATTTACCGATTTGAAATTTGAAAAATCAATCCATAATATCTAATAGTTGATTGCTGAAGACAAACGAGATTCAGCAGTTTTTTTGAAAAAATTTGCTATATAACTGAAAAACAAGTTAGATTTGACTATCAGACGGACAATTTCGCTTAAAAGCCAAGCGAAATGCGAGTTAAATTTATAAAAAAACTTTTGGAGAGAAAAAATGCCGACAGCAGTTTGCCCTGAATGTGATGAAGAAGTTTATGTAGATGCCGATTCCGAGCAAGGCGATGTTGTATCCTGCGATGAATGCGGTGCAAATTTGGAAGTCGTCGGGCTTGACCCAATCGAACTGGACCTTTACGAAGGCGGCGATGATCACGACGATGACGAAGAAGAAGACAGGTTTTGAGGGCAGAGGGATGAAGGATGAGGGATGAATTTAAAGCATTCTTTCATCCCTCATCCCTCTGCCTTCATCCCTTTATTTTAACTGGTATCCGGTGCGATTCTGTCTGAGTTTGAGATTTTTTGGAGTTTCGATCCGAACTTCGTTAAACTTCCCGTCTTTGCGGCTTTCTATCTTCGGATAAAACGCTAAAACATAAGATGAAGTGATTTCTTCTTCCAGACTTTTGAAGAGCGGATCGAAATTACTCTCGTTGACATAGAAGGTTTTTCCGCCGGTTTTTTCGACCAAACCGCTCGCTTCCAAAAGCGTCAGAAGCGGTTTTTTATTTCCCTGAAGGCGCGAAAAAGAAGGCAAAAGAACCGAATAAACCGTTGTTTCCGCCTCATTTGCGCGTTCGATAACGGTTTTTGGCGAAACCGTGTCGCCGACCGGAAAGCCGTCCGTAATCAAAATCACGGCTTTTTTTGGCAATTGATTTTTGATAGTCGGCGGCGATTTTTTTCGCAAGAGCCGCACGGCTTCGTCAACCGCGTCGTAAGCGTGTGTCGAAAGTCCGTCTTGATCGCGCAGAAGTTTCTCAAAAGTCTTTTCAAGTTTTGTTGGTTTGTTGGTAAAAGATTGCAGCGTTTTGACCTCCATTCCGAAAGTCATGACGGCGAAATATGAATTGTAATCGGCGAGTCTTTTGACAAATTGCTGTAAGGCAGATTGCAGTTTGACGAGTTCTTCGGTCGTCATACTACCCGAAACATCGAGGGCGAAAACGATTGAAAGCGGACGATTTTCGTTTTGCCGTCGAATCGGTTCAAAAAAATCAATCTGCCGCTCGACACCGTTTTCAAAAACTTTGAAATCTTTTGCATCGAGTCCGCGCACGGGTTTTCCGTCCTTATCCGAAACCGTTACTTCAAAGGCAATAAGTTCAGTATCAACGCGAATTACATCATCCGAATTCTGTGCGCGAGCGGCAAAGGAAAATGCCGTCAAGGCGAGAAGTAAAATCGTCAAGCGCAATATAAGAAAGCTGAAAGCCGATGATTTTTCGCCGTCTTCAAATTTTCGGCGTGTGTTTATGAAATCTAAAACCATATTACAAATTTCAAAACTCCTGATTCTTTCGCGCCCGACAAAACGAAAAAGATTAATTTTTAAGCTGCAAAAATGTATTGCTTTTTGCTGATCGTCTGGTTTAGAATTAAACATTAGGGAAATTAAATTCCCTTGATTTTCTCAAGCTAGATTCTATCCGAAACAAGCTAATTTTCATTCTATCTCAAAATCTTTATTAATTTAACCGAAATCTTTGATTTTGAATAAAAGTTATCTGTTTATTCATTAAATATCATTAAAATCTCTTTTCGGAATGAAATATAAAATTCAAATTGATTGAGTTAGGTCATTTTGAATTGTCAAAATGACCGATTTTTAGTCAGTCATTTTGAATTACGATTGCTTTCTTCAATAAATACTTAACTATTTCATTTCTCACGGTTTGGCACGAAAAATGATATGTTTTTTACCTTCGTTGCCGGGTAAATTACGGCAACCAAAATCTCTCAGACGAAACCCGTAAAGATTCTCTATGTTTTTGGAGAAATTAAAGATGGAAAAATCAAGCCTCCCCGGCGACAATCTGAGAGTAAAAATTTACTGGGGCATTTTGCTCTGTCTGAGCGTTGCTCTATTCGGATTTGCCGCTTTTGAATTAAGGGATTTTCCCTTACAGCAACTTTTGGTTTTAGCGTTTGCCCTCGCTGTTTCCGTATTTGCAAATCAGCATCAAATCAGAATTCCAAAAACATCGGCGGATTTTTCGGCAAAGGAGATAATAATCTTTTGGGGAATAATCTGGCTCGGTGTTCCGGGCGGAGTTTTTTTAGCGGTAAGTTGCTCGCTTGCCCGATTTAATATCGCTCGAAAAAACAAATTTCAATGGCTGTTCGGCGTTTTTTCCAATGCCTGCACGGCGTTTGCTTCAGCCTCGGTTTTTTATCTGGTTCTGCATTATTTCGGCGGATTTAATTCGCCTTTTGTTGGTCAAGAACCTGTTATCTGGCAATGGTTAATTGCGGCAATCGTTTCGATGACCGCGATCCATTATCTTTTATCGGCAATTTTCAATTCGATTTTTCTTTATCTTGAAGACAAAAATCCGTTAGGCGAAATCTGGAAAATTACTTTTTTGCGGACTCTTTTAGGTTATGCTTTATCAACGGGTGCCGCGTTTCTGTTTCATACGTTGTTTCTTGAATTCGGCTTGCCGTTCGGTTTGGTAATCTTACCGATGACGATTGTCGGTCATTTTGCCTATCAGTTTCACATCCAAAGACTGGAACAGAAAACCAAAGAAATCGGTGAAGCGAGCCGGATTCATCTGGCGACGGTCGAGGCTCTCGCAACGGCGATTGATGCCCGCGATCAAGTTGGGGTCGGGCATGTTCGCCGGACACAGATTTACGCCGTCGGAATGGGCGAGCTTTTAGGATTATCGGCGGGCGAAATTAACGCCTTGAACACGGGTGCATTGCTTCACGACATCGGAAAACTTGCCGTTCCCGACCATATTTTGAATAAACCGGGACGTTTGACTCCGGCTGAGATGGAAAAAACCAAAATTCACGCTTCGGTCGGCGCGTCTATTCTCGAAAAGGTAAATTTCAGCTATCCGGTTGTGCCGACCGTCAAGTATCATCACGAATGCTGGGACGGAAGCGGTTATCCCGAAGGTTTGAAGAGCAATGATATTCCGCTGACGGCGCGGATTTTATCGGTCGCCGATGCCTACGACACATTGCGCGGGGCGCGTCCGTACCGGGCGGCGGTTTCGCGTGAAGAAGCCCGAAAGTTTCTGATCAACGGCGCGGGAACGCAGTTTGACCCGAAGATCGTTGATATTTTTCTGCGTAATCTGAAAAAATTTGAAGCGGCGATTGAAACCGAAAAACTTTCTTATTCGCAAGATGGTCAGACGGGTGAAGATTTGCTGATTCAAACTAACAATAATAATTCAAAAAGCTATGTCGAGCAGATCAAACGCGCAAATCGTGAAGTTTTCACGCTTTACGAATTGGCGCGAATTTTCAGTACGTCTTTGAATCCGGAAGACACATTTTCACTTTTTGGGGAAAAAATCGGCGGACTCGTGCCGTTTGATACCTGCGTAATTTATCTTTTGGACGAAACGGGCAATGAAGCAAAAGCGGTTTACGCCGAAGGAAAAAATGCTTCCGCGCTTTTGAATCGCACCGTCAAACCGGGCGAAGGTGCGACCGGCTATGTTTTGAAAAAGCGTCAATCGGTCAGCAACGTCAATCCGGGATTGGATTTTTCGTTGTGCCAACTCGAATTCGTCCAGGAATATTCGGCGATGGCGGCTTTGCCGTTGATTGCCGACGAAAAACTGCTCGGCGCGGTTTCGCTTTATTCGTGCGCTTTGGAAACTTACGAAGACGAGCATTTGCGCCTGCTCGAAACGGTTTCGCGGATTGCTTCGGACGCGATTTTAAAGTCAATCTATCACGCCGAAACCGAAACAAAGGCTTTTACCGACCCGATGACATCTCTGCCGAATGCGCGAAGTTTGCAAATTCAGTTTGAAAAAGAAGTTGCCCGCGCCGACCGCAACGGTAGCCGTTTTCAGGTTCTGATGCTCGACCTTGACGGGTTCAAGGCGGTCAACGACACCTTCGGGCATAAAGCGGGCGACAAACTGCTCAGAGAGCTTTCAAAAGCGATGCGCGGACAACTTCGTGATTACGATTTTCTGGCGCGGTATGCGGGCGACGAATTTGTGGCGATTATTCCCGAAACCGACGATATTTCGGTTGAGGAATTATGCCAGCGAATCGAAAAATCCGTCAATGATTTTGTGCTGCCGATCGGCGATGGACGTTTTGCGCGGGTTGGGGTCAGCATCGGTGCGGCTTCGTATCCGAACGGCGGCGAGACGCTTGACCAGATTATTATTGCCGCCGATCAAGCGATGTATGGCGTGAAAATTCTCCGCAAACAATTAAAAGAAAGAGCGTTGGAAAAATTAGAACAACAAAAACAACAGCTTTTGGAAAAAACTTTGCCGACTCCACCGACTCCGAAACCGATTCCGGTGCGTTCAACCGAGCCGACACCCGTCAAAAACGAAGATGTGATGCTTGAACCCAATTCCGAAAGTTTTGTGGTCGAACTCGACGAAAGTCATATCATTTCATCAGCCATTAATTAAAAAGTTCCAAGTTCCAAGTTTCAAGTTCCAGGTTAAAAACCTATTCAACTTGGAACTTGGAACTTAAAAGGCTTGTGAGAAGCGGAAATGAATTTGTTCTTTGCGCACCTGAAAAGTTGCGTTCGGACCGACGGCTTGCGGAATTAAAAAGCGCGG
Organism: Acidobacteriota bacterium; assembly: GCA_031412675.1. Classification (GTDB taxonomy): domain Bacteria; phylum Acidobacteriota; class Blastocatellia; order Pyrinomonadales; family Pyrinomonadaceae; genus JAFDVJ01. The sequence continues at coordinate 69,601 of JANODL010000084.1, read as the reverse complement.
CGGATTGAGCAAATAGCCGTAATCAACGCCGAATTCGCCGCCAATCGGCGTTTTGATGCGAAGTCCGAGACCGACCGTATGCGACCAGACGGCGCGGAGATTCTGCGAAACAACATCATTCGGCAAAACATCAGGCGGATTAAAAATATCTTTCACGCGGCGGAAAACATTGCCGCCGTCATAAAACGGCACGGCGCGAACCGAATCCGTCAACGGAACACGAGCTTCGAGATTGACGATTGCCAGCGCGTTGCCGCCGAACGGCACGGTGAACGGATTTAATGTGACAATCTCGCCACGACTGTTGCGAAAAGTTCCCTGCGGAACAATCACGACACGCGGACCCGCCGATTCAAAATCGAAACCTCTCAAACTCGTCGAACCGCCCGCAAAAAATCGTTCGCTAATCGGCAAAATTCCTTCCAGTCCGGGAAACTGCGACGACGAAAAACGATTGCCGTTTGCAAAAACATTTGCCAAACCGACAACTGCGCGTCCCGCAAAAGTCGTGTTCTTCAGAAACGGAACGGTATAAAAGCGGTAATATGACGCTTGAAATTTTTGAAAACCGATATTTGCGCCCAAAAACGGCACACTTAAATTATATTCCGCCGTCAGATATTCGCCTTTGGTCGGGTCGCCCGGATTATAGCGGCACGGTTCGCCGACTTCGCCCTTCGAGATAATTTCTAAAAGGGAATAGCGAATCGCGCAATTTTCGCGGGTGTCGCGCACGAATGTCGCGCCGAAACCCGAAGTACGGATTCTTGCGTCGGGCAAAAGTATATCCTTAATCAAAAGACTTTCGATTTTGAAAAGCCGCACGTCTTCAAATTTATACCGAACGAATAAAATGCTTCGATTTTTGACGCTGACGGTGCGGCTTGTTTCGGCTGAAAGCGTCAGGCGATTGATCGTCGGACTGCCCGTTTCGTTTCCGAATTCGTCAATCGGATTGCCGTTTTCGTCAATTCGCTGAACGATGCCGAGCGTGCCTGTATCAAAAACCGAACGGAAAAACCGCGTGACAGTCGAATCGCGCTGATATTGTGCGGTAAACGAAAGCGGCGCAAAGCGAATTGTGCCGTCTGTGTTTTTTCCGTCGCGCATAAATCGCGGGTTGATAAAATCAATCTGGGCAAGCTGCTGCAAACGGCTGATGCGGATGCGTGCGCCGCCTTGTTGGAGATTTCCGAACAAATTGAAATGACGAATATCAAAGAATCCGAAAGGTCCGGCATCGGTTGACGCGCCGCCGCCGTAAGTCATCAATCGCGGAGCCTGTTCTTCGACGTTGATAATGACATCGGTCAAACGTCCGCTCGCATTTTCGCCCGCCGGTTCGGGTTTGATGGTGATTCTTTTGAAAGCATCGGTCGCGTAAAGATTCTGTTCGCTCGAAAAAATGTCGGCGGCGCGTAAAACTTCGCCCGGACGCAAATTGACCGCTTTCAAAATCGCCTCGCGTTTCGTGCGATCATTGCCGTAAACCAAAACGCGGTTGATAAAAACTTTTTTGCCTTCGTTTTCAATTTTGTATTCTATTTTGACCCGCTCTTCGGTCGTGTCCGCGCCTGATTCGATAATTGAATAGCTGATTTTTGCATCGTAAAAACCTTGATTTGAATAATATTCCGCGAGTTTTCTCTGCCCGTTGCGAATTCGGGCGCGTGAATAATTTTGTCCGATCAGACTCGGCAATTCGGTCTTCAAAGCCGCATCGGTAAAAGCGTTGTTGCCGACAATCTCAGCGTCTTCAACCCGCGTCGGAATTCCTTCTTGGACGACAAACGTGATGATTAAATTATCTCCGTTTGACGAAACACCTTGTTTGACCGTCACGCCAGCGTTGCGGTAACCGAGTTCGCGCATCAGCGATTTGACAGTTTGGCGGTCTTCTTCGAGTAATTCCTTGCTGGTGTAGCCGCGCCCGTAGCCCAAAAAGGGAATAAGGCGCAAAGCTGATATTTCCTGCGATTTGAGAATAGTGCGAACTTCCTCAATCGGCAAAAGATTTGTGCCTTCGATGCGGATGTCCACCAATTTCAACTGACGATTAAGGTCGGCGTTATATTTAACTTCGATTGTTCGATTGGTCAAATCCGCGCCGCTCAAAGACGAACATAAAAGATTCGTTTCGTTAACCGTGTAGCTCGCTTCCGTTTCGGTAAATGTAGGCGAAACCGAGCAGACCGGCGTAACATCGGCGAAAAAATAACCTTTCTCCTGAAAATAATTTTCCAGACGGCGTTCGCCTTCGACAATCGCCGAATAATCGAGCGAGCCTTCGCGCTTGATCGGCAAAAGTTTTGTTTGCGTTCCTTCGCCGACTTTTTCGCCTTTGGCTTCGACCGAAACTTTAATCGTTGCACCGACTTTGCCCGTTAAACTGATATTGATCGTGTTTGTTTCAGATTCAAAAATAACTCGCGGTTCGCCGAGTTCGGGCGCGAAAAAATCTTCATCGCGCAGGGCTTTGCGGATTCTTTCCACATCTTGATTAAGTTTTTCGCGTGTAAAAAGTTCGCCGGGTTGGAGTTTTAGTTTCTCGCGGAATTTGGTCGTCTCAAAACCCGTGATTTCGATGTTGAATATGCCGATTTTGGCTTGTTCGTTAGGATTTACATTGAACGTCACACCGACGCGGGTATCGGCAGTCGAAGGCTTTTGCGTGAAGGTTACTTCCGATTTGTAATAACCTCGGTCGCGCAAATATTCGAGAATCGTTCCGGCATTGCTTTGCAGAATCTGTTCGGAAACCGAATTTCCGGGTGTCACGAGATTAAGCCGGAGCAGAAGTTCATCTTCCGTAATTTTATCGCCAATCGTATTTCCGAGATTAATCGCAACCTGTTCGGCTTGCGTTTTGCGCTTGATGATAAAGTGCAGACGGACGGAATTTTCGCCGACTTCCGCCGCTTCGACCGTCACCGAAACAACGCGGTTCGTGTTATAAATCGCCTGAATCGCTTCACGAATTTTAACGGCGGAATATTTGTCGCCGAGCGTGTTGCGGGCAATCAGACGAAATTCTTCCGCCGCCGAAAGCTCGCGGTCGTTGCCCTCGAAAGTAATATCAATCGGTTCGACAATCTGCCGATCTTCGTATTTGTTTTGTGCAAAGGCTGAAAAAGTAAAAAGTAAAAAGTAAAAAGTAAAAAGTAAAAACTTCTTTCCAATCTTTGAGCCTCTTCTTTTTATTTTTGAATATCTCTTTCCTTGCATTTCTGCGCCACTCTTTTTCAAATCTAACCCCTTACTCTTTATAATTTTTACTTTTTACTTTTTACTTTTTACTTTTTACTTTTAAAAACGTCTTCGCAGCCGAACTTCAAAACTGAAATTATCCTTGCTGCGCGTCACATTGCTCACCGAACCTTGTTCATATTGCGCGACGAATGACAGACGATTTGAAACGCGATATTCGACCGCAAAAACCTGATTTTGGTCGCCCGAAAGATTCGTCGAATACGTTACCAGAAGATTGCGATTGACCTGTCGTCCGACCGTCAGACGCGCTCCCGGATTACGTTGACCGGAAATGATCGGGTCAAGCTGAAATTTGTTCAAACCGAAAAGTTTATCGGTCGCTTTGGCAATCGGTTTGTTGATAATTTCGTCAGTCAAAATTTCCGCTGCCGTGCTGATGCCCGATTGCGCGAGCGTCGGAATTCCGCCTTCGGCATTCGATAAACTTCCCGTCGTAATCAGCGAAATCACATCGGTTTGCGGCAACGCCGGATTTGAACGAACCGTCGCGCTCAGATTTTCGGTATCGGTCAATTTTCCGTTGAGATTAAGAAAAATCTGGTAACCGTTGATTTCCGATTCGGCTTGAAGATTAACAATCGGCTCGATGCCGCCCGTGTTCGGCGGAAAAACGAGTTCGCCGCGCTGAACGATATAGCGGTCGTTTCGATAGAAAAGCGTTCCGTTGTTGGCGGTAATTCTGCCTTCGACCTGCGGTGTATCCAAATCGCCCGTCACGCGCAAAGAAAGCGAAGCGGTCAAATCGGCAATATTATTTCGGACGACCAACGCATTGCGTCCTTCGACGATCAAATCGAGTTTGACATCACCGAGCGACGATGTGCCGTCGCTTTGCGTAATCGAACCTTCGCTGCGTCCGCCGATCACGTCCGCAAGATCAATATTCTGCGAATAAAGACTCCGTTTTGCATCAATTCTTCCGGCAATGAACGTGCTTAAAACTCCGTTCAGCCGACTGCCGTTGATTGCAATTTCGGCATCGCCCGTTGTCAGAAAATCTTTCGGCAAAGGAACGGTTACGTTACTGCCGCGCAAAGCGAGCCGAAAGGCTTGGAGATTTAGCTTATCGTCAAGAACCGCGCCGCCCGACGCGGTAAATTTGCCGCCGCCCAAAAATCCGGTCAATTCATCAATCTGCGCTTGATTCGACGTGAAAATCACGCGACCTTTGAGCCGTTCAAAAGTAATGCGCTCCGAACCGATAAAAGCCGAAGCCGAAGCGTTTTGCATTTCCGCCGTGCCGTTCAAACGCGCCGTCTGACTCGGTCCCGTCAGACGCACATTGACATCCGCCAAACCCGCAAAAAACGTGTTGCGCGAGATGGCGTTCAGAATGCTCAGATTAACGCGTCCGTCAATGTTCAGATTGTTGACTACGTTATCTCTTAGGGCAACCGTTCCGCTCACGACGATATTTGAACCGCCGCCCGCGAATTTCGCACTTTGGACGACAATTTCGTTCATATCAAACCTGACAGCAACAGGTTCGACGGCGGCAATCGGCGTGTCGCCGATTTGCAGAGCAAGTTGTGTAAAGTCCGCAGAGCCTTTCAAATTCGCGGTCGAAAATTCGCGCACGCCGTCGGCGTTAATGCCCGAAAGATTTCCTTCAAGAAAAACTCTGCCCGTCGCTTGTCCGTTAATCGCAATATCGCCGGGTTCGCGGACAAGCCCGATAAATGGCGCAAGTTCCGTGTTGTTAAAGGTTGTTTCGGCGCGAAACGGCAGATTCGGGTCGGCAAAATTGACGTTTGCCGTGATGTTTTGCTGTTGTCCTTGGAGATTCGCGGTCAGATTCGCGTTAAGCTGTTGATTTTCCGTCTTGCCGTTGAAAACGATTTCGCCGAGCGAATTGCCGTTCAAAGTAACGCCGTTTCCCGTGCCGTTAAAATTGATTTCGTAGCTTTTTGAATCATCGGTTCTGCCCGTCGCTTTAGCCGTTAAATTAACGATTCCGTTGATGTCGGGAACACTTTCGTTGCTCGGAATGAATGGTCGAATCCGCGCAAACGGAATTCCTTTGCCGTCAACGTCGAAATCAAACGCGGTTGTGTCGGTTTGATAAGTTCCTTTCGCCGTCAGCATTCCGTCGCCGAATTTGGCGTTGAAGTTTTCGAGGTTGACGGTGTTGCCCGCAAAAGTGAGGCGCGTGTCGAGAGTGTCGAAAGTCTGACCTTGGAGCGAACCGTTTTTCGCCGTCAGATTGGCTTCGCCCTGCATCGCGTCCGGCAAGCCGCTCAGATTCAGAGTTCCCGAAGTGTCGGCTTGCAAACCGCGCAAGCTGTCGGGCAAATCTACGGGTAAAGCCGCCAAAATATTGCCCGTATTGATATTTGTCAAAGTCGCCTGCACCGAAATATTGTTCGTGCCGAGGCTCGGAATATTGACATTAAACGCGAGATTTCCGCCGTCGGCTTCCTGCAAAACGCCGTTTTTGAGTTCGGTTCCGTCGGGCGAAACGAAAATATCGGTCGCCAGCGAACCGAGTGAGCGTCCGCGCAAGATGAGTGAATCGAGTGATGCCTTTCCGTTAATCGTCGGATTTGAAACATTGCCCGTCAGCGTTCCGGTAAATTGCAGATTTCCCGCAAATTCCGCTTTGTATTCGTTAATCTTTTGATCGAATTCCGGCGAAATATTCAAAACCTGAACAATTCGCGTAATCTCGCTTGCATCGGTCGAATTCAAAGCGATATTTAAGTTTGAATTGTAGCCGTTCAAATCGAAATTTCCGTTCGCGTTAAATTCGGTTTTTTCAGTATTGAGCCGCGCCACATCAACATTAAAAAGTCCGTTCGTCGCGGTTGCTTCGACTCGTCCCGTGACCGGAATCAATCCGCGTTCGGCTGTTCCGGCGTTTGCCGTAATGTCGGCGGACAGGTTTCCGCTGGCGGTTTTGAAATTCGTTCCGTTGAAAGATAAATTGACTTTTCCGGTCGTTTCGCCTTCAACGGGAACAACTCGTCCGCCTTGCAATGCGAGCAGTTTTCCTAAATCGAGATTTGTAAAATCGGCGTTGATTTCTGAACGGTTTCGCGCATTTAAAGCAATCGTCGCGTTTCCGTTTATTTTTCCGTCCATCACGTCGGCGGTTAAATTGTTAAGCGCGACCTGACTGTTATCAACGACGACACCGGCGCGTGCCGCACCGAGCTTGACGCTTCCGACCGTGCCGCCGCCCAAACTCATATCCGCGCTGGCGCGATAACTGCCCGATGGTTCAAGCACGAAAACGGGTTTATAGATTTTGACGTTTTCGAGATTTCCTCCATCAGGCAAGTCCGAATTTTTAACGAGTGTGACATTTCCCGCATCAATGTCGCCCGAAGTTCCTTCGATTCTGCCCTGCCGAATCGTCAGGCGCACGCCCGCGATATTTAATGTTCCGAGAATCGCCGCTTTGGTTTGGACTTTCGCAACTTTCAAGTTGTCGGCGGCGACAATCGTTTCGCTCGGAACGTCTTTAACATTAAAATTTTGGGCAACAATTTGACCGAGCGTCGCGCCGTTGGCAAGCAACTGTTCAGCCGTTAAAGTTCGGGCGAGAAAAGTCGTCGCGCCGTTTTCGTAACCGATCCGCGCATCGTTGACGACGAGATTTTTGAGTTTATTGTCTTTTATATTGGCGGAGTTTGAAGTAATCGTGTCGGCTTGAATCTCGGTGCGTTTCGGAACGTCTTTGATTCGCAGATTTTTTGTTTTTACGCCTTCCATCTGAAAGGCTTTTGTTTTGAATTTTCCGGCGGTTGCGTTCGGCGCGGAAACATTCGTGACACCTTCGTTTGAATCGAGTTTGATGTTGGAAACCTGCAAATTTTCAATGTCGAAACCTTTCGACGAAAAAGTTTTCGTTCGTGCATTGCCGAGTGTGACACCGAATTTTTCTTCCTTGTATTCGGCAACTGCATCGGAAATAAAAAGTCCGCCGAGCGTTCCGAAAGGCGTTTTCGCGGCGGCGGCTTGAAGCTCGCCAACCCATTTAAAGTCGGTTCCGTTGCCGCGAATCATTCCAACCAATTGCGGATAATCAATCTTAAAATCTTCAAACGTCAAAAGCTGAGCGATTGCCTTGCCGTTCGCTTCGTACATCGAACCTTGCCCCGTCACATCGGCATTGACGTTCAATCCTTTGAGATAAATATTTGAAGCCGAAAGCGATTCGGAAAAAATCTCGCCCTTAACTTTATAATTTTCGCCTTCGCCCGAAACCGTTCCCTTAAAATTTCCGATTCCGCGAAGCGGCGTGCCGAGCGGAAAAATGTTTGAAGTCTGCGTTAGATCAACCGTTGATTCGATCTCAAAGTCGTATTTCGGCGATTCCCAACCGTCAACTCTGCCTTTCAAAATTGATTCGCCGATCGGCGTGGTCAGTTTTAAGCCGGTAATATCCGCGCCTTTTGAATCGGTGATGCCCTGCACGCGCAAATCAATGTCTTCGAGCTTGCTCTGGTCATAGACAAAATTCGAGTCGTCCGAAGCCAGATCGAATTTATAACGCTTTTGGTCGTCGGGAACTTCAAAACTTTCGGGTATCAGCGATAACACGATATTTTTCGCATCGCCGCCGAGTTTGCGCGAAACATCGCCGTAATGAATAAGACCGTCTTTTAAATTGAATGTGATTGACGAATAATTAAGGTTGACGCGGCTTTTTTCTTCTTCGACGAATTTCAGATTTGAAAAATTCGATTTGCCGTTTTCGTCGAATTTGACCCAAACTTCCGCGCCGTTGATGTCGGTCGAATCAACGCTGATGTCGCGCGAAAGCTGCCATGCATAAAGATTTTTGACGGTTAAGCCGAGCTTTGCATCGCGGATAAAAAACAGTTTTTCGCCCGTGATTTTGTCGTTGAAAGTCGCATTTTTGAGTTCGAGTTGTAAAGGCGCGACCGTCACGCGGAAAGTATCGGCAGAAAAAACCATCCCGATGCGATCCATTTTTGCAACAAATTGCGCTTTGACGTAGTTATCAAAAACGCCGTAACGATAAAAAACAACCAGTAAAATTGCTACCAAAAAAAACAGAATTCCCAACGCGCCTGAAGAAACTACGGCATTGCGCCGGGTGAAATATCTTCGCCGCCGCGCCGCAGGTGTTTCTTCTACATCTGTTTTCTGCGGTTCAATTTCTTCTGTTTGTTCGGTCTGATTGTTGTTTTCTTCAGACATTTTTTACCCCTTGAATGATGTCTAACTTTTATAAACCGACGGTTTCGGCTATTTCCAAATCAAAGCCTTCAATCGCCGTAATGCGCGGGGGATGATTGGACAAAAGCCGAATTTTTCTGACACCTAAATCGTTTAAAATCTGCGCTCCGATGCCGTAATCGCGGAAACTTCCGTAGCCTGTTTCGCGGCGTGCGGTTTGAAAATCCAAATTTTTGTCCTGCATCAGCGCGTAAGTTTGCAACTGATGAATTAAGTCTAAATTATGCTCGCGCTGACGTAAATAGAGTATCACGCCTTTCCCTGCTTCGGCTATTTTTCTCAGGGAAGAGTTGATTGCTGCGGAAGCTTCGCCAAGTTTTGAGCCAAACATAGCGAACGTAATATTCTCCGTTTGGACGCGCACTAAAACCGCTTCGGTTGTCTGCGAAAAATCGCCCATCGTTAAAGCGATATGTGTTTCGCCGTTAATCACGTTTTCGTAAATCACGGCACGGAACATTCCGTAATCGGTCGGCAAATCGCTTTCGACGACCTTTCTGACCAAAGTTTCCTTATGAATTCGATAACGAACGAGTTCGGCGACGGAGATGATTTTCAAATCGTGTTTCTCGGCGAAAACTTCGAGTTCGGGCATTCGCGCCATCGTCCCGTCGTCGTTCATAATCTCGCAGATCACGGCAGACGGATTAAGTCCGGCGATTCGCGCCACGTCAACGCTCGCTTCGGTTTGCCCGACGCGGACAAGCACGCCGCCGTTTTTTGCCCGCAGCGGAAAAATATGACCGGGACGCGCCAAATCAGTCGCTTTCGATTCGGGATTAACGGCTGTCAAAATCGTTTTGGCGCGGTCAGCCGCCGAAATTCCGGTCGTGACACCTTCCTTTGCTTCGATTGAAACGGTAAAAGCCGTCCCGAAACCCGAAGTGTTTTCCGAAGTTTGCGGCGCAAGCTGAAGAAAATCACAACGCTCTTCCGTGAGCGGCAGACAAATCAGCCCGCGCCCGTGAACTGCCATAAAATTAATGAGTTCAGGCGTGATTTTTTCCGCCGCGCAAACAAGGTCGCCCTCATTTTCGCGGTCTTCGTCGTCAACAATAATTATCATTTTGCCGTGTTTTATATCTTCAACGGCTTCTTCAATCGTAGAAAGTGGCATAATTACCCAAAAGCAAAATTGTAGCTTATTCGTTTTTCATTTACCATTTACGCGATGTCAACGCTTCAGCGAATCAGACAAAAAATTCTGCGCGGGGAATATTTCTTTTCCATTCACGCTTTGGAAGAATTGGAAAACGACAATTTTACAACCGACGATGCCGTTTGCGCCATATTGAATGGTGAAATTACGGAAAAATTGACGTATGATATTCGTGGAACTCGCCCGCGTTGTTTGTGGAAAAGCATTGGACGAAAGACTTTTAGAAACCGTCTGTCGTTTTCATCCGACGAGCAATTTGCTGATAATAACTTGCTATGAAATTTTTGAATAAACATCTTGAATGTGAATTTTGCGACGGCATTACGGAAACTAAATCCGTCAGCCGCACTTTCAAACGCTTCGGACGAGAATTTCAATTTGAAAATATTGAAGCTGAAGTTTGCCCGAACTGCGGCGAAATTTATTTTGACGGCAAAACACTCAAAGAAATCGAAGAAAAAATCCGCCGTCAAGTGTTGCCGTTGGTCGCTTAATTCGTGAATTATGAACTAAAACTTGCGCTCAAATATTTTCGCGTCCGTCGAAAATCGCTGGCGCGTTTTACGTCAATCGTCGCGGTTGTCGGAATCGCAGTAGGCGTGGCGAGCTTGATAATTGCCCAATCGCTGGCGCGTGGTTTTGCCGACGAAATGCGCGACAAAATTCTGGCGAACACTTCGCACGTTTCGGTTTTTCTCAAAGACGGAACGGAAATTCTTAACCAGCAGGAAATTGAAGAAAAACTAAAAAATATCGAAAATGTCCGCGAAGTTTTGCCGACGGCTTATGAAAACTCTTTGATTATCGGCGCGACCGAGACTAGTTACGCGATTCTCAAAGTTCGGAATCAGAACGGTTTAAAAGTAAGTCAAATTTCCGTCGGTGCGCGTCTTGCCGAAAAACTGAATTTGAAAATCGGCGATTCGGCGGATATTGTGACGCTCGAAATGAACACGCCCTCGCGTGTGCGGATTGCCGCGACTTTTGAAACCGGACTTTATGATTACGATTCGACTTGGATTTACGTTTCGCCCGAAAAATTCGCCCAACTTCACGGACAACCGCAATTTACGCCGACGATTCTAAGTGTGTCGGTCAAAGATATTTACGCAAGCAACGAAACGGCGCAGGAGATTCGGAACGAGTTAGGGAAAAATTTTAAGGTCGTTGATTGGCAGGAAGCAAACCGACCGCTTTTTGCCGCGCTCTCGTTGGAAAGAAAGGTTGCGCTGGCAATAATTTCGCTGATAATTTTTATCGCCGCGCTGAATATTACGACGACGCTTGCGCTGCTTGTCAATGAACGAAGACTTGACATTGCAATTTTGCGAACCTGCGGCGCGAAAACAAGCAGTTTGCTAACGATTTTTTTGCTCGAAGGTTTATTTTTGGGTTTTATCGGAATTTGTTTCGGCGTGATTTTGGGGCTTTTCAGTTGTTTTGTCGGAAATTATTTCAAAATTATCAGTCTTCCAGCGGAAGTTTATTCACTCAATTATATTCCGCTGCGTCCCGAAGTTTTTAATATTTTGTTGATAATTTTTATCGCGTTCTTTGTCTGTTTGATTGCGACGCTTTATCCGGCTTTAAAGGCAAGCCGAATAAAACCTTTAGAAAACTTGCGGACGCAATAAAAATTTTGGATTTTCGGGTTGTTTGAAACTATATTTAGGAAAGTCTCGGAAAATTCTATCTTGAAAAATTTGTCATAAAAGTTCAGACTCTAAGTTATCACTTTAACAAAAGGTCAAATCACTATTTTTTATGTTTGAACGCTACACGGAAAAAGCACGGCGGGTTATCTTTTTTGCCCGCTACGAAGCTCTGCAATACGGCTCGCAAGTCATTTCGCCCGAACATATCTTGTTGGGGCTGATGCGCGAGGATAAAACCATTTCGGCGAGATTTTTCCCGTTTCGGAATAATTTGTCGGTCGAAGCCGTTCGCCGCGAAGTCGAGGAACGAATCACTCTGCGCGACCGGATTCCGCAATCGGCGGAACTGCATCTTTCGCCGGAAACCAAAAAAATTCTCGCGTTGGCGGCGGAAGAAAGCCGTAAATTGAAAAATCGTCATATCGGTCCCGAACATCTTCTGCTCGGCGTTTTGCGCGAGGAAAAATCAATCGCCGCCGAAATTCTTTTTCAATACGGACTTCGCCTACAAGACGTGCGCGACGAAGTTGCGCGTCAAAGCGGTTTTTCCGATCTGTATCAGGTCGGCAGAGAAAAAACCGAAACGCCGCATTTACAGGAATTTACACGCGATTTGACGGCGGAAGCCGCTAACGGAAAGCTCGACCCGTTAATCGGACGCGACGGCGAAATCGAGCGCGTAATTGAAATTCTTTGCCGCCGCACGAAAAATAATCCGGTCTTAATCGGCGAAGCAGGCGTTGGCAAAACGGCGATTATCGAAGGTTTGGCGCAGAGAATCGTCGAGCGAAACGTGCCGACCTTTCTGGAAAACAAACGAATTTTGTCGCTCGATTTATCGTTGATTGTCGCGGGAACAAAATATCGCGGACAGTTTGAGGAACGTCTTAAAAAAATTATGACGGAACTCAGAGAAAACGATCAATATATCGTGTTTATTGACGAACTCCATACGCTGGTCGGCGCAGGTTCGGCGGAAGGCACACTAGACGCGGCGAATATCCTGAAACCCGCTCTTTCACGCGGCGAAATTCAATGCGTCGGCGCGACGACTCCGGCGGAATTTCGCAAATCAATCGAAAAAGACAAGGCTTTGGAACGGCGTTTTCAGTCAATCAAAGTCGTTCCGCCGAACGAAGAAGACGCGCTGAAAATCGTTCAAGGGCTGGCGGAAAGATACGAATCTTTTCATCAAATCCGTTATTCAAAAGAAGCTCTCGAAGCGGCAGTTTATCAAACGAACCGCTACATTCCCGACCGATTTTTGCCCGATAAAGCGATTGACGTTTTGGACGAAGCGGGCGCACGCGCCAAACTGCGTTACGAAAACGAAGCCGTCGGCGATCCGTCTTGGAAGGAAACGGTCGAAAACTATAAGCGTATCATCGCCAACGAAGAACAGCTTTTGGCATTTGAATTGAATAACTTAGGCGATTCGTTTTTGGCGGTCGAAGTGACCCGCGAAGATGTCGAAGAAGTGATTGCGCGTTGGACGGGAATTCCGATTCAGTCAATCAAACAGGAGGAAGCGAAAAAACTTCTGCAAATCGAAACCGAACTGCACAAACGTATAATTTCGCAGCGTCCGGCAATTTCCGCGCTGGCACGGGCGATTCGCCGTTCACGCGCCGGACTTAAAAATCCGGATAAACCCGTCGGCTCGTTTTTATTTTTAGGTCCGACCGGCGTTGGCAAGACCGAAGTGGCGCGTAGTTTGGCGGAATTTCTGTTCGGTTCGGAACGTGCGCTGATTCGTTTTGATATGTCGGAATTTATGGAAAAACACGCGGTTGCGAAATTTATCGGTTCGCCTCCGGGCTATGTCGGACACGACGAAGGCGGACAATTAACCGAAAAATTGCGCCGAACGCCTTATTCGGTCGTGCTGTTTGACGAAGTCGAAAAAGCGCATCCCGATTTGTTCAATGTGCTTTTGCAGGTTTTTGAAGACGGTGTTTTAACGGACGCGCAGGGCAATACGGTTGAATGCAAACACGCGATTTTTATTATGACTTCAAACTTGGGTGCGAGATTTATCCAAAAGCGTGCGACGCTCGGTTTTCAGGCAAATGCCGAGGCTTCGCGTGAAAAAATGGAAGAACAAGTGCAATCGGAAGTCAAAAAAACTTTCGCGCCCGAATTTATTAATCGGCTTGATGAAATTATTATTTTCGACGAACTCGTTGACAAAGATTTGATTGAAATAATTGATTTGCAAGTCGGAAAATTAAACGAAATGCTTGAAAAACGGACTTTGCAGATTCGTCTGACGAGTGCCGCCAAACAATGGCTGATTGATAAAACCTGCGCCGACCGAAGCTACGGCGCACGACCTCTAAAACGCGCTTTGCAGAAATACGTTGAGGACGAATTATCGGAAGCGTTGATTCAAGGCGATTTGAGCGAAGAAAGTATGGTCGAGATTTTTTGCGAGAAAGATAAGCTGATATTTCGCTCGATTCGTTTAGAAGAAACACTTTTTGAAGGAGTTAATGAACGCGCTATTTGAAATAACAGAAAAACCGGAGCAGATTTATTGGCTGAACAACAATTGCAATCTCGAATCTGTTCTGAAAAATGGCAACCATCTACACAAAAATCAAAAGAAAGATTTTACAGGGTAATTTTCAGTTTTCGATTCATTGTCTTGAGGAGTTGGATAACGATTTTTTTACACCTGAAGACGCGGTTGCGGCTGTTCTCAACGCGCAGAATTATGATACACTGACAAATGACGAAACGCATTTTCGTTACCGTTTTTTCGGAATTTCCGAAGACCAAAAAGCAATAGTCGTTATTGTTTTTCTTTTACAGGGAGTTGTGGTTTTTAAATCAGCTTATGAAGAATTTGAATAAAAAATGCGATTGCGGCACAATGACCGAACGCCGCATTATGACAACGACTGTTCCTATTCGCCGACAAAAAGTTACTTTGCAAAATGTTGAAGTTGACGTTTGTCCGGCTTGCGGTGAAATTTTTCTGGATGGCAATTTGATTCTCGAAGTAAGCCGAAAAGTTAAAAATCAAAATCTAAAAGCCGCGTAGTTATTTAATTCAATAGAATCAAACAAGTTATCTTTTTAAATTACTTTTCCGATAAATTTGCGTGAAAGATTTATTTACGGCTTTCACGCTTTTTCCTTTTTGCGGTTTTATCTGTATAATTTGAAGATTTGTTGGACTTATAACGCGGAAAAGGCAACCAAGCCTAGATTCATTGAATCAAAGTTCGCGTATCAACCCAACGTGGTAACGCCCGCTTTTATCAAAACAATTATTTTGAAATTGTTATTTTACAGTTAGTTTTCAGGGGCAAATATCATTATCGGCTACACGTTTAGCCGCAAACTTGCAATTATAAGGAAAATCGGTTTTATGCACATTTTTCGCGCTTTTGGGATTGTTTTATTGATTTTTGCGGTTTCCGCCATTTCAGCAATAGCCAAAACAGACGATAAAACAAAAGACTCTCCGAAAACCGGAACGGCGACGCAGCAGCAGTTAGTCGAATCCGTTGACATTCAAGGCAATCGCCGTCTGAAGGACGACGATCTGCTTTATTACATCAAAACGCGTCCGGGCGATGTTTTCAACAAACAACAGCTCGAACGCGATTTGCAGGAGCTTCTTTCGCTTAATTTTTTCGATAAAGTCAAAACCCGCGTTTTGACCGAAGAAGGCGTGCGCGGCGGCGTGAACGTCATTTTTGAAGTCGCCGAACTTCCGATTATCCGCGATCTGCAATTTGAAGGCTTGAAAGCCGTTCCCGAATCGGAAATCTTAAAGGCTTTCCGCGAACAGCGCGTCGGTATCTCGAAAGAATCAATCTATAATCCGGTCAATGCTCAAAAAGGCATCCGCGTAATCCGCGAACAGCTTGCCTCGAAAGGTTATCCGAACGCCAAAGTAACGGTTAAAGACGAAGAAGTTTCGGCAACTTCGACCGCCGTGACATTTGTTGTCGAGCAAGGCTATCGTTCGCGCATCGTTGATATAGAATTTGAAGGCAATTCGGTTTTCAAAGACGGCGAACTGCGCGGACAACTTCAACTCGTCCGCGAAACCGGCTTGATTTCGCGTTTTAAAGGACAGGACATTCTCGATCTTCGCAAACTGCAATACGATCTGCGGAAAAATGTTCAGTCGTATATGTTCTCGAAAGGCTATTTCCAAGCGCGCATCGGTGAACCGCAGGTTGTCGGTCTCGGTTACAAGCGCACGGGCTTTCCGATTTTAAGTAATTTTCCGATTCCGCTGCTTACGTCAAAGGACGATACTTTGAAAATTATCGTTCCCGTGACGGAAGGCAAAATTTTCCGTGTCGGCGAATTGAAGGTCGAGGGAAATTCGATTTTCTCGGAACAGCAGATTTTATCCGGTGTCGGACTAAAAAAAGGTGAGATTGCCGATGGCAAACGATTGCAGGATGCAGTCTATGAAGATTTGAAAAAAGCATACGGTTCGCAGGGCTTTGTTCTCTATAATGCCGAATTCGAACCGACTTTTAGAGATAATCCGGCAAACCCGAACGAAGGAATCGTTGATGTCACGATTACGATTGACGAAGGCAAGCAGTTTCGTCTGCGTCGCCTCGAATTCACGGGCAACACCTTTACCCGCGACAAAATTTTGCGCCGTGAAGTTTTAATTAACGAAGGCGATATTTATAACCAGCAAGGACTCGAAATTTCAATCGTGCGCCTTAATCAGACAGGTTATTTCGACCCGATTGATAAAGATCAGGATGTTGAAATCCGCACCGACGAAGAACAAGGCGACGTGGATTTGGTCGTCAAGGTTAAAGAAAAAGGTCGTCAGCAAATTTCTTTGAACGGCGGAATTTCAGGTGTCGGCGGTTCGTTTTTCGGTTTAGAATATTCGACCAATAATCTTGTGGGACGCGGCGAAACCGTTTCGTTTCAGTTCGGACTCGGTAACCGCCAGCAAAGTTTGCAAATCACATTCCAAGAGCCGTATTTCAAAGACCGCCCGATTTCGGTCGGGTTTTCGCTCTTTGCAACGCGCTATAAATTCTTCGGTGAAGGAACTTTTCTCTCGCAAAATACGGATTTGGTGACCGATATTTTAACCAATCCGCTTAGTCAGATTACGACCGACGAAGCAAATCTTTTCACGCAAAGCACATATGGTGCATCGGTTTTTGCAACCGCGCCGCTTTCGGAACTGTTCTTCAAGAAACGCCGATTCACGCAATTTTCGCGGGTCGGTTTGACTTATCAATTTTCGGCGACGAGCATTACTGAACCGGCGGTTAATGCGACGGGCAATATTGCCACGCAGATTCCGGTTATTTATACACAGCCGAATATTCTGACCAGCCGCGTGACGGGAAGTTTTGTCTATGATTCGCGCCAGCCTTCCTCAAACGGAATTGACACTTTACGCGGAACACAACTTTCCGCTTCGTTTGCCTTCTCGGGTTTAGGCGGTGATGTCAGAACTTATCAGCCGACCATTTCTTATACATCATTTATTCCCATCAGACGCAAAAGATCGAAGAATGCCGAGGTTTTCGGTTTCAGAATTGTCGCCGGAACAATCGGCACTTTTGCGACGAGCGACAAAATTCGTAATGCCAATTCATTATCTTTTATCGGCGGCATTCCGATTTATGAACGCTACTTTTTGGGAAGCGAATACGACGTACGCGGCTACAACACGCGCTCGATTGGTCCGATTGCGCCGTATGACAGCTATGTCACGACGCGAAGTGTGGTTGCCGCAAACAACATCAACGGAACAGCCGTGCCGATTACCGGCTTAGACCCGATACGCGCCGCAGAAATCGCTTCACTCGGTTTATTGACCGGCGCGAGCGGTTCAAATCCGGCTTTGCTTCAAAATTCTTTTCGCTTTATCGGCGGTGACACACAACTGTTGGGCAATTTTGAATATCGTATTCCGATCTTCGGACCTGCCAGTTTAGCGTTATTTGCCGACATCGGTTCGGTATTTAATTTACAAAAATCCGGCACGCAAGAGATTAACAGTAATTTTTTGGCGGACGATACATTCTTGGGCGCAGGCGTTGTGACCGCACTTGCCGCACGTAATGTTCCTAATGTTAACAATTTTGGAAGTCTTTTTCTGATTAATAATCGCCTGTTAACCACGACCGAGTTTCGACAGCTATGTTTCTTAAATCCATTTGGTTGTCCGACTAGCCCGCAACTAAATATTCAACAAATTTTCTTGCGCGGCGAAGCCCAACGTAATGATCTTGTGCGGATTGACGATGCGGCATTTAATAATCTCGGTGATTTTCGTTCGAGCATCGGCGTTGAGTTGCGTGTTCAAGTTCCGATTGTCAATGTGCCTTTTCGCTTGATTTATTTTTACAACCCGAATGCGAAAATCGGCTTCAGAGAAGAGTTGCCGAATCTCTTTTTACCGGGTAAGAAAAGCGGCTTTCGCTTTACGGTCGGCAGGACATTTTAGACCATTGACAACAGTTGCCTGATAACTTAATATTGCTATTTCTCAAAATAATCATAAGCACAGGCAACAATTTTAAGATTTTAGGTTTCAAAGGATATAGTTAACACAATAACAACAACCTTTTTATAATTTAAGGAGTATCAGTAAAAACAATGAAAACATTTCGTTTAATCGCCGTTAGTGTAGTTTTCGCGGCAATTTTCGCGGTTTCGGCACTTGCCCAAACCACAGCAGGAAAAATCGGTTTAATCAATACACAGGCTTTTGATGACACCAAAGCCGGTATTACAAAGTATGTTGCCGCTTTAAATAGTCTTGATACTGAATTCAGACCGACTTTTACTGAATTGCAGACTTTGGCAACTAAAATTCAAGCCTTGGAGAAAGAACTGAAAGATTTGCAGGCAAAAGCCCAGGATCCGAATAACAAAATTCCCATTGATCCGAAAATGGTCAACTCTAAAGCCGAAGAATACGACAAATTGGTTCGTGAGTATAAATTCAAGGAAGAAGACGCAAAAGCGCGTTATCAACGCCGTGAAGCGGCGGTTATGGGTCCGATTCGTCTGGACATCGGCAATGCGATTCAGGAATATACAAAGAAAAACGGTTTTGTGCTGATCTTTGATCCTTCCAAAGATCAAGCCGGAATGCTTCTCGGTCTGGACGAAGCGGCTGATGTCACCAAACAATTCATCACTTTTTACAATGCTCGTCCGGCAACAACCGCGACCGTTACTAAATAGCACAAAGTAAAAAGGCTTGTCATCTTAAAGTCAGAAGTCGGCTCAAGCAGTCCGGCTTCTGACTTCTGTATTATTCGGACATTTTTCCAAAATCCAAAATTTACAAATCCGAAACTTTCCGCTAATTTGTAATTTTGCAATCTGTAATTTGTCATTGGTTAGAGCATCTATGAGTGTTTTGCTTGATTCACGCGCCATTCAAGAAATTTTACCGCATCGTTATCCGTTTCTGCTGGTTGATAAAATCATCGAACTTGAACCGCGAGTCCGCATCGTCGGCATCAAACAAGTCACCATCAACGAATATTTTTTTCAAGGACATTTTCCCGATGCGCCCGTAATGCCCGGAGTTTTGCAAATCGAAGCTCTGGCACAGGTCGGCGCGATTCTCGCTCTGCGCGAATTTGAAGACCGCGAGAACAAAATTCCGTTTTTCAGCGGAATTGACAATGCACGTTTTCGCCGTCCGGTTGTTCCGGGCGACACGCTCGTTTTAGAAGTAACGGCAATCCGCATCGGCAGCCGTGTTCAAAAAATGCGCGGAGAAGCCAAAGTTGACGGACAAATTACCGCCGAAGCCGAAATTATGTGCATCATCGGCGACCGCCCGAAAGGACAAAAATATGCAAATACAAGTACCACTTAGTCAATATCTAATAGTCGGCTTGATCGCCGGATTTGTTTGCGGACTCATTCCATTGATTCTGGGGTTAAAAAACCAAAATCGTAAGTTTGGCATACTGGGTTTTATTCTTTCTATTATTGCCGGTCTTCCTTTTGCGTTGTTTGGTGCGCTTCCGGTGGCTGGTGTTTTTACTTGGCTGATTCTGCGAAAACCGAAAGTTGCCGAAACTTCTAACGCCGAAGTTTCTTCCGAAATTCAAGTTTCCGATGATTAAATTTTTACTTTTTACTTTTTACTTTTTACTTTCCCACCTTCCTTTATGACATCTTTTATTCATCCGACAGCCATTGTCAGCCCGAACGCAAAGATCGGCGCAGATTGTCATATCGGCGCGTTTTGCGTCGTTGGCGATGAAGTTTCTTTGGGCGAAAAGGTGCATCTCGAATCGCACGTCGTGATTGACGGACAAACTGCGGTCGGCGATGAAACCCGCGTTTTTCCGTTTGTTTCGATTGGTCTCGCGCCGCAGGATTTGAAATACAAAGGCGAACCGACCGCAACGGAAATCGGACGGCGCAATCACATTCGCGAATTTGTCACCATTCATCGCGGCACGGCGGGCGGCGGCGGATTGACGCGCATCGGCGACGACAATTTGTTGATGGCGCAGGCGCACGTCGCGCATGACTGCCAGATCGGAAACGAAGTGATTATGGCAAACGCCGCAACTCTGGCAGGTCATGTCGAAATTGCCGACCGCGCCAATGTCGGCGCATATTCGGGCGTTCATCAATTCTGCCGCATCGGTCGCGAAGCCTTTGTCGGCGGTTATTCGGTGGTTGTGAAAGATGCGCTGCCGTTTGCGATTTCGCAAGGGAATCACGCGAAATGCTACGGTTTGAATCGTCTGGGTATGAAACGGCGCGGATATTCAAAGGAAACTATCGAAAAACTTCATCACGCTTATCATCTTCTGCTTTCGTCGAAATTAAACACTTCGCAAGCCGTCGAACGGATGAAGGCAGAAATTTCGGATTGCGCGGAAGTTGATTATTTAATCGAATTTATCGAATCGTCAAAACGCGGCTTGGTTAAATGACTGGAGCGCAAGCGGCTCGCTTGGCAGCGTTTGAAAAACGCTCAAAACGCTTCGATTTCACTCAATATTGAATGAAATCGAAGCGTTTTTTAGATTGTTTCACAATCTTGCAAGCGAGCCGCTTGCGCTCCAGTCTTAATCTAAAAACTCCCGCATCCAAATCTCGAAATTCAGAAGCTGAAAAACCTGTAAATTGAAATCTTCCTTGCCCGATTGATTGAGTTCGATGATTTGCCGAACTTCTTGTGCGTCAAAAAGTCCGCGCCGCTCGATTGTTTCTTCCGAAAGCAAATCATCAATCATCGGCTTTAAACTCGTTCTCAGCCAACTGCGAATCGGCGCACCGAATCCGGCTTTTTTGCGCCAGATTATTTCCTTCGGCAAAAGACTTTCAGCCGCTTTTTTCAAAATATATTTGCGCTTTAAGCCTTTGATTTTCAATTCGGCGGGAATTCTCTCTGACAACGAAACTATCTCGTGATTCAGGAAAGGAACGCGCACTTCGAGGTTTGCCGCCATCGAAGTTTTGTCGGTCGTGTCCAGATTCAGCGCGGGCATAAAAGTTTTGAAATCAACATACAAAAGACGATTCAAAGGCGACGCGTCGCGGCAGTTTTCAAAGAACTTTTTGTGCTGTGCGTAAGCGTCGAAATCCTTCATCGAACCGCGCAGGTTTTCGGAATAAAGCCGCGCTTTTCTTTCGTCGGTAAAATAAGTTCCGAAACCAAGATAGCGGTTTTCAAAATCCTGCCCCGCGCTTCGGGCGAATTTTTTCGCATTGCGCAGCGGCGCGGTCAATTTTCCTTTCAATCCGCCGTAGAGCATCGAATCAACCGTTTTCATCAAAGGTTTCCGAATCGCTGTCGGAATAAAATCGGTTGCGCCGGCAAGTTTCATCGCCAAATGGCGCGGATAACCCGCGAAAACTTCGTCGCCGCCCATTCCTGAAAGCATTACTTTTTGCGTTTCCCTTGATTGCTGCGAAATTAAAAAAGACGGAATCGCCATATCAATTACGGGCGCGTCCTGATGATAAACGAGTTTCGGCAAAAGTTCGGTCAAATCGGGCGTGAGAAGCGTTTCGTGATAATCAATCGGCAAAAGTTGCGCGACACGGCGCGACCATTCAACGTCGTCGGGAATAATGTCAAACTCCAAATCGTCCGCCGAAATTCCGGTCGTGTAGGTCGAAACTTTTTTCGCGTGTTTGGTCATCAGCGCGACAATTGCCGATGAATCAACGCCGCCCGAAAGAAACGCGCCGAGCGGAACGTCGGCAATCATTTCCATCGAAACGCATTTGTCGAGCGTTTCCAAAACCTGTTCTCGCCAAAAATCTTCTGATCTGCCTTTTTCTTCACGCGAAAAATCCAAATCCCACCATTCTTTGACGTTTATTTCGCCGTCTTTCCAAACCAGAAAATGCGCGGGCGGAAGCTGATAAATTCCTGCAAAAAGTGTTTTTTCGTGAACTGTCCAGAGAAATGTCAGAAACTGATTGAAGCCTTCAAAATCGAGTTCGGCGCGGATTAGTTTTGATGCCAGAATGGCTTTGATTTCCGATGCGAAAACAAATTTTTCGCCAATCTTCGCGTAATAGAGCGGCTTGATTCCGCTGCGGTCGCGCACCAAAGTCAGTAATTTTTCGCGTTCATCCCAAACCGCAAACGCGAACATTCCGTTGAGTTTCGGCAAACAATCGGTTTGCCATTCCTGAAAGGCGTTGATTAAAACTTCGGTGTCGCAATCGGTTTTGAATTGATAGCCCTTTGCTTCGAGTTCGGCTTTGATTTCGAGATAATTGTAAAGCTCGCCGTTGTAGGTTAAAACATAACGTCCGTCAGCGGAAAAAAACGGCTGATGTCCGGCGGAAGATGTGTCAATGATTGATAAACGGCGATGTCCGAGACAGGTTTTTAATTCGCCTTTGCCGAACTTTTGGGAAACAAAAACGCCTTCATCGTCAAAGCCGCGATGCTCGATTGATTTGAGCATCCGACCGATTAAATCTTCGGGGTTTTGTGAAATTAATCCGGCGATTCCGCACATTTTTTTATTATAGAGAATTTTTAACGCAAAGGCGTGAAGTAGCAAAGACACAAAGATTTTTAGGATAAATTGTGAAAAATATCAGAAAACTTTGCGCTCTTTGCAACTCTGCGTCTTTGCGTTAAATTGTTCTGAGTTTTCGTGCCGGAACGCCCGCAACGATTGAACCGGGCGGAACGTCTTTTGTCACGACTGCGCCTGCGCCGACGATGGCGTTTTCGCCGATGGTGATTCCTGCGATTATCACCGCGCCCGAACCGATGCTTGCGCCTTTTTTAACGAAGGTCGGGATAACTTCCCAATCTTCTTCGGTTTGCGCCGAGCCGTCGGCTTTGGTCGCACGCGGATATTTGTCGTTCGTGAACATTACGCCGTGCCCGACGAAAACATTGTCCTCAATTTCAACGCCTTCGCAGATGAACGTGTGGCTCGAAATTTTACAGTTTTGCCCAATCTCGACATTTTTTTGAATCTCGACGAACGCACCGATTTTCGAGCCGTCGCCGATTGTGCAGCCGTAAGCGTTGACAAAGGAGAAGATTTTCACGTCTTTTCCAAGTTGGACGTTGTTCAGACGGATAAAATTTTCTCTTAAATATTCTGCGGTAAAATTCGTTTCGTTCATTAAATTTAGGTCAAGGATATGCAAAATTTAACTACTAAATTAATGAATAATTGATATTTGATAATGGATAAATTCGTCTCTGCAAGCGGCTTTATCAATTATTAATTATCCATTTTTAATTATTTCAGCAGTTTTTGATTTCTAATTTGTACCGTCTTCAATCAAAGTGTAATTAATTTCCCCTGATTTTTTATCGAAACTTCCGAGGCTTCCAAAATTCGGACAACATTTAAACCCGAAACGCCGTCGGTCAACGGTTTTTTGTCGTTTTTGATGCAGTCAATAAAATGTTGCGCGGCAAGGCTTAAGGCTTCGGTTTGTTCGATTTTCGGCGAAAGCATATCGCCCGTGCGGTATTGAACGAGCGTATCGTAAACGCCTTCGCGCGTTGTAACTTCGATGCCTTTGTCGTAAATTTTGAGCTTTTCGCTCGCTTCCGTATCGTCGTAAACAATCATTGATTTTGTACCGCCGATCAGCGTTTTGCGGATTTTGACGGGCGCGAGCCAGTTGACATGAAAATGCGCGATAAGATTGTTTTCAAATTGAATTGTCAGATACGCGATGTCTTCCAAACCGTTGCCGACGTGACAGCTTCCGGTCGCCGAAACGGCTAACGGCTTGCTTTCCAGAAGATAATCCATAATCGAAAGATCGTGCGGAGCCAAATCCCAGATGACATTGACATCGTGCTGAAAAAGTCCGAGATTGACGCGCACGGAATCGAAATAATAAAGCTCGCCAAGTCTGCCCGATGTAATGATCTCTTTCATCTTTCTGACCGCGCCCGTGTAGATAAAAGTGTGGTCAACAAAAATTTTAAGATTGTGTTTATCGGCTAATTCGATGAGTTCTTCGGCTTCCGCGACATTGACGGTCATCGGTTTTTCAATCCAACAATGTTTTCCCGCGAGTAGAGATTTTTTAGCGATTTCAAAATGTAGAGAAACAGGTGTGGCGATAGCGACGATTTCGACATCGGCGCGCTTGATTACTTTCTCATAATCGGTCGAAATTTCGATACCGTGAAAAGTTTTCTGCATTTTCGCCAGACGATTTTTATCGCGGTCGCAGGCGATAACATTTTCAACTTCGTCTTGCGACAAAAAATTTCTGATGAGATTCGGTCCCCAATAACCGGCTCCAATAACTGCAACTTTCATTTTTATTTGTACGAGATTGGGTTGGAATTTTAATTCATCCCTTATCCCTCATCCTTCATCCCTCTAATATCCGCCTTTCGCCAGAAGCATCACGGGAATCGTTTTGAACATAATCTTCAAATCAAGCAGCGGCGACATATTATCTATGTAAAACAGGTCTAAAATAACCATATCATTAAAATCAACCGCGCTTCTACCCGACACTTGCCATAAACCCGTACAGCCCGGAATGACCGAAAAACGGCGGCGATGCCAATTGTCATACTGTTCCCATTCATAAGGCAGACACGGGCGCGGACCGACCAGACTCATTTCGCCGCGCAGGACGTTAAAAAGCTGGGGAAGCTCGTCGAGACTCGTCTTTCGCAAAAAATTACCGATTTTCGTGACACGCGGATCGTCCGTAATTTTTTTGATTTTGTCGGACTTTTCTTCGTTATTCTGTTTGATGTATTCGCTCACGAATTCGCGGTGAATCGTGTCGTCATTATTCAGATACATCGTTCTGAACTTATAGAATTTAAAAGGTTTGCCGTCTTTGCCGATGCGCGTGTCGCGGAAAAAAACTGCGCCTTTCGACGAAAATTTAATCAGCGCGGCGATTATCAAAAACGGAATCGCCAGAAACAGCAAAGCTAAGCCTGCAAAGACAAAATCGAAAACCCGTTTATAAACGCTGAACAGCAGATTGTTGTAATTCTGCGGCATCAGAACGACCGGCACGCCGAGATATTTTTCGACATAAACCTTTTCGGGGATGATGCGATAAACATTTGAAGCAAGCCGGACATTCGCCTTTGAATCTTTTGCGCTGTCAATCAGTTCGAGCAGTTTTTCGTGCGTTATTTCGCTCTGTGCGATGATAATATCTTCGATTTCGTATTGCTTGACCAAACTTTTCAGCTCGCTGATTTTGCCGACAACGCATAAATCTTCAAAAACTTTCGCGCCTTTCGGCAATTCGTCATCGGCAAAACCGACAACTTCAAATCCGTGACTTTCATCAATATCGAATTCGACGGCAATCATCTTTGCCGTTTCGTCTTTGCCGACGATGATGACTTTGTGCCGGAAGATTTTTTTTTGCGCGGCGATGCGGAAAAGTTTGCGAAAAACAACCGTGCGAAAAAGCGTGATCGAGATAAAACTGAAACCGACAAAATAGACAATCACGGCGCGTGAATCAACCCAATCCATTCCCTTGATAAAGAACGACGTGACAATCATTCCGATCAGACCGTAAATCAGAGCTTTGATGATGGCGAGAATTTGTTCGACGACGGTGAGAAAAATATTGATTTTGTAGAGATTGAAATGCTGAAAAATAACGATCCAAATGAGCGAATAAAAGAATATAAAAATGCACTGCGTCAGCAAATAAGGCTGCGCCAGAAGCTCGGGAAGCGGTTTCTCGTAAAATCTCGTCCAAACGGCAAAAGCAAACGAAACAATAAAAAGGCTGTAATCGCCTAAAGCCAAAATGTATTTATATTTCGGATATTGTTTCAACATTATTTCTAAAATTTCGTGTTCAAACTCAAAATAAGCAAGATTGAAGAATCATTTTACATTCTACATTTTACATTATTCATTAAATGCAATAAATAATGGTTGTTTTTCTGCAATAAAATGTAGAATGCAAAATGTAAAATGTAGAATGAGTTGTCGCTTTTGCTTTATCTTCGAGTTCTCGAACAAACTATCTAAACCTTTTCCAAATAATAGTTTATCTGTTCCTTTACACGGCTTTCAACTCTGTCGGTCAAAGCCGATTTTTCCGCACTGATTTTCTTTTCCAGTTTGATTTTTGAAATGTCTGCGGATTTGCGGATAAAAGTTATCAAACCATTCTTTTCCATCGCCGCATCGAGCGCGCCTTGTTTTCCCGCAAAGATACTATAAACGGGCGTGCCGAGCAAGACGGCTTCGCGGTTCATCGTGCCGCCGCCCGAAACTAGTAAATCAACGCTTGTCGCCAAATCCAACCCGTTGATTGCCTTTTCAATCAGAAAACAGCGGCTTGCGTCTAATTTTAATGTTTTGATTAGTTGTTCGATTTCAGATTTTTGCTCGCCCGTGCGCGGTAAAATCACGGTGAAGGTTTTTTCATCGCTCAGAAAATAACGCAAGAGTTCGCTTAATAAAACCTCGCTTTCCGCGTTGTGATAATTAGCGGTCGTCGCGGGCGGACGCAAGGCGATTAAAACTTTTTCGTTTGAAATCGTTAAATTATTTGTTGCGGTAAAATCGTGCCAAAAACTTTGGTTCGGTTGGAAATAATTGAGATAAAGTTCTTCTTTCAAACCTTGATATTGGACTCGCTTTGAAGCGGGCAGATTTATTTCGTCGAGTATTTTTTCGGGAATTTGTTCGGGAACTAAAACCTTGTCTGAAAAACGGTTGAAAATCGTCGTTTCGGTAAATTCGTAATCATACATCGAAATAATCGGGATTCTCAGCCAACGCGCTGTTAAAACCATTGAGCGCGAGCCGTGGCTGACGGCGACTTTAATGTTTTTGCGATTTTTTATGAAGGAAAATAATTCTTTGGCGCGAACGAGCAAGCCGCGAATTTTATTGAATTTATTTTTGCCGTAATGTTTGCCGATGATTTCAAATGTTCCGCCGAATCCCGCGTTTTCAAGCAGTTCAATCGTTTGTGCGTGATTTCTCGCTGTGAGAACGACTTCAACGCCCGAATCACGATAAAATTTAATTAAAGGCGCAAAGAGCGGAACGTGCGGCGAGTTGTCAACATCAATCCAGATGGCTTTTTTCATGACAGAAAGAATTTAACGCAAAGGCGCGAAGAAGCAAAGACGCAGAGAAATTTTATAAACCTTTGCGTCTTTGCAACTCTGCGCCTTTGCGTTAAAAAAATTAATTCGCGGCTGACATCGCAATCGCGCTTTTCAGGCTTTGGCAAACTTTTTCGATCATTTCTTCCGTCAGTTCGGCATACATCGGCAGCGACAAAATTTTGTCCATCTGCGCGTGCACGACGGGAAAATCAGACGGCTGATGATTTTGATCGGCGTAGGCTTCGAGAAACGGCAGCGCGGTCGGGTAATGCAGTCCGGTTTCGATCTGCTCGTCGGCTAACTTTTGCTGAACTGCGGCGCGATTCGGAACTTGGACGATGTATAGATGATAAGTGTGGCGCGAATATTCGGGCGATGAGGGCAGTTGCAAACCGCTGTCGGCGAGAAGCTCGTCATAAAGCGCGGCATTTTTGCGCCGTGCTTCGAGCCAACCGTCGAGATGCGGCAGTTTGACGGATAAAACCGCCGCCTGAATTCCGTCGAGACGGCTGTTGCGTGCCTCAAAAGCGTGGCGGTATTTGGCGATTTGCCCGTGATTGGCGATGAGCCGCGCTTTTTCCGCCGTTTCGCCCGAGTTCGTGGCAATCGCGCCCGCGTCGCCGAATGCGCCGAGATTCTTACTCGGATAAAAACTGAAAGTCGCGACATCGCCGAATCCGCCGACCGTTTTGCCTTTATAAGTCGCGCCGTGCGCCTGTGCGCAGTCTTCCAAAACCTTCAAATTATGTTTTCGCGCTAGTCGCATAATTTCGTCCATCTCGGCGGGCAAGCCGTAAAGATGAACCGGAATAATCGCTTTGGTGCGCGGCGTGATGTTTTCTTCGATTTTCGACGGGTCGAGATTATAAAATTTCGCGTCAATATCAACAAAAACCGCTTTCGCGCCGATATTTCCGACGGCTTCCGACGTGGCGAAAAACGTGTTTGCCGGAACTAAAACCTCATCGCCCGCGCCGATTCCGATTGCTTTCAAACCGATTTCGAGCGCGTCCGTGCCGTTGGCGACGGCGACGCAATGTTTAACGCCGAGATATTCGGCAAACGATTCTTCAAACGCCTTCGCGTATTTTCCGCTGATAAAGGCGGTTTCCGAGACGACTTTTAAGATGGCTTCGTCAAATTCCTGCTTCAAACTGAGATACTGCGATTTTAAATCTACGAATGGTATGTGCATTGTAATAAAAATAATTTAATGAAATATAAACTGTCGGTCTTTATTATATTTCGCGCGGCTGGTTATTTGGAAGTAAGGAAAAGCAACTTTACACTCTAAACTCCACACTCTTAACTATTTTGCAATTTATTTTTGCAAATCAGTAAAAAGTTTAGAATTTAGAGTGTAAAGTTGCGGTGCAAAAAATCAGACCTTCTTTTCCTTCCATTTTCCGCGTTTGAAAAGAATTGCCGAAACAACTGCGAGAAGCGAAAACGCAATCGTAATCGCCCAGAAAACGCCGTGCGCTCCGAAGCCGAAATAATAAGCCAGAACGTAAGCAAGCGGAATTTCAAACAACCAAAAGATGAAAAAATTCAGATACGTCGGTGTCCAAGTGTCGCCCGCGCCGTTGAAAGCGGTTTCGAGAACCATCCCGAAACCGTAAAACACAAAGCCGTAAGCGACAATCTGCAAAGCGTCCCGACCGATTGCCTGAACATTCGGTTCTTCGGTGAAAAATCCGACAATCGCGTTTGAAAAGAAAAGAAAAACCAAACTGATCGCGCCGAGAAACGCGGCGTTGATAAAGGCGGCTTTCCAGACGCTCTTTTCGGCGCGTTCGGGATTTCCCGCACCCAGGTTTTGACCGACGAGCGTTGCCGCCGCATTGCTCAAACCGACTGCCGGAAGAAGCGCGAAAATAATGATTCGCAAACCGACACCGTAACCGGCAAGCGCGTCGTTTCCGAACCCCGCGACCACGCGAACCAAGACACTCCAGCTTGCCGTCGCAATCGTGAACTGCAAAACCGCCGGCGCGGCAATTTTGACAAGACTTTTAAGTAAGCCTGTATCGAGTTTCCAATGATCTTTGCGAATCGTGATGCGTCCGCCCGAACGAAACAGCCAAAACGCCGCAAAAAGCACGCCGATACCGCGCCCGATGGTCGTGCCGACCGCCGCACCCGTGACACCGAGTTTCGGAAAAATCCAGTTATCAACAAGCCAGTTTGGAGCATTGATTCCCAAAAACGCGAAAATATCCGAGCCGTAAATAAAACACGGCGCGAGAAATATGTTCAACACATTCGCCAAAAGCAAAACGCGCATCGCAATCGCCGCATCGCCCGCGCCGCGAAAAATCGCGTTGAGCAGAAACAGAAAAACGATCACCGCGTTTCCGCCGAGCATAATCTGCATAAACGTCGTGCCTTGCTCGATGACTTGCGGTTCGGCTCCCAAAAGCCTCAAAAAAACGGGTGCGAAAACTATCCCGATTGCGCTGATTATCAGCGAAACAATCACACCGAGAACAATCGCATGCGCCGATGATTTTGCCGCGCCTTCCTCGTCTTTTTCGCCGATGCGCCGTGCAACCGTCGCCGTTGCGCCGACGCTCAGACCAATCGCAATCGCATAAATCAGAGCCAATATTGATTCGGTCAGAACGACGATTGCGACCGCTTCCGCGCCCAAATGCGCGACAAAGTAAATGTCCACGAGCGCGAAAACGCTCTCCATAAACATTTCCAAAATCATCGGAACCGCCAGCAAGAAAATCGCTAAACCAATCGAACCCTTCGTAAAATCGCGTGATGAACCGGCAACGGCTTCGCGCAGAATTGACCAAAATGAATTATTCTCCGTCTGCAAGACAGAGTTTTCCGTACTTTGCTGCATATAAATCCTTAAATTGTATAAATGAAACTAAAACCTAAAAGCGAGTTTTGCTCCTTCGAGCGGGAAGCACGAAAGAAGCAAACGTAAAAGTTAGCAAGTGTCTTAGCGGATGCGGACAATGATCTTCATAGTTTTGTGAGTTTAGCAAAACAAATCGGCAGTCTGCAAATTTAAATTTTAAGAACTTTGCGTTTTCTTCGTTAAATTTTTCTGACAAATCAATAAAAAAGCCGTTCCAAATTAATGAAACGGCTTATAAAATTATAAAAATTAAATTGTTAAATAGTTATATTAAACCGATTTTTTGCCGACGACGCTGACCTTAATGGATTTGCGTCCGAATCTGATGGCTTCGGAACAACTCGGAACCCAAATGTCTAAAATACGACCTTTGACTGCTCCGCCGGTATCGGCAACCGTGTAAGTTCCGCTGTATGAACCTGCGCTGATATTGATGCGTGTGCCGAGAGGCAAAACGCGTGGGTCAGCCGCGACAATTCCGCGTCGGACACCTCCGCCCGAGGCAGTTCTGCCTTTTAGACAATATGCTGTAGCTTTGAATGATTGACCTTCCAAGACGTTTAATGTGCCGTTTTTGGCGTTGTTTTTTGCTTCAGTTAAGGGATTTTGGTTGTCTTGTTTGTCTTGGTCTTGTGTTTGTTGAAAATTTTGTAGATTTAAGTTGTCTTTTTCAATATTTTCTTGTTTAATTGTGTTTTGCGAATCATTCGCTATTGTGACGGCTTCGGCTGTTGGTTGAAAATAGAATAAAAATCCTATTAACGCAACCAAGCTAACGAGAAGCACGCTTCCTCTAGCTAGATTTTTCATTATTTCAATTCTCCTAAATTCTTTTTCCGTTATTTCAACACATAAAACTATACTCGCAGAACGAGAAAAACTTAGTTAAAATGTGTGTGGTCGGACTGAACTAACAGATGTCGAAACTGCCGCGAAACTATCTCCGCTATGAGTTCCGAATGTAAAACATATTTGATACTACCATCTCTAAACAGGGCTTGTCTAGGCTTATGTCAATCGGTAAGCGGGTTTAGAGAAAAGTTTCACAAAATACTGCGGCGGTAAGTTGTATTGTTTCAGGTGTTTAGCTATATTGATTTGACGAATAATAAATATTCATTTTTTTGATTTTAAGGAGCGAATTTATGCATCAAGACCGCCGACATGGAGCAAGACATGTGATCTCTTTTCCGATTCGCGTAAAGTGGAAAGACGAATCGGGAAAAGAAGTTATCGAAGACGGTTTGACGGAGAATGTCGGACCGCAAGGAACATTGGTTTTTTTGCCTCGCGCACTTCCGACGGTCGGAAGCAAAGTCTATCTGACGATCACGGAACACGCCGATGATGAAGTAACCGTGGCGGCGCAAGTCATCCGGCTCGAGCGCAACGCATCGCATCCGCAAGCCGCTTTCCAATTAACCGATTCGATTCGCGTCTGGAAGAAAAAAGTCTGGGAACACGCGGGCGAAATTCTCGCGGCACAAAAACCCGATGATTATGACGATTGGTAAAATTCAGCGGCAGTCGGCAGTAGCAGTTGGCAGTCAATACAAGACTGCCAACTGCTACTGCCGACTGCCGACATTTTTTTAGACTTATGAAGATTCTAGTTTTAGGCGCAGGGCGAATGGGCTTGGGCGCGGTTTTTGATTTGGTTCATAATTCGCCCGAAGTTGAAGCCGTGACGGTTGCCGATTTTGATTTAACAAAGGCGCAGGAAGTTGCGGAAAAAGTTGATTCCGCAAAAGTTACGGCGCATCACATTGACGTTTCAAATATTTCCGATGTCATCGAACTGATGAAATCTCACGATTCGGCAATTTCGTGCGTCAATTATTGGTATAACGCCGAGCTTTCAAAAGCCGCGATTGCGACCAATACGAATTTCTGCGATTTGGGCGGAAATAATTACATCGTTGACGAACAGCTCGCGCTTAACGAAGAAGCGAAAAACGCGGGAATCAGTATCATTCCCGATTGCGGACTCGCGCCCGGAATGGTTTCGGTTTTGGCAATGCACGGCGCAAAGCGTTTTGATGAAACGCAGGAAATTCACATCCGCGTCGGCGGTTTGCCGCAACAACCGAAAACGCTTTTGGAATATCAACTCGTTTTCTCGGTCGAAGGTTTAATCAACGAATATATCGAAGTTGCACGCGTCATTCGTAATGGTGAAATTAGAGAAGTCGAATCAATGACCGAAATCGAAGCTCTCGCGTTCGATAATTTTCCACCGCTCGAAGCATTTCAAACTTCGGGCGGAACTTCGACTTTGCCCGACACTTTTCTCGGTAAAATCAAAGAATTAGATTACAAAACGATTCGCTACGCCGGACATTGCGAGAAGTTCAAGACGATGATTGACCTCGGGCTTTGTTCGAGCGAAGAAATTTTGGTTGATTATGCGCGTATTACGCCGCGCAAGGTTTTCGGCGAGCTTTTGACCAAACATCTGCCGACGGACGAACCCGATTATGTTCTCGTCAGACTCGAATTCGTCGGTAAATCAAACGGCGAAACAAAGAAATTGCGTTACGACATTGTAGATAAGCAAGACGAAACGACAGGTTTGAGCGCAATGATGCGGACGACCGCTTTTCCGGCTTCGATTATCGCGCAAATGATGGCGAAAGGGCAAGTTTTAGAGCGCGGCGCGACACCGCAGGAAAAAGCGATTGACGCGGAAAAATTTGTCGCCGAACTTGCGCGAAGAAATATCGTAATCAAAGAAAGTTGGTTATGAAATGGTTTTTACGAATTTTGCTTTTGCTTCTCGCCATCGCTTTAATCGGCGTTCTTTCGATTGCCGTCATCAATAAATACGTCTACTCAAACAATTCCGATAAAATAAAAACCTCAATCACCGAAGTTCCGAGCGACGAACCGAAACGCGTGGCGATTGTTTTCGGCGCACGCGTCTTTGCGGACGGCAGACTGACAAATTCGCTTTACGACCGCGTTTTGACAGGCGTTGAACTTTATCGCGCCGGACGCGTCAAAAAACTTTTGATGAGCGGCGACCGACAAGGCGACAATTATGATGAACCGGCGGCGATGAAAAAAATGGCGTTGGAACTCGGTGTCGCGGAAAGCGATATTGTTTTGGACAACGACGGCAAACGCACCTTTGACAGTTGTTACCGCGCCAAAGAAATTTTTGAAGTTCAAAAAGCGATTCTCGTGACGCAGGATTATCACCAGCCGCGTGCGCTTTATTTGTGCAATAGTCTGGGCATTGACAGCATTGGCATTACGGCAAACCGCCGAACTTACGAGCGCGAAGATTATTATCATCTCCGCGAATTTTTCTCGACGGCAAGCGCGTAGTTTGAGATAAATATCCTGCCTTTTGAGCCGATCAGCGGCAAAAAAGAACCGATTCAGCAATAAGATTTTTGTCAGAACA
Organism: Acidobacteriota bacterium; assembly: GCA_031412675.1. Classification (GTDB taxonomy): domain Bacteria; phylum Acidobacteriota; class Blastocatellia; order Pyrinomonadales; family Pyrinomonadaceae; genus JAFDVJ01. Next base: position 36,454 of record JANODL010000084.1, on the reverse strand, counting down.
GAGAGCGGTAGCAACCTATTAATTTTGTGAATAAAACCGATCTTTCAATCATTCAATTCAACAGGTCGCTACCGCTCTCTGTTCTGACTTATAGAAAAAAGGCTTCTCAAAAAGAGAAGCCTCAAATTTATAAAAACGAATTTATTATTAGTTGCGCCACATTCCGACCAGACGCGGATTGGCTTTTTTCTGTAGAAGTTTACGCAGTTTCAAACGCGCTTTGTGCAATTGCGATTTTGAAGTTCCGACCGAACAGCCTAAGATTCTGGCGACTTCTTCGTGTTCGTAGCCTTCGACATCATGCAGAACGAAGACGTTTTTGTAACCGTTCGGAAGTTGTTCGATGGCGTTTTCAAGCGCAATCTTATCAACAATCGGCATTTTTCTCGCATTTTCGGTTCCCGGAACAATTTGCACCGGAGTTTCGCCTTCTTCGGTCGTTTTTTCAAACTTCACGTTGCGTTTGCGGAAATGCATCAAAACTTGGTTGACCGTCATTCTGTGCAGCCACGTCGTGAAAGCCGAATCGCCGCGAAAACTGCCGATTTTACGATAAAGCTGGATAAAAACATCCTGCGTTAAGTCTTCCGCTTCCGAAGCATTTTGCAGCATTCGCAAACAGATTGAATAAACTCTTCGATGATGGCGCTGATACAATTCCTCGAAAGAAAACATATCGCCTTTGGCGGCGGCTTGCGCCAAATTAAAATCGCTTACCTTACCGACCTTTTCAATTTTTTCCGTTGCGACCGTCTCAGTATCTGCGACATCAGCCGTCACCAAACCTTGCCAGACCGGTAAATTTAATGTTTCAGTTGTTGTCATAATTCCTATTCCCCCTTGTTCTAACTTATCAATTAGCGTGCCATAACTGATTTTCGTATCAGTTTGTTACAATTTACACGCCCGAAAAGCATATTTGTTGCATTTCTCAGGCATATTCTTATATTCGATACGCATCAAAATTTAGTTTCACAACCGAATAATGTAGTAATTACTGCACGAAACATACGGTTTGGTATATGCTTTTTCGGCGGCAGAGCGAAAAATAATTGCCCCTGATTTTTCAAAAATGCTATTATCAATATTCCGAAAAAGGTTGGATAAATTCCCACGCGGAGAAGTAAATTTAATGCGAGAATCTCGGTTTGCAAAAGTTTTAAGCGTGATTTGTGTGCTGTTTTTGACGGCTGGCGGTATTTTTGCACAGTTCAAGAGTCAGGAAGTTTCCGAAGAAGACGGCATTCCGGTTTTGGTCAAACATCTGCCCGATTGGGAAAATGCACGAAACCGTGCAACTTATACGAACAACACAAACGATTTGCGAAAAGCACTCGGTGAACGCTCGGTTTTTGACTTGATTGATTTCGCGGGCGGCACGGAAGCCGTCACTGCGCCCTATGAAGCGGGCAAACTTTTGATTATCGAATACACAAGTTCGCAAGTTTCGATTGAAGCTGACAATCAATTCAAAGCGCGACTTGCCGAACAACCGCAAAATCCACCCGTGTTTTATCGGCGCATCGGAAATTACAGCGCGTTTGTTTTTGACGCAAGAGACGAAGCGGCGGCAAATAGTCTGCTTGACCAAATCAAGTATGAGAAAACGGTGCAATGGCTCGGCGAAGACCCGAATAAACAGGCGAAATATGAACGCTATATCGCCATTACCTTGGCGAACGTATTTCTTTCGACGACGATTTGGATTCTTTCGGGAGTCGGTCTGGCAATTTTAACAGGGATTATCGTCGGCTTACTGTTTTTCCGCTCACGCGACCGTCGGCGCATCGCCATGACGGCATTTTCCGATGCGGGCGGAATGATTCGGCTCAATCTCGACGAACTGAGCGCACAACCTTCGGACAGATTATTAAACGATTAAATTTAGCCGCAAACGGACAGAAAAAGACACGAAAAAAGTTTTATTTCGTGTCTTTTTATTTTGATTTGGCGCGACCTTAAAATTTTTATTGCCAAAATCGAGAATTTAGATTATAAAAGTCTTGTAGAAAAATTAGTTCTAAGTATCCTTTCTTCACTGAGTTGAGCTGAAGGCAATAATGAAAATTTAGTTTTCGTATGAATTTATCTGAAGTAATCGTCGAATTACGCGAGTTGAATGAACCTGTTGCGAAGCCGTATCGTCTGCCGACGGAAGCGGAAGTCAAAGCGGCGGAAAGTCGTCTGAACATCAAATTTCACGATGATTACCGACGGTTTCTGCTCGAAGCGAGCGATGTTGTCGTCGGCACGCTCGAACCCGCGATGGTTGCCGCCGACTGCGGTTATCTGAATCTGGTCGAGATTGCCGAATACGCTTGGGACGAGATGGAATTGCCGCTGACCTTACTGCCGATTTGCGAAGACAACGGCGATTATTACTGTCTGAACAAAAAAGGCGAGGTCGAATTCTGGACATCAAACGGCACGACCAACGATAAATGGGACAATTTGGCGATTTGGATCAAAGAAGTCTGGATTGACGGCGAATGAGCGAAGCCGAACTGCCCGTTTTAAAAGCTCCGCTCGACGCAATTTTGCGCTCCGAACTGAAATTAGGCAACGAAATCGCCGAAATCCAACTCGGCGGCTGGTCGGAAGTTGATGTGGTCGTGAGCCTCAAACTGCCGTTCCGCAAAGATTACCAAAGCGAATTTACGGACGCAGTTTTCTACCGCAACACCGCCACGCATTATTCGCTGACCGACAGCTACACCGCCAACCGCGAAGCCGTCGAAGCACCTTATTAAACAGAAAAAATTAAACCGCGAAACACGCGAAACGACACTAAATTTAAAATATTTTCGCGTTGTTTTGCGTTATTTCGCGGTTTCTAAAAACAGCTAACCGCCGCGTTTTTCCCGCGTCAGAGCATCGAAATCGAGACGGCTCGCAAAAACTTCTGCCCGGAACGTCTTTCTTGAGCTATAAATGTTCTGTGTAAAAGATTTTAAGGAATAATCAGGAAGTGGAAAAAAGCCAATCGGCGGTTGGATTTTTGAGAACTTAACTTGCTTTTACAAAATCTATCGTTTATCGTTGCTCAAATTATCCTTGGGCTTTATTTTACAAATAGTTGTTTGGGAGGAAATTTACAGTATGTTTCGATTCAATATTAACAATAAAATTATCTTGCGGGCGATGTGTTGTGTGTTAGCGATTGGCGTTATTTCAGGCGTGACGCGCACGGCAAGCGCGCAGCAGGATTTCAACGGACGCGAATTGCTCGCCGTGACCCGTGTTGCGATGGGCGGCGAGGATTACAGCGGATTACAGTTTTTGACGGCGAAATCTAAAGGCTTTGTCAACGTCGCACCGATTGTCGGCGCAGGTCTCGGCACGGGCGGCGCGGCTTCGACCGTCGAGGTCAAATTCAGTATGACCGATTATCAGGACAAAAATTCGCGTCGGCGGCTCGATGTCAAACCGACCGGACCGTCAATCGGCGAAACCTTTTTGGTCTATACGGGAACTTCGGGCGGCGGAATGTATATGGGCAACGAATTTCGCGTGAGCGAAGCAACTGCCGCACGGCATTGGGGATTGATGGGCTTCGGAACGCTCAACAAATCGGTTGACGGACAGCTCAAAACCGACCGTCTGAAAGATAACGACAACAATTATGTAGTCGAAGTCAAATTTAATTCATCCGACAATTTGCGCTACTACATTGATAAAAGAACATTTCTGATCAACAAGGTCGTGACCTACTACAACGGCAAGGTGATGGTCGAAGAAGAACGCAGCGACTACCGCAAAGCAAATTGTATGATGCTTCCCTTCCGCATCGTCACAAAACTCGGCGGACAGCGCGTTTCGGATTTGACGATTGACACATATGACCTGCAAACGGTCGTGCCTGAGGCGCGATTCACGATTGCCGTCTCTGTCAATTAAGAACAAACGGCGAATAAAAAAGAGGGACGCGAAAACTTACGGTTTTCGCGTCCCTCTTTTTTATGAAATCGGATATTTTGATTGATGCCGCTTAGCTTTGTCTTCGCGGCGGCTACCCTGACTTTAAGGCTTCTTTCCGCTCAAACCTGTCGCGCAACCGAGAAAATAATCGTGATAATTCACTGTAAAACCCTGCTTTTCGAGTATTTCCTTCATCTTTCGGCAGTTTTTGAATTTTTCGGTGTAAACGCCGAGCATTTTATAATTTTCGGGATTGCCGAGAAAAATAGAGCCGATCAGCGGAATGATCGTTTTCAAATAAAACATATAAAGCGGCTTGAGCAAGGCATTTGACGGAACGGAAACCTCGATTAGCGAAAAAGTTCCGTGCGGTTTGAGAATTCGGTGAATTTCCGAAGCGAGAAGTTCTTTTTGTTCATCGGAAAAGGTCTTGATGCCGAATGCGGAAACTACCGTGTCGGCAAATTCTTTTTCCAGATTATTTTCAAGCGCGTTTTGTTTGCTGATCGAAATTGAATAGTTTGCATATTTGTCTTTCCGTTTGAAAGCGCCTTTGAGCATTCCATTAGAAAGATCAACCGCGATCAGTTTAGAGTTCTCCGACATAGTTTTGATGATTGCCGACCAGCATTCGCCCATTCCGCACATCAAATCACAAATTATCATGTCCTGCTTGATTGCGGCATTTTTGACAAATTGTCTGCGCCAGCGTTTTGAAAATCCGAACGACGTTACATAATTGACCTTTTCATAAGATTTCGACATCTCGTCGAAAAGTTCTTCGATATATTTTGTGTCGTAAATATCTGCCATTAGTAAAATCAGTTTTGTTTTCTCGACTGTGATTGCACCGCCGTAATCGCAACCGCGTCAACGATGTCTTGGGCTTTGCAACCGCGTGAAAGGTCGTTGCAAGGACGGTCTAAGCCTTGCAACGTCGGTCCGATGGCGGTTCCGCCCGTGAGTCTTTCGGTTAATTTGTAGGCGATGTTTCCGGCATTTAAGTCGGGGAAAATCAAGACGTTTGCGCGTCCCGCGACCTGTGAGCCTTTCGCTTTCGATTCGGCGACGCTCGGAATCAAAGCCGCGTCAGCCTGTAACTCGCCGTCAATTTCGAGTTCGGGCAAACGGGCGCGGACGGTTTTGACGGCTTCGATGATTTTGTCCAATGATTGATGTTTCGCGCTTCCTTTGGTCGAAAACGAGAGCATCGCCACACGCGGTTCAACGCCCAAAAGTGCGCGGCACGAATCAGCCGAAGCGATGGCGATTTCCGCTAATTCACCCGCGTTCGGGTCAATCACCACGCCGCAATCAGCGTAAATCATCGCGCCGCCAGTGCCGAATTTTTTATCGGGAACGACCATCAAAAAGAACGACGAAACGATCTTAAATCCTTCGCGGACACCGATACAGCGCAGCGCGGCGGCAACCGTGTGCGCCGTCGTGTTTGTCGCGCCCGCGACCGAGCCGTCGGCTTTGCCTAATTTCACCAAAAGATTTCCGTAATAAAGCGGGTCTTTGACGGTCTGTTCGGCTTCTTCGAGCGTGATGCCTTTGGCACGGCGCAATTCGTGATAAAACTGCGCCATGCGCCCGAAGTCGTTCGATTTGCGATGGTCTAAGATTTCAACGCCGTTTAAGTTTGAATTCGTTTCACGCGCCAGTTCGCGGACTTTTTCTTCGTTGCCGATGACGGTTATTTTGGCGATTTTAGCTTGCAAGCACATCGCGGCGGCTTGGACGGTTCGCGCATCTTCGCCTTCGGGCAAGATGATGTGCTGTAAGTTTTCGGACGCTCTCTGACGGATTTTTTCTAAAATCATAGATTTTGGTTTTTGGTCTTTGGTTTTTGGTCTTTGGTTTTTGAACTTTCGTTTCGGTAAATTTTCACGATAAACAAATTAAAAGCCAAAAGCCAAAAGCCAAAGACCAAAAACCAAATTTACCATACAACTTTTTGATAACAAACTTGCTCAAATCTGTGCTATTTTTTAGACTTAGAGGAAAATAAATTTATGGCAAAAGCAGAAATGGCAAAACAGACGAAACCGACGCGCAAAGAAAAAACGCAGATTAAAGGCAGAATGAATAATTTTCTGATGTTTCTGCCGAATATGTTCACGCTTCTCGGCAGACTTTTGAAGGACAGCCGCGTTCCTTTGACGGAAAAGGCTTTGTTTGCTGCGGCAGTCGTTTATGTGATTATGCCGCTCGATTTTATTCCCGACGTTTTTCCGTTTATCGGGCAGGTTGACGACATTTATCTGGTCGCGCTGACGCTTTTGAGATTATTAAATCGAACGGATGAAGCGGTCGTTCGCGAAAATTGGTCGGGCGGCGGCGATATTGTCAGCTTAACGAATTCGATTGCCGGAATCGCGCCGATGCTTTTGCCGAAAAGAATTACCCGCGTCCTTTCGTCGCACGTCGAAATGGCTCCGGCGGCAGATGCTTTAAAAGCGGTTTCCAAACGTCAGCCGTTGATGGTCGAAAAACCTGTCTTGGATGACAAAGAATTGCTCGAAGTAAAGTGAATTTTTGTCAGAACACAGAGCGGTAGCGACTTGGTTCACCCGCTCACTATTGTTCGGTGTTCTGATTCACAAAATGTTTCGGCGGAAGTTGAATTGGTATCAACTTCCGCTTTTTTCGTTTTCGGCGGAGATATTTTCCGCCAAAATTTTGCGTAATCGAAAATGAATAAACCGAACGGCTCAATTCCAATTTTGTCGGCGGTTTGATGATGTTTTTGGTGCGCGGCGCGGATTGTCAGAAGCAATTTGTTCGGCGAATTGAATATTAAAAACCTGCGATGCGTGAAAATGTCGTGGGCGACGAAATAAACCGCGCCGTAAATTGCAATTCCCAAACCAATCGGGAAAGAAATCGAATCGAAAAGAGGTTTTTCGGCGAAAATTATCAGACAAATCGAAGCCGAAGCAAAAATTACCGAAAACAAATCGTTGAGTTCAAACCGGCTTTTCCGCGCCGTGTGATGCGTTTGATGAATGCGCCACAAAACGCCGTGAAAAAGCCAGCGATGAACGGCATAGGAAAAAATTTCTAAGCCGACGAAACCCAGAATTGTTAAGCTAATAAACTGCATCAATAAATTTTAGCCACGAACAAACACGAAAAGACACGAAATATGGTTAAAGATTTTCGTAAAGTTTTGTGTTTGATCGTGGCTAATTTCCTTTAAAGTTTGTCGTTAAAAAATCCAACGACTAATGCCCAAGCATCGCTTGCCGCCGCTTCGTCATAAACTTCGGGGCGCGTATTGTTGAAAAACGCGTGATCGGCTTCGTATTTGATGCTCGTCACGGGCAATTCGTATTTTTCGGTCATTTCTTCTAAATATCCGACTTTTTCCCCGTTGATCCATTGGTCTTTCGTTGCCGAAACGAAAATCGTCGGTGTCGAGAGATTTTTCAAAATGTCTTCTTCGGGAACATCGCCGTAAAAAGGCGCGGCACCGCTCAAACCTTCAAGCTGGCAAGCGGCGCGGAGCGCGTAAGTTCCGCCCATACAAAAACCCGTGATGCCGAAATGCGCCGTGCCGTATTTTTCACGCGCCGCGTCAATCGCGTTTTTGATTGTGTCCAAGCCGTCTTCGATTTTGAGTGCCTGCATCATCGCGCCGGCTTCCTGCGGATTGGCGGCGAGTTTTCCGCGGTAAAGGTCGGGCGCGATTGCCACAAAACCTTCGTCGGCGTAACGCTGCACGATGTCTTTGATATGGTCGTTCAAGCCCCACCATTCCTGAATGACGATCACGGCTTTCGTGCCGTCGGCATTGTCCGGCGCGGCGGCAAAAGCGGTCGTTTCGCCGTTTGCGGTCTTAAAAGATAAAGTTTCGGTTTTCATAAATCGTAAAAATCCTCCGTAAAATTTGTTTGGATTGATTATAACAAAAGTCGGAACACAGAGCGGTAGCGACGTGGTAAATGAGTTTTTTTTGACTTGAATTTAGTGCTAGAAAAACCACGTCGCTACCGCTCTGTGTTCCGATTTACCTGAATCAGCGGCGAATTTTTCTTTTCGCTCGTGGCAAAAATGGATTTTCCGTCAGCCGAATAGCCGACGGCTTCGCCTTGTTCGCGTGCGCCGATTTCGATTATGACAGGCGTTTCTTTCCAGATTTCGTCGAAGTTTTTCGCTTTTTCGGGCAGAACGAGTTCGTAAGCATTGAAATAATCGCAGATCACGACGCGCTTGCCGTCGGGCGAAATATCGCCGCCCGTCAGAAAACCGTTCGGAATCGCGGGAACACTGAAATCGCCGAGATTTTCGAGTTTGTTTGTTTTGTTTAGGTCGAAACCGCTTTTGAGTTTATAAACCGCCGACGCGCCGCTCAGTCGTTTCGAGAGAATGTAAATATCGCCCGTCACGGGATGAATCATCAAGGTTTCGGCATCGCGGCGCATATCGGGATACGTAAATTTGACGGCTTCAGAGCTTTCGGTGGCGAGCGGATTTTTCTTGCTTGAAGATTTATTTTCGGCGGAAACTTGCGGTTCTTTGACACGGTAAATCGTAAGTTCATCGCGGACTCGCGTGTTGTTGCCGATGTCGCCGATGTAGAGAACGCATTCGCCGTTCGGTGTTTTTATTTCGGCAATGTCTTCCCAATCAACATTTTTCGCGCCCGCGACTTTCCAAGTTCCGAGTTTTTCGCCTTTTTTGTTGAGCGCGAAAATAAAAGCCTCGTCGCCCGAATCGTTATGCGTCCAGAAAACGTCAGTTTGACATTTTGAAGCGGCGATTCCACTGCTTTCTTTAATTTCGTTTGATTCGATTTTGCCTGTAACCTTTGGTTTGTCATAATTTTGACTAAAACCTCCGTTCGTATTATTGCTATTTCCGTCGCGGCTCGGAAAAACCGAAGAGCAACCTGAAAAAAATAGCAAAACGAGCGAAAATGATATGACAAACGCGAAAAATTTAGGTATAGTTTTTTCCAACATACTTCACTTGAATGAATTATAACGTATTGTGCTTGACGCGGGTTCTGTAAACTTTTTTCTGATGTTAATCGTAGATAACTTTAGGTTTGCCCCAAGATGATTGTCGGAACTGAATGGTTAATCGAAGCCTTTGATTGCGATGCGCCGAATTTGCGCGCTCTTGCCGTTTTGCAAGATGTTTTTGCGCGGATTATCAGCGATTTAGGCTTAAAAACTCTCGGTGAACCGCTGTGGCATAAGTTCGGCGGCGAAGGCGGTGTGACGGGTTTGGTCATGCTGACCGAATCGCACTTGGCGTGTCATACTTATCCCGAATACAAAACGGCGACCTTTAATCTTTATTGCTGCCGAAGCCGTCCCGAATGGAATTGGGAAGAAAATTTAAAAGAACTGTTGAGCGCGTCCGAAGTAAAAATAACGAAAATCGAGCGCGGTAACCCGCAATCCGAAATCCGAAATCCGAAGTCCAAAATCGTTGGAGGTGAAATTTGAGCGTTCTGAAAGCAAATTGTCCATCGTGCGCCGCGCCGATTGAGTTTCAAAAAGGCTCGACAATTGTTTTAGTTTGTCCGTTTTGCCGTTCGGCGGTGTCGAGAACCGACCGCGGACTCGAAGATTTGGGCAAGGTTGCGGAAATAATGGATTCCGAATCGCCGCTGAAACTCGGGCTAAAAGGAAAATTCAAAGACCAGCGTTTTGAACTCACGGGACGCGCCCAATTGCGCCACGAACTCGGCGGCGTGTGGGACGAATGGTATGCGACGTTTTCAAACGGTTGGGTCGGTTGGCTTGCCGAAGCGCAAGGGCGATTTTATCTGACATTTTATCAGCCTTTGCCGCAGGGCGCACAGCTTCCGCCGTTTGAGAATTTGCAATTGGGTCAAGCGATTGAGGTGATTCCGAATCAAACGCCTTTGATGGTGACGGAAAAAGGCACGGCGACTTCGGTCGCGGCAGACGGCGAAATTCCGTATAAATTAGAACCGAACGAACGGAGCAATTACGCCGATCTGTCGGGCAAAGGCAACGCTTTCGGGACGATTGATTATTCGATCAATCCGCCGTGGGTTTTTGTCGGAAATCAGGTCACACTCGAAGAAATCGGACTTGGCGACGCTAAATCAGTCAAACGCGAAGCGGCGCGGGTTTCGACCGCCGGAATCGGTTGCCCGAACTGCGCCGGACCGCTCAGTTTAACCGCGCCCGACAAAACCGAGCGCGTAACTTGTCCGTTTTGTAATTCGTTATTGGACGTTAATCAAGGCAAACTGACGTGGCTCAAAGCCTTGACACCGCCGTCCTCGCCGCCCGATTTTGTTTTACCGATTGGCGCGGAAGGCACGTTTATGGGCGATGTCCGATTTAAAATTATCGGCGCAGTCGTGAGAAGCGTGAACATTGAAGGCATTACATATTACTGGCACGAATATTTGCTTTATAATCCGATGGTCGGTTTCCGTTGGCTGATTCATTCGGACAATCATTGGAATTTTGTCGAACCCGTCAATCCGGCGGAAGTCGAAAGCACGCAAATTTACGGAACAGGCTCAACCGTTACATACAACGGACAGACTTACAAGATTTTTCAAGATGCGCCCGCGAAGGTCGAATTTGTGCAGGGCGAATTTTATTGGCGCGTCGAACAGGGCGAAACCGTCCGCGCCGTTGATTACGTTGCCGCGCCGCTGATGCTTTCGCAGGAATCAACCAACAACGAAGTCAACTGGTCAGTCGGCGTTTATCAAACCAATGCGGACATCGAAAAAGCCTTCGGCATTACGAATTTGCCGAAGCCCTGGTCGGTTGCGCCGAATCAGCCTTTTACGGGCGGATTTTATATCAAATGGGGTTTCGGATTGCTCGGACTTTTGCTTCTTGTCGCCATTTTTATGCTTCCGTTCAGCATGACCAAAACGCCTTTGAACGAAACCATAACTTTGCAGCCGACGGCGAATGCGACCACCCAGCAGACGGCTTTCAGCCGCCAATTCGATCTCAAAGGCTTCAGCAATGTGCGGATTACGGCAAACGCACCGGTCAGCAATTCGTGGGCGGATTTGGACGTTGATTTGGTCAACGAACAAAATCAGGAAGTCGAATCGGTCAATATTCCGATTGAATATTATTCGGGAAGCGACAGCGACGGCTCGTGGACGGAAGGAAACCAAACGCAGGACGCGACGCTTTCATCTTTGCCCGGCGGAAAATATACTTTGCGTCTTGAAGGAACTTGGCAGAATTTCCAGCAGCCGATTTCGGTGAATGTGAGGGTCGAACAAAACGTTTCACGCGGCGTTAATTTCTGCTGTGCTTTTGTGTTTTTGGCAATTTTGCCGATTTTGGCTTTAATTAGAAAATTTATGTTTGAATCACGCCGCTGGAGCGAAAGTATGTTCGGCAGCACGAGTTCAGGTAGTGATGAATGACTAATGGTGAGTGGTGAACGATGAATTAAAAAACAATTCATCATTCATCATTCACCATTCACCGTTAAAAAATTATGTTTAAAACACTTTTCTTAATATTCGGAATAGGAGTAGTTGGTCTTTATTCGCTGTCATCAATGTTTGGTTGGGAATTTGCCAATTCGGGGAAAAATTCAAGAATTGGAACGCCGTTTTTCTATGGCGGCGGATTTCGTGGAGGAAAATAAATGCTGAATCTTTTATCAAATATAATTCCGTTAGCTTTTGTCGTGAGGCTCGAAGAACTTTTGCCGGTTGTTTTGACGACGATAATTTTCGTTCTGATCGGCTTGGTTGTTTTTGCCGTTGCATTTTTTATTGTCGTTAAAATTACGCCGTTTTCGGTCAAAAAGGAAATTGAAGACGATCAGAATGTCGCGCTTGCAGTAATTATCGGAGCGATAATTATCGGCGTTGCGATGATAATTTCGTCGGCGATTCAAGGCGATTCGTCGCCTGCGCCAAGCGTTCAACAAACGACGGCGACTGTTCAGAGTAAGTAATATAAGGTTAGAAAACGGAAAGTGGAAAATTAACCGCATTTTGTTTTATTTTCCGTTTGCGGTTTTGCAGTTTCCGTTTTTATGAACAGAAAAGTTCCTCTATTATTTCTTAACGTCATTATTATTGCCACGTGCGGTTTGATTTACGAACTGCTTGCCGCCACCGTTTCGAGCTATGTTCTCGGCGATTCGGTTACGCAATTTTCGCTGGTGATCGGAATTTATCTTTCGGCAATGGGCGTTGGTTCGTGGTTTTCGGGTTTTCTCGATAAAGATTTAGCCAAACGCTTTGTCGAAATCGAACTTGCCGTGGCAATTGTCGGCGGATTTTCCGCACCGCTTCTTTTTCTCACTTTTGCCAGTCTTTCATATTTCAACATCATTCTCTATTTAATGGTTTTCGTGATCGGCGCACTTGTCGGTTTGGAAATTCCGCTTCTGATGCGGATTTTAAAAGACGAACTCGATTTTAAAAAACTTGTCGCCAGAGTTTTGGCACTCGATTACGCGGGCGCACTCGTTGCATCGCTTCTTTTCCCGATCTTTCTCGTGCCGAAATTAGGCTTGACGCGGACGAGTTTGATTTTCGGAATGCTCAACGCCGGAGTCGGAATTTGGGGAACGTGGCTGCTTGAAAATTTAATCAAAAAACGTGATTTGAACATTTTGCGAATCAAAGGTTTTATCATTATCATCCTTCTTCTGATCGCCTTTATCAAAGCCGACACGCTGACCTCGCTCGCCGAAGACGCGCTTTTCGTGGACAACATCATTTATGCCAAAAGCTCGCCGTATCAGCGAATTATCGTGACTAAAGGTAAAATCGGCTACGGACTTTTTCTAAACGGCAATCTGCAATTTAACTCGTTTGACGAATATCGTTATCACGAAGCGTTGGTGCATCCGGCATTCGCGGCTTTCGGCAAAGATGCGAAAAGAATTTTGGTTCTCGGCGGCGGCGATGGTTTGGCGGTGCGCGAGATTTTGAAATATCCGTCGGTTGAATCCGTGACGCTCGTTGATCTCGACCCGCTGATGACGGAGGTTTCAAAAAGCGTTCCGGCTCTTGGCGAACTAAACAAACATTCGCTCGAAGATTCAAGGGTTTCGATTATCAATAAAGACGCATTCGTCTGGCTTGATGATACGGAAATCGAACCTTTCGACATCGCCATCGTTGATTTTCCCGACCCGAACAATTTTGCGCTCGGCAAACTTTATACGACGCGTTTTTATAATCTTTTAAAAAAAAAGCTCAAGCCGGATTCGGCAGTCGTGATTCAGACGACATCGCCGCTGATTGCCCGAAAATCCTTTTGGTGCATTATCAAAACGCTTGAAACCTCAGGTTTTACGGTCAAACCTTATCAAACGGCTGTTCCGTCATTCGGAATCTGGGGCTACGCTTTGGCAAAATTAGAGCCTTTTGAAACACCGCAAAAATTGCCTGAAAACATCGAACTGAAATTCCTCAACAAACAAACTTTCGCTTCTTTGTTTGAATTTTCCGCCGATACGTCTTTGCCCAACGAAGAAATCGAAATTAACCGTTTGGACAACCAATCGCTGGTCAGATATTACGAATCGGAATGGCGGAGATTTGAGTGAACTTTGATTATGAGCGAGAATATTTTACAGGAAAAATCGTATAAATTTGCTTTGCGAATCGTCAAGTTAAGCCAGTTTTTAAATGACGAAAAACACGAGTTCGTATTGTCGAAAAAGATTCTGGATTCGGGAACAGCAATCGGGTTTTTGATCGAAGAAGCAAAACAGGGTGAAAACAAAGCTGACTTTTTGCAAAAATATTCCATTGCGAATAAAGAAGCGTTCAAAACGAACTTCTGGCTCAGATTGCTGCGTGACGGCGGATTTTTGAGTGAAAAGCAAGCGCAGTCTTTGCTGGATGATTGTGAAGAATTACAAAAAATGCTGATCTCATCGCTCAAAACAGCCAAAAAATCCGAATAAACATTACTTTCGGAATAGCTGAAAACTGATAGCTGACAGCGAATAGCCGTCTTAATTATCAGCTATTCGCTATCAGCTATCAGTTATTCCGAATATATTTAACCGATGAAATTCACCCGCCGCGAAATTTTAACCGCATTTTTAGGCTTGCCGTTCGCACTTTCAGCATGTAAATCAAATGCTGAAAATGATGAGGTCGCAGGCGAAATTGTCGGCGCGAATGTCAATGTCGGGCATATTTTGCGCGAAATGCGAAACCCGGAAGTTCCGAGCGGTAATTGGGAAAACGTCAAAGTTGCCATCATCGGCGGCGGCGCAGCGGGACTCGTCGCGGCTTGGAAATTTCAGAAAAACAATTTCAACGATTTTGTTTTGCTTGAACTCGAAGACAAAATCGGCGGCACGGCTCAGAGCGGAACTTCAAACATCGTTCCGTATCCGTGGGGCGCACATTATTTGCCCGTTCCGTTTCAGGAAAACACGGAACTCGTTGCGCTTCTCGATGAAATGAATTTGACCGAGGGCAGAAGCCAAAACGGCGAAATTATTGTCCAAGAACAATTTCTTTGCCGCGAACCCGAAGAAAGGGTTTTCTACAAAGGTCGCTGGTATGAAGGTTTATATCTGCACGTCGGCGAAAGCGAAGACGACAAAAATCAATTCAAGGCGTTTCAAAAAGAGGTTGATTTTTGGGTGAATTGGCGCGATTCTGCGGGGAAACGCGCATTCGTTTTGCCCGTCGCAAATTGTTCGCGTGATGCGGAAGTTTTGGCTTTGGATAAAATTTCGTTCGGCGATTGGCTGCGTCAAAATGGTTTTACTTCCGAGCGGCTTTTCTGGTATTGCGATTACGCGGCGCGTGACGATTACGGGTTGAAACTCGACCAAACTTCGGCGTGGGCAGGACTTTTTTATTTCTGCTCGCGGGTTCGCAAATCGGGTGAGGAATCACAGCCTTTTATCACTTTTCCCGAAGGCAACGGGCGTTTCGTTAATTTTCTGTTTGATAAAATCAAAGACAAAACGCGGCTCAAAACCGTTGCGCTCGAAATAATTCCGAATGAAAAAGGCGTTGACATAATTTATCTGAACACGGAAACGAACGAGATTCGTGGAATCCACGCTGAAAAAGCGATTTTCGCCGCGCCGATTTTTACGGCGAAATATCTGATTCGTGATTTCAAAACCGCGCCGCCGAGTTTTGTCAAAGAATTTGAACATAATGCGTGGTTCGTGGCGAATCTGTTTTTGAAAGATCGCCCGAAACCGCGTTTTGCGAAGGATTTTCCGCTTGCGTGGGACAATGTTTTGTATGAAAGCCCAAGCCTCGGTTATGTAAATTCGACGCATCAAAAAGGCTTGGATTACGGCGCGGCAGTTTTCACATATTATTACCCGATGTGCCACGAAGAAAACGCCCGCGCCAAACTTTTCGGTTTGAATCATCAGGAATTAGCCGACATCGTTTTGAGCGATTTATCTCGCGCTCATCCGACGATCCGCGAATTAACCGAACGCATTGACGTAATGCGCTGGGGACACGCGATGATTTCGCCGCGCCCAAATTTCTTATGGAACGGCGCACGCGACGAAGCGCAAAAGCCTTTCCGCAACATTCATTTCGCGCATTCCGATCTAAGCGGCATCGCACTTTTTGAAGAAGCGTTTTATCATGGAATTCGTGCGGTTAATGAAATAATTTCCACAAAACGATAAAAAGACTGGAGCGCAAGCGTCCCCGCTTGCAAACGCCGCTTGAAAAGCGGTGTAAGGGCGTTTGCATTCAACCAAGTTGACTTTATCACGAACGCTTTTTCGCGCTCCGCGCTCATTGCAAGCGGGGACGCTTGCGCTCCAGTCTTTTTTGAATCTAAGATGTTGATAGAAAAAAATGTATATCCAAAAAGCCGAAATAAAAAATATCAGGTCAATCATTGATTTTGAAATAGAGTTCAAAAATCCGGCGGGCTGGCACGTTTTAATCGGCGACAACGGCGCGGGGAAATCTACGATTATTCGTTCGATGGCTTTGGCTTTGGTTGGACGCAAAGAAATTAAAGGGCTACGTATAAATAAAGAGGATTGGATAAATAAGCAGTCTGAGAATGGAAGCATTAATTTATATCTCTTTACTGATGACGAGATAGATAATTTTAGAGAAATTGACGATACAGTGTTCAAATTTGAAATGCCTCCTTTGTTTCCAATTCGAGGTATTTCCCAAATCAATTTTAACAAGGGAGATTTTCTTGATTCTTTTTTAGGAAGTAGGGTTATTACAGATCATGAATTAAGATCTATTGAATATGCAGATTCAGGATTTTTTTCAACAGCTTTCGGACCATACAGACGTTTTGAAGGTGGAAGTTCTGAATGGGAAGAACTTTACAACAATCCGAGTTTTACAAAATTATCCGCACATTTATCTGTTTTTGATGAAAGCGTTGCTTTAACCGAGCCAATAAAATGGTTAAAAGATTTGAACTATAAATCTTTAGAAAAAAATAAAAAAACCCAACATACACTAGAAAATCTCAAAAAATTAATAAATTCCGAAGATTTTCTGCCACATAACGCGCAACTCGAAAGTGTCAGTTCAGACGGCGTTTTTTTCAAAGACGGAAATGGCACAATAATTTTAGTCAATCAGATGAGCGACGGTTATCGTTCGGTTTTGAGTATGACGTTTGAACTGATTCGCCAACTTGTTCGCGTTTACGGTTCGGAAGCAGTTTTCAAAAATATCGAAAAAGACGAGATGTTTATAGATTTGCCGGGTGTTGTTTTGGTTGATGAAATTGACGCGCATCTGCATCCGACGTGGCAAACGCGCATTGGAAACTGGTTTTTGAAATATTTCCCGAAGCTTCAATTTATCGTGACGACTCACAGCCCACTTGTTTGCCGCGCCGCTGAACGCGGAAGCATCTGGCGACTTGCCGCGCCCGGAAGCAAAGAAGAATCAAGGGAAATTACAGGTAAAGACAGAGAACTTCTGATTCATGGAAACATTTTAGATGCCATCAGCACGGGAGTTTTCGGAGATGTCGCTATTTCGGAAGATTCAAACGATTCCTTAAATCGCCTTGCCGAATTAAATGTGAAATCAATGATGGGATTGATTGAAGATGCAGAAAATGCAGAACTGCAAACATTACGGGCAAAATTTCCGACTGAAAACAAGATAAAGAAATGATACGACTGCCGGACGTTACAATTTCACAAATTGTTTTAGACAAACTCAAAGAATATCAAGACGATATTGACGGAAAACCTACTTTTGCCGCGAAAAGCGCGAGAGCGAAAATGTCATTCAAATCAAAAAATAACAAAAGAAATTCTACTTTTAACGCCGTCAAAGAAGTCTTAACGAAAATGTGTTCAGGCGCAAGACGTTGCGTTTACTGCGAAGATTCGGTTGGTGATGAAGTCGAACATATTCGTCCGAAAGATTTTTTTCCTGAAATGTGTTTCGTTTGGGAAAATTACGTTTATGCCTGCGGAAATTGTAATTCACCGAAAAATAATAAATTTGCGCTTTTTCGAGATGACAACGGCGATTTTTACGAAGTGAATTTATACGCCGGAGTCGAACCGCCAAAAGGCAAAGACGCGATGATAAATCCGCGAAATGAAAATCCGCTGGAGTTTTGTGTTTTGGATTTCAATGATTTTAAGTTTGTTCCGCTTCCGACACTTAATCCGAACGATAAACAACGCGCCGAATACACTTTTTATACTTTGCTGAATCTTAATGAAATTCCACGCGAATTTTTACGCAAAGCACGAGAAAATGCTTACGGAAACTACAAAATGCGGTTGAGGTATTATTCAAAACATAAAGAGAATTTGAGTGAAGCCATTAAAAGTAAAATTATTGAACAACTAAAACAAGAATCACATCCGACGGTTTGGAAAGAAATGCAAAGATATTATCGTGAAAATTGGTTAAAACCGATTGATGAAGAACTGCATAATCTTTTTGAAGAATGTCCTGAAGCACTTAATTGGTAAAAGATGAGCGAAGTAGCAACACAATCAAAATGGCTTTTTTCGAGAGAAGTTGATTTGTCGGTTTTTCTCGGTAGTGCGGTTGTGTCGCTTCTTCTGCTTGTTTTCGGCTGGCAGATTGGAATTTTGAATGATGAATCGCCGGACTGGACTTGGGTGACGGCAGTTTTGCTGATTGATGTCGCGCATGTTTGGTCAACTTCTTTTCGGGTTTATTTCGATGCGGAAGAATTTAAGCGGCGCGTGTGGCTTTACACGCTTGTTCCGATTGCGGGTTACGCGGTCGGGGTGGCGCTTTATTCCGAGGGCGAATTGGTTTTCTGGAAGGCTTTGGCGATTGTCGCGGTTTTTCACTTTGTGCGTCAGCAATACGGTTGGGTCGCGCTTTATCGTCGGAAATTGGGCGAAACGTCGAATTTGACTTGGTGGATTGATGCGGCGGCGGTTTATTTGGCGACAATTTATCCGCTCGCGTTTTGGATGACGCGTCTGCCGCGCAATTTTGAATGGTTTGTGCAGAATGATTTTTTCAGTTTGCCGCAAATTGTCGAAACGATTCTTTTTCCGGTTTATGTTTTGGCTTTGATCGCCTATTTCGGTAAATCAATTTATCTTTATTTCGCAAACGGTTTTTTGAATGTAGGCAAAGATATTGTCGTTGCAACGACCGCCGTTTGCTGGTATGCCGGGATTGTTTTTTTCAATTCGGATTACGCTTTTACGGTGACGAACGTGATTATTCACGGCGTTCCGTATTTCGCTCTGATTTATTTTTACGCAAAATCGCGGCGCGAAAATGCGGGACGTTTTTATCAAACGCTTTCGTCGAATTGGTTCGTTTTTCTCGCAACGCTCTGGGCTTTGGCTTACATCGAAGAATTGCTCTGGCATCGCGGCGTTTGGCACGATAAAGACTGGCTGTTCGGCGCGGATTGGGGTTGGGGAAATTTAAAAATCTTTCTTGTCCCGTTGCTTGCCGTGCCGCAGTTGACGCATTATGTTCTTGACGGGTTTATCTGGCGCAAAAAATCGAACGAAGGGTTGCGCGTGATTGATTGAGATGCGAAAAGATTTCATCATAATTTTATTTTTGGCTTTTTCGCTGTTTTTGGCGGCGTGTGCGAAAAAAAATAATTCGTCGCAGACAGGTGGAATTTTTACTTTGGATGAAACGGCGGATGCGGGAAACACCGTCCGTGAAGCCAACGACCAACTTAAACAAATCAAACAACGATTTAAGGACAATGAACCGCGCCTCGAGGAACTCCAAGCCGCTCTGAAAGAAAAAAACTCCGAGAAAGTTAAGTCAATTTCCGACCAACTCGTGACGGAAATCAACGCCGGAACCGAAGCCGGCGAAGAGGCGATTAATAAGCTCCGCACCGCCAAGGACAAAAATATCAACGAAGATTACAGGGAATATCTCGATTTGAAAATTATGGCTTTGGAAAAATACGTCGAAGCCTTTGAAGAACGCCGAAAAGCCGCGATTTTATTGCGCGACGGCTACGATCCGAAGAACGCCGCGATACGCAACCAAGTCATCGGCGCATTTAAGGAACGCGAAGAAAAATTCAAGGAAATTATGGAAGACGCACGAAAATCGAGCGAAGAAGCCAACCGATTGGCGAAGGAAAGTTTGAATCGAAAAAGCTGAAGGTTAAAAGTGAAAAAGTGGAAAAGGTGAAAAAGTTTGATTTAACAAAATCAACTAGCTTTTTCACCTTTTCACTTTTAAATATTTTCACTTTATAAAACGCGATTCATTGGAACGGGTGCAACTTGCGGCGTAACCGTTGTGAAAGGTGTGGTTTGCGTTTGCGGTGTGACAACTCGCAGATTCGTCGTCGGCAAAGTTTCGTCAAAAAGCGGTGTCAGCTCGCCTTTCAGTTTTTCGGGTGTCACCGACACGGTTTGACGGTTGCGGTCGCGGATAATCGTCAATTGAACGTCGCCTTCTTTTTTCTCGTTGAGCGTGCGAATCAAATCCGTATTGTTTTTGATTTCCTTGCCGTCGGCTTCAACGATAATATCGCCTGCTTTAAGTCCTGCTTTCGCCGCCGGACTGTTTTCGCGGACATTGTTAATCAAAAGACCTTTGCCGTCCGCCGCGCCGAAATATTCGCCGAGCTGTTTGGTCAAGGACGAAACACTCACGCCGATTTGACGGTTTGCGCCGAAAAAGAAGCCTGTTTCACCGGCACCTTTCCAGATAAATCCGCCCTGACCGTTCGGCAAAGCCTGAACTTTCGGCATTAGTTGACCTTCCGGCATTTTCGGCATTGCGGGCATCTTCGGCAGATTTGGAAAATTCGGCATTTCCATCTTGAAATTGCCGTTGAACATCGCCGGAATTTCGCGTTTGCCCATCGTCGCGGTGATTTCCTGTTCACTGCCACCTCGCAGAATCGTTAATTTGACTTGATGGTCGGGCGCGACTTCCGAGATCAGGCGCGATAATTTGCGGACGCTTTCGATTTCTTCGCCTTCAAATTTGATGATGACATCGCCCGCTTGCAGTCCGGCTTGGGCGGCGGGCGAGTTTTCCACAACTTTTTCCACAGCCACGCCGCGCACTTGGCTTAAGCCGAATTTGCCGAAATTTTCCTTTGTAACTTCTTGCGGCTCAAAGCCGAGATAGCTTCCGCCGTCAAATTGAAAAGAATAAACCATCGGCTTCGCGGGTTGTTTTGACGGTTCGGGTGTTTTTTGGGAATAAATAATCGTACAGCTTGAAAATAAAAACAGAATAAAGCCGAGTAACTTTCTTGACATAAAACCTCCAAATTTTGAATATATTGAATGAAACTTACGGGAGAAACATTTTTCGTAAATTGTTTTACGCGCTATATGCAATTTAGGTTGCACGACCAAATTAAAAGGTTGCTTTCGGGCGAAACTTGAAAATCAGTTTTAGAACGCATAACATTGTTTCAACGGCAAAATTTTATTTGTAAAATTCGATGAAGAGAAGGCGTATTTCACGCGGAATCATTCATCAAAAAAAGGAGAAAAAATTATGGCAATCAGATTAGGCGACGACGCGCCGAATTTTACGGCGGAAACGACGGAAGGCGAATTGAATTTTTACGATTATTTAGGCGACGGCTGGGGCGTTTTATTTTCGCATCCGAAAGATTACACGCCGGTTTGCACGACCGAACTCGGAATGGCGGCGCGGATGAAACCCGAATTCGACAAACGCAATGTCAAAATCATCGGCTTGAGCGTTGATCCGCTCGGCTCGCACGAAGGCTGGGCAAAAGACATCGAAGAAACCCAAGGAACGGCGGTGAATTTTCCGATGATTGCCGACGCGGACAAAAAAGTTTCCGACCTTTACGATATGATTCACCCGAACGCGAGCGACACTTTTACGGTGCGTTCGGTCTATGTCATCGGACCCGACAAAAAGGTCAAATTGATGATTACCTATCCGGCTTCGACGGGCAGAAATTTCGACGAAATCCTGCGCGTCATTGATTCATTGCAATTAACGGCACAATACAGCGTTGCGACACCCGTCAATTGGAAGGACGGCGACGACTGCATCATCGTCCCGGCAGTGACAAACGAGCAAGCAAAAGAAAAATTCCCGCTAGGTTGGAACGAAGTCAAACCATATCTGCGAATCACACCGCAGCCAAACAAGGCAAAAGGCGAAAGCGCATAAAATAAATTAGCCGCAGATTAACGCGGATTACGCACATTAAATCAGATAATTTAAAATCTGCGTAATCCGCGTTAATCCGCGGCAAAAAATTCGTTCTAACCTTTCTTCAATTTCTGCAATCTTTCCGCCGCCGCTTGCAGAGTTTCGTCTTTTTTGCAGAAGCAGAAACGCACTTTTTGCGAACCTAACGCTTTGTCGTGATAAAATGACGAACCCGGCACGACCGCGACACCGATTTCACGAATCATATATTTTGTGAACTCAATGTCGTTCGCAAAACCGAAATCCGAAATATCGGTCATCACGTAATACGCACCTTCGGGTGCGCCACATTTGAAACCTGCGTCCTGCAAAATAGGCACGATAAAATCGCGTTTCAACTGATATTCTTTCTGCAATTCCTTGTAATAACTGTTGGGCAAACTCATCGCATACGCGCCCGCGTGTTGGAGCGGATTTGCCGCGCCGACGGTTAAAAAATCGTGAACTTTGCGAACCGCGTTGGTAATATCGGGCGGCGCAATCACATAACCGACGCGCCAGCCCGTCACCGAATAAGTTTTCGACAGAGAATTGACGACAATCGTGCGCTCCTGCATTCCGTCAATCTGCGCCATACAAATATGTCTCAGATTGTTCGTCGCCATCGTCATTTGCCCGTCTTCGCGTTCTCCGCGATAGATAATATGCTCGTAAATCTCGTCGGTAAAACAGAGCGCGTCAAATTCCTTGCACAAATCCGCGATAAATTCCATCTCGTCACGCGAAAAAACCTTGCCCGTCGGATTGTTCGGCGTGCAAATGATAATCGCTTTCGTGCGCTCATTAAACGCGGCGCGAAGCTCGTCTTTTTCAAAATACCAATTGCCTTCCACCGTTTGATAAAGCGGCACGTGGACGGGTTTCGCGTCCGACAAAATCACGTCCGGCGCGTAATTTTCGTAAAAAGGCTCGAACAAAACGACTTCTTCGCCTTCGTCAATACACGCCATCATTCCCGCGATCATTCCTTCGGTCGAACCGCACGTCACGGTAATTTCGGCTTCGGGGTCAACGTCCAAACCCAAAAAACGCTTCGTTTTCGCGGCAATCGCGTCACGAAACGATTTTACGCCCCACGTTATCGCATACTGATTATGATCGGCGGCAATCGCCTCAATCGCCTTTTCCTTGATATTGAAAGGTGCGGCAAAATCGGGAAAACCCTGCCCCAGATTGACCGCCTCATATTTTGCCGCCTCACGCGACATCTCACGAATCACCGATTCGGTCAGCCGCAGAGATTTTTTGGAAATTCGACTTTTGGAAATTTTTGGTTGTGTCATAGATTTATTTTACACAAACATCAATCACAGCAAGAACATCATCAATCAATTCTTTCGCGGCTTTCTCAACAAATTTTGCTTTTCGTGTGTTGAAATCAACCGATTTAACCTGTTCGACCATCACAAAACCTGTCAGCGAGCTTGAAACGGGAACAGCTAAATGAAACGGAATCTTGCGGTCGGTGTTTGTAATCGGGCAAACAATTGCCAGACCCATTGCTTTGTTGAAAAGATAATTGCTGACTACTAAAGCAGGTCGTCTGCCTTTTTGTTCGTGACCTGATTGCGGGTCAAAGGTAAGCGTAACAAAATCGCCCTTTTCGGGAATATATTTCGCCATTACCAAACTTCCTTGCCGACAGGTTTACCGAAATCTTCCTCGTGCGGTGTGTAATCTTCGGGCATTTCCGCCGCTAGTTTCGCTAAATCGAATTTCGGTTTTTCTTCAGGAACAACGACGTAAACTTCCGTTTTTTCAGGCAGTTTAATGCTAATTTCAAGTTTAATTACTCCATTTTCGACTGTGCCTTTATAGGTTGAAATACTCATAAGATTCTCCGCAAATTTATCAGTATTATAGCGCAAAAGGATAATTTTTCGTTTATTCAAACAAATTTTCACAGATTGAGCCTGATTTTCTTCGATTTAGGTAAATTTTTATGGATTGACAAAAATTTTCATTAAAAAATATGAATCGGCACGAAAAAATGTAAATTCTCTTTAAAGAATGCGAATCAGCACGAAAAAACGTGAATTTTCTCCAAAAAATGAAATTTTTACACGATTCGGCGCGTTTTTCATAGATTCGGTGCGTTTCTCGCAAATTCGGCGCGTTTTTTACAGATTCGGCAGATTTTTTACAGATTCGGCAGATTTATTCCTTCGCCCAAAATCTGAATGTTAAGCCGATGCTGAAAGTCGTCGAATAACCCGGCGTGGCGTGGATTCTGGTCGCAATATCGCAGGTCGGACAGGTGCGCGACTCGAAATAGTTCTGCGTTTCAAAGTATTTTTTGTTCAAGAGATTATCAACCGAAAAATTGAGGTCAACCCATTTTTTGAGGCGTTTCGAGAGCGAAAAATCAACGACATCGTTGCCCGCCGCTTTGATTGATGCGTCTTCCGCGTCCAGACGATAATTTGAAATATGCCGCCACGCGAGCGATGAATTAAAGCCGTAAAAATCGCTTAAAACGAGTCCCGCATTGGCAACCGTGGGCGGTGCGCTGTCCACAATGACACGCTGACGCGGAAGGCTTTCAGTAAATTGTCCGGGATAAAAAGCGCGGATAACCTGCGTCAAACCGCCATTGAACGACAGATTTTTTGTTATCTTTACCGAGTTTCTAAGTTCAAAGCCAAACGAGCGCGAACGACCCGCAAATTCGATTGAGCCGTCGTCGGGAATATAAACTTGCTGATTTGAATTATCAATCGTGAAAAAGCTGAAAACCGCTGAAACGCGCCGTCCGTTATAACTCGTTCCGGCTTGGTAAAAATCGGTCGTCGAGATTTTCGGCGAATCGGGATTACGCACGACACCGCGAGCGTCTTGGCTTGAAATTCCGCGCCCGTAATTCGCGTAAAAAGAAATCGGTGTTTTCTCGAACGGCGACCACGCGAGCGCAATTTTCGGCTGAAATTTGCCCGCGTTTTCCCTGCCGATAATTTCCGTGCGCGTGTCCGAAAGTTCAAAACCGTTTACGTCGAACGAAAAATAGTCGAACCGCAAACCCGTTTCGAGCCGCAGATGACCGTTGAAAAAATCAATTCCATTTTGAATATAACCCGCGTAATTATTGACATTCGCGTTTGCCTGCGTCAGCAAGACATCAGGATTGTTAAGATTTTCGGGCAAAAACTTGCGGTTCGGATTGCGCGAAACCGTCGGATAAAGCCCGACGTTGATTTGATTAAAATGCACATTTCCGCCGATGGTCACGAGCGACGCGTTGCCGAAAAATTTATACGGCTGAATGTATTGAATATTGCCGCCTTCCTGAAGCCGCGAATCGTGCTGCTGAATTTCGTCGCCGTAAATCGGATCAGCCGTAAAGAACGTGAAATTTGAAAACAAATCGAACAGCGAACGCCCGACAAACGCATCTGCCTTAAAAGTCGCGCCCGTCTTGAATTCCTTGCGATAATAACCGCTCGCCGTTCCGAGCCGTATTTTTCCGCCGTTTTCGGGGTCAATCGCGTCGAAACGGTCAAGCGCGCCCGCAAAAACCAAATCGAGCGGAATTTGTCCCGACGAGAAAAAATCGTTGCGACCGAAATTGAATTTGAAGCCGACCGATTGCGTCGCATTGAGTTTGCGCGTGAAATTTCCCGTAATATTGTCGCGCCGGTATTTCAGAGGGTCTTTGAAAGGTCCGTCCGTGCGCGAAAATTCGTAGGCGATAAACGAATCAACCGATTTTATCTGCGGACTGTAAGCCAGAAACGAGCGAAAAGTGTCGAAACTTCCGCCCTGAATCCGCGCCGTCAATTGATTCGGCAAACTTTCGCGCTGACGAATCTGCACCACGCCGAGTCCCGAAAAATCGCCGTAAGCCGCCGAAAAAGGACCGTTGATGATCGAAACATCTTCGATCAGTTCGGGCGAAAACGATTTTAGTGCGCCGAGATAGCCTTGTCCGTGTCCTTGCGTTCCCTGATTCTGCTGAATGCCGTCAACCAGAATTTTCAAACCGCCGTTCACGCCGCCGTGGTCGAGATTGAATCCGAAACGGCGAATTTCGAGCGATTTGCCGCCGCCTTCGTGTTGTCCGGCGTTGATTCCGGCGTTGAGCGTAAAAATCAGTTGGTCGTCGCGCCCGAAAAGATTGTTTTTGTAAATCGTGTCGTTGCGCCGTTCGATTTCGGGCGACAGCGCGTCGGCTTGAATCGTGACGTTTTCGTTAATCGGCGGAACGATATAAGCGATTTTGATTTGAACATTTTCAACCGCGTCCGCACCCGAGAAAATCCGCGTCTGCGGTTCGATGTTTTTGCCGGAAATTTTCACCGAAAGCGGTTCGTTCGGCACTTGCAGAGAAAATCGTCCTTCGCCGTCGGTGGTGACGGTCAGTTTTTTATCGGAAGTCTGAATTTCAAGCGTTACATTCGGCACAACTTCAAACATCTGCGTCAAAACAGTTCCCGAAAACGTCCGGGTATTTTGCGCGAAAGCGTTGAAACTAAACAAAATCATCACCAACAAAACGGAAAAAACGAGATTTTGAAACACAAATTTTGTTTTCATTGAAAATATCCTCTGAATTTATTTACACGGTAACACAAAAATAAGATTTGTAACACACACAGATATTAGCTTATTCGCTTCAATAAAAAATTCGGATTCAAAATTTATTTTACCGTGATGGTTGACGACGGCAAAGTCAGAAATAATTTACCGTTTTTGATGCCTTTCAAACTCAAAAGACTATTCGCAAGTTCAATGATTTCCGATACAATACCGCGCAAAGCGATGATTTCCAGACAGTCGTGGTGGCTGACGTGCAGATGCATGACGGACAAAATATTATCGTGAAACTTATGCTGAATTTCGCCCATTTCCTGCGTCAGATTGCGGGCGTGATGGTCGTAAACCAGCGTCAAACTGCCGAGAGCCTGAATGTCGGTTTGGGTCTCGATTTTTTGCTGAATCAACGCATCCCGAATCAAATCGCGTAAGGCTTCGGAGCGCGTTGCATAGCCGCGCTCGGCAATCAAGCGGTCATAATTTTCAAGTAAATCATGGTCAATGCTAACCCCGAATCGGACAAGTTCGCTCATTGCCTTTA
Source organism: Acidobacteriota bacterium (assembly GCA_031412675.1). GTDB lineage: Bacteria > Acidobacteriota > Blastocatellia > Pyrinomonadales > Pyrinomonadaceae > JAFDVJ01. The sequence goes on along the minus strand of JANODL010000084.1, from coordinate 9,830 downwards.
ATTATAAGCATTTCGGAACAAAACGCGAAAACCGATTTTTTCTAATGTTGATGTTTCGCCTTTTCTTCTTTCGGAACGTCTTTTTGCAATTCTTCGCGGACATATTTGACGACTGCCGCGATTTGTTCAGCCGGTAATTTGTCTTTGAAAGCGGGCATTTTCTTACCTTTTCCGTTGAGAACCCGTTCGATATATTCTTTTTCCGAATGTTTGAGCGCGTGTCCTTTGAGCAGCGAAATTCCTTTTGTCGCGCCTTCGCCGAGTCTGCCGTGACATTCGGCGCAGTTCGTTTTGTAGATTTCGCCGCCGTTGATAATGGCAACTTCGCCGATTTTGGTGAGCTTCGTGATGACAAGTTTTGAACCTGTCCGTTCAAGGTCGAATTCGACCTTGTCTCCGATTTTGATTGTATCGAGCATTTTGGCATCGCTGACCGCTTCGGTCATTTCCATCGCCGCCATATAACCCGCGATTTCTTCGTGGTCAACGGTGATTTTCCCCGCGTTCGTGTCAATTGATTTGACCACGCCGACCGATTTATAAGTTTGAGTTTCAGATGATTCGGAAGAGTATAAAGATTTACCTGCTTCGTTTTTCGGCTGACAGGCAAAGGCAAAACCGGCGATTAAAAAAATTGCAATTATCAGAATTTTTGCATAATTTTTCATACTGTTTTGTAATGATTTGACCTTTATTTTTCGTAGCCGTGCAGGTTCGCTTCGTGCCATTTCCACGCCGATTCGATAATTTTTTCGATTTCGGGAAACTGCGGATTCCAACCTAAAACTTCACGCGCTTTCGTCGCATCGGCAACAAGGCGCGACGGGTCGCCGGCGCGGCGCGGAGCGAGTTTTGCTTCGATGTTTTTGCCCGTCACTTTGCGTGCCGCTTCGACGACTTCTTTAACCGAATAGCCGTTGCCGTTGCCCAAATTTATAAACTCGGAATTTCCGCCGCCGCGCAAATAATCCAAGGCGAGCAGATGCGCCTGACTCAAATCGGAAATGTGGATGTAATCTCTGATGGCACTGCCGTCGGGTGTCGGGTAATCGTCGCCGTAAATCGAAATTGCGTCGCGCCGTCCTTGTGCCGTAAATAAAATCAGCGGAATCAGATGCGTTTCGGGGTCGTGATGCTCGCCGCATTTTTCCGACGCGCCGCAGGCGTTGAAATAACGAAGCGCGACGAATTTTAAACCGTAAGCCTTATCGTAATCCGCTAAAACGCGCTCGGTCATAAATTTCGTCCAGCCGTAAGGATTAACCGGATTTTGCGGATGATTTTCGTCAATCGGCACATATTGCGGCTCGCCGTAAGTCGCGCAAGTTGATGAAAAGATGAATTTTTTCGCGCCCGTTTTGATTAAAACTTCGAGCAGATTGATGGTTTGAATAAAATTATTCTCGTAATATTTTTGCGGTTTTTCGACCGATTCGCCGACATAAGCGAACGCCGAAAAATGCATACAAGATTCGATATTATGTTCGCGGACGATTTTTTCGACCAATTCCTTATCGCCGATTTCGCCTTCGTAAAAAGGAATTTCGTCGTCAACCGCTTGTCGGTGTCCGTAAACCAAATTGTCCAAAACAACGACTTTTTCGCCTTTTTTATGTAAATCTTCAACCGCTACGCTGCCGATGTAACCTGCGCCGCCCGTCACTAAAATTGCCATATTTTTATAATGTGATTTTTTTATTTTTCTGCCAAACCTAATTTAGTCGGCGGTGTGTAGAAGTTTTTTTTCGATTGGTTCGATTCGGGTTTTTCCTCGTTTTCTTTTTCGGTAATCGTCGCTTCGGGCAGGAAATAATTAAAAAGCGCACGGATTTTTGCCGTATCCGTATTTTTTACGGCTTGCTCGAAGTTCGACAGGATATTGCCGACTTCTTCGTTCGAATAAGTGGCGATTTTGCCGATGAAGATTTTCGGATGTTCGGTTTTTAAGAGATTTTCGCCCGTGATTTCGAGTTCTTCAAAAAGTTTTTCGCCCTTGCGGATGCCTGTAAAAACGATGTCAATATCTTCGTAAGGCTCGAGTCCCGAAAGCCGGATCATATCTTCGGCGAGGTCGAGAATTTTAATCGGTTCGCCCATATCGAGGATGAAAATCTCGCTGCCTTTGCCCAATGCGCCCGCCTGCAAAACAAGCTGCGAGGCTTCGGGAATCGTCATAAAATAGCGCGTCATATCCTTGTGAGTGACCGTTATCGGCTCGCCTTTGCGGATTTGTTCGCGAAAAATCGGAACGACCGAACCTGCCGAACCGAGGACGTTTCCGAAACGAACCGCCATAAACCGCGTCGAATATTTTTGATTCAGGTTTTGCAGAACAATTTCCGCGATGCGTTTCGACGCGCCCATCACGCTCGTCGGATTGACAGCTTTGTCGGTCGAAATCAAAACAAAATCCTTAACGCCGAATTCACCCGCGAGGTCGCCGATCAGTTTTGTCGCAAAAATATTGTTTTTGATGGCTTCGGTCGGATTCGTTTCCATCAGCGGAACGTGTTTATGCGCGGCGGCGTGAAAAACGACTTGCGGCGCAAATTCAGCAAAGAGTTCGCGCATTCGCGGTTCATCATTGATGTCGGCAAGCAACGGAAAAAAGCGCGTTTCGGGAAAATCTTTGGTCAATTCGCGCTCGATTTGAAAGAGCATAAATTCGGCGCGTTCGACCAGTAAAAGCAATTTCGGCTTAAATTCGGCAACCTGACGTACGAGTTCCGCGCCGATTGAACCGCCCGCGCCCGTCACCATCACGATTTTATGCGACAAAAATTCATGCAGATTTTTGCTGTCGAGTTGAATTGGTTCGCGTCCGAGAACGTCTTCGATTTCGACATCACGGATGCGCGAAACCTGCACGCGACCGTGAACAATTTCGTGCAGACTCGGGACAATTCGTGCTTTGACGGGAATTTCGCGGCAGATGTCGAGAATGCGCCGAATTTCCTTGCCTTGCGCCTGGTCAATCGCAATGACAATTTGTTCGATGTTGAGTTCGTCCACGAGTCGCGCCAAATCGTCGGTCGTGCCTAAAACCTTGACTCCATTGACGCTTCCGCCTTTTTTGTGGCGGTCGTCGTCAACAAAACCGCGCACTTCAAATTCGGCATCGGCGCGTCCGACAACGTCTTTGACGGCGATTGAGCCGATTCTTCCCGCGCCGACAAAAAGCGTCGCTTTGCGTTTTATGCGCCGTTTGACACCCGTGAACTGCCGCTTTTCGCCAAGTTCATAAGCAAAACGGCGCAAGACGCGCAAGCCTAAAAGTCCGCCGAAGGCTAAAAGCGTGTCAATCAAAATTACCGAAACCGGAACTTGCCAGAGATTAAAGGTCGTCAGCGAAAGCAAAAATCGAACGGCGATTAAAATAATACCTGCAATCAGCGCGGCTTTCAGAAATGCCTTGATGTCTTCGAGGCTGACGTAACGCCAGATTATCGAATACGCGCCAACCAGAAAAAGCGATGAAAATTGAATAAAAACGACGAAAGGAAGTTGGGTAATCGCCGTTTGAAAATAAAATTCGCCAAGCTGAATATTGAGCGAAGGCAGATAGGCAATCAGAAAAGCCGCGCTCAAAATCACAATATCCGCCAGAAATTGAACGGGGCGGCGCAGAAACCAAAATTTTTCATCAGAATTATTTTTAGTCAGCGGTTTTTCTTGCATCAAAAGAATTTGGAAAACGTCTATAATTTGAAGTTACTTTACCTAAAATTGAACTGTCAAATAAAAAACGTCGAATACAATAGGCAACTGCCGAAACAAAAGGTTGAATCAAAAGCATTTGTAAGCTATCCTTAAGCATCTGGAAAAGTAAGTATAGAGGTTTTATTTTATGAATTTAAAAGTATTGGTTCTTTTTGTGATCGCATTTAGCTTGAGCCATGTTTGTTTCGCGCAGGGAACAAACATTACGCCCGAGAGTCTGCGCGGTTATCTAATCGGACCGGGCGATGTCATTGAAGCCAGGGTTCTTGGCGAGAAGGATTTCGATTTTATCGCGACAGTTGATGAAGACGGTAAAATTCAAGTCCCGTATTCCGAAGGCATCGTCGCAAAATGCCAAACCGAAAAGGATGTGCGTGATCAGGTTTCAAAAATTTATTCGAAATATCTCCGCAATCCGCAAATCAGTGTTCGCCTCACCGAAAGAAAAAGCCGTCCGCCGGCAACCGTTTACGGCGAAGTTAAATTGCCGCAACGCATTGATTTGACACGCAAAGCAACCTTGCAGGAACTGCTTTCCTTTTCGGGCGGTGTCACGGATAAAGCCAGCGGCATGGTTCAAATTACACGCACCCAATCTTTATTATGCTCGGAAGGAACCGATGACGACTGGAAAAATTTCTCTTCGCGTATTTTCAGTTTGGGCAGTTTGAGAGAAACAAATCCGGTAATTTACCCGGGCGATATTATTGATGTCCAAAAAGCCTCGCCGATTTATGTTGTCGGCGAAGTGATGAGATCCGGTGAATTGCTGCTGCCCGAAGGCGGATTGCCGCTGATGCAGGCAATTGCGATGGCAAGCGGAACGACACGCGAAGCTAAAACCAAGGAAGTCAAAGTTTATCGCCGCAAACAAGGTACGGCACAACCCGAAGTTATTTCGGTTAATTATGAAGCGATTAAAAAAGGAAAACAAAAAGATTTGATGCTCGAACCTTTCGACATTGTCGAAGTCGGCAAAACAAAGAAAAGTGTGTTTGACATTATTTTGGAAATCGCCACGGGCGGCGCAAGAAATCTTGCGAATCTTCCGATGACGCGCTTGTAAAATAATATCTCAACTTAAAAGAGCGGGTTTTCCTTTGAAAACCCGCTCTTTTACTATTCGGCGTAAATTTTATCAATTACGTTTTTGTATTTTTCGTCCACGACGCGCCGTTTGACTTTGAGAGTCGGAGTCAGTTCGCCGCCTTCGACCGTTAGTTCTTCTTCGAGCAGCGCGATTTTTTTGACCTTTTCATAATTCGACAGATCCTTCGTCATCTCGTCAACCTGTTTTTCGAGCAGTTTGATTAGCCGCTCGCTTTCGCAAAAATCTTTCGGCGTTTTCAGGCTTAAGCCTTCGTGTTTGGCAAAACTTTCGAGCTGTTCAAAATTCGGCACAATCAGCGCGGACGGAAATTTGCGGTCGTTGCCGATTAAAACAACCTGACTCACATAACGTGAGCCTTTGATCATTTGCTCGATCGGCGAAGGCGCGATATATTTGCCGCCCGAAGTTTTGAAAAGTTCTTTTTTACGGTCGGTAATTTTCAGAAAACCTTCGTCGTCAAACTGTCCGATGTCGCCCGTTTTAAACCAGCCGTCTTCGGTAAACGTGTCTCGTGTCGCGTCGGGTTTGTTGTAATAGCCGAGCATCACGTTCGGTCCTGTTACTTCGACCTCGCCGTCCGAGGCGAGGCGCACTTCGACATTGCGAATCGGCTTGCCGACCGTGCCGAGCTTAACGTCAATCGGATTGCTCGACGTAATAACGGGCGAAGTTTCCGTCAAACCGTAGCCCTGCATAATCAAAATGCCCGCGCCGTTGAAGATCAGGAATATATCGTTTGAAAGTGCCGCGCCGCCCGTGATGCAGAAACGCAGTCTGCCGCCGAAAACATCGCGGAACTTTGAAAAAACCAGCTTGTCGGCAATCGTATGCTTGACCGCCAGAAAATATGAAATATCTTCATTCCTGGCAGTTTTCAGCGCGAATTCCTTGCCGGTCTCGATTGCCCAATCAAAGATTTTTTCCTTTAGCGAACTGCCTTCCTGCGCGGCTTTGAGTTTTGCTTTGGCATAAACTTTTTCAAATATTCGCGGCACGCCGACAAAAATCGTCGGGCGCACCTCGCGCAGATTGTCGGCGACCTTATCCATTGTTTCGGCGTAATAAACTGCCATTCCGTTGAAAATATAAAGATACATCGCCGAGCGCTCGAAAATGTGCGAGAGCGGCAAAACCGACAGCGGCACGTCTTTTTCCGAAAAACTGTATTTTTCGCCCGCGTCAATCACGTTTGAAATAATATTTCCGTGCGTGAGCATCACGCCTTTCGGTTCGCCCGTCGTGCCTGACGTGTAAATCAGCGTCGCCACTTCGTGCGGCTCAATCGCTTTGGCGAGGTCGGCAACCAAATGCGGCTTTTCGGCTTTCAAATCCGCGCCGCGCTTTTCGAGTTCGGCGAGCGACATCGCATTTTCCGCCGTCACGCCTTCCGCATTAAAGAAAATCAGTTTTTCGAGCGAGTTGCATTCGGGAAAAATCTTGTTCATACGCTCAAAGATCGCGTTATCTTCAATAAAGAAGGCTTTCGCGCCCGAATCGTTGATGATGTAGCAGATGGAAGTTTCCGCCAAAGTCGTGTAAATCGGCACGTCAACTATTCCGGCAAACTGGCAACCTGCGTCCGTAATCGTCCAATCGGGCGAATTCGCCGCCAAAATCGCCGCTTTATCGTCTTTTCGCAGACCGATCGAATAAAGTCCGAGCGCGATATTTTCGGCGCGTTCGCACATTTCCTCCGACGAGATTTTGCGCCATTTGCCGTCCTTTTTATAATTCAGCGCGTCGGCGCGATTATGTTTTTTGAAGGTTTGCCGGAAAAGTTCAGCTAAAGTCTGCGGCTCATCCGCGAAGAGCGGAATCCGCGTTCTCGATTTGGGATTTGAATGCGCGGATTTTGAATTTTCCATCTCTCGACTCTCGACTTTTGACTCTTGGCTCATTTCTGTAGAACGCCTCCGAAAAATACTTTGAGAACTTCATCCGCCATCGGCGCGAGCGGATAGGATTTTTGCGAAAGAATCCAGTTCGTGACCATTTCGTCCAACGCGCCGTAGAGAATTTTCGCGCCGACCACCGGCTTTAAATCCTTGCGAAAAACGCCTTGCTTTTGCCCTTCGGCGATGGTTTCGCGGATAATATCGAGATATTCGCCGAATCCTGCCGCCGAAAATTCCTGCATAAACTTGGTCGAGCCGCGCAGTTCGACCTGAAAAACGATTGCCAAATCGCGGTCTGCGCCGAGCCGTTCAAGATGAAGCTGGGCAATCCGCCGCAATTTTTCTTCCGCACTGTCGAGCAGTGCCAACTCTTTTTTGCCCTCGGCGATAAAATCTTCCATCGCACGGTCGAAAAACGAATGCAGAATTTCGTCTTTGCTCTTGAAATAAAGATAAACCGTGCCGTCGGCAATGCCGGCTTCCTTGGCGATGTCGGCGACCTTTGAGTTAAAATAACCTTTGCCGGCGAAAACCTTGATCGCGGCGCGTAAGATAGCTTCGCGTTTATCGGCGACGAAAACTCGCGCCTCTCCATTTGTGCGTGTCGAACGAGACATATTGATTTTGGATTTGTGATTTTGGATTTTGGATTGAAATCTTCTGATCCGCCACCTCTGAATGAATAATCATTCATTTTTAGTTAAGTTATAACAGATTCCCGATTGAAAGCAACAAAAATTGGACAGATTACAAACTTTTTACAAATTCAGCAAAATTTCGGATTATGTTATCGTTTTATCAAAGACTAAAATGTCTTCAATGCGGAATTTTGTATTTCAATCCGAAATCCGAAATCCGAAATCACAAATCCGAAATCGAATTATGGTTTATAATTTCAGCGCGGGACCTGCCGTTTTGCCGGTAGAAGTTTTAAGAAAGGCGCAAAGCGAACTGCTTTCATTGGGCGGAATCGGGATGAGCGTGATGGAAATCAGCCATCGCTCGAAACATTTCGCGCCGATTCTCGAATCAGCCGAAAGAGGCATCCGCGAACTGCTTCAAGTTCCCGAAAACTATAGAATTCTCTTTCTGCAAGGCGGCGCGAGTCTGCAATTTTCGATGATTCCGATGAACTTTTTGAAACGTGCGGCAGATTACGTCGTGACCGGCGCGTGGGGCGAAAAAGCCGTCAAAGAGGCGAAAAAATGCGGCAATGTGAACGTGATTTACACGACGAAAGAAGGCGGTTTCAAATCTGTGCCAACGCAAGACGAACTCGATTTCAGCCAAACGGCGGATTACGTTCATTACTGCTCGAACGAGACAATTGACGGTGTGGAATTCAAATACGATTTGGACGGCAAAGGAATTCCCGTCGTCTGCGATGCCTCGTCAAATATTCTTTCAAAACCGCTCGACATCGAAAAATACGCGCTCGTTTACGCCGGAGCGCAGAAAAATATCGGACCTTCGGGCGTAACTTTAGTCATTATCCGCGACGATCTGCTCGAAAAAGTTCCCGCGAACCAATTTTCGATGCTCGATTACCGCGCCATTGCCGCGAACGATTCGATGTTAAATACGCCGAACACCTGGGGAATTTATCTGGTTAGTCTGGTTTGCGAATGGCTCAAAGCGAAAGGCGGCGTTCCGGCGATGGAAAAAATCAACGAAGAAAAAGCAAAAATCCTTTACGACGCGATTGACACGAGCGACGGTTTTTACAGCGGACACTCCGAGAAAGCGGCGCGTTCATTGATGAACGTCACGTTTCGTCTGCCGTCCGAAGAACTCGAAAAACAATTCGCCGCCGAAGCGACTGCCAAAGGTTTTGACGGCTTAAAAGGACATCGCTCGGTCGGCGGAATCCGCGCTTCGATTTACAATGCGTTTCCGAAAGAAGGCGTTGAGGCGTTGGTCGAATTTATGCGTGATTTTACGCATAAAAACGGTTAACGAAGAAATTTACAAATTGATTAAACAATACTCTTTTCAAGTAAAGACATTACGACACGGATGATTTCTTCTAACTTTTCGCTTTTCAATTCTCCGATTTGTTTTGTCATAATCGTCGCATTTGCCGTGAAAAGTTTTCCCGGTCGGCGTAACTGTCTTTTCTGAATGAGCCGTTTGCCAAATCGCTGTTTGTTATTTCGACGGCAAGCGGGTCGGTATAAGGCTGACTTGAAACCTGACACAAAATTCAATCATTTCGTCCGGTATCCGCCAACACGATTGCCGGACGCAGTTTTGTCTGTGACAAATCGGAAAAAGGAAAATACACCAAAACTACTGCTCCGTTTGTAGGTATGACCACGTTTCGTCCTCCTCCGGTCGGTCCCAATCTTCGACTAAAGCCGCTTCGCTCAAAATCGCGGTTTCCGAAACGGCAAACCTTCTCGGTTTTTCCTCAAGAATCGTCACCGGCGCACGGCGGTTTTCCGGCAAATTTACCGATTGTAAAAGTTGAACTTTTCCCTGTTTGTCAATAACGGCTTCGACAGTTTGAATCATAACTCTAAATTCCTCTGCTTAAATTTTGTTTGTGTTTGAGAAAAAGAGCAAGCCTTAAATTCACAGGTTTATGAGAAATAAATTTCAACTCAACAAGCAAGTTTTATTTCAAGCGGACGCTTTTAACATCTTTCCGCAATGCTTACAGAGTTTTGCTTCTAATTGAATTGTTTCGGCACAAAACGGACATTTTCTTGTCGCGGGAGTTTCAGAAGTAATTTGCTTTGCGGGTTCTAAAGCAATTATAGGTAAACCGCCAGCCGCTATCAGTACACCAAAAGCAATAGCGGCAATTGTACCAACAGACTCTTTTCCATTCCATATGATAGCTTGAGAATCGGCAGAGTAAGCACTGTTTAAGCCGTAACTGCAATAACTATTAAAGGAGTTTTCGCGTTGCCGAGCAGTGTCATTTTTTCCTCCACGGTAGTCGGATTCAACGTAGCCATCGAACAATTGAGATGACAGGTCGCGCTTTTTGTGATCCTGTCCATTGAGTGGTTCGGTTTGCAGTTTGATGCTGCGAGCGAAAGACGGGAACGTCAACCACGAAAGCCTGTTACGCTCGCAAACGATCCGCTTCAACTTGC
>JANODL010000083.1:0-25510 GCA_031412675.1 Acidobacteriota bacterium | reverse complement strand
GTGTCAGAACCATCTGCGGTAGCGGATGGTTTAACTTCGGGAGCAGACCTTTCCGCGAAAGTGTTAAATGATAATCTTCAACCGCCCGCTTGCGGCAGGCGGTTCTGACCTGACGCACAAACCAATTTGAATCGGTATTATAAAGGATTCAGAGTGGAAAAGTTTAAAAGTTAAAAAGTGAAAAAGCAAGTCGGGAAAGAGTGGAGAGTGGAGAGTGGAGAGTAAAGGAATTTCTTAAACTCTCTACTCTCCACTGAAATTTAATCCATCGCGTAAATTTTTTGCAGACTTTCAAAATCGAGCAGGCGAATATCCACATCAACCGTCGTCGAACCGAATTTTTTGACGAGTGACGAACGAAGTTGGGCTTCGGCGGTTTGGTCGAGTTGTGTCACCAAAACAAGTAAAAGACGCATTTTCGCACCGTTGTTCAAACGGCTGAAAGCCTTTTTGGTCGCCGCCATTTTGTTCATAATCAGATTGATTTTCTCCTGACTGATATTCGGTGTCACGAGAAACGTCACTTCGATGCAGGTAATCACGTCCTGTTTAACCAAAACGCCGTCAAACGGCACGTTGCCGATCTGGACGTGGCGCATCACGGGCATCCGCGCTTCCTGCTGAATTTGCCGCAGAGCCAAATCTTCGGCGACGATATACGCCGAAAGCAAATCGCTTAACTGCTCTTGCGAAATATCGAGAATTTTCGCTAACGAGATGACTTCGTAGTTTAATTTCTGCCGCTGGCTTTCGGGCAAATCAATTTCCCACGCGAGATTTTTGTTGTTTTCGCCGACCGAGATTTTTTTCCATTGGTTCATATTTGTCCAAAGAAAAAAAGCCAAGCCGAGAGTCGAAAGCATAAAAAGTCCGGCTAACCCGTAATTTTGCGTGCTGAGCGTCGAAACCAATCCAATCGCCAGACAAATCAAAGCGATTGTTCCGGCAGCTAAAACCAGAAAGTTCGGCGCAGGACGCGCAAAATTTGCCAACGTGCGTTCGTTTTGTTTAATCATCAATTTTGAAAAAGAATAAAAAGATTCAAGGGAATTAAACTGATAATAAACCTAAAAATCCGCTTTTACAAAGTGGAAAACGGATTGCGAATATAATCTCTGCGAACTCTGCGCCTCTGCGTGAAACCATCATTTCACGCAGAGGCGCAGAGTTCGCAGAGAAATTCAATAAAACGGTTCGACTTAATTATGCCGAAACGCTTTTTTCAAAAGGAATTTCGTCGAAATGCGTCATTCGTTTGAAATCGCTGAAACGCTTGTTGATTTCGTTGTATTCCAAACGGTCAACGCGTTCCGTGCCGAATTCTTCGACGTTGAACGAAGCCATCACCGAACCGTAGATCATTGCGCGGCGCATTGTTTCTTCGGTGATTTCTTTTTGCGAGGCGAGATAACCCATAAAACCGCCCGCGAAAGTGTCGCCCGCGCCGGTCGGATCGAAAACAGATTCGAGCGGATACGCCGGAACGACAAAATAAGAATCTTTCGTGAAAAGCGTCGCACCGTATTCGCCGCGTTTGATGACGACGGCTTTCAGACCGTAATCGAGAATGATTTTCGCCGCTTTGTGAATGTTTGGTTCATCAGTCAATTGCCGCGCTTCGGCATCGTTGATGATGATGCAGTCAACGACTTTAATCGTTTCAATCAATGCGTCTTTCATCGAAGAGATCCAAAAATTCATCGTGTCCATCGCAACGAACTCGGCTTTTTCGCATTGTTCCCGCACTTCTTTTTGAAGCATCGGCAAGATATTTGCCAAAAAGACGAGCCGATTATTTTTCGATTCGTCCGACAATTTCGGCTGAAATGTTTCAAAAACATTGAGCTGTGTGTCGAGTGTGTGCGCCGTGTTCATATCGTAATCGTAACGACCCGACCAAAAGAATGTTTTGCCCTCAGGCACGACTTCGATGTCATCCGTATTGATGTGATGGCGCTTGAAAACGTCCCATTCCGCCTCCGAAAAATCGCCGCCGACCACGCCGACGACATTAACCTGCGTGAAAAAACTCGCCGACAGCGAAAAATGCGTTCCCGCACCGCCAAGAATCTTGTCGCGCTTGCCGAAAGGCGTTTCCAATGCGTCGAACGCAACCGAACCTACAACTGTTAAAGACATATTTTGATAATTTCCTGTTAAATTATTATTTGAAATTTAAATCGAACTCTATTTTTTTGATTTTACACATCAAGGCAAATTTTAGTGATTTTGCTAATTTATTTCTTTTCATTAAGCAATTTGAAAGAATCTAGAACCTCCAACGCTTCTTTTTCAGATTTTTCATCAACAAATCCTGCACTTAACAAATATCCCATTTCATTGACTAAATAGTTTCTATAAATATATGTAACTCCGTTCGGCATAATAGAACGAAGTTCTTTTCCCTTATATTTGCCAAAAGAAATTTCTTTCTCGGAAATTAATTTAGCGCCCGCATTTGCGATGCCTTTGCGACCACCTGAATTCATTTCATCAAAAGCCTTAGACAAATCATCTTTGTTAAATGCTGAAAACATAACTGTATAAACCGTCTTTTCAAACTGCCAAAAAAATTGTTTACCGGGTTCTTGCCCTTTTTCTGCGTCTAAATCTCGGGTTTGAAATGGAGATTGTAATATGTTGATTGAGAAATTACCTGCTTTTGACTCGAATCTTTTAGTTTCGGGATTTACTTTATCCGATGATTCAGTTGGTTTAGTTGGTGATTCCGGCGACGGCTTTTCCTGTGCTGCCGAGCAGTTCGTGAAGATAAAAGAAAAAACTAATAAAAGGCAAAGATTTTTTAGATTAATCATAAAATTAAAAGTGAATTTTTGATGTGTAAAAAACAAAAACACAGATTACCACAGATTCACACGGAAAATTAAATGAAAATCGGCAGTTTTACGAATTTTACTTGATACGCCACGGCGGATTTTTGCGGTTTTCGCCGGCGTAGAAAAGACAGATGCGGTTGTTTGACGGATCGCGCAAATAGGCTTCGCGCCAGAGCCACGTTTGGTCTTTTGGTTCTTCTTCAAACTTCAAGCCCGAGTTTTTTAATTCCGCAATGCGTGCGTCCAAATCTTCGCACTCGAAATAAAGCACGATGTTTGAATCGGTTTGTGTCACGCAGGTTGAATGAACGGAAAGCGTCGAATTGCCGTCGGGACATTCCATTCGGGCATAACGCGGCAAGCTGTCAACAATCAATTTCAAACCGAGTTTTTGATAAAATTCGACCAATTCGAGGGTTTTGCTTGAAAAAATTGTCACCTGATTAAGATTCATTTTGTTGCCGAGTCTAATCGGTATAGCGAGCGGTAGCGGATCTGTTTCGCATCTAAACTTTTCGTTTGGTGGAGGTGTTCGCTACCGCTCACTATACTGATTAACAGTTTTTACTTTTTTGCTTCGAGTTCTTTCAAAGTCTTTTCGGCATCGGATTTGAATTTACTTTGCGGGTATTTTTCGACGAGCATTGTCAGATACATCGTCGCTTCTTCGCGCAATTTTTCGGGTGCGTATTTTTTCTTTTCGTCGTCCGTTAATCCGACATTAATCTTTTGTTTGCCTTTATTGTTTGAAAGATAAAAACTGCTCATTCCCGCGATGTATAAAAATTCGTCCATTTTGGAATAATCGGGATACGCGGCGAAGGTTTCTTCAAAACGCAGAAGAACGGCTTTGTAGGCTTTTCGAGTGCGATAATAATTCTGCGCGACTTCCAAGTTATGACTCGCATCGGCTTCCAAGACGGGATCGCGCTGAATCATCGGCTGAGTCGGTGTCTGCGCGAAACCGGTTGCCGAAAATGCCGCAAAACAAACAAATAAACTGAATATTAAAAATGCTTTTTTCATATAAATTTTGAAACTCCGCAACTTTGATGCAGTTCAATTCCCAAAAGGTTTGTTAATCGCCGTTTTAGCTTTTATTTTCGATTAACTGCGCCAGAATCGCATCAACATTTTTCTTTGCATCGCCGAAGAGCATACGGTTATTTTCCTTGAAAAACAGAGGGTTTTCAACTCCGGCGTAACCGCTCGCCATTCCGCGTTTCATCACGATCGAGAATTGCGCTTTCCAAACTTCGAGAACCGGCATTCCGGCAATCGGGCTGTTAGGGTCGTCGAGTGCGGCGGGATTGACCGTATCGTTTGCGCCGATCACGAGCGCGACATCTGTTTCGGGAAAATCGTGGTTGATTTCATCCATTTCCAAAACGATGTCGTAGGGAACTTTGGCTTCGGCGAGAAGAACATTCATATGTCCGGGAAGTCGTCCGGCGACGGGATGAATTCCGAAACGAACATTGATGCCGCGTTTACGCAGAATTTTTGTAATTTCGGCGACGGCGTGTTGTGCCTGTGCGACCGCCATTCCATAGCCGGGAACGATGATCACATGCCGCGCTTCCGTTAAAAGATGAACGGTTTCTTCAACTGAAATCGGCGTTACTTCGCCTTCGGGTTGTTCGCCCGATGACGGCGCAGTTCCGCTGGTCGTGCCGAATCCGCCCATAATCACGCTGAAAATCGAACGGTTCATCGCTTTGCACATAATCGCCGAAAGAATCGCGCCGCTTGAGCCGACGAGTGCGCCCGTAACAATCAGCAAATCGTTCGACAGCATAAAACCCGCCGCCGCCGCCGCCCAGCCCGAATAACTGTTGAGCATCGAAACGACGACCGGCATATCGCCGCCGCCGATTGCCGCGACGAGGTGAATTCCAAGGACGGAAGCAATCGCCGTCATAATCAAAAGCGGCTGTAAGCCGTTCGTGTGGTCGACGGTCACGAATTGATAACCGAGAAAGACGCAAGCCGCGAGCATTGCGAGATTGAGAAGATGTCTGCCCGGAATCATCAAAGATGCGCTGCTGATTAGTGCGCGGAGTTTGCCGAAAGCGACAATCGAACCCGTAAACGTAATTGCGCCGATAAACACGCCGACAAAAATCTCTATATCGTGAATCGTTTTTTCGGCGGAAGTCGCAAACGTCTGATGCTGAAGATAGCTTCCGATACCGACGAGAACCGCCGCCGCGCCGACGAAACTATGCAGGATGGCAACGAGTTCGGGCATCGAGGTCATCGCCACACGCGCCGCCAAAATCGCACCGATGACCACGCCCGGAATAATCACGGCAATCAAAATCCCGTAATTTGAAACCTTCGCCGCAGCGGTCGCCGCAAACGCGATTGACATTCCGATAATGCCGTAAATATTCCCGCGCCGCGACGTTTCGGGATTCGACAATCCGCTCAAAGAAAGGATAAAAAACGCGCTGGCGACGATGTATGCAACTGTTAAAAGGTTTTGATTCTCTATCATTTATTTTTACGACTGGAGCGCAAGCGGCTCGCTTGCCAGCCTTTGAAAAAGGCTCAAAATGCTCCATTTTCATCCAATATTTTTGTCATCGAAGAGTTTTTACGTCGCTCAAAACGCGACGTATGCAAGCGAGCCGCTTGCGCTCCAGTCTATTTTTGAAACATTTTGAGCATTCTTTGCGTGACCAAAAAGCCGCCCGCGACATTGATCGTGCCGATTAAAATGGCAATTGCGCCTAAAATTGTCGTTGCCGAAAAATTCGTTCCGCCCGAGATTTGAAGCATTCCGCCGATGATAATGATTCCGCTGATCGCGTTCGTGACGCTCATTAAAGGCGTGTGAAGCGCGGGCGTGACATTCCAGATAACTTGCCAGCCGATAAAACACGCCAGCACGAAAACCGTGAAATGCGAGATAAAACTCGACGGCGCGGCAATTCCGATTCCCGTCAAAGCCAAAACGCCGACGATGACCAAAGCTAAACTGCCGAAATTCTTAAAGCCTGACGCGGCTTTGGCTTCCGCTTTTTTATCGGCGGCGTGAAGTTTCGGCGTGGCTGATGTATGAATCGCGGGCGCGGCAGGTTTCGGCAATTCCCAGGTGATTGCGCCGTTTTGCGCGACCAATGCGCCGCGCACGACTTCGTCTTCCAAATTAATCGCGAATTTGTCCGAACCGCCCATATCCGACAAAAGATGCCAGAGATTCGTGCCGTAAAGCTGGCTCGATTGGTTTGCCATCCGCGACGGCAAATCGGTCAGCCCGACAATCGAAACGTCTTTGTATTGATATGTTTCGTTGGGGCGCGTGACTTCGCAATTGCCGCCTTGTTCCGCCGCCAAATCAACGACGACCGAGCCTTTCTTCATACTTTCGACCATCTCGCGGGTAATCAAAGTCGGAGCTTTTTTGCCCGGAATCAGTGCGGTCGTGACGATGATGTCAACGTCTCTGGCTTGGTCGGCAAAGAGCTTCATTTCGGCTTCGATGAATTCCTTCGACATAACTTTCGCATAACCTCCTTCGCCGCTGCCGTCTTCCTCGAAATCGAGGATGAGAAAATCCGCGCCCATACTTTCGACCTGTTCTTTAACGACCGGACGAGTATCAAATGCGCGGACAATCGCGCCAAGCGAGCGCGCCGCACCGATTGCCGCGAGTCCCGCAACGCCCGCGCCGATAATCAAAACCTTCGCGGGCGGAACTTTTCCGGCGGCAGTGATTTGTCCCGTAAAAAATCTACCGAAATTGTTCGCAGCTTCGATGACGGCGCGATAACCCGCGATGTTTGCCATCGAACTGAGCGCGTCCATTTTCTGCGCCCGCGAAATGCGCGGAATCGCGTCCATCGCCAAAACGGCGGCATTGGTTTTTGCCAGCTTTTCGAGCAGTTCTTTGTTTTGCGCGGGATAAATAAAGCTGATGAATGTTTTCCCGTCGGCAAGCAAATCGGCTTCGTGCTTGCCGAGCTTGGCATTTTCCATCGGCTGACGGACTTTTAAAATGATGTCCGCTTCGTTCCAGAGCGTTTCGGTGTCGGCGATGATGCGGCAATTCGCGTCTTCGTAAGCCTTGTCGGAAAAATTCGCCCTTTCGCCCGCGCCCGATTCGATCAAAACTTCAAAACCGAGTTTTTGCAGTTTTTTCGCCGTGTCGGGTGTCGCGGCAACGCGGCATTCGCCCTCGTAAATTTCCTTCGGAACACCGATCTTTTTCGGAGCGATTTTATCTTCTGTCTGCGTTTCGGCAGAGTTTTCAACTGTTTCAGTCATAAAATTTTAGGTCGGTAGAAGAATTTTGGAAAGTATTTCTAATGTAAAGATAATACCTTTTTACGGACGAAATGAAAAAAGGTCAGTTTCAAAACCAACCTTTTTTCATAAAAATTATTTTGCCGCGTATTTGCCGATAATCGCGTCGAGTTTTTTTGCCGTTTCCGCGTTCCAATGCTCGGGCGCGGTAAAAATCGCGCTTTGCGTTGCACCTGCAAACGGATTCGGCGTGCCTTTTGACGCGACGCGTTTGACGGCTTCCTTCAAAACGAGCTGCGCGTTTCGCACGTTTTTCGTCAGATATTCGATGACCATATCAATCGAAACCGCGTCGTGGTCTTCGTGCCAGCAATCGTAATCGGTGACAAGCGCGAGCGTCGCGTAAGCGATTTCCGCCTCACGCGCCAATTTTGCTTCCTGCAAATTGGTCATCCCGATAATGTCCATGCCCCACGAACGATAGACGTTTGATTCGGCTTTCGTCGAGAACGCCGGACCTTCCATACAAATATATGTTCCGCCGCGATGAACCTTTAAATCTTCGACCGTTTTGCAAGACGCTTCGAGAATATCGCCGAGTTCCGCGCAGACAGGATGCGAAAACGTAATATGACCGACGATGCCTTCGCCGAAAAACGTTGATTCTTCCGCCCGCGCCCGCGTTCGGTCAAAAAACTGGTCGGGAATACAAAAATCCGTTGGCGCGTAATCTTCGCGCAGAGAACCCACCGCCGAAACCGATAAAACATAATCTACGCCGAGAAGTTTCATCGCGTAGATATTTGCCCGAAAGGGAAGTTCGGTCGGCGTTAATTTATGCCCGCGCCCGTGACGCGGCAGAAACGCGACGCGCTCGCCCTCAAGCGTTCCGATAATAAAAGCGTCCGAAGGTTTGCCGAACGGCGTATCAACCTCGACTTCCGTCACATCCGTCAATTCCGGCATCTGGTATAAACCGCTGCCGCCGATAATTCCTATTTTTACTTGTTCCACATTTCCTCGCTCATAATATTTATTTGAATTCATCACTACACTTTTTTAGCAATAATATGTAAATGATCCGTGTTATCTCTGAATTGTTCCATCTCGCCTGTTTCAGAAGCCGCTTGTAAAATATTTGCGTAAACTTTCGGGTTATCTCTTTCGAGTTTTTCGAGCTGCAAAGCCATTCCGCTCGCAAAACTCTCTGCTCCGGCGTAGCTGACGATTTCAAAGCCACTCCGTTCGACCTCTGCGAACGCCAGTTCAGGAGTTGACCAATAGCTTTCAGTAAAATTTTTTAATTCATTGCCGAGAAATATTTTTTCGCCCAGCATTGAACGCAGAAAATCAATGTTTTCGTAACGACTCGGAAAATCATTAATTCCCGTTCGCATTAAGCCCCACGAATTGAGATAGGCGATAATTCCAACGCCGCCCGATTTTAAAACGCGGCGAAATTCTTGCAAAGCGTCGGCGCGGCTTTCCGCTTCGACAAGATGATACATCGGACCTAAAAGTAAACCTGCGTCATATATATCGGATGTGAGCGCACTTAAATCGCGGGCATCGCTGACAACCAGTTGCTCCACCGAAATATCGTTTTCTTTAAATACCGTCCGCGCCAAACGAATTTCTTCTTCCGATAAATCCGTCAGAGTTACGTCGTATCCGCGCATTGCCAATTCAATTGAATACCGACCGGGACCACCGCCGATGTCGCAAATTTTTCCCTGTTTAGGAAAATATTTTTCAATTAGACGTAATGTTCCCGCAAATTCGATTTTACACAAAGGCAAATCCAGACGATTTAATTCAAAAGAGGCATTGGCATTGTAAAAACTTTTGACGAGATCGCTCATAATCTTTAACAACTGCTACATTTATGCAAAAACCAATCTGCCTTTCGGTTCGGGAATTTGTCTGCCCAAAGCACGCGCCGTTTCAATCCATTCTTGAATAATAATTTCTGCATTCGCCAACGCTTCCTGATAAGTTGCGCCGTCTGCCATACAGCCTGCGAGTTCCGGCACTTCGGCAATAAATGCGCTGTCTTCTTCGCTCCAATAAATGATAATTTCGTATTTACTCATCGTTTGCTCCAAGTTTGTATTTCAAAATCAAATTCCGCACTTGTTTGACTTGATATGCTTTGGCTTTCGCGCCAAGCGGCTGAATATTGATGATTTCTTCCACGCCGGTTTTTGTAAAAATGTGATGGCTTCCTTTAATCCTTTCATCGAATCCGTAGTTTGCCAAAAGCCTGCATAAATCGTTGAAATCAATGTTGGCATCAGACCTGCCCGACAAGATTTGATTTTCAGTTTTGCTTGCTTTTGCCATAAACAATTATAAACCTCTGCCGCCGATAATTCCTATTTTTACTTGTTCCATTATTATTTTTATCTTTCTAGCTTTTTATCAATAAATTTGTCGCCAAATTGACGATTTTTATCCTAAATATTGGATTTTCGCTCTAAATCGGCGATTTTCATCCTAAATATTGGATTTCCACGTTAAATTGGCGATTTTTACCATGTAAACGGCGATTTTCACGCTAAAAAGACGATTTTCACGCCGAATTTACGATTTTCACACTCGAACCGACGATTTTCACGTTAAATTGCCAAATTTCATTGGTTAATAATTCCTACGCCGTTTCAATCCATTCTTGAATACGGATTTCTACTTTTACCAAAATAAATTAACCTAAAATTTCTTCGACCGAAATTTTAATCTGTGGCGGCACGGTTGACTGTGCCGTTTGTCCGCGATGGAGAACTTTTATCAGCGAATAGCCCATTTCGGTCGGTTCGCTGTGAATTTCAACGCGGTTGTTTTCCAAATCTATGAGCCACGATTCTTTGATTCCGTTTGCCGCGTAACGCGGAAATTTTATGTCGCGGTCATATTTAACGGTTGAATCGGCAACTTCGATGGCAAGTAAAATGTCATTCGTCGTCGCGCTTGTGTTGCGGTAAAAATCTTCACGTTTCTGCAAGATACAAACATCGGGTTGCGGTTCGCTGAAATCGTTTAAGACAATCGGATTTTGCGTCCAAATGACAAATTGCTGAAAAAACAAATGATTCAAATAAGCAGTTAATCCGGCAACTACTCCGGCGTGTCTTTTTCCAATTGGGGACATTTCGATAAATTCTCCTTCCCAAAGTTCGATACGTTCTTCGGGCTTGAAAACTCCCTGTTCGATGAAATAATGATATTCGTCAACCGTGAATTTTCGATGCGGCAATTTGCCCGGTAATGCTGACATAGTTTCACCTCTTAGAATTAACGTCGTTCAAATCAAAAAGTATAAAGCAAAACAAAAAAAAATCAGAGCGGTTAAACTCTGATTTTTAATGAATTATTTCAGTCGCCTAAGTTATGCGATGTAAATCGGTGCGGTGTCGCGGCTTCCGATGATGGTCGGGTCGTGGACTTTTGCCAGACCGCAGGAAAGTAATGTTCCTTCGGCGGCGTGGTCGGTTGTGCTTGCGCCGTTGACGTGTCCCATTTCGTGAACCAAAGTTCCGACAACACTCCAAAATCCCCACATAAACGCGTATTCACAGATGGTTATTTCTTTTCCGCTGACTTGATTTGTAAAACCATAAGTGGTTTTGTTCGGACAATAACTGATCCAAACCGTATCGTCATCGAAAATGTCGTCAAATGAACGCCCGCCGGGAAGTGCTTTGAAAGCATCGTTGCAGGCTTTGCTTCCTCTGATATTGTTTTTGCAGATTCCGATTGCCTTCTCCAAACATTTTTTCTGTTTATCGAGTGCCGCATCGTAGGGAAGCCATTCGGCATCGCCGTTCTTGACCGGTCCGGTATGTCCCGCGCCGGCAGTATTTATTTTCATATCACACTAACTCCTTCTAAAAGTTTTAAGTATCAAATTATAAAGATACAAAGCAATGACGATTGCCAAGATTTAATTTGCCTGAAATTCAAACTGCAACGGCTTGAATTTTTCCGTGTCGGGAATAATTTTGATGCGGTAATCGCCAAATATCATAACTGAAAATTGAAAGTGGAAAGTGTTAAATCAATCACTTTCCACTTTCCACTTTCAGTTATTCACTAAGATTACTTCTTCGGTTCAGGTTTTTTCGGTTCAGGTTTTTTCGGGTCGGGTTTGGGACCGTTCTGCGAACCCGGAGGCATTTGTTGCGGCATTTGCTGTGGCATTTGCTGCTGCTGCATTTGCTTCTTCATCATTTCCTGCATTTGTTCGTCGGAAACCTTCGGAATTTCAAAATCTTCGGCAACTACGACATTGTTTTTGGCGACGAGTTCTTCCAAAACCTTCTTTTGCTTTTCATCTTCGAGCTTGGCTTTGACGTAATCCTTGACAGGCATTTCACGCGCCGTCGGATTTTCGGGGTCTTTGATCATCGTCGAGAAAAGAATGTGGCGAACGTCGTAAGATTGTTTGACCTGTCCGGATTGGTCTTTGGCTTCGCCTTTTCGTTCGAGTTTTATAATATGAAAACCGAACGGTGTCGGGACGAGTTCTTGCGTGAATTGTCCGGGTTGAAGCGCGAGTGCCGCCGATTCAAATGATTTATCAAAACCGCCGCCTTCGGTCACGGCTTCATAAAGACCGCCTTTGTCTTTGCTGCCCGGGTCTTCGGAAAATTCCTTTGCCAACGCCGCAAAGTCTTCGCCGTTTTTCAAGCGTTGGAGAACTTCCGTTGCTTTCGCTTTTTTGGTTTCTTCCGTGTTGAGTTCGGGATGTTCGGCGATGTATTTTTGGATGTCTGCGTCGGTTACTTCGGCTTTTTTCGCCAAAACTTCGGTCGAATACATCCGCGATAAAAACTGCGCCTGTTGTAATTTGCTTTGAAGCTCGACCTTTTTTGAAAATTCGGGCGGTAATTCGCCGGCTTTTACTTTAGCTTTGGCTTCCGTTTCGTAGATTTTAATCTTGGCAAATTCCTGCTTCATCTGATTTTTTTCTTCGTCAGACGGTTCGGTATCTTCCGGCACGGATTTATTTTTGCGGGCAAAGTTTAACTGCACATTGAGAAATTCTTCAAATTCCGCCGCGTGAGCTTTTTGTTCGGCATTAAGCGCGTCGCCTTCGCCGTAAAATGCTTTAATCTGGTCTTCGGTGATGAAGCCGAAAGGCGGCATCGGACCTTTATCCTTGTTGATTTCCTGATCGTAAGTCCGCGCCCAGATAACCGCATCAATGATTTCCATCGCTTTTTTCGTGTTGGCATCGTAGATTGTCGGGTCTTTTTTCGCTTCGCTGGCGATTGCTAAAAGCTCTTTGATGCTTGCGAGTTGTTGTTTTTTGACTTCCGGGTCTTCTGCCAAACGCTTCAGCATCATCGGATTTGCGTCTTTGAGAAGAAGTTCCATTTCTTCCTTCGTCATTCTATTGAACGAAACTTCGCCCGAACTGCTGTGTCCGCCGTATTTTTGCTTCCAGACAACCAGACCGCCGCCGATTGCCAAGATCACAACTAATAAAATTATTGATTTTGTTAAACTACTCAAGATTTTAAATCCTCACTTTTTGTATATTTCGATTCGATTGGTGAAAAATGAATTTTAACTGAAATTTTTAATAATTCAATTCAAAATCCGTTTTTTACGATTATTTACTGTTTTTACTGTTTTTTTTCCTGCACCAGTTCCAATAAAACTCCGTTGGCTGACGACGGATGCACAAACGCCACCAAACAACCTTCCGCACCGATTCTCGGCTTTTCATCTATTAAACGCGCACCTTCCGCTTTTAGTTTCGCAAGTGCGGCTTCGATGTCCTCGACCTCGACCGCAATATGATGAATTCCGCCGCCGCGCTTTTCCAAAAATTTTGAAATCGGCGAATCTTCGCTCGTCGGTTCCAACAATTCAATTCTTGATTCGCCAATCGGCAACATCGCCACGCGCACTTTTTGGTCTTCGACAATTTCCGTATGAACATTTTCCAAACCCAAAGCGTCTGACCAAAACTTCAACGCTTCGTCAATTCCTTTGGTCGCTATGCCGAGATGATTGATTTTCATAAATATTTTTTCAAATCTTCGATGCTTAAATCTGCTTCGTTCAAAATGCTTTTCAAGACTTTCGGATGCAGAATTTTTGCCGAATGAAATGGAACAGTGGTTCGTCTGCCCGCATCGTTTTTGTAAATTTTGTGACTACCGCTTTGCCGTGTAAGTATAAATCCGGTTTTCTCTAAAACCTTAATAATTTCCGAAGCGGTAACTCTTGGTAATTTTTTGTCCATACCTTAAAGTTTAATGTCTGGTCTTCGGTGTCGTTATAAAACGGCACTTTCTTACACAGCTAATTCCATCATAGTTAAACTTACAGCTTGTGGCTGCGAAATTTCTTCGCCC
This sequence comes from Acidobacteriota bacterium, assembly GCA_031412675.1. Classification (GTDB taxonomy): domain Bacteria; phylum Acidobacteriota; class Blastocatellia; order Pyrinomonadales; family Pyrinomonadaceae; genus JAFDVJ01. The sequence continues at coordinate 12,057 of JANODL010000083.1, read as the reverse complement.
GCCCCAAGTCGGTCTTCAACGTGAAGCGCAATCGCATCCTTTATGTTTTCGATTACTTCCTCATATGTTTCGCCTTGTGTATAGCAACCTTGTAATTCGTTGCAGGAAGCAAAATAGCCGTCCGCATCTTTTTCTACAATCACTGAAAAACGATAATTATTCATATTTTTATAATTCCTTTGGTCGCAATGCCGAGATGATTGATTTTCATAAATTATTTCAAAATTTCTTCAACTGCCGAATACGGATTCGTTTTCTTTTCAGCGATTTCCTGCGCTAATTTGTCTAATTTTTCGCTCGTTCCGTTGCGGCTTAAAACATCGGCGAGAAGTTTTTCCTGCAAAAGTTCGAGCAAACGCCATTTGGCAATCGCCTTTCGTCTTTCCAAATTCTCGCCCGACTTTTGAAATTCGTAATAACTTTCGATGGCTTTTGATAAATCTTCGATGCCTTTGTTTTCAGTAGCGATAGTTTTAACAATCGGCGGATTCCAAAAATCGGGGCGATGCGCCAAAGATAAAAGTGATTCGAGTTCTTTTTCGGTTCGCAAAACGCCTTCGCGATCAGCTTTATTGATGACGAAAACGTCGCCGATTTCCATAATTCCGGCTTTTATCGCCTGAATATCATCGCCCATTCCGGGAACCAGCACAACGACCGAAACGTCAGCCGTTTTGACGATTTCAACTTCGTCTTGTCCGACTCCGACCGTTTCGACAATCACTTTATCAAAACCCGCCGCGTCCAAAATTGCCACTGCATCCACGGTCGTCCGCGACAAACCACCCAAATTTCCGCGTGTCGCCATCGAACGGATAAAGACGTTTTTGTCTAAACCCAAAGTTGACATTCGGATTCGGTCGCCTAAAATTGCGCCGCCCGAAAACGGACTCGACGGATCAACGGCGATAATTCCGATGCGTTCGCCTTGGTCGCGGTAGTGCATCGCAAGTTTATCAACCAGCGAAGATTTTCCCGCTCCCGGCGCACCCGTGATGCCGATGACAAGCGCGTTTCCGGTGCGCGGAAAAATGGCTTTCATCAATTCCGCCGAATCTCGGGTGCTGTTTTCGATTTTCGTAATCGCCCGCGCCACCGCACGCGTTTCACCCGCAAGGAGTTTTTCGAGTATTTCAGATGTCGTCATTTTTAAGCGTTAGAAGTATTATCATCAAAAATAAAATCAAGCGTTTCGCGTATTTCAGGCGCGGCATTGATGATTTTGATTTTTTTGTATGCCGACAGACCAAGTCTTTCAATCGGCGTTGCCAGCATCGCATTTAACAAACTATGCGGAGCAGACACAATTTCTTCAAAATCAATTGTGATAGTTTGGTTTTCAGCCAGAGCCGGTAACAAATATTTGTCTCGAATGTTTTTTGCCAAATCTTTATCTTCAGCGTAACGTCCGAAATAGTTTCGGACGCTGATGTATAAATTATCGGTTTCCGTATTTTTATCGTCTTTTGGAATCGCCTTTGTAATTTCAGAAATCATTTTTTGTAAGTTTAAATTCCTAATTAAACCAAGTTTCATTTTGACATAAACGAAAGTGCCTTTCCATTGATGATTCAATTCTTGGCTGATTACTTCGTTCGGCGAAATATGGACAAAACCGTTTCCCGAAACAATAAACATATCGGCATTTAATCTTTGCACAATATTACTTGAAAAATACAAACCGACACCCGCGTTATTTATGGTTTCATAACCTGTCTGCGCTTTTCCGAAAGTTCCTGAAACTTGTGGTTTGATAGCATACAAAATTGCTTCAACATCATTTGCTAAATTTGGATAAGTTTGGCGTAAATGCTTTCTGATTCCAACTCCGACATCGGCAACTATAAACGCAAGTTCATCAGATTCTTCATCCCAGAAAAACTCTAACAATGATGGAATGTCATGTCCGTTTCTGCCATGTTCAATAGTGTTGTAAAGAATCTCATTGAGAATATAGCGAAGCGTTTTTTCGTATTCAATATCTAAACTTTCTGCGTATTTCTTGCCAAATTCCAATGCTTTTTCACGATCATTTGAATTAACAATAAAAAGGGGACGCATTATATCTTTTGACCAATCTTTAGTTGAATTTAAAAGACTTTCCCAATTCTCTCTACTGGTTCTGTAATTTTCCCAAGAAATAAAGTTATCAGTTGAAAAGAAGATTTTCAGCCTACATTCATTACCTATTAAATAAGTCCAATAAGTAAGGAGCAGAGAAGGATACACATTTGAAAAATTACCTTCTACGAAGTGAAACTCAACATTTCTATTTTTCAAAGACCAATCAAAAAGACTCAAAATTCTATCAAACTCGTCCGAATTAAATTTATCAAAATCGAACGGTTCAATGATTTGAATTATTACAGTTTCTTTGTTGTCGCTCATTTCAAACCGCTATTTTCTCATTTTCCTCAAAAAACTCCAAAGCAACGAAAAAATTGCCCGATTGCGAAACAATTCATGTGATTGATTTTGATGCGTTCGCAAAACTTTTCTGAAGCCGGGTCTTTTGCAAGGCTAATAGTTCTGTTAGTTAAGTTGTTCTAAAAGATTAGTTTAGAAAAATAAAAAGCCTTTGGCACAAGGCTTGCTAAACAAAAGGCGTGAGGTTTTGAATAATGAAAAATCAATACGGTTTCGGAAAACTTAATATCATAATTATTGTTTTAGCGGTTTTTTCGGCATTCTCGGTTCAGGCAAATGCGAGCGTTAAAACTGACCGCTACAAAAACGCGATTGTTCAGAAATTGACTGAAAAATTGCGTGTTGACTTAGCCGACAACAGCGTTGAAGTAAAACTCAACGATGTCCGCGACAACGAAATTTCAAAAAACCAAATTGATTTTGACGGCAAGGCTTTAGCCGTTGTGATAAATGACAAAACCGAATTGCCCTTTCAATTCAGGGCAGAAGTGAATTTAGCAAAACAAAGCATCGAAAATATTGATTATAAATTTGTCGAAGCCGAAGCGGATTTTGCACCGAGCTTGGCAGAAGACGTTTTGATGAAAGGCTTGATGACGCAAATCAGCAAAGATTACGACACGACCAACATCGTGATTGCGATTGACGGTTTTGAAGCGGCAAAAACCGTGTCGAATCAAACAAAATATGAAGGAACCGGAGAGGTGAGAATCGGTGATCTCGAATGGCGCAAAATCAAATTTAATGTCGTCCTCGACTCTGAGAGTCAAACCGCGACAAAAATTTTGTATGACGTTCAAAAATAACCACGCCGCGTCCAAAGGATGAATTTTTACAATTCGTCCTCACCCAAAAGCAAAACGGCAGACTATTTTTAGTCCGCCGTTTTGCTTTTGGTTTTTTACTTTTTACATTGTGCCTTCATCAGCCGACGGACCGTAGATCGAGGGAACGGGAATATCGTTCAGCCGCAGATAAACCGAAAGCTGTCCGCGATGATGCCAGATGTGATTGAAACACATTGAGCGAATCGTGGCGATTTTCGTCATTGTAAAATAAGTTACATCGCCATTTTTCAGCGTCCAGTCTTTGTGCATATCTTCGTCCGAAGTATTTTTCAATGCCTCGAGCGCGGCGGCAACCTTTTTATCGTGAAATTCGACCAATTCGGCAGTCGTTTGCGGCTCGACCGGTGTGAAATCCATTCCTTCAAAGTTGAGTTCGTCTTTCAGGCAAACTTCGTTCACCCAATCAATCATGTCCGCAACGTGCCATGCAAGTCGAATCATTGTCATTGATTTTTCGTGCGGTTTGTAATCGAATGTTTCCGGCGGAATTCTTTCCAAAATTTTGCGCGTTGTCGCGGCTTCCTGGGTTAATTCCGCGATTAGTCCATTGGCGATATTGCTTGATTTAGCAGTTCCTGTACTCATAATTTTTTCTCCTTATTTATTGTTTATCGGGTTGTTTTTGACAGCACGAACATAGTATCAAAACTGTTTCATTCGTGCAACGTGAAACATTAAAAAAGGCATGAAATGTTTCACGGAATTTACATAAAAAAGGCGAGCTAAATATTTAGCTCGCCTTAAAGCACAATTGCTCGAAAATTGGAGAATTACGGACGCTGAATTCCCAAGTCATCGCAAATTTTTCGCGTCAAAAACTCTTTAAGCTCACGATGTCTCGGAACTGCCGACATTTTGCCGTTCGACGGATTTTTGTAGATTGTATGATTTCCGCCTTCACGAATAAAAATACAGCCATATCTTTCCAAATGACGAATCAAATCGGTGCGTTTCATCTTAAGCCGCTAACAAAATCAAATCTTCTTTAAATGCTGATTCGGTCAGATTCTTTTCCGCCTCTTCACGATAACATTCAAGCAAAAGCGACACGGCTTCTTTGAGATTTTCGCGCACTTCTTCCATTGTTTCGCCTTGTGTGTTTGCACCCGGAAGTTCAGCGACATAACCGACATAGCCGCCTTCTTCCGCTTTTTCGTAGATTGCCGTAAATTTCAGTTCAGCCATATTTATTGTTTTACGCCTTCAGCAAAGTTTTGGCAATGACGAGACGTTGAATCTCGCTCGTGCCTTCGCCGATGGTGCAGAGTTTTGCGTCACGCCAATATTTTTCCGCCGGATAATCTTTCGTATAACCGTAACCGCCGTGAATCTGGATTGATTCTTCGGCGACTTTGACCGCTGTTTCCGATGCGAAAAGTTTTGCCATCGCCGACGCTTGCGATACTTTTTTGCCAGCATCTTTTAGATAAGCGGCTTGCAGAGTTAATAGCCGGGCGGCTTCGATCTGCGTTGCCATATCGGCGAGTTTGAATTGAATCGCCTGAAATTCGGCAATCGGTTTGCCGAACTGATGGCGTTCTTTGGCGTATTTGACGGCGGCTTCGTATGCGCCCTGCGCGATGCCAACCGACAGCGCGGCGATCGAAATTCGTCCGCCGTCGAGGATTTGCATCGCCTGCAAAAAGCCTTCGCCAAGGTTTCCGAGACGATTTTCGTCCGGCACGTAGCAATCTTCAAAGACGACCGAAGCCGTTTCCGAAGCGCGCATTCCGAGCTTGTTTTCCTTTTTGTCCGAACGAAAGCCTTCCATTGATTTATCAAAGATAAACGCCGAAATTCCTTTGTTGCCTTTCTCTTTATCGGTCACGGCGACCGCGACAAGCGTGTTGCCGGTGATCGCGTGCGTGATAAAATTCTTTGAGCCGTTGACCTTCCAACCGCCGTTTGATTGAATCGCGTTTGTCCGCGTTCCCGAAGCGTCCGAACCGGCTTGCGATTCGGTCAAACCCCACGCGCCCCACGTTTCGCCCTGCGTGAGCGGCACGAGATATTTCTGCTTTTGCTCTTCCGTCCCGAACATATAGATATGATTCGAGCAGAGCGAATTATGCGCGGCAACGGACAAACCGACCGAACCGCAAACTCTTGCGATCTCTTCGATAATCGTCGCATATTCGATATAACCGAGTCCTGCGCCGCCGTATTCTTCGGGAAAAATCACGCCGAGAAGTCCGAGTTCGGCGAGCTTCGGACGCAATTCGTCGGGGAAATGCTGAGTTTCGTCCCAATCCATGACATTCGGCTTAACTTCGCTTTCCGCAAATTCGCGCACCGAGTGTTTTATCTGCAACTGTTCTTCGTTTAATTCAAAATTCATAATGTTCTTATAATCGAAAGTTATTTTGTCATAAGCACAAAGGCTAATCAAGGCGGAACAATTCTATTGCGTTGTTTTAAGAAAGATTTAAGCTGATGACGACACGCCGATGAAAAAATATTGACAAAATTCTTTTTTCGGATAAGAATCGTTTATCGCAAAAATCATCTTTGTTAAAGGGTTTTATGCTTTCATATATTCAAAAACATAAAATCCGAACTTGTTCAATTCAATAGACGAAGCCCAAAGTTTACGCGGCTTGAAGGAGACATTATGAAAATACCGAGCTATACCGATAAAACATATATCGTGATGGATAATGACGCACGGGTTCGCCGTGCCGAGAATTTAGGCGAGGTCGAGACCTATCAGGCGGGCGATAAAATTCCCGAAGGAAGCGCGGTCGGCGACTTCAAACGGATTCCGAAACGCACCGAGATAAAAGTTACCGATGTCCGAAAAAATGATGCCCGCAGCATTTTTGTTTTCGCCGAACCGATTAACACGGGCGATGCGGTCGTGCCGTCGGGTTGGACAAAAGCGGGCAATCTGGAAGGCGGATTTTTGAACGAACTCGTCAGTCTTGTGCCTGCCGAGTGGGATTTTTCTCCCGCCGGCGATAATTTTACGGTCACCGATAAACAGGCGATCATTCGCGGCGGCGCACCGAATTTCGCTTCCAACGGGCAGACGATTCCCGCCGGAACTTATGTTCTGGTGACCGAAAAAGCGCAGAGTGCGGGCAAAAGTTTTGTGAAGGTGAGCCGCGCCGAAATCAAGAACGGCAAGATCGAGGCAAAGGAAGAAATCGGCTGGACATCCGCCGGAAATCTGACCGAAGGCTGCACGGCTTATTTTGCAAGTCCTGAATGGATTGACCAGAAAGGCGCAAATGCTTGCTGGCGGCTCGGCTCATACATCGGCACAAAGATTCTGGTCAACATCGTCGGCAACGGCGGCGAGATGGAACAAATCACGCTCGAATCGGTCGCGCCGTATTTCGCTCTGCGCGATGCCGCCGCCAAAGTCAATCTGCAACTGGCGGTCGAAAGCGGTTTTCGCACCTATCAGCATCAAAACCAACTTTACAATTTGTATCTCAAAGGCAAAGGCAATCTCGCCGCCAAACCCGGCAGATCGAATCATCAGCACGGGCAGGCGTTCGACCTCAACACGCTCGGATTCGACGGCACGCCGATGTATGACTGGCTCAAGAAAAACGCGCCGAAGTTCGGATTCCTGCGCACCGTCAACAAAGAACACTGGCACTGGGAATATCTGCCCAAAGAAGCCGCACAAGCTGTCAAAAACGGCACATTTAAACTCAACAGCGGGAAATAACTTTAATAGTTGAGAGTGGAAAGTGGAGAGTTGAGAGTAAAAAACTAAACTTTCAACTTTCAACTTTCAACTTTCAACTCTCAACTCATCACTAATTAACGTGAAAATAATAAAACTTATCTTGAAATGGGTCTTCGGGATTGCCTTTATACTGGCGGGCGCAAATCATTTTCTGAACCCGGACTTTTATCTGCGGATGATGCCGCCGATTTTTCCGGCGCATCTTTTTCTCGTGTATCTGAGCGGAGTTGTTGAAATCGCGCTCGGGATTTTATTGCTCATTCCGCGCTTTCAGAAGGCGGCGGCGTGGGGCTTGATTGCGCTTTTGATCGCGGTTTATCCGGCGAACATTTATATGGCGTTGAACCCGCAGATTTTCCCCGAAATCAGTCCGGCGGCGCAATATATTCGTCTGCCGATTCAGATTATTTTAATCGCTTGGGCGTATTGGCTGAGCCGCGATAAAATGGAGCAATGAAGCACGAAAACATCCTCAAAACCAAGGTTAATGATTAGTTTATTCATCATTCATCATTCACCATTTACCATTAAAAAGTAATGCCTCAATAAAAAGTTAAAGAAAGATTCTTTGCCTGCGAAACATACGAAAAACACGAAAAAAGTTAAAATTTGAGCGAAATTTCGTTACTTTCGTATGTTTCGCAGGCAAATATACTTTTTATTGAGGCATTACATTAAAAAAAACTTTTTTCTTGACATTTGATTGCGACCTGTGGCAAAAATAAAGCACATCAAAAACAAGGGCAGGAAGACAAGGTTTATTTGTTCATTGAACACGGATTTTTATTTCGTTAATTTCCACTTTGGACGAAAAGAAATTTATTTCCCGTTGATCAACAAAGATTTCCCGCAGTTAAGAAATCATTTTCCTTCAACGCCGGATCATTTTTCTTCGTTATAAAGTCGCTTTCCGTAAGTGTTTAAGGCTTTGACAGTGCTGATAAGGCATTGGCGAGTGCTGTTTAATGCTTAGCGAGTGATGTCCAGAAGCCTAAATACGAGCGGAAACATACTCCGGCAGACGTGCCGTTTGCTTCAATTGCGCGGACTGCCTGAAAAATCTCTGATCGCAAGAGATAAATTATTCTGCCTGACGATTTATAAAGTCAGGCAAGACAGCAAAAATTAACTTCAAAAGAAAAAGAAGAAATAAAAAATGGCTAGAGATAAAAGATTATTGCCAAATCGGCTCGCCGAAGAAGAAGGGTATTTTAACAATCTGAAAAACATTACGGGTTATAGCTCGCTCAAACCCGAATATGCAGTTGCCGCGATTCAAACGGTCGTTGATACCATCAAATCAGCGACCGTCGAAGAAACACAGCTTATTGCACGGCTTGTCCAAATCCGCGACATTATCGCCGAAAAGGGAACTTCGTTCGTCGAAAAAAACGACGGCGCAGTCATCCAAGCCGCCGCCCAATTCGGCGAAGATTCGCCCGAATACCAATCCTTAGGCAGAAAACGCAAATCCGAACGCGGCACAACCCGAAGACGCAGTAGCGGCGGCAATACGCCGAACGGTTAAATTGTACTTTAGTTTGTTGAGAGATTATTTACTGCCCGATATTAATTAAATAAGGGTGGAAAGTAATATTTTGTTTAATAAAACTGATTTAAGGAGAAAATATTAATGACTAAAAAAGACCCATTTGGAGAAAGGTCATGCGAGCAAGAAATAAAAATTTTAGGAGGGGAAACATATAAAAAACTTTATTTTGACGAAGCTCCATTTAACGAAGTGGCAGTAGATACTGATACCTATTTAATAATAGGTCGGCGCGGGTCAGGTAAGACCGCATTAGCAAGATATTTTTCATTTCAAGAAAAAATTACTAATCCATTATGTATCGAGGTTCTCAAAGCAGATGCTTATGAACAAGTGCTTTCCGAAATTTCAAGACGCACTTCCACGACTCGAGGAATTGCCATATCTCATCTCAGGCGCGTTTGGGAATTTGTAATTTGGTCGCTTATTATCAATGCGCTTGAGCAAGATATACCTGAAGAAGATAAGATATGTAAAATAGAACGCAAAAATAAATCTAAATTAGTTGCAGATTTGATAGATTATTTGATGCGTCTTTTTAATGATGAAGATGACTCTACTATAGGGCTTAGTATTGAAAGAATTGTTGATAATGCGGAACTTGATCGGGCTAAAGAAATTGCACTAAAGTTCGCAAAAAAACAGCCGATAATAATCTCAATTGATACGTTGGAACAATACAACATTGAGGATGATGCACTGATGAATGCTCTAGCTGCACTCGTTGAATACGCGGCTGAATTTCATTTGGATTATGCTCCACAAAATATTTTTTTAAAGGTCTTTGTTTCAGGTGAAGTTTTCCCACATCTAAAAGAAGCAGTTCTTCTCAATCCATTGAAAACTGTAAAACATCCTGTTTATTTATTTTGGCGACCGCGTGATCTTTTAAGACTGATTGGATGGCGACTACACTATCATTTAGAAACCAATAATTTATGGGATAGTAAAGTAAAAATAGATTGGGAGGACGAAAATGATGTGCTTGAAAAAATATGGGTTCCACATTTTGGACGCACAATACAAAATGCCAATGGGATTAATGAGCAAACATGGACATATATTTTAAGACATACACAATTACGCCCACGTCAAGTAATTCTCATTTGTAATTCAATTGCCAATTTATCCATTGAAGCACGAACATTTCCAACTTTTAACAACAATCAAATAATTGAAGGAGTTAGAAATGCAGAGTTAGAATTGGCTAGCGAAATCTTAAATTCATACAGCGAAATATACAAGAATGTAAATCAAATTGTCACTTCAGGATTAACAACATTATCTAAAGTATTTCAAGGAAATGAACTTGATAAACGTGCAAGTCAGTCGGCGCCTGAATGGAGAGAAGAATACTCGCCAACTAAGTTTCGGCAATTAGTTGCAGAATTAGGAATCATTGGACGTGTAACACGCAACAACCATGAGGACGGTTATATTGATGCCGATTTTGAATACGCTTCAACTGAACGCTTAATTTTAACACACCGTGATTTATGTGTTGTTCATCCAATGTTTTATCGTAAACTTAACATTTCGATTAATTCAAAAGCCAGAGTAATGCCATTTACAACACCACGAGGTAATTATGAATAACATTAGAAGAAGACTTCCGGAGAAAATATCACAAAAAGAACTTATTACAGCACTTGCAGGTGCAATCGGAGAATGGTTATTCGCTATGCTTCCGATTATCGTTATTATGATTGTCATGGCACATTTGGAAAAATTGTCTTTAATGGCACATTCTCCCGAATGGTCTTTTGGGGCTGCGGTGCTTGCCGGTCAAACAATAGCCAGATTTGTCGCAGGAATTCACTATGCTGGAAAAATATCATTAGATCGTGTTTTGCTTGGTATTTCAGTAATAATTGTAGGAATTGTTGTTCCGGCTAATATTATACTGGTTCTTGTTATATTATCTATTGAATCGGAATCACGACATGTTTCCGATTTACTTTCTGTAATGCAAATATTATTATTTTGCATTTCATCTATTGCTTTTGTGCTTGTTACAACTTTCTCTCACTTATGGGCAAAAAGAAATACATCAAACAGACGGGATTTGGAAGAGGAAGAATAATGCTCTACTTTTCTGACCTGAGCTATTGTAAATATTTTAACTTCATCAATCTCACGATATGCGTCAAAGGGCAAGCGGTCGTGATTGATACTGCCGACGGCGATGCGTTTGAGTTTGACAACGCTGTGTCCGATGGAATTGGATATTTCGGATGGTGGTTTTGTGTTAAAATGATTTTGTAATCAGCGAGGTGAAGAGTAATGGCGGCGCGGGAAATCGGACTTATACCAAGTTGCGTTAATAAGTAAGGAGGGTGTATAAGAGAATATGTCCAAACCAATAACTTTAGAGAATCATTTAACGAATCAGCAATTACGACGCAAATATTTGAGTTGCAGGCATCCGCAGGAGAAATTAAGATGGCAGGCTTTAATGTTAATCGCCGAAGGTGAAGTCGCCGGTCAAGTCGCCGAAAAGTTAGGACGTTCAAGTGCGTGGATGACGAAAACTGCCCGTCGTTACAATGAAGGCGGAGTTGATGCGCTCAGGAACAAATCTAAAAACAGTAGATCGAAGACTTTGACTTCCGAGCAGATCAAAGAGTTGGCAGAATTGATTGAAAGCGGAAAAACCAAGTCGGGAGGTCTGTGGAGCGGGGCGCAGATCAAGGGTTGGGTGAAAGAGCAAACCGGCAAGGAGATACATAAAACAACGGCGTGGCGGATGTTTGCCAAACTGGAGTTTTCCAGAAGGTTCCGCGCCCGGCGCACCAGGCAAAGGCAAGTGAATTGGAACAAGCGGAGTTCAAAAAAAGTTAAGCGCCAGGGTTTTAGAAATAAAACGCTTGAATCCGCAAGCGGAAGTTCAGTTATGGAGTGAAGACGAGGCGCGTTTCGGATTGCAGCCGATCATTCGACGGCGTTGGGCGAAAGTCGGTCAGCGACCAGTCGCCGAAGTCAATCCTCGTTATGAATGGACATGGAGTTATGGGGCGGTCGAGATGGCAACGGGCGAGAGTTTCTTTCTGATCCTGCCGAATCTGCAAGCCAGTTCGGTCGAGCTATTTTTACGCGAGTTTGCTAAAGCGCGCGGAGTTTCCAAAGAAAAGATCGTGATCCTTTTGTGGGATGGAGCGCCGGCACACCGGGCGCAGTTGAAAGTTCCGGAAGGAATTGAATTGGTCGCCTTGCCGGCTTATACGCCGGAACTAAATCCAAGCGAAAGATTATGGTCGCCGTTAAAAGAATCGGTTGCCAATCGCGTATTTGAGAAAGTTGACGAGATGGAAGATGTCTTAATCGATAAAATCAGAGCTTTATCGCTGGACAAAAAGTATCTTTCAGGTCTGACCAATTATCATTGGTTACCCTCGGCTTTGCACAAAAACTACTTAAAAACTGTATTTTGATGAAATCATTTTACATTCTGCATTCTGCATTCTGCATTATTAATCAATAAATACCTGTCAAATAATGTAAAATGCACAATGTATAATTGATAATGTTCGGTT
>JANODL010000082.1:0-8065 GCA_031412675.1 Acidobacteriota bacterium | reverse complement strand
CATCCCTGCGTGCTGAGCGCGCGAGCGCGAATAAATTGCGCTGAATGTCAATTCAAGATTGAGTAACGCTTTCACGCCGCTTTCCAAGCGACGTTGCACGCAGGGATGCGTGCGCTCCCGGCGAACCACGCTTTTCTTTTTCAATCACCGTGAGAGAATCTCGAATAGCCTGACTTTCTGTTCACTACCATAAATTTAATATTTGGCGCACTTTCACAATAAATCGCGCATCAAAAGGAAAATAACCGCTTTGAAAGGGAAACTCGTGAAAATTAAACTACCGATCTTATTACTGATTCTATTGTGTTATTCTGCCGCCAACGCTCAATCCGGCAGGACTCAGCGTGTTGTTGTTCCGACCGAAACGGTTGAAAAACCGACGGTGCAGCTGACACAGGATCCCGCCGAAATAAAGAAGCAGGATGCAATTACCTATTCGGACTCGATGCCGAGTCCGCGCCGTTTGATTTTGCCACCCAATAAAAAGCGGGATTCAAAAAAAGACTCGAAAAAAGAGCGAAAAAATAATCCTCAAACACAAACGCCCGTCAAGACTCAAACCAATGACGAAGAAGAAGCGATTAAAGTCGAGACGAATCTGGTGACGATTCCCGTTTCGGTCACCGACCGCAACGGCTTTTATGTCGCCGATTTGAAACAGGCGGATTTTAAGGTTTTCGAGAACGATGTCGAACAGGAAGTCGCTTATCTCGGCGCGTCGGAAACGCCGTTCACGGTTGTTTTGTTAATTGATGTCAGCCCTTCGACGGCTTATCAAATCGAAGAAATCCAAGCCGCCGCTTCCGCTTTCGTCAAGCAGTTAAAACCGCAGGATAAGGTGTTGGTGATTCAATTCGACGAATCGGTCAAGGTATTGTCGGAATTAACCAATGACCACGCCAAAATCAACAAAGCCATCAGCCTCACCGATTTCGGCGACGGCACTTCGATTTACGAGGCGATTGATTTTTCGCTTCACAAACATCTCGATAAAATCGAAGGACGCAAAGCAATCGTGATTTTTACCGACGGCGTTGATACGTCTTCGGAAAAAACGACCTTTGAAGAAACGGTCAGAGATGCCGAAGAATCGGAAGCGGTTATTTTCCCGATTTATTACAACACGTTTTCAAGCGGATTCGGCGGCACATCGAATGTCGAATACGCACGCGGCAAAGCATATCTGACGGAACTGGCGGCGGCAACCGGCGGAAAACTCGTCCGCGCCGAATCAAAGCAGATCGGTTTAACCGCCGCGTTTGAAAGCATCGCCGAAGAACTCCGGCGGCAATACAGCGTCGGTTATTATCCGGCGACCGCAGGGCAAACGGGCGAACGCCGACAAATCAGAGTGCGCGTCAATCGTCCGAAACTTTCAGTTCGCGCCCGCGACAGCTACATTGTCGGCGGCTCACAATAAAGCCGGATTAAAATCCGTTACTGCAAAATACAGGGATTCTACAAATCCGTTTCATCCTGCGGATAGATTGAATAGCAAATTGATAAAACTCCTGCCGCGATAATTGTCATAGTTCCGAAAAGTCTGATGATATTGGCAATCGTTTTGGTCGAACTTATCAATCCTGTTCGTGTCAGCAGATAATTCCAATCGTGAAAACTTCCCTCACTGCCGGTCATTCCGCTTGTCAAAACTAACTGCATGACAACCGCGTCTGCCGCATAAACAAAGACGTTCAAGATGCTCTGCCCGACCCACAACAGCACGATTGCCGCCGAATAATACTTCTCATTCCAAACAAAATAACCGACAAATACGGCGGGCATAATGATTTGAAACAGCGAACCGCCTACAATCATCATAAATTCGCCGAACGGTCGAAACAACAAGTGTCCCGTTTCGTGGATCGGCAAATCAACCGTGTCGAGAAAACTCCCGTTCAACGGCGCGTAGGCAATCGAAAGAAAATAAAGACTCAGCAAAACGGCAAAAACAAGTTTCGGATAATTGATTTGCATAAAGTTTGAATTCGGGGTTAAAAGGAAAGACTAAATTTACGTTGCTGAAAACTTTCGCAACTATCAATTATTTTAGCGCAAAATTATGTATTTGAGTTGAAAGTTTTCGAGATTAGATTTACCACCAAAACCAAAGCTGTGTATTTCCTATTTCAATTGGATAATCTCCTTTTCCTTCCTGAGTTTTTAGCACGCAATCTTTCAGTAATTCCAAGTTTCGACAATCCGCCAATATAATAACTGAATTTTCACTTTCTTCTAAAGAAAAGTAATCATCGGCAATTTTGTCTTTCTGATGTTTAATAACGAGGGTTTTCGGGGCTTTCCATCCGGCTTGACCGCCTTGATTATTAGGAACACCGAGAACTTCTTTGGTTGGAGAACTCACTGTCAAGGATTGTTGACAGTTGTATCGGGCAGCTAACATTCTCTGAATTAAATCTGCAAAGCTGTCGCAAAAAGTTGTATCGGCAGTTAAATTCCAACCCGGATAATTACGAGTGTTGTTAACATAGTGCCATAAATAAAGATGCCCTTTTTGTTTCCATTTATTGACATTTTCGTCAGGCATAAATTTTTTGAGTAAATTTCTACTGCTTGTTCAAGCTAATGTAGAAAAGAGTTTCTTACAACATTTTCAAAAATTCTTCCTTCGAGATTCCGTAAAACACGCATTCCATTCCGTAATGTTCGTCCGTGCGCTCGTATTTCATCCCGCATTTTTCCATAATCCGCCAAGAACCCGTGTTTTCAGGGTCGGCGACGGCGACGATTCTTTCGGCGTTGGCGATTTTGAAGCCGTAATTGAGCCACGCCTTCGCGCATTCATAGCCGATTCCTTTGCCCCAGAATTCTTTGATCATTCCGTAGCCGACTTCCGTTTCGCCCGTTTCTTCGAGCGGCTGCAGACCGCACCAGCCGATCATTTCACCCGTTTCCTTCCAAATCATCGCGCACATTCCGTAGCCGAATTTCGCGTAGCAATCAACATAAAACTGCAAACGCTTTTTGATGGCTTCGGAATTTTGCAAACGCCGACCGCCGAGATATTTGATAACTTCTTCGTCCAAACGCAGTTCGATAAGTTTCGGTAAATCATCAAAAGTAAATCGGCGAATGATAAGTCTTTCCGTCTCAAACATTTTTAAATTTTAACGCTGGTGGCGCAAAGATGCAGAGTCGCAAATAAATTTTTAAATAACCTTTGCGTCTTCGCGTCTTTGCGCCTTTGCGTTAAGAAATTCCTCCTTCGTAATCGAATAATGCACCAAATCGCTGTCGTAAAACTTGCCCGTGTAGTCATAAGTCATCCCGAGCCGTTCCATCACGCGCCACGATGCGCGGTTTTCGGGTCGTGCGACGGCGACGATTTCTTTCAGATTCAATTCTTCAAAGCCGTAAATCAACAACGCTTCCGAGGCTTCGACTGCGTAGCCGAGTCCGCGAAAATCTTTGACGAGTGCGTAGCCGACTTCAACCTCATCAGTTTCCTTCAAACGCCAAAGTCCGCACCAACCGACAAATTTCCCCGAAGATTTTTCGATGACCGCGCAAAATCCGATCTTTTCAGCTTCCCAACGGCTCGAAGTCAGACTTATCCAGTTTTCCGCCTCGCTTCGATGCTTTTGCGGTTCGCGGATAAAGCGCATCACGTCCGCATCGCTGCGCATCGCAAAGACCGAATCAATATCTTTTTCGTTAAAATGACGCAAAATGAGTCTGGCAGTTTCGAGCATAAACACTTTAATAAAAACAGTTTAATTTATTTCAAAAAAAGTTGGAAGAAAACCGCAAGGTTGCTTCGTCTAAATTATCGTTAAATCTTTTGAAAGGAGAAAAATCAATGAATCAAACAATCGAAAATCGCCGCGAATTTCTGAAACGGACGACACTCGCGGCAATCGCATTCCCGCTTTTATTAAATTGCAAATCCGACACTCTCGCGCAAAAGTCGGACGGCGACATTTTAAGTTTGCTCAAGAAAAATGCAAAACCTGCCGGAACCGAAGGAATGGGAGCGATAGACGCGCCGAAAGAGGTTTCGTCGAAAATGGTTTTATCGAAAGACGCGGACAAAGGTGAAAAAATGATTATTTCGGGAACGGTTTTTGAAGCCGACGGCAAAACGCCCGCGCCGAATGTTCTGATTTATCTTTATCACACCGACATCGAAGGTTATTACGGCAGAAAATCGGACGAACACAAACACGGACGTTATCGCGGCTGGCTTTTAACCGATAAAGCCGGAAAATACGAATTTCAAACGATAAAACCTGCGCCGTATCCCGAAAACCGCTTTGCCGCGCACATTCACACAACGCTCACGACCAAAAATTCAAAAGAAGATTGGATAGACAATTATCTTTTTGAAGGCGACACGCTTATTTCTGCGAGAGAACGCGCCGATGCCGGAAAAAAAGGCGGATTCAACCCGATTCTTAAACTCGAAAAAAGCGCGAACGGAATTTGGACGGCGACCCGCGATATTCAACTCTGGAAGGCTTAAATAAAATGCGAAGAAAAATTTTATGGCAGGAACTCTCCGCGCCGTGGTCGGCGCGCGGCGCGGTTGCCGTTTGGGTTTTCGATAACAAACTTTTTATGACCGGCGGAAAATATTCTTTTACGGAAAAAGGCGAAATAACATTCGTTTACAGCAACGACGTTTGGGCGTTGAGCAAGAAAACGGAGTAGAATCTTTGAAAACCGAAAATGGAGCGACTCGCGTTGATGATCGAAAAACGAACCGAACAAGACTTGCTTGCCGAATGCAGAAACGGCGACCGCGAGGCTTTCGAGTCGCTCTTTATCGCCAATCAAAAACGCGTTTTTTCGGTCGCACTCAATTTTTTCGGCGGCAGACGCGAGCTTGCCGAAGATGTTACGCAGCAGGTTTTTTTGAAAATTTTTAATAAAATTGCGGACTTTCGCGGGCAGTCGGAATTGACGACCTGGATTTATCGAATGACGGTCAACGCCTGTATTGACGAACAGCGAAAGACGCGCAGATTTTTTTCGATCGAGAATTTTTTCGGCGAATTCCGCGTTAAAAAAACGCAGGACGAAAAGTTTGAACAGCGCGAAGTTTCGGACGAAGTGCAAAAAGCAATCGGCGAATTAAAAGAAAAATTCCGTCTGCCGATTTTGCTGAAATACGCGGAAGGTTTGAGTTACGAAGAAATTGCGAAAGTTTTGGATTGTTCGATCGGCACGATTTCATCGCGTTTGAATCGCGGACATAAAATGCTGGCGCAGAAATTACGGCATTTGAAAAGTGAGATATAAAAAGGATTTGCCTACGAAACACACGAAAAATACGAAAAATTTTTAGTGTCTTTCGTGGGCAGAAAATAAAATGAGCGAAAAGCATTACAAGGAAAAACTCTCAAGTTTCGTCAATCACGAATTGCCGAATGATGAGCGGCAAAGAATTGCCGAACATCTTTTGCAATGTGTTGACTGCCGAAGCGAACACGACCAAATCAAGCTCGGCGCGGCTTTGGCGAGTCAATTAAAACAGACGGACGCGCCCGAAAATCTCTGGTCTAAAATCGAAACTGCGCTCGACGGAAAAGAAGAAAAAGTAAAAGCGGCTTTGCTTCCGAATTTCGCGTTTTTCGGCTCACGCGCTTTTGCCGCAATGGCTGGTTTGCTGATTATTGTTGGATTGATTACGGCGGTTTATTTTGGATTTTTACGAAACGGTTCACCGGAAATCGTGCAAAACGAAAACCCGAACAGGAGCGCAAATGTTGAAATGCCGCGAGTTATTTCAACACAAACCGAAACTTTGGCAAATCAACGAACGGAAACTAATTTGGCGATTCAGAATCTGCCGAACGTCAATGCAAAAATTCAAATCGAGCCGCCAACGAAGGATTTAACCAATCGGATTTTGCCAAAAAATACGCCGATTCAGCCAAGAGAAAATTTGCCGATACAAAACAATCTGCCTTCGTGGAAGGTCGAAACTTTGGCGGGAATGCCGACGATTGAAAATTCTTCCGAAAACGGAAAACTGGCAGTTGGCGAGTTTCTCGAAACCGATGCAAACTCTCGCGCCAAAATTCAGGTAGCGAATATCGGAAACGTCGAAGTTGCGCCGAATTCGCGTGTGCAATTGGTCAAAACGACCTCGACCGAGCATCGTCTTTCGCTTGAAAAAGGTGAATTGAAGGCGAAAATACTCGCGCCGCCGCGCCTTTTTATCGTTGACACGCCGTCGGCAGTGGCGGTTGATTTGGGTTGCGAATACACGCTCGAAGTTGACAAGGACGGCAACGTAAAACTTCACGTCACGGGCGGTTTTGTCGCTTTGGAAAAAGACGGACGCGAGTCAATCGTTCCGGCGGGCGCGATTGCCTTCACGAAAAAAGGAAAAGGCATCGGAACGCCTTTTTCGGAAGATGCTTCGCCGAAATTTCAAACCGCGCTTTACAGATTCGATTTTGAAAACGGCGGAAGCCAGATGTTGCAAACGATTATCAATGAAGCGAGTCTTTATGATTCGCTGACGCTATGGCACTTACTTTCGCGGGTTGAAAAAACGGAACGCGGAAAGGTTTTCGACGCGCTCGCCCTACAAGTAAAATCGCCCGCCAAAGTAACCCGCGAAGGCATTTTGAAATTGGATAAAAAGATGCTCGACGCTTGGTGGCAGGAGATTGAAAAGGTTTGGTTTGAGTAAGTTTTAAGGAGTAATTATGAAAAGCAGTTTATTTATTTTAGCAATCGCCTGTTATTTGGCATTAATTTTGACTCTCCTCGATTTTAATGTCGCGGAAACGGTGCAGGCGCAATCTTTGAAAAACGATTTGGTCGTTCACGAATGGGGAACTTTCACTTCGATTGCCGGAAAAAATGGCGTGGCAATTGATTGGCGACCGCTCAGCGGTGCGTCAGACTTGCCGAAATTCGTTTATACGTCTGCCGATAAAAAAGGTTGGCGCGGAAGCTATCACGATCCGGGCAAAGGTCGCGTCGCAAAGGTGCGGATGGAAACTCCGGTCATTTATTTTTACACCGCAAACGAAATGGAAGTTGATGTCAAAGTAGCGTTTCCGAGCGGCACGATTACGGAATGGTATCCGCAAGCGGGTTGGGCAAATGCGCGTTTTGAATCGGGCATCAACTGGGGAAAAATCAAACTTCTGCCGAACGAAACGCCCAACTATTTGCGCGAAGTCGCTTACAGCCACTATTATCCGGCGCGTGAAACCGATGCCGTTCCCGTGCAGGTTTGCAATGCCGATAAAACCAAAATCGAAAAGGAAAAGTTCCTGTTTTATCGCGGAGTCGGGGATTTCGGACTGCCTTTGTCCGTGAAAATTGACGGTAAAAATCTAACTTTGAAAGATATGGGAACGGATGAAGTTAAAAATCTGATTATTTTTGAAAATCGCGGCGGACGGATCGGTTTTAAGTTTCTCGAAACGCTTGAAAAGGAAATGATTACCGAGCGTCCCGAAACGACTAAAAATCTCAGCGAAGTGTTGATTGAACTCGAAAACATTCTGGTCGCGGAAGGACTTTACGCCAAAGAAGCAAAAGCAATGATCGAGACTTGGAAAGATTCTTGGTTTGAAGAAGGACTCCGGGTTTTTTATGTTTTGTCGCGCAAATCTACGGACAAAATTTTGCCTTTGATCGTTCAGCCTCAGCCGAAAGAAACCGTCCGTGTAATGGTCGGACGCACCGAAGTAATCACGCCTGAAATGGAACAAGATGTGCGGAAACAAGTCGGATTTCTGCGCTCAAATTCAAAAAAAGTGCGCGAAGAAGCCCAAGGCAATCTGAAAAAATACGGCAGATTTTATGAGCCGATTTTGAAGAGTCTTTTGGAAAGCGAAAAAGACGCGAAAGTTCGGACGCAGATTCAAAAACTGATTGACCTGAGTTAAGAAAATTTGCCTACGAAACACACGAAACAGACGAAAATAAAAACAAAATAATACCGATTCAAATTGGTTTGTGCGTCAGGTCAGAACCGCCTGCCGCAAGCGGGCGGTTGAAGATTATCATTTAACACTTTCGCGGAAAGGTCTGCTCCCGAAGTTAAACCATCCGCTACCGCAGATGGTTCTGACAC
>JANODL010000081.1:0-28003 GCA_031412675.1 Acidobacteriota bacterium | reverse complement strand
ACCATCGGCGTTTTGCAGTTTCTCGAAAAAACTTCTACTATTTTCTTGACAAGGTGGCATATTTGTTACTTTTTTAAGTTTCGTCACTCTAAAAAGTAACTGTTTGCCCCCTTGTTCTCAAGTTTTATAGGAAAGCCCTGTTTCCCCGTAATACTTTTTGTAGATTTAATTTACAATTGTGTATTTCCGCCGGAACAAAGCTTTTCTACAGTATTCATAAGTCACTCAAAAATGATGTTGATTGTTTTATTTAGTATCTTTCAATGGCTTTTGATTGGCTATTTGTTAAACTTAACATTTTTATCTGGTCAGAAAGAAATAAAATGAATATCCGAACCGTAAATTTAGACGACGCGGCGCAGATTGCCGAAATTTATAATTACTACATCAAAAATACGCACCAGACTTTTGAAACCGAAGTCTTGAGCGCGGACGAAATGAAAGAACGCATTGCCGAAATCAGCGCCGATTATCCATATTTGGTTGCCGAAGAAGGCGGCGAGATTTACGGCTATGCTTTCGCGGCGCAATTTAAAATGCGGCAGGCTTACGAGTTTTCGGCGGAAGTTTTGATTTATGTCAAAGCCGACGCGAAGCAGAAGGGAATCGGCTCGAAAATTTACGAAAAATTGTTTGACGAACTCAAAGAAACCGATATTCACGCGCTGATCGCCGGAATTTCTCTGCCGAACGACGGCAGCGTCAGATTCCACGAAAAGCTCGGATTTTCAAAAGTCGCGCATTTCCGCGAAGTCGGCTACAAACTCGGACGCTGGGTTGATGTCGGTTACTGGGAATTGATAAATACTTTCTGAAAAAGCTTTGCACAAAAATTTCTGTGAAGGTGGAAAAATGCAGAAGCCCGCACTTTAGTTCAGGCGCAGAAACGTCCATTTTTACGCCCTTACTAAAGTGTGTGCTTCCGCAAAAATCGAATTTTGTGCAAAGCTAAAATTTATGCGGGTTGTTCGGTAGGGAATTTCTGAAAATCTTAGCCGGACAAATACAAGTTTGCGTTTTGTCCGAAAAAACTTTGTTGCTAAAATTATCCGCAGGATAAATGACTAAACCGCAAATTCACTTCGCACACGCCAACGGTTTTCCCGCTCAAACTTACAACAAACTTTTTTCTTTGCTCGCGGACGATTTTGAAATCGGTTTTCTGGAACGCCACGGGCATAACCCAAAATTTCCCGTGTCGGACAACTGGAAATTTTTACGCGATGAACTCCGCGAAGAAATCAAAACGCGCTACACGGAAAAAATTATCGGTGTCGGGCATAGCTTGGGCGGCATTCTGCATTTTCTCGTCGCGGTCGAAAATCCCGAGCTTTACAAACAGATTATTTTGCTCGATGCGCCGATCATCAGTCGTTTCAGCAGTCATAGTTTGCGAATTCTGAAATTAACAAAAATGATTGACCGCTATTCGCCGTCGCAAATGACTCGTTTTCGGCGAAATTTATGGCAATCAAAACAAGAAGCCTTTGAACATTTCAAGAAAAAGCCGAAATTCGATGCGTTTGACGAAGACGTTTTGCGTGATTACGCCGAACACGCAACGGTTGAAACCGAAAAAGGCTTTGAACTTTTCTTCTCGCCAAAAATCGAAGCGAAAATTTACCGCACGATTCCGCATCATTTGCCAAAATTTCGCGGAAAACTAAAAATTCCGACCGCATATATCGGCGGAACTAATTCAAAAGAAGGCGAACTGGCGCGGCTTTCTTTTATGAAAAAACACTTTCCGATAGATTTTTATCAAATTGAAGGCTCACACCTCTTTCCTTTTGAAAAACCTGCATTAACCGCCGAAATACTAAAAATAATCGCTAAGTGCTGAAATATCAGGATTTAGCTAAATTCAAACAGGAAGCCGTTAAATCATTTTGACTGATGGATAAATCAATTTGAAAAAAAATGTGTCAAAATGTGTTAAACAATGTAAATAGTTGTTGACAAAATTTTGCATCTCTAGTAGCTTTTAATTTGTAACGATGCAAAAGCATTCGTTTCCCATCGCCACCTAAAAGCAAAAATACATCGCGGCAACGGTTTCGGCTAAAACGAAAATTAGTTTGCACAAATCAAGGATGAAAAACGAAACAGGTATCTCGGCTCTGCAATCAATTCAGACCTATCAAAATCAGCCCGTCTTTGCTGTCAATCCTGAAGGGTGGTAAAAATCTGCTAAATAGTGCCGAAGACCTGGATCGTTTGGGTAATCAACAAAAATCATAGAAAAGAGATTGGCGCGTGAAGCGTGTAAGGAGTAGAAAACAAAAATGCTATTCGGTAAAAAGAAAGGTGTTGCCGGCTTAGATGTCGGCTCAAGTTCGGTTAAAGTGGTCGAACTCGAAGGAAAACTAAATAATTTGAGTCTGGTCGGATTAGGCTACGAAAATTTGCCCGATGACACGATTGTTGACGGACAGATTATGGAAATGAACGCCGTTTCCGAAGTGATTCAAAATGTTTGCAGAGACCATCAAATCAGTGCCAATCAAGTCGTAACGGGTGTGAGCGGACATTCGGTGATTGTCAAAAATATCGTTTTGCCGCCGATGAGCCGCGACGAATTGGAAGAATCAATTGACTGGCACGCCGAAGAACATATTCCATACGATTTGTCGGATGTCAGTCTTGATTATCACGTCACGAATCAAAGCAATGATGCGACGAATGTTTTAATCGCAGCTTGCAAACGCGAAAGAATTGACAGTTTGAAACAAGCCGTCCAAATGGCGGGAAAAATACCGGTCATTATTGATATTGACACCTTCGCTTTGCAGAATTGCTACGAAATCAATTATCAGCCCGATTCTTCGCAGGCAGTTGCCTTGCTCAACATCGGTGCTTCGACGATGAACGTCAATATCGTGCAGGGCGTAAATTCGGTTTTCACACGCGACATCACGGTCGGCGGAAGTCAATTTACCGACATTCTGCAAAGAAATTTAGGCTTGAGTTTCCAACAAGCGGAAGCCGTCAAACGCGGAGTTCCCGACGCGGCGCAGGGAATGGACGAAAAAGCCATCGAGCCGCTGATGAACAACGTGACCGAAATGGTTGCGATGGAAATTCAGAAGACATTCGATTTTTACCGCGCGACGACCGAAGATGCGGGCGTGCAGGTGCAAAAGATTTTGATTAGCGGCGGCGGTTCAAAACTCGCCGGACTCGCGGAAGAACTTTCAAACAAACTGGAATTGCCGGTCGAAGTTTTAGACCCGTTTCGCCAAATCAAGGTTGATACGCGGAAATTTGACCCCGATTATTTGAGTGAAATTATGCCCGAAATGGCGGTTGCCGTCGGTTTGGCAGTGAGGGGAGTAGAAGCAAG
The DNA here is from genome assembly GCA_031412675.1 of Acidobacteriota bacterium. Taxonomy (GTDB): domain Bacteria; phylum Acidobacteriota; class Blastocatellia; order Pyrinomonadales; family Pyrinomonadaceae; genus JAFDVJ01. The sequence goes on along the minus strand of JANODL010000081.1, from coordinate 24,660 downwards.
ATGATTAGAGTAAATCTTTTACAATCAGTTACGGAAAGACACAACGGGGCAGCGGCTTCGGTTGAGCGCAAGGTCGGAAGCGCGGCATCACGCCTGCTTTTGATGAGTTTGGCAGTCGCCTTTCTGCTTTCGGCAGTTATCGGATGGGACGTGATCAGTACGCAGATGGCGAAAGTTGATGCCGAAAAACGTCTCGAAGAACAAAAACGAATTGCCACCGAACTCGAAGCGGTGATGAAAGAGCAGAAGGAACTCGAAACGAAAATTCAGGCGATTGACGCTCGGATTAACGCGATCAAAGACCTTCGCTCGAAACAAGCCGGTCCGAGTGCGGTTCTGGAAGCCCTGCGCGAAAGAATCACGATGACACCGGGAATTTATCTCGACAGTGTTGAGCAAAAAGGCGACCAGTTGGAAATCAGAGGAACTTCAAACGAAGAAACCGCGCCGACGCAATTCGGTAAAAGCCTCGAATTTTCAGGCGGATTATTTTCAAATCTGAGCATTGAAACCGCCCGCAAAGAAGATCCGATAGCGGCAACGCAGACGACAACAACGGGACAGACGACTCCGGCAGAAGTTCCGAAAAACGTATCATTTAATTTTACGATTCGCTGTGCTTACACGCCTTCAAAAGCCGCCCAGTCAAACGGTGCGACAACGGCATCTGCCACCACGCCGCAGCAACCGCAGAATCAGGCGGCAAACGGCGGAAATCAACCACAAGTTGCTAAAAATCAATAACAGTTTTTAGGATTAGATTCGGTTATTTAGAAAACCAAAAAAAAAGAAGGAAACCGAGATGTTAGAAAAATTCAAAGCCTTAGCTTGGCACATGCAATTAATAGTTTTGGTCGGTATCGCGGCATTGTTGTATCTTTCGGTCTGGTATTTTGTGACCAGTGGAACACGCGCCGAAATACAAGCCCTCGAAGACCAAATCGCGCAAAAAACTTCGCAAAACGAAGCGGCACGAATCGCCACCCAGCGGATCAACGAATTTCGTTCGCTCTACGCCAGCAAATCGCAGGAATACGACGAACTGAAAGTGTTGCTGCCGGAACAGCGCGAAATTACCAATGTTCTGCAAGGTTTGCAGGACACGGCAGGCGAAAGCCGTCTGGTCGTGATGCGTTTTACGCCGCGTGAAGACCAGCAGCAGGAATATATCATGGCAAAGCCGGTCGAAATCGAAGTTGACAGCAACTTTAGCAGTTTGCGCGACTTTTTCGATAAAATGGCGAAACTTCAACGAATTGTCTCGATTACCGACTTTAAGTTGATGACCTTGAATAACCAGAGCGAGTCACGCACTCTGCACGCGCAATTTTTGTTGACCGCTTATTATGCGACACCGGAAGATTTAGTCAAACCGGCAGTTCAGCCGACTAAACCGGGACAGAAACCTGCGCCGAACGGACAAAAGCCTGCACCGCAGCAACCCGCTGCCAAATAATTTAAAAAGAATTTAGAGATTTCTTGAGAGAGAAAAGTTATGTTGAAAAAATCGAAAATGACACGCTTTCTGAGTTTGAGTTTAGCCATTGCCGGGTTTGTTTTGGTCGGCGGACATTTTGTGCAGACCAATGCACAGGTTGATCCTTTCAAAACGCCCACATGGAAAGTAAAGAAAAATCCGGCATCGCCAACTACCACGACGACAAGCGTTAAAACCAAGCCTGAGAAAAAAGGTCCTCCGCTTGTTGTTTCGGTCGGTGCGCCGGCGATTGATCTGAGAATCAATTATTACAAACAACAACGCGAAACGGCGGCGGCAAACGGAATGCCGATTCCGAAAGTGACCAGCGTTCTGACGCTCGATGAAATGTCGGTGACGGGAATTTTCAAAACGCCGCGCGGATTTGCCGCGATGGTCGAAGCGACACCGATCAAATTGTCATACACGATTTATCCGGGCGAGAGATTTTTCGACGGACAGCTCGTCGCCATCGAGGAAAACCGCCTTGTCTTTCGCAAAGTCATAAAAATGACCAACGGAAAATTTATCTCATCGGTCGAAAACAAAAGCTTGCGTCAATATACCATTCGTCAGGAAGTCGAAGGAACTGTGCCGACCGAAAGCAACGCCGCGAAAACGGAAGTTGTCAATAACAACAGTGCCAGTACGACTCCGACGACGAATATGACAAACACCGCGCAGACCGAAGATAAATCGAAAACGGTTTCGCCGACAGTTATTATTTCGCCCGTTGACGAAATGAACAAACAACCCGAATCCAAGCCGGAAGATTCCGTCAAGGATAAAAACAAAAAGAATAAAAAACCAACAAAAGTTGCCAAAAAATCTTAACTTATCCAAACTTTGAGGCGGAAATCTCCCGCATTTCAGCCTTATTCCAGTCTAAAATTAAACCCGAAATCTCCGGTTAGAGAGAATAAATTTACTTGGGAGGAAACATGAATTTTCTTCGGAATACAAGCGTCGTGTGCCGTCGTGCGGTCTTCGCTTTCGTGATTATCAGTTCTTTAGCTTTTGCGGTTTTCGCGCAAAAATCAGCGCAGGAAGGCTGTAAAACATACGGTTGTGCCGGATTTGTCGGCGAACCGATCAATTTAAAGGTTGTCAATGCCGACATCCGCGACATTCTTAACTACGTGACCGAACAATACGGAATCAATTTCGTGATTGACAAATCAGTCAAATCGGTTCCTGTCACGGTCAATGTCAATGAAGTCCCGTGGAATCTTGCGCTCGATTCGATTCTTGAATCGCAGGATTTAGCAATCGAAGTCAAAGGTCCGATTCTGCGCGTTGCCGAAGCCGGAAAACTTGCCAAAGAATATGAAGTGAAACGGCAAAATACCGCCAACAAACTGGACAGCGCAGACCTTTATACGGAATTTATCCGCTTGAATTATGCTTGTGCCGGAGCCTGTGCTTCGCAAACCAGCTTCAAAGGCGGTGCCACGTCAAAAAGCAGCGGCGGCGCAGACCAAGGCATTTTGGGAGTTGTCAAAAAACGTCTTTCACGACGCGGCGCGGTCGAAGTTGATTCGCGCAGTAACACGCTTATCGTCACCGATGTGCGTGAAAATATTGACAACATTCGTCAGCTCGTCGTTTTGCTCGATCAACCCGAACCACAAGTTGAAATCGAAGCCCGTATCGTCATTGCAAACCGCAATTTCAGCCGCGATTTGGGCGTTCAATTATCAGCCGCCGTCGTCGGCACAGGTCGCGGATCGGGCGGAATTTTCTCGACTTTACCGGGCGAGGGCAACAATACGGCACCGACCGGACGGACACTTCCCGCCGGCTCCGGTTTGGAATTTCCCCAACCCGGCGGAAATCTCGGTGTGACCGCCGCCAATACGATTCTCGGTTTAACAACCGGTCTGATCGGAACAGCCCGCATCAATGCTTTGTTAACAGCCGGAGAACAAAAAGGACAGGCTAAAATTATCGCTACGCCGCGTGTCACGACCTTGAATAATCGGACAGCCGAAATTGAAAGCGGTACGCAAATTCCGGTTGTAACAACACAAAATACGGGCAACGAATCAGGCGATACGATTTTTACCACGACGTATGTTTCCGTCCCGCTGCGGCTGGAGGTTACGCCGCAAATTACCGATCTCGGAACGGTTGTTCTGGACATCGTCGCCGAAAACAACACGGTTAGCACGACGATTGCGGTCGGCGGCGTTCCGGGCATCAATACGCAGAGAATGAAAACGCAGGTGACCGTTCCCGACGGCGGAACAACGGTTGTCGGCGGTGCTTTGCTCGATACGGAAAGCGATGACCAATTCCGCACACCGGGACTATCGAGAATTCCGCTGTTGGGCAACTTGTTCAAACGGAAATCGGTTTCGCGTGTGACGAACGAAATCTTGTTCTTCATCACGCCGCGTATCTTCCGTCCCGATGTCAACGGCAATCAAACGCCCTCGAAAGTTACCGATGGAACACGTTCAACCACTTTGTTGCAACCCGTGCCGCTCGGCAATCCCGAGTCAAACTCAACCCCGACGCAGCAAACACCGCAACAACCCGTGGTCGTGCCGATTGTTCCTTCAATTCAGCCGAACACGACTCCGGGAACAACGAAACCGTAACCGTGATTTTAATCACAGTTAATGTTTAAGGAAGTTCTGCCGGAGAGCGCGGTCGCTTGCAAATTTCTCCGTGCAGAACTTCTTCTCGAAAATAAACTGATATTATGAACGGAGAAATCTAAATTTCCTCTTTTCCCGTCAGACCTTGATTGATAGAGGTCTGACGGTTTTTTTTCGATCAACGGCAATACGTTCTTACACTTCTAACTCAACTCTTCAAATTTAATTCCAACCGGCATCTCAAAAAATTTATTGTGATTAACATCGTTTTTTATGGAAAAACTAAGTTATTCAATCTTTGAAGATATAGATTAAATCTCTCACGAATTTAATTAAGGAAATGAAAATTTACGGATTAAGCATTAATAAGAAAGTTAAACTTTCAAAACAACAGGGTTTCAGCCTTCCCGAACTCGCCGTCGTATTGTTGGTTGCCGCGATAATTCTGGTTGTTGCCTTGCCGCAGATAATTTCTTCGCGCCGACTATTTAGGTTTTCAGGGTTGCAGAGACAGGTTGCTACTTCGCTCCGGGAATCAAGGCAGGAAGCGATGTCGCAGAGAAAGCCGATAACTTTTCGCTACGACAACACCAATAAAGCAATCGTTACTTTCGGCGGCAGTTTCGGAGCATTGGGCGACGCAAAAAATGTCGTCGTTTCATTAACCGGTTCGGGGGTCGAACCCGACGATGTCAAATACGGTCGTCCGCCCGGCGTTCCGACTGCGGCTTTGAGTGATACGACAAATTTGACCAGCCTTTCGAGCAATGCCGTTGAAATTACGTTTCAGGCGGACGGTTCGGTGATTGACGCAAGCAACAACCCGCAAAATCAGGCGTTGTTTTTTTATCACGACAAATATCGGCTCGATACGGCTTTTGCCGTTTCGGTTTTAGGCGCGGGCGGGCGAGTCAAAGTCTGGCGATACAGCCAAGGTGTAAATTCATATGTGGAGTGACACTTCTCAAAAAATCTCAAAAAACAATTTGACGAAAAAGCAGGACGGGTTCTCTTTGATAGAAGCCGTTGTGGCTATTTTTATCATGACTGTCGGACTCATCGGGACAGCCGCCGCGCTTGGCTACGCAATTCATTACGGCACAATCAGCCGCAACGTGACGAGCGCGAAATCAATGATTGTTGCCCAGATCGAGGAAGTCGAAACTTTGAGAAATTCGCGGCGGCTCGATTTTAAGCAAATCGCCAATGTCGGAAGCGTTGACAATACCGATGCAGCGGCATTTTTTGACGGGTTTAGCACCGGATTTAAGGAATTATCGCTTAATCCGGGACCCGACGGAGTGAACGGAACGGACGACGATTTAATAGACAAAGGACCGGACGGCATTTACGGAACGGGAGACGACGTTGAAAATCCGGCATTTGTCCGGAGCGGTTTTACGCGGCAAATTACGGTCACGAATTTGAGCGGTTCGATGAAAAAAATCGAGATTAGAATTCGGTATTTCGGAAGCGGCGGCGGAGTCGGCGAAATTGCCGGAGTTTGTTATCTGAACGACGAAGGTCGAATGACAAGATAAGCGGTTGGGAGATTTGCAAGGTATGATTTGGAAAAAGTTAAAGGAAAAACAAGATAAACAGGTTTCAAAAAATAATTTAAGCGATGAGCGCGGCGCGGCGTTGGCAATTGCCATCATTCTTGTGGCAATTTTGGCGGTGGTCGGGCTGACTGCGCTGGCTTTTTCGTCAAGCGAAGCGCGGATTGCGGGAAGCGATTTACAGCGCACGCAAACATTTTACGCGTCGTCTGCCGGACTCGAAAAAATGACGAATGATTTCAGCAACCTGTTTCGGCGTAAAATAAATCCGACGACTGCCGACCTCAACCTAATTTCCGGTGCGCCGCCGGATGCGCTTTTAACCGAAGGCTTTACATTTACCCAAAACCTTGCCGAGGACACCGACAAATTAAACGAATTACGGGCAATTCAAAACTTGCCGAGCAATATTTATCCGCGTGTCAATATTCCCGACGGAGCTTACGCGGGACTTTACGCCAGTATTATTCCATACAAAATGAGTTCGACGGCGGCGCGGTCGGCGACACGCACGGAGGTCAAACTCGAACGCGAATATAATAATTATCTCGTGCCGCTTTTCCAGTTCGGGATGTTCAGTAACGAGGACATCGAAATTCATCCCGGACCGTTGATGACCTTTAACGGCAGAATTCACAGCAACAAAAACATTTATGCTTTGCGAAACACGAAATTTCTCAACCGTTTAACGATGGCGGGCGAGTTTGTCCGCGACGCGACCCGCGGCGGCGAGTCGAATGCCGCAAGCGGCAGCACGCAAGTTTTTGTCGAAGTCAACGGCATCAATGTTCAAAGCACGATTGGCAACGGAAGTGTCAAGGCGGGTTCGGGAAGAGTTGGCGGACCGAATTTGGTCAGCGGCGGCGGCGGCGGCATTTTAGGTTCGATTCTGCGCGGAATATTTCCCGACAGTCCGAGCGGAATTGCTAATCCGAACTGGGAAACCGAGTCGGTCAAACCGCCTTCAAGCGGAACTGCCAATCGTTTCGGCGGACAAATTATGACCCAGACGACCGGCGCGTCTTCATTGAAACTACCCTTGGAACTGGCGGGAAATTCTCCGGCGGAAATTATCAAACGCGCTCTGCCTTCGGACGACGAAATTCTTTCGACCTCGCGCTATCACAACAAATCGAAAATCAGAATTCTGATTGACGATGAGAGTGCGGGAAGCGGCGCGGCAAATGTGGCGGGAATTCCGGCAGGCAAAGGTGTCGCTCTTTCGACATTTGTGCCTTCTGTTTTGAACGGCGGCGAAAATGTCTTAAAGCAAATTTCAAACAGCGGAACAGTTACAGGTTCGGCGGTTTTACAGAAAAAACCTGATAATTCCACTTTTAACGCCTCAACCGTGCGGGCAATTAAAAACATTACCGATCCGAATGCTGCGCCGTATGTTCCGCCCGGTTCGGGCGTTCAAGGACGAATTCTGATAGAAATCGTCAGACCCGATGATACGACGATTGACGTTACGCAGACGATTTTGAGTATGGGCGTAACCGAAGGCGAACCGAACGGCATCGTTTATCTGCAAAGACCGCTCTGGGCGGGATATGTGCAGGGAAACCGCGACCGTCGCGGAAATTCGTTTACGCTTGCGAATCTGACGCGCAATTATCAATCAATCGCCGACGGCGAAATTAACGACCCGACGGCTCTTCTTTACGCGAATCGCGGGTTTATCAACACGACCGAAAGTGCGGCAAACGAGGACGGCGCAGGGGCGATTACGAGACAAGCCACGCCGAGCGAAGCTTTCAACGCAATCGTGCCGATCAATGTTTATAACGTCCGTGAAGGTTGGGTTCGCAGCACTCTCAGCGAATATGGTATTTACAGACGCGGCGTAACGAGCGTCGTCGAACTTAATATGCGGAATCTGGCGCGTTGGGTTGACGGCGTTTACGACAACAATCTGCTGGTGGGAACAACTGCCGTCAGCACCAATATTAACGGCGAAGAAGGCTATGTCGTTTATGTTTCAGACCGCCGCGGAGACCGCGTCGGTCCTGAGTATCAGAAAGACGGAACTTCCTATGCCAGCACGAACGGCATTGTTGACAACGAAGATATTTATGGTCCGAACGGAAGTTTGGATGCAGGCGAAGATGTCATTGATTTCGGCTGGAATGTCGGCGGTTCGAGCAAAAAAGGAAGTTTGCAGAAAAATACTTTGGAATTACCCGATTCCGGCACAATCGGCACAGCACCTTCGCCGAGCAATGCACCGGTTGCGAGCCGCACGACACGCGCCAATACCATTTTAAGCATTTACAATGCCAACGATAATTTTCGTCGGGCAGTACGTCTTTTTGACGGCGAAACTTTAAGCACGACCGCCGCGGCAGGAAAACTTTCGCCGACCAAAGGCATCACGGTTTCGTCGGAAAATATGGTTTATATTTGGGGAAATTTCAACACAACGGGTGTGTCAAGTATTCCGACCGGCGGCTCAACCTTAAATGACGGCGGATTTTTGGGCGCACAAATTCCGTCCTCAGTCGTTTGCGACGCGATCTTCCCGCTTTCAAAAACCTGGTTTGACGCTTCGAGTGCGCTCTATCCCGAAGGGAGCGGCAATGCGCGCGGTATGGGCGGCGAGGCTTACCGAATGGCGGACGAAGGTGCTTCGACGACCGAAGGAACGGCGGTTCGCGCCGCCATTATCGCCGGAACAACAGTTTCGGCAATGACACAAACACCGGGCAGAGATGCCTCAGGCTTGCGGCGCAACGGCGGAATTATCAATTACCCGCGATTTCAGGAAACGTGGAATTTGAACGGCACGACCAATACTTGGAGTTACGCCGGTTCATTCGTTCCGCTTTACCGTTCGACACAAGCACTCGCCAACTGGGAAAACGACACGTCAATTATTTATATGCCGCCACGCCGCAATTGGAGTTTTGACAGCACCTTTCTCACACCCAACAAACTGCCGCCCGGAACGCCGTTTTTTCAATACATACAGTCAACCGGATTCCGCCAGAGCCTTCGCTAGATTCCGAATTCAAGATTTAAGATTCAAAATTGGAAATCAGATTTGAATCTTAAATCTTGAAACCTAAAGATATGAAAAATCCGACAAAACAAAATAATCAGAAGGGCTTCTCAATGATGGAGTTAATCGTCGTGATGGCGATAACTCTGGTTGTTCTCGCGGCGGTTTTTTCGCTGATGCGCGGCGCGATCACGACTGCCAACGCCAATTTCGAGATGACGACCGCGACGCAGGGACTTCGCAACGCACAGGAATACTTGACCCGCGATATTCTGGTAGCGGGCGACGGCTTGAAAGGTTTGGCAAATATCTGGCTTCCGACCGCTTTCGTTACTCAAAACCTGACCGTTCGTTCGGCAAGTGCGGTTGACCCGACAAATCAAGGGTATGTCAATATCGGGATGGTTGTTTCCGATAATAATGTGCCGAATAATACGCCGATTCGCTATTCCACACCGGCGTTGAATCTTTTACCGACTACTGATCGTCTGACGATTTTGTCGAGAGACCCGTCTTTTTCGGCAATCAATTTAGCGGCGGCGCATGTCAGATCAAATAATGGGCAAATTGACATTCCGGCGGCACGCATCGGTGATTTTACAAACGGCGAAATTTATTTTATTTCCAATGGTGTGGCGGGAGTCTTCGGCACGGTGACGAATGTTAATTCGGGCGCGAATAGAATTACTTGGGGCAATAACGATACTTACGAACTAAACCGCACAGGTTCGACGGGACAACTGGCTTCGGTAACGAACAACGGCACGTATCCGACGATTCTGCAAAGAGTTCAAATTATTCAGTATTTCGTTGATGCCGAGGGTCGTCTGATTCGTCGTGTTTTCGGGGTTAAAAGCAGTGGTTTTATTGACAGCGTAGTTGCCGAGCATTTGGAGTCGCTGGCACTTCGATACGTTTTGAAACCGACCGATGCAACAACGATTTTGAGTCAACCGACCGAACAATTCGACATTGATGACGCGGCAGGGGTTAGGACGATTGAACTGAGTTTAAGAGTTAAAACTGCTTATCCGCTTCAGGACGGCGAGTATCACGATGTCGAAGGAACAACGCAAATCGGGGTTCGTAATATTCAATTCGGCGAAGCGATTGTTCCGCGTGACTCACAGGGCAATACCAATTTACCGAACCCGGGACCGCCACCGGTGATTATACCGACCCCTACTCCGTCGGCAACGCCGACACCGGTTCCGACGGCAACGCCGACAGTAACTCCAACGCCGACTCCGAGCGCGACTCCAACGCCGATACCGACGGCAACGCCAATACCGACTCCGCCGCCGCCAACGCCGACCCCGACACCCACCCCAACGCCAACCCCGACACCTGGAAGCGGCGAAGGCAAAATCGGTTAGCCAAAATAAGAAAGCTCAAGTTCACAATGAACTTGAGCTTTCTTATTTTAACCTCAGTTCGGGATAAGGAATTTGCCAAACGGAGCGCAGGCTGCCAGCCTGCAAGCGTTTGAAAAACGCTGACAACCTCCGAATTTATTCAAGATTACTGAAAAGCAAAGTTCGTTACACCGCTTTTCAAGCGGCGTTGCAGGCTGGCAGCCTGCGCTCCGTTCTTATCCCGAACTGAGGTTATTTTACGGTAAAGAAAAATTACTCGGCGAGATAACCGCCCGGAATCGGAATATCGCCCGCGAGACCGAAGTTGCCGATTGAAACGCCGAGGTCGGTGCTTCTGAGTGCGAACCAGATGCCGTTGCGATAGACGGCAAAATCGGCTAAACCGTCGCCGTCATAATCGGTCGGCACGGGTTTGTCGCCCGTCTGTCCGAATTGAACCGAACCGAATCCGGCGGTCGAACGCTGAACATACCAAATGCCTTGCGACGGACGGAAGACGGCGAAATCGTGTTTGCCGTCGCCGTCGTAATCGGCTTGCGTCGGCAAATCACCGTTGCTCCCGAAATGAAAAGTTATAATCCCGTTGTCGGTGCTTTTCCAGACATACCAATCGCCGCTCGACGGACGAAAAACGGCGATGTCGGTTTTGCCGTCCGCGTCGTAATCGCCTTGTGCGATTTTGTCCGTGGCGAGACCGAATTGGCGGATGTCGTAGGTTAAATCCGAACTGCGGAAGATAAACCACTGACTCGTCGAAGGTCGCCAGACGGCGATGTCGCTCTTCAAATCGCCGTCGTAATCGCCAACGACCGGAATATCGCCGTTCGTGCCGAATTGCGTGATAATGAAGCCTGTTCCGTTGCTTTTCTGAATATACCAAACGCCGGTCGAAGGTCTGAAAACCGCTAAATCCGTCTTGCCGTCACCGTCATAATCGCCCGGTGCAATGCGGTCGCCGTTTGACCCGAACTGCAAGGCTTGAAAACCGCCGTTCGTGCTGTTGAGCGCATACCAAACGCCGGTCGAAGGTCGAAAGACCGAAAAATCGCTCTTGCCGTCCGTGTCGAAATTGGCGTTTGCCGTTCCCGACAAAGCGGCTTTTGAAGTCGTGTAAATCTGGTCGCCCGAAGTGTTGCCATCGCTGTTCGAGGCGTTACCCGCCGAGTAAAAACCGATTTTCCCGACCCGGCTCGACGGCGAAGTCCACGTAAATGTCCATTGATTATAATTGAACTGCGAGGGAATAATTCCGTCAACGGTGTGTTCGATATACTGCCGGAAATTATTGCCGATAAAGCCTTCATCGAGTTGCAGTCTTTGCGGAACCTGCGCCGGCAGAACGAATGTTCCGGCGCGTCTGCCCTGTGAATCAACCGCCGTCATCTGAAAACCGTAAATCGTCGCGCCGACTTCGGTTGTGCGGACGGTGATCTGGTATTGCTGGTTCGGCAAATAATTGGCGGGAACGCCCGTGATCGTGACGTTTCCCGTGCCGCTGTTGACCGGAAAATCGCTGTGACACGACGTACAGTTCGCCTCGCCCGGTGCGCCCGTATGCCCGGGAGTCGGACCCGAAGCCGACGCGGAAACCTTCTCGATCTTGGTCGAAAACATCTGAATACCGAGAAAAAACGCGGCAACGACGAAAATAGCACTCAATTTCGTAAAAAACATCTTACGCGACACAACTTTCATTATTTAAACTCCTGTTTGGAAAAGATTTGCCAAAATATTTTGACGATTGGGGGAAGGCGAAAGTCTAAGAAATTTGCCCGATGTTTAAAAAATATGCTTTGAAGCAGGGAAAGTCAATATTTTAGATTCGCAAAAGTTCAGAGTCCAAACTTTAGTTTGCCGATTTCGCTGCGCTTAGTTAACCTGAGTTCGAGATAAAAATTAGGTAGTGAACTAAAAGTAATGCTTTGAAAATTGCTTTATCGGAACAACAAACTCTTCATCGCTGGGAGCGCACGCATCCGTGCGTGCTGCGCCCCTGGAAAAAGTGGCGTAAAAGCGTTGTTCAATCCCGACTCGACATTCAGCGCAATGATTCGCGCTCGCGCGCTCAGCACGCAGGGATGCGTGCGCTCCCGGCGAACCACGCTTTTTTTTTCAAGCAGCGATAGAGAATCTCGAACAGCCTCAGTAGTTCCAAATTTGAGGATTGATGACCGAATCAGTATAGTGAGCGGTAGCGAACATCTCCAGTTTTATTTGACTCGATTCAACACGAACCTGCTCGCCCCGGCTCGCTATACTGATTTTTCAATCAAATTTGGATCTACTGAGCCTGACTTTTTGTTCACTACCAAAAATTAAATCTTTATCGGCTCTAACTGAACTGTTTTATCCGGATTCAGCGACGGTTTTTTTTCTCTGAAACTGTAAGTAGTTGTTTGAAAACTCGAAAGCTGCTGAAAATCTCGCATTATTAACTTTCAATTATCAATTATCAATTAAATTCAGAGTTAATCGTTTATTAATCTAAAATAATTGATAATTGATAATTAATAAAGCGGTTATCGCCGGTTATCATTTTGAGTTTTCAAACAATTTCTAAGTTTGAACCGGTTACAGCGGCTGAAATCATAAAAATCCCGAAATTATTGATGCAGCATTCCGGCAACTTCGCGCCCGGTTTTCATTGCCGCGTTGAGCGAAGGATAAGCAGTGTAATCTCCGCAGCGATAAATGTCATCACTGATTTTTAGCTGACGGACGATTGACGAACCTTGAAAAAATTGCGGCAGTGCCTGTGGAATTCTGTATGTTTTTAAGTGATGCCAGTCGTTTTCCCGACCAAACCATTTAACTAATTCCGTTTGTACGCCTGTCTCCAATTCGTTTTCCGAAATTTCTTTATTACCCACGATGCTCACCGAAATCAGAGTTTTGCCGTCGGGCGCGTATGTCGGCGCAACGTCCGAACTGATCAGCAGATGGTCAATTAATTCGTTCGCGTTGGAATTGATTATCAGGTAAGGTTCGCCGTTCAGTTTCAGCGGCGCATTGCTCTCGAAATACAGACAGACGGTGCTGTTAAACTTGACTTTCGATGTTTCGCCAAGCAATTTCGCCGCCGCCCGCGCATCGGTCGCCAAAACGATTTTGTCGGCTTCGATAATTTCGCCGTTTTCCAGATGAATCGTTTTGCCGCTCATTTTTCTAACCGGCGTGTTCAGCCGAATTTGATCGGGCGATAAATGTCCGGCGATCTGTTCGGGAATCGCCTGCATTCCGTTTTGCGGAACGGCGACATCGCCTTTGGCAAACAGGCTGTATAAAAATTTAAAGTAACTCGCGTTCGTCTTCAGCTCTCGTTCAAGAAAAACGCCGCCGAAAAAAGGCACGAAAAACCGGTTGATCATTTTGTCCGAAAACCCGTAATTTTTCAAAAAAGAAACGGTCGAATCGTTCGATTCCAAATTTGAAAAATCCGGTTCGGCGGCGTTTCGCGTCTCTAAATTGAGCTGTAAAACTTTTATTTTATCGAACAGACTGCCGACCGGAGAAAATAACGCCTGCGGTGCGGTCAAAATATTCTTTAACGGATTAGGCATCACAAAAAAGTCGTCGCCGCTTCTGACTCGCGCACCCGACGGCAGATTTTGAAGCCGCAAATCGTTGTAATTCAACAGTTTTTCCACTTCGGGATAAGATGTCAAAAGCACCTGAAAACCTCTGTCCAGCTTAAAACCTTTGACAACATCCGTTCTCACGCGTCCGCCAACTGCGTCGGACGCTTCTAAAATCAAAGTTTCAACGCCTCTGTCTTTCAAATACTTCGCGCAGGTCAAACCCGCCACGCCCGCTCCGATTATTACTATCATATTCAAAAAAAACGTAATCTTTATTTATCCAAACTTGCCAAATAATTTTCCGCTGTTTCGATGTGCGAGATTCTTTTCTCCGCACTCATTTTATCGAAACTTCTGACCAGCATTCCGAGTCGCGGATTGCTCAGGAAAAAATCTCGATGCGTGTCCATAAATCGCCAAAAAAGCGCGTCCCAAATCTTTTGCCAATCGCCTTTTCCGTAATCGCTCATTTTCGACAGGTAATTGCTGCCGCTGATATACGGTTTGGTCGCCATCAAACCGCCGTCGGCAAACTGGCTCATCCCGTAAACATTCGGCACCATCACCCAATCGTAAGCGTCAATAAAAAGCTCCATAAACCAGCGATAAACTTCGTCCGGGTCGAATTCGCACAACAGCATAAAATTCCCGATGACCATCAAACGCTCGATGTGATGGCAGTAGCCGGTCGCCAAAACCTTCTTAATCGTGATGTCGACGGGCGCGATGCCGGTCGTCCCCGTCCAGAAAGATTCGGGAATTTTGCGTTTGAATTTCCAAAAGTTGGTCGTGCGCTCCGTCGTTCCGGCAAACTCGTAAACGCCGCGCATAAATTCGCGCCAGCCGATCATCTGGCGGATGAATCCTTCCGCCGAGTTGATCGGAACATCGTTTTCGCGGGCGTAGCGTAGCGTTTTTTCGATAATCTCGCCCGGCAAAAGTAGTCCGACATTGAGCATCGCCGTCAGCAGACTGTGATTGAGCAGATGTTCGCCCGCGACAATTGCGTCTTCGTAATCGCCGAATTCGCGAAACCGATTTTTCAAAAACTGTGTGAGCCACGCGTCGCTCTCGGCGTAAGTCGTCGGGTAAACAAACGCGCCGGACAACGCGCCGTAGTTGCCTGCGAAATTAACGGCGACGTATTTTTCCGCTTCTTTTCTAAACGCATTGACGGTGGGAAATCGGGCGACGGGCGGCACTTTGTCTTTCGGATATTTCAAACGATTCTCTTCATCAAAAGACCATTTGCCGCCGGTCGGTGTCGAATCTTTGTCCATTAAAATGCGGCGCGTCGTGCGCTGCTGCGTGTAAAACTTCGTTTGAAAGTATCGCTTTTTGCCTTTGAAATAAAGATCGAGTTCCTTTTTTGAATTGAGAAAAAGCGACGTTTCGTGCTGAATTAGATTGATGTCGGCGTGGTGTTTTTTAATGCGTCTTTCAAGATAATTGTCGGCGACATCGCAAAAGTGCACGTCGGTAAATTTCTGTTCGATCAAATACGGCATCAACTTTCGGACATCCGAAAGCTGGTCGGTTGATTCGATGTAATGCACTTTCACGCCTTTTTTCGTCAAAAAGTCAGCGTAAAACTTCATCGAAGCGCGATGAAAAACGAGTTTTTGTTTATGAAAATTCAGTTGACGAAAAAACAGAAATTCTTCAACCAGAAAAACCTCGCCGTTGGTTGAAACAGCGGGATTGTTCTCAAATAATTGATGCGGAAAAATCAGAGTTGCCGATTTCATATTTTGTTTCGCTCAGCCCGACATTTGTCGCTGCAATACTTTACTTCGTCCCAATCCTTTTCCCATTTTTTCCGCCACGCGAAAGGTTTTCGGCAGACGGCGCAGATTTTATTCGGCAG
This sequence comes from Acidobacteriota bacterium, assembly GCA_031412675.1. GTDB lineage: Bacteria > Acidobacteriota > Blastocatellia > Pyrinomonadales > Pyrinomonadaceae > JAFDVJ01. Next base: position 9,199 of record JANODL010000081.1, on the reverse strand, counting down.
ATTTTGCTTTTTAACATTTTTCACGATTATTTAAAGTCTGGAACGTTGCTCGGTCGCGCAAACGGAAATTTGACCGCTTCTCCAACCGCGTGATAGCCGTCGAGTCCCGAAATACAGGTGTCTCCGGCAGCGTGCAAATCCACATTGCCGTCTGCGAGCAAAGCGTTTTCCGGCAGAAAAAGATGCTGAATTTCGCCGATTATCAAAATCGTCCCGTTCAATTTGATCGGAATTTCTTCGACGAATTTCAGACCGAGCTTAATGACACTTTCTTTGACGAACGGCGCGTCAAAGTTTTCGAGATATTCTTCGGTCAACCCGCAAGCCGCAAACTCCGACGTTTCGCGGTCGAATTTCGCCGAAGTATAATGCGCGCGTTCGACGAACGATTCGTGAACGTGATTGATCGTGTAAACGCCGATTTCCTTGATGTTTTCGTAAGTGTGACGCGCCACGTCGGTCGTCGGGCGCGTGACGAATCCGAACAGCGGCGGTGTCGTGCCGAGATGCACGACCGAACTGAAAATCGCCAGATTTGTCTGCTTTGAGGCGGAAATTGTCCCGATTAAATTCGCCGGTTTGTAACCGCTCAGCGAGTTGATTAAATTAGCGCGTTCGATTTTCCCCAGTTCGCCGATTGCTTTATTAGTAAAATGTTTCACAATTTAATTTCTTTGCTTGAGCAGCTTTTCGCACTTTTTCCAGTAATTGAAAAAAGACGGAAAATATCCTTTCAGTTCGGGAAACATCCATTCTCTTTCTTCCTCGACACCTTGATAATGCCGGGCGGTCGGATGTTCTTTGTAATAAATTTCGGACAAATTATATTCCTTTTTCAACTCGTCGAATTCTCCCGTATAAACTTTTATTCCGCTGATATTACCCGCGAGCCGGAGAATAAAATCTATCGTTTTCGGCGCGACCGGATATTTGGCAAAGTGGTTTGGTTCAAAAAGCAGAACGCGATTTGCTTCGACATCAGACTTCCAAAACGGGTCGAGATTATAAAAATTATAAACAAGCGTCGGCAGCGATTCATCAATTTCAAGCGGCTTTTTTTCCGGCAATTCGGTTGTCAAAACCGGATTTTCCGTCATCCGTAAAACTTCCGGGACGGGAAGCGCGGAGAAATCGCCGTAATCCACGTCGAGAAAAGTTCCGCGCTGGTTCGTGCCGCAATATTTATTGATGTTTTCCTGGCTGGCGTAATATTTTTTGTTGCTGAACGCGCCCGCCGTCCATTGCCAGCTCAGCGCGTTGCTCGCCCAATCCGCGTCGAGCAGATGGTAATACATCCAGCGCGCCGGAACTCGCCAGTGACTTTTGCCGATGTTGCAGGCAGTCGAAGCGATATACATTCGCTGGTGATTGTGGATATAACCCGTTTCGTATAATTCACTTATGCCTTCGTCAATCGCTTCGATTCCCGTTTCGCCATTGATTAAAGATTGCGGCATTTGCCAATTTTCGACATCTGTCTGCGGCTGTTTCAAGTCTTCATCGAGCGCATCGCGCATCGCCCGCCAGACGTTTTGAAAATACTCGCGCCACGCCAATTCCTGAATAAATTTTTGAATTTGAAAGGATTTGTAGCCGCGCCGCAGCGTCGCATCCAAAACATATTTCGGCGAGATAATGCCGCGACTGATATACGGCGAAAGCCTGGTGACCGCGCCGTCCGTAAAGTTGCGCGTTCTGGCGTATTCGACCGGATCAACTCTTTCCACTTGCACGGAAATCTCCGCGAATGATGTTTCAAACATATTATTTCCCAGATTTTTTATTTTAACATTGTAGTGGAATTTTTCGGCGCAACGCTCGCAAATTTTTACAAACCACGATGAAAAATGATGAAAAAAAACTTTGAAATTAGAACTGTATGCAACCGCGATTTTGAACGGAGTTTGATTTTTTCGCCGCGCCGACGTTGATTTCAGGAAGATAAAGGGGTTGAGGAAATTATTAGAATTTTCGCCGAAATTACTGCTGTTTGTGCGTAACAAAACCAAAGAATAGGGTTGTGCGGAACGAAAAAATCGAGCGGCAAACTTTTGATGTGAAAAATTGTCCAATAACAAAACTCATTGAGTGCGATGCGGGCGCAATCTTCTCATCATTGATTGAGTGGCGTAAAATTCATTAAAACGAATGTTTTTTGACGAATTTCACGTTTTCCCGCGGTTCGCACAGATTCTGAAATTTATTCAAAGTTTTTATAAAAGTAAAAAAGAAGCTCTTTAATTCAGGCTTGGTTTTGAAAAGCTACTTTTTAATTCTTGTGCGGTTTGTGCGATTTCATTATCTTTTCAAGGAATTTCAAAATAAAACAGGATAAACCAAAAACCTTATGTAAAATAGCTATTAGTAGCCCTAATGCGACAAATTAAATTTTTTAGTGTGCGGTTTGAGCGGTTTCGGTTGACTTTATATTTAATAAGCGTTAATTTTCATTTGTCACTTTCAGTAAAAAACCGATAGTGAATATTTGTAAATCAGCAAATTAATAATTTGAACTTGCAACGCATTTTGTGGATTTTTGAATTGTTAGTTGGTCAGTAAAAAGGAAGTCAGTTTTTTCTAGAAATTTGAGATAAATTTCGATTGCTTTTAAAAGCGAAGAAACAATGATGATGGGGCAGACGTGTATTTTGTGCCTGCCGAAAAGTTTTTTATGTCAAAAATAAGCTAACACAGGGAGACTATATATGTTATCTACAATTCTTGGTTCGGTGACACTCGGCTTCGCCGCCGACTTAATTACCGCCGATCAGGTAGGTATTATGCCGATGATCGTTAATTTTACATTTTTCGTCGCGTACATTTCGATGGGCGCGGCGTTTGTTTTTTTTATATCGCAAAGAAATAGTGTCGCGCCGGAGTATCGGACGGCTTTGACGCTTTCCGCCATTATCGTCGGCATTGCGGCGTTTCACTATTTCTATATGAAGGGTTTGTATTCGGACGTGACGCTGCCGCTTCTTGCAGCAAACGGTGCAAATTACGCGGAAATCACTCGCAATTCATTTTTGGGAATCATCAATTTCCGGTATATGGACTGGTTGATTACCACGCCGCTGCTGGTCGCCAAGATTCCTCTGGCGGTCGCCGCCGGACGCAAAGTCGGCAAGGTTGTCACTTACTTGATTGTCGCCGATTTGCTGATGATCTTTGCCGGTTTTATCGGCGAACAATACGTTGATAACGTCGGAATGCACTTATTGTGGGGAGCGATTTCCACGGTCGGTTATCTCGGAATCGTTTATTTTCTATTCACGACGGTCAAGGAAATGGCGAAAACGGCTGAACCTGAAGAACAATGGGCAGTCAAATGGATGTCGCTGTTCGTCATTACGGGTTGGGGAATTTATCCGATCGGTTACATGATTCCCTCGCTGCTGCCGCAAGTAGATTTGAACATCGTTCACGCGGTTTACAATTTGGGCGACCAGATTAACAAAATCGGTCCGGGAATTATCGTCTATCTCGCCGGAGCGCAGTTGCTCGCGCGCCGTCAGAGAGCGGCTCCGGCTGTCGAGGTTTCAAACGGTCAGGCTGCGGCACCAGCCTTTTCACCGGCGGCGTAAGTTGTCGGAATGATTCGGACGGGCGCGGCGTTCAATTTTCAAGCGGCATTTTTAACGCAGATCGAAGGTTGAACTCCGCGCCCGTCCGGCAACAAATGCCGCTCAAAGAAGGAGAAACAATGGTGAAAAAAGCCGACATTTTGATACTTGGTGCGGGCTGCGCCGGAACTTCTCTGGCGCATTATCTGGAAGATTTCGGCTACACCGGAAAAGTGGTTTTGCTCGACAGCCGGACAAGATTTAATCGCGAGCAGCGTTGGTGCAGTTGGGCGAAACTGCCCGCGTCGCTGGCGCCGCTCGTCGGGAAAGCGTGGCAAAGCTGGACGGTCGGCGACGAAAATAATTCGACCGTGCGAACTTCGGAAAACTTTTCCTACCAGCAAATTTACGCGCCCGATTTTTTCGCGCATTTTCACGCGGGCTGGCGGAAGGCGGAATCGCCCGTCGAACTGAATTTAGGTGAAAAAGTCGAAACAGTCGTAACCAATCGAGAATGCGTCGAAGTCACGACGAACCGCGAAACCTGGCGGGCGAATCTGGTATTTGATGCGCGTCATCTGGGAAGCGCGACTCTCAATAACGCCGAAAACACGAACGGCGTTTATCTGCACCAGACGTTTGTCGGCTGGAAAATCGAGTTTCCGCGCCCTGTTTTCGACGAAAAAAATGCGACGCTAATGGATTTTCGCACCGCGCAGACAGATGGTATAAATTTTATCTACGTCCTTCCGTATTCTGACCGCGAGGCACTCGTCGAAAGCACGGCATTTAGCCGTCAACCGTCAGCCTCCGGCGATCATCTCGGCGCGATCACGACTTATATCACCGAAAATTTCGGCGACGATTACGATATTAAAGCCGAAGAATCGGGTAAACTACCGATGACGACGGCGAAAATTCCGACGAAATTGAATGAACGGATGTTTGCCATCGGCGTGGCAGGCGGCGGCGCACGTCCGTCGAGCGGCTACGCTTTCCACCGGATTCAGCGTCAGACTTCGGAAATAGCGCGGGCAATCGTCGAAAAGCGAAAAATTCCGTCAACCTTTGCGTCGCGCAAATACGATTTTTTCGACCGGGTATTTTTGGAAGTTCTCGCCGGAAATCCGGCTTTGGCGAAAGATTCTTTTCTGCGAATGTTCGAGAAAGTTTCATCCGATTCGCTGATTAGATTCTTAACCGAAGAAAGTTCGGCAGCCGATGATTTAGCGGTTATCAACGCTCTGCCGAAACTCGGTTTCGGCGCGGCAGGCTGGCAGAGTCTGCGGCGAAATTTTGTTGCGGCAAGCGAGAAAAATGAAAAAATTCAGTCAGCGCACGGCGCTTTATATCATTCCCTGGACAAGTCTGTTCGGCGGCTGGTTGCTCGGCGCGTTGAGCGGTGAAAATTCGGAAACGGCGGGCGCGTGGCTGCTTTTAGTCAGCGCTCTGCTTTTCGGTTTGCCGCACGGTGCTTACGATTTTTGGATTGTGCTCGACACAACCCGCCGCGCACGCCGATCTTTTCGCGGGCTGGTCGGGCTGTTGGGAACTTATCTGCTGCTCGCCTCACTTGTCGTCGCGGTTTGGTATTTTTTGCCGGGTGCGGTCTTAATCGGTTTTCTAGCGTTGACTGCTTGGCATTTCGGCAGCGGCGATGCGGTTTGGGAAGCCGAAAACACCGGCGATTGGTTGATTAATTCGCTTGCTCGCGGCTTGCTTGTGATGTCCGCGCCGCTGGCTTTTTACCCGAACGAAAGCGGCTCGGTTTTGGGGAAATTAGATGCCGGTTCAGCCGAAATTTTACTGACCTTCGCGCCGTATGCGCTGGCAGCCGGAATTCTGCTGATTGCGGTTAACAACTTCGTCGCACTTCTGCGCGATTCCAGATTGCTAATCGCCAGCCGACTTTTAATTTTGCTCGAATCAGTTTTCCTTTTAACTTTTTTCTCGCTTACAACTCCGCTTTTAGCAGTTACGATTTACCTGATCGGTGTTCATTCGTGGCGACACCTGCTGCGGCTCGAAATTTACGAACAAAACGAAAAAGCCTTCGAGCGGAAAAATTTACGACAAATCGTCGGCAGATTTCATCGCCGCGCACTTCCGGTCACGATCCTCTCGTTGTTTGGTTTGGTCTTGATTTTCTGGCTGTTACAGCTTCGCCTCTCGGACTTTGCAAATTATACGACTGCGTATCTGGTTTTGCTTTCCGCGCTGACTTTGCCGCACGCCGCGCTCATCACCTGGATGGAACTTTATAAAGTCAAACTTTTTCTGAAGAATTCTTGTTCTTAAATTTCTTTACCGACGAAATAGAGTTGCGAATCGAATTCGATTTCGCCTTCGCCGACGTTGATTTTTTCGTAAGTTCCGTCCGCTTGGAGAATCGAGGCGTTGATATTGTCCTGCAAATAAGCGGCGAGGATTTCTTCTTTTAAGTATTGTCTGAGCGAAGCGTCTTTGATCGGCACGATGGCTTCGACGCGGCGGTCGAGATTGCGGTGCATCCAATCGGCACTGCCGATATAGATTTCTTCTTTGCCGTCATTGGCGAAATAGAAAATTCGGCTGTGTTCGAGGAAACGTCCGACGACCGAAATGACGCGGATGTTTTCCGAAAGACCCGCGACCTGCGGGCGCAGAGTGCAGATTCCGCGAATGATCAAATCAATTCGCACGCCTGCCTGCGAGGCGCGGTAAAGCTCGCGGATGATTTTATCGTCGGTCAGACTGTTGAGTTTGACGATGATGCGCGCTTCCTTGCCCGCTTTGATATTTTCGGTTTCGCGCCGGATCAGTTCAATCATTCGTTCGCGCAAATTGATCGGCGCAATCAGAAGTTTTCGAAATTCGTCCTGATAAGCATAACCCGTCAGAAAATTAAATAACTCGGTCGCGTCCGCGCCAATTTCCGCGTCGGATGTGAGCAAGCCCAGATCGGTGTAAATGCGCGAAGTCGCCGGGTTGTAATTGCCCGTAGCGATGTGGACGTAGCGGCGCAGTTCGTCGTTTTCGTTGCGGACGACGAGCGTTACTTTTGAATGAGTTTTCAGCTCGCGCATTCCATAGACGACGTGAACGCCTTCGGCTTCGAGATGCCGCGCCCATTCGATATTGTTTTCTTCATCGAAACGCGCCTTGAGTTCGACGAGCGCGGCGACCTGTTTGCCGTTGCGGCTGGCTTTGACCAAAGATTTGATGACGGGCGAATCTTTGCCCGTGCGGTAAAGGCATATTTTGATTGCCAAAACCTGTTCGTCTTCGGCGGCGGCGTTGATAAAATCCGTGACCGTGCTGTAAGCCGTGTATGGATGATGAAGCAAAATATCGCGTTGTTTCAGGGTTTCAAAGATATTATCGTTGCGGCGAATCGCGGCGGGAATCGAGTAAGCGATCGGTTTGTCCTTCAATTCGGGACGCTCCAACGAATAAAGTTTCATCAAGTCGGGGACGTTCAAAAATCCTTCGACGCGAAAGACATCTTGTTCCGTCAGACCGATTGAACCCGCGAGATAATTGACCATTTCATCGGGCATCGAATCGGCAATTTCCATCCGCACGGGAAAACTGAAGCGTTTCTGATGATGGAGTTCAAGCTCGATTGTGTTGAGAATATCGCCCGCTTCGTCTTCGCGGATTTCGATGTCGGCATCGCGGGTGATGCGAAACATACACGGCTTGCCCGTTTTCATATTCGGGAAAAGATAGCCGACGTTTGCCGCGACGAGTTCGCCGAGAAGCGCAAACCGCGCTCCGCTGTCGTCAATCGGAATCAGCCGCGAAACATTGGCGGGAAGTTTGATGCGCGAAAAACGGCGGTTCGTAAAAAGATGTCTGAGCTTTTCGTTTTGGAAACCCTCTTCGGGTTCGACAATCAAACCGAGATTCAAACTGAGATTTGAAATAAACGGAAACGGATGACTGAGATCAACGGCTTGCGGTGTCAGAACCGGAAAGATTTTTTTATGAAAATAATCGTCAAGCCGTTTCTTTTCGGATTTGTTCAAATCCTGATAGCTGCAAATCTTGATGCCTCGGTCGGCAAGCGCGGGCAGTATGTCTTCGTTCAGACACGTCATTTGGTCGGCAAGCATCGGACGCAGACGCTCGCGGATTTCCCGAAGCTGTTCGGCAGGCGAAAGCCCGTCACGCGAAAGTTTGCGGACACCTTCGGCGATTTGTTCCTTCAAACCCGACACGCGAATCATAAAAAATTCGTCCAGGTTGGTCGAGAAAATCGCCAAAAACTTGAGCCGTTCGAGCAATGGATTCGATTCGTTCAACGCTTCATTCAAAACGCGGCGGTTGAATTCGAGCCAACTCAGCTCGCGGTTAAAAAACGGATTGACATCGGGCGGCGCAATTAAAGAAATATCGGTGGTTTCTTCTTTGACGGCTAACGGGACAAATTCTCTGACGGTTTCGAGCATAAAATTTTCGGGAGCTTGCTAACTTAGATTGATTTTATTGAGAACAAAGGAGAAAGGCAATTAGAACAATGTTAAATTTTTTTTGTGAGAAGATTGCCTGTTTAAAATTTAGCAAAGAAAAAGGCTGACGGTCAAAGAAAATCTTTAACCGTCAGCCTTATATTTAGAATGTAAAAAGATTAGCTGTAAATCTTTCTACGTTTATTTGCCTATGGAATGTAACGAGCCGGAGCAGGAATGTCGCTCGAAAGACCAAATCCTGTCGATGCCACACCCGCCGTCGAACGATTCAACCACCATGTGCCGTTTCTGTAAACTGCCTGGTCGTCTTTACCGTCGCCGTCATAATCACCCGGTGCCGGAACGTCCGTTGAAATTCCAAATGATACAACCGACGCTGTATTGGTGGAGCTTCGCAGAGTCCACCATTGTCCGGTTGACGGACGATAGATGGCAATATCGTCTTTATTGTCACCATCGTAATCCGCCGGAACGAGTTTGTCACCGCTTGTTCCGAAAGTTGTGGCACTTACGGATCCGCCGCTGTTGGAAACCCACCATTGATTGGTGGATGGACGGAAAATGGCAATATCCGTTTTACCGTCGCCGTTGTAATCAGCTCTGACCGGAACATCGCCTGCCGTGCCGAAGCCGGCAATGGTCGAACCGCCGTTGCTGTTCAGGATATACCAGGTGTTGTTGGAAGGACGGAAGACCGCGAAATCGGCTTTGCCGTCGCTGTCGTAATCGCCCGACTGTGGAATATCACCCGATGAACCCCAGTTGACAATTGCCGCGGTATTGTTCGAACTTCGCAGAGCATACCAGATGCCGGTTGAAGGACGGAAAACCGAAACATCAGCTTTGCCGTCGCCGTCGAAATCGCCCGGTGTCGTCAAATCGGTTGAAACGCCCCAATTAACAACGCCGAATCCGGTAGTCGAACGGTTCAGATACCAGTTGCCTTCACTCGGACGGAAGACCGACAAATCGGTTTTGCCGTCGCCGTCAAAGTCAGCTCGTGATTTGACTGCATTTGGTGTCAACACACAAACAAAATCGTTGGCTTCAAACGTCAGTTTCCATCCCGTGATGGTCGCAACGTCGCCGCTGACATCGTCAACGCCATACAAGCTCCACGTTCCGTTCATCGCCGCGCCATCTGTTCCGAAAACGGAAGCGAATGTTGCCGTGCCGCCCGGT
>JANODL010000080.1:0-32793 GCA_031412675.1 Acidobacteriota bacterium | reverse complement strand
CCATCGGCGTTTTGCAGTTTCTCGAAAAAACTTCTACTATTTTCTTGACAAGGTGGCATATTTGTTACTTTTTTAAGTTTCGTCACTCTAAAAAGTAACTGTTTGCCCCCTTGTTCTCAAGTTTTATAGGAAAGCCCTGCTTTTGGAATATCGGTCTTTAATTCTCTTTTCGGTGTCGGTGATTTTTCAATTGCAGTTATCTCTTTCGGCGTTTCAGAACAAGCCGTCGAAAAAACTAAAAGCAAAAGAAGAACTTTTTTAATCATTAGTTTATTCGGTCTGAAAACGCGCTTTGCAGTTCGGGCATTCGATCATTTTTTTCTTGCCCGAAAGCGGAATCGTCGGGACGATAAAAAAGAGCGTCAGAAAACGCATTCCGGTTTTTTCGGTAAATTGCGCGACCGTGCCGCACTCCGAACAGCGAATCATATCAGGCGTTTTGGCTGATCCCCAAGTGAAAAATTTTGTGCCGATGATTAGAAACATAAAATTAAACTGTTGGTTTCAAATACTTCAAGCCGTTTATAAACTTGAAATCGTCCACATTATAGGTTACGACCGTCAAATCATTTTCCAAAGCAGTCGCCGCAATCAAAGCGTCGGTAAGAATAAACCAAAAGAATTTGAATAACCATCAATTAAACTGATAGCGCGTTCAGAAATCTTCGGAGTAATTAGCAAAACCGAAAAATTGCTGAGATAAACTTTAACAAAACGCTTTTCTTGATTAGACTTTGAGCCTTGTAGACATTCGATATAAACGGTCGCATCAATGACGGCATCAAGACTTTCAACAAAACTTCTGACTGTTGAATCACCTTTAAATATCTTTGAGAAAACATTTGTATCAGGCAAGTATTTGCTCATGTTATTCTGCGGTTTTGTTCACGAATTTTCCTCGTAATTTCTTCAGCCGAGTCTTCGCGGTCAGCCCAAATTCCCAATACCTTATCGCCATCTTCCTTCAAACTGTTTCGGCGCGGCGGTATGATGGCAGGAATCTCGCCGGATTCTTTGCGGTCAGACCAAATTCCCAACACTTCGTTTTCATCTATATCTTCTAAATCGTATGTTAAGTCCAGAGTTATAGTTTCCAATTTTTTCTTCGGACTTTTAACAAGCCGTAAAATTTCGTCAACAATTTCGGCACTTTTAACGCTCACCTTCAAATTGATGTTCTGCGGCACTTCGATTACAAGCTGTCCCATATAAATTCTCCTTTCGCTGTTATTTTAGCACAAAAGTTTGCGAATAATTGACAAAGAAATCTTCGACTTCCTGTTTAGACCGCAAACGAATTATCGTTTTTTCGTTTTCAAAGCGTCTCAGTTTTTCTTCGACTGCGGGCTTCTTTATTTTCGGAAAATTCCAAATCCAACCCAAGAATTCCAAATCAATTTTTTCGTTACAGCCTTCCGCCATATCGGGACGATTCGTCTTCAAATATTTCGTCCAACGCTTGACTGCGCGGTAAACGCAAACGGTGCGCGGAAAATCGAGAAAAATCGCCGTGTCGCAAGCGGCGATTCGCAGTTCCATCGTGCCGCCGAAGTTGCCGTCCATAATCCATTCGTCTTTTTCGAGTTCGTTTTCGAGAATTTTCTGCCATTCGTCTTTCGGCGGTTCTGTCCAACCCGCTCGCCAGTAGAGTTTGTCGAGATGAACGACTTCGATTCCGGTCACTTCGCCCAAACGCCTCGCCAGCGTTGATTTGCCCGCGCCGCCCGAACCGATTATCAAAACTCTTTTCATAAATTTTAGGGTATTTAAAGTTTATCGCCGCAAATCTTTGATAAAGGTCTGATTATTTGCGCTTTGCCGTAGAGCCAGACAGGAAACGCTCTGCTCTCAGGTCAAAAAAAAAGCCAAAATTTTACTTTGGCTTTTTTTCAGAATGTACGAAAAAGGATAAATTATTTAGCTGACGGAACTCCGCAATCGCGCGGGCAGCTCGTTGCCGTTTCGCCGCACCGCTTATTGCAATAACCATCGCCGCATTTGCCGCAAGCCGCCGCCGCGACATCCTGTCTCATTTCACAAGTGCTGTTATTTGCAGAACCTGAATTGACATAAAAAGCCGATCCGACCGCAACGACGAATGCCATCAAAAAACCCAACATTACCTTTGAAATTTTCATATTTTCCTCCCTGTATAATAGACTAATAACTTTTCGTTCAATAATTGATTTTGTTGAACGAAGAATCTGCTGAATGATTCCGCGTTATAAAACCCGGACACAGGCACTTTATAATAAGGCTACTATTCTGTCAAATAAAGGCAAAGTCAATTAAGCTTTGATCTGGTAGAAAGCCTTTCTGCCCAAATATTTCGCCGAACTGTCCAAATCTTCTTCGATGCGAAGCAGTTGGTTGTATTTGGCGATGCGGTCGCTTCGGGAAAGCGAACCCGTTTTGATTTGTCCGGCGTTAGTTGCAACGGCTAAATCGGCGATGAAACTGTCTTCCGTTTCGCCCGAACGATGCGAGATGACGCAGGTCATATTGTTCGTTTTTGCTAATTCGATTGTGTCGAGCGTTTCGGTCAAAGTGCCGATTTGATTGACTTTGATCAAGATCGAATTTGCCGCGCCCGTGTCAATTCCCTTCTGCAAAAAGCGCGTGTTCGTGACAAACAGATCGTCGCCGACGAGCTGAATTATTTTGCCGATGTTTTCGGTAATTTTCGTCCAGCCTTCCCAATCGCTTTCCGCCAAACCGTCTTCGATGGAAATAATCGGGTATTTTTCCGTCCAATCCGTCCAATACGCAATCATTTCGTCGGATGAAAGCTCGCGTTTGTCGGACTTTTTGAAGATATATTTGCCGTCCTTGAAAAATTCGCTTGCCGCCGGATCGAGCGCAATCATAATGTTTTCGCCCGCTTTGTAGCCGGCTTTGTCAATCGCTTCGAGAATCGTTTCAATCGCTTCTTCGTTCGATTTCAGGTTCGGTGCAAAACCGCCTTCGTCGCCGACGCTTGTCGCGTAACCGCGTGATTTCAAGACCGATTTCAAATTATGAAAAATCTCTGCTCCGGCGCGTAAGGCTTCCGAAAAAGATTCCGCACCGACGGGCATAATCATAAATTCCTGAAAATCCACGTTGTTGTCGGCGTGCGCACCGCCGTTGATGATGTTCATCATCGGCACGGGCAGAGTTTTCGCGTTCGTGCCACCGATGTAGCGATAGAGCGGCATTTCCTGAAACGCCGCCGCCGCTCTGGCGGTTGCCATCGAAACCGCGAGAAGCGCGTTTGCGCCGAGGTTCGATTTGTTTTCCGTGCCGTCCAAATCAATCAGCCTTTGGTCAACCAGCGTCTGGTCGAGCGCGTCCAAACCTTCCAATTCGTAGGCGATTTTTTCGTTGACGTTTTCGACCGCTTTCAAAACGCCTTTGCCCAAATAGCGTGATTTGTCGTCATCGCGCAATTCGACCGCTTCATTTTCGCCCGTTGACGCGCCCGACGGAACCGCCGCCCGTCCGGTCGTGCCGTCTTCCAAGATAACTTCCGCTTCCACGGTCGGATTTCCGCGTGAATCCAAAATTTCCCGCGCCCAAACTTCTTCGATTAAACTCATTTTTGATAAAAACTCCGTTGAAAATTAGTGTAGAACCTGTTCTTTAAATGTAGCGTGATTTCGAGGTAAAGCAAAATTTGAAAATAATGAAGTTTATATTTCGGCAAGAAGAGCAAATGTTTTTGTAATATCCCATAAGGATTCTGTCTGAATCCTTATGTCATCGAGTAAAAACCTTGTGTCATCGAGCAAATGTCATTTGTCATTTGCTCAATGACAAATGACATTTGCCTGATGCTAATTGTAATTAGATAGATTCTGCGCCCCGTTTATTGCTCGGTTTTGTCAGTTTTCTCCATCCGCACTCTTAAAATACGGCGTTTTACGACACGCTCAATTTTGAAAATATGTCCGTTGAACGGAACGGTTTCGCCTTCGGTCAAAATTTGTCCCGATTCCGCCATCAAAAATCCGGCAACTGTCGTGTAAGCATCCGAAACCGGCAGATTCATTCCGCAACGCTTGTTCAAATCGCGCACCGCCAAACCGCCGTCCAAGATAAAACTTCCGTCGGGCTGTTTGTTAATTTGTTCGTTGACTTCCTCGTCGTGTTCGTCCGAAATATCGCCGACGATTTCTTCCAATAAATCTTCGAGCGTGATGATTCCTTCAACGCCGCCGTGTTCGTCAACGACGAAGCCGAAGTGAAATTTCTCGCGCTGCATTTGCCGCAAAACGTCTTCGAGCCGCGCCGTATCAACGACGTAATAAGGCTTTTTCAAAACTCTTTCGAGCTTGAACATACGCGGTTTGACGAGCAAATACTGCATGATGTCCTTGCCGTGCAGAACGCCGCGCATATCGTCGAGCGAATCGCCATAGACGGGCAAGCGCGAATAGCCGTGTTCGCGGAAAAACTTGGCGATTTCCTCGAGCGTCGAGCTTGCCGGAATGGCGACGATTTCGGGGCGCGGGATCATCGCTTCGCGCACAGTCGTGTCGGAAAACTCGAAAACGCGATTGATCAGCCGATTTTCTTCTTCGTTCAAATAACCGCTTTCGTGCGAAACTCTGACGAGCTGACGGATTTCGTCTTCCGTGTAGCTCGAGCCGTGTTCGCCCGACGGATGAAGCCCGAAAAGCCGAACGGTTTTCGTCCCCGTCCAATCGAGCAGGCGAATCGGATAACTAAATATCTTATAGAAGATCAGCAAAGGAAGCGCGACCGCGAGCGAAACTTTTTCGGAAAGTTCCAAAGCCATCGTTTTCGGCGCGAGTTCGCCGAAAACGATATGCAGAAACGTGATTAACGTAAAAGCGATGATAAAGGAAACCGTATGCGCCAAGGTCGGCGAACTTAAAACATCCGCGCCGGTCGCCTGACTCAAACTTATTAAAAGCGGTTCGATAACTTTGACAATCGCCGGTTCGGCAACATATCCCAAACCAAGCGAAAACAGCGTAATGCCAAGCTGTGTCGCGGAAATATACGCATTGAGATTATTTAAAAGTCCCAAAAGCCGTTCGGCTGATTTATTGCCTTCCGCCGCGAGGGCTTCGATTCGCGATTTTCTGACGGCAACCAGCGCAAACTCGCTGGCAACAAAAAATCCGTTACCAAGCACCAGAAAAATAACCAGTAAGAAATTTAAGAGTGATGAAACTAAGCCCGGAAATTCAGGCGTGCTTCCCGTTTCCGCGAAAAAGAAAAGTAAAGATAAACCGGCAGGATCGTCCATTGATTTGCGATACCGTTATCGCTCAAATATTCTCCAAAAAATAAATTTCCGCACTTTCGGGCGGTTTAAGTCTTCAGATTATAGCATATAAAAAATCTTTCCCGAAAGTTTTCCGAGTTTAGGATGGTGTCCTAATAATGTGTTGTTGATTGAAACTTTTGTTTTTCTCTGCGTTCTCTGCGGCTCTGCGTGAGATAATTTCACGCAGAGCCGCAGAGAACGCAGAGTTTTTAGGCGACACTTAATTAGGGCATTTATTATCTTTCAAGTTCGTGAATATCTATCAACTCCTGAATCAAAAACCGGCACGATCCGCAACCCATTCCCGCATTGCAGGCATCGCCGATTTCTTCGACCGTTTCCGCCTGATTTTCGTTGATAATGCTTTGAATCGTATCTTCCGAAATGCCGAAACAAGTGCAGATCAACGCCTTTTCGCCCGCAAATTCTTCAATCTGAAGCGCACGAAAATCAGTGAAAGCCGTTTGCAGTGCGTCGAAACAAATCTCCGCGCAATGCCGTCGGTCAGCGGAAAATTCGCCGAGTTCGAGTTCGATTTCTCCTAAAAATTCCGCGTGATTTAAGCCGTGAAGTTCCGTTAATTTCCGTCCGACGATTTTTTTCGCCAAAACTTCCGCCGAAGCAATCGCAAAACCGCAGCCGTTCGTTTTATAACGCGCCTCGCGGATTTCCTTTGTTGGCAAATCAATTTCCAGAAAAAACCGAACGAATGAACCGCACACAAAGCTCGCGCCCGTGCCGACGGCGTTTGTTTTGGCGGCTTTTCCCGTGTGCTTCGGCGCGGAAAAAAGCGCGTTGATTTTGTCGGGATAAAATTTCACAAAGTAAAAAGTAAAAAGTAAAAAGTAAAAAGTAAAGAGGTATTTGTATTTTAGTGTTTAAGTTCTCGTCAAATTAATTGATTTCACTCCTTCTTTATAAAGTTTTTTCTTAAATTTTGTGTAAAATATTTGCGATGAAGTATTTTTACTTTTTACTTTTTACTTTTTACTTTTTACTTTCGATGGCGTGCCGACCGGCAGCCGCGCCGATTGCGATCAGCAACAAACCCGTTTCGGTCAACGAAATTCCCGTCACAAATCAGCCTCTGCCGCCAACCAAAGCGGTTGAAGAAATGACCTGGGCAGAATTTGACGGCAAAACGAATCTCGACGGAAACACGAAGAGTTTGAAGGATTTTCAAGGCAAAGTCGTGATTTTGGATTTTTGGGCGACTTATTGTCCGCCGTGTATCGAAGAAATTCCGCACCTCAAAGAACTGCAAAAGAAATACGGCAAGGAAAATCTCGAAGTCATCGGCTTGCACGTCGGCGGCGACGAAGACCGCCCGAAAGTTCCCGCATTTGCCCAAAGACTAAAAATTGACTACACGCTCGCCACGCCCGAAAACGAACTGACGCGCTTTGTTTTCGGTAATAAAACGGATATTCCGCAAACCGCGATTTTTGACCGCAACGGCAAATTAGTTAAAAAAATTATCGGTTTTGACGCACAAATTAAAAAAGAATTGGATTCGACGATTGAAAAAACAATCAACCCTGAAAAGGAGAGTAATTGAGTTATGAAACAGCTTTTCGTTTTGTCTTTTATTTTTATTTCAGCCTTATCAGGTTGCGCTCAGAACGATAATAAAGGGCAATGGCTCAAAGAAAATGAAAAAGTAGAGGACTCATCTGACCGTAAGGCAGTAAATGGTTTCGGCGCAAATTTAATTGTCGTAAAAGAGCCTGATAAATTTATTAAAGAGTGGCTGAAACCTGAACAACCGAATTTTTATACCACAAAAACCGTAAAGCCTGATGAAAAAATCGGCATTATCGTTCTTTTTGCCGGATGCAAACCGGATTCTGCCGGTGTTTGCAATACGGAAGTTGATTATATTCTAACCAGACCGGACGGAAAAGAACTTCTTAATCAAAAAGGATTGGAGTTGTGGAAAGAGACTGCTCCGCCGAAGCCGAATACTCATCTGGGAAAGGCTGTTATTAAACTTGAAATGCTAAAGTCTAATTTAATTGGCGAATACAAAGTTAAGGCAAAAGTTTATGACAAAAATGCAGATATTTCTTTTGAACTCAAAACGCAATTTACATTAGAAAATAAATAATTTGTCCCTAATTTTTTTGAAATGCGAGATATTTCAATAGCAGAGAAATTATTTTCATAGTCGAAGGACTAATTGACAAGATTCATTTTTTGCAAGAGTTCCTGAAACCGCGCATCGTTTCTCAAATCAGCAAAACGCGGCTCGACTTTGAGCCATATCATTCGTTCCTCGCGCAGTTCAAAACATTTCTGCAAAATGGCGAGAGCCTCGTCAAAACGTCCGCGTTCGGTGTAATTTTCCGCCAATGAATAAAGAGCTTTGGTGTCGGTTTGTGATAATTCTTCGAGTTGTCTGAGATTTTCGTCCGCTTTTTCGGGCTGACCGATTTTGGTATAAGCGTTGGCAAGCAGCGAAAGCCAGACGAATCTTTGACTGTTCTTTCTGAGCAGTTCCTGTTCGGAGATTTCGATGACCTGCGCGTATTCGCCCTGATGAAACGAATAAGTGGCGAGGGCGCGTCTGCCAAGCCCGCTTTCTTTATTGAATTTGACATTTTCCCGCGCAAGGGCGAGTGCCTCCGCGTATTCGCGGCGACCTTCCAAAACACTAAAATGACCGGCTTTAATATCCGGTGAAAGCGGGTCAATCGCAATCGCCCGTTTTATTTCCGCCAGTGCTTCCTCATTTCTGCCGAGCGATGAAAGCAGAAGCGCATACCAGAGATGCGCTTTGGAATAATTCGGATTCAGTTCGATGGCGCGTTTGAAATCGTTTTCCGCGCCTGTCCAATCCCAATCGTAAATCCGTTTGACCGAAGCGAGCGCGGCGTAGGCTTCGGCTAATTTCGGTTCCAACGCCAACGCTTTGTTCGCCGCTGCTTTTGATTTAGCGTAATATTCATCGGCTTGCGCCCCCGACGAGTTAAAGCCGAGTCTTGAATAAGCATCGGCAAATCCGACATAAGCCATCGCAAAAGTCGGGTCGAGAATGGCGGCTTTTTGATACTCGTCAATCGCTTTTTCGGCACTGTCAGGATTTTTGCTGTCCATAATCGCCCGTCCGCGAACGTAGGCGCGAAAGGCTTCCGGATTGTCGGTGTCGCGTCGGGTCAAAATTTCGCGGTCTTTTTCGAGCAGTTCGGAAACCAAAGACTGCGTAACTTTGGTTGAGATTGCGTCTTGCAGATTGAAAATATCCGCTTCCGTCGAATCGAACGAATCTTGCCACATCTGTACGCCGTCGCGCACGTCCCACAGACGCAAATTGACGCGCAAACGATTGTCCGTCTGCTGCAGAGTGCCTTCGAGAACGGCATCAACCTTTAATTTCGCGCCGAATTTGAGCGGGTCCTGGTCGCTTTCGATGTAATCTTTGACGGAACTCAAAGGGCGCACGGCGAAACGGTTCAAACTGCCTAAACGCGAAATCAGCGAATCGGCTAAACCGAGCGATAATGTTTTGTTTTTTTCGCCTTCGTTCAACATTTTCAAAGGCAAAATCGCCAATGTGCGAATATTTCTTTCGGTCATCAAAACGCTCGAAAGTTCTTTTTGATCGTTGAATTTCCACCAGTAAGCAAAGCTCGTCAGAAACAAAACACAGACCAGAATAATTGCGATGAAAGACCAGCGAACCGGCGATTTTGAAACAGTCGGAGGCGTTGTGGCTGCGGCGGGTATGTTTGCAAGATTTGCGGGTTTGCGGTCGGTTTCAAAAACCTCTTTCACTTCGGCAACGAAACGATAACCCTGTTTGGGAACGGTTTGGACAAACGGCGTGTCACTTTGACTGTTTTCGCTGAGAATTTTTCGGAGTTGTGAAACGGTGTAGTTGATATTCGCTTCTTCGACAAATGTATCGCGCCAGATTGTTTCCAATAATTCTTCGCGGCTGACGATGTTTCCGTCACGGCGAATCAGCAAAATCAGTAATTCCAGAGCCTTCGGCGCGATTGACACAAGTTTATCGCCGAGCCACAGCCCGTGATTTTCAGCGTCGAGCCGAAAGCCGCCGAATTCGTAAAAATGTCCGATTTTGCCTGACAAATGCTTTTCCTTACAAATTTCTTATCTTTTCCAAAGGATTTTTCACTAGAAATATACAACCATTAGCACCTTAGTTCAATTTTTTTGTTGTAAGTAAAAATATCTGGAGGTAAAAAAAACTATGAAACGAAAAATAATTTTATCAACGGCACTCATTTTGAGTCTGACGATTCTATTGCTGACGAGTTCCGATTCGAGAATTGAGGCGCAAAATCAAATAAAGATTGTCGCAGATACGGGCATGGTCACGCTTGGACCAAATCAAGAGCTTCGCCTCTCGATACTCTCGGGCACGCCGACGGCGAACGGCTCTTTTAATTTTCGCATAAGACGAATGAGTTATACGCAGGAATCTTGTACGGGTGGGGTGTGCAAACAAAACATCGAAACGCAAACCACCTCCGAGGTGATAACGGTGATACCGGGCGAAGCCGTTTCAATCGACTTTCGCCGGTGTATCGCACCGCTCTGCAGCGGCGTTTTCGTTCGCGGAGTGATTTTGAGCGACAGTCGGGATGTGCGTGTAAATGCCATGATTATTGACACTGCCACGGGCAAGATTGTGTCTATGACAGATGGTCATAACGGCGCACCGGGTAATGTACACGAATATTAGTGTTTGAGCTGTGCCACGACCGAAACAATGGTCAACAGCGTTTTAATCGCGCTTTTGCTTCCGTGAGAAGCAATCTCTGACGGTCTATTCATTTATATAAGGTTGTAATTTTGGAGAAAAAACTATGAAACGCAGAATAATATTATCAATCGCACTCGTCGTAACCGTCGTAATGCTGTCGCTGGTTAAATCCGATTCGACGGTCAACGCCGAACCGCCGCAAAGATTTGCCTGGGATACAGGTATGGTGACGCTCGGAGAGAATCAAATCCTTCGCGTCGTATCGGTTGACGGAGAACTCGGCGGCGGAATTTACGGTGAAGTTATTAAACGCATCGAATATCAGCAAACCGCTTGTCAATCAGGAATCTGCAAATACGCGGTTGCATCGCAAACTACCTCTGCCCCGCTTAGGGTCGCGCTGAATGAAGCAGTTTCAATTGATACGCCAAACGGCGGTATTCGGCGGATAGTGGTTTCGACTAATAACCGAAATGTGCGGGTGAATGCAATCGTTTTCGACACTTCCACGCAGAGAGTGAATGCCGTTGATGTAGTTGACTATATTTCTTCTTCTGTTATTGAGAATTGATTACGGGTGAGGTCGTAGTGAAACGAAAAATGAATAATCCCCGCAGCTCAAACTTTCGGCAAGTCAACAAAAAAGGAGAAAAATCATGAAACGCAGAATTATCTTATCAATCGCGCTCTTTTTGAGCATCGTTTTAGTCTCGCTGATGAGTTCCGATCAATCGGCGAAGGCACAGCCGCCGCAAAGATTTAAATTTGCTTCGGGGATCATCACTCCCGGCACGGGTCAGGTGATGCGGATAACGATTGGATGCGGCGGCGGAAATTATTGCCTGACTACGGGAATCCGTATTTTACAACAGCAATATACGGCGGCAGGTTGTGCCGGTACGCCCGCGGTGTGTCGGCAAACTATTGCCTCACAGAGCGCGTCCCCGGTGATACCGCTGGGTAATGACGCGCTGACGTTCGATGTGCAGGGAACCGGAAACGGAGTAAATGTTGTAGTTGAAAGCAACAATCGAGATGTGCGGGTAAATGTCTTGATTATCGACAGTGCGACGGGCGAGGTCGTGGCGTTTCAAAAACACTGGGAAATAATTGCGTAAATTTTCGAGTCGTTTTAGGTGTTCACTTATGTTACCGATGAATAACGCCGCGCCGAACAACTTGCCGCAAAACGGCTGACTTGTTAGAAAGCACTATACCTGTTGAGTTCTGCCAACTTGCTAACTTGCGCTTTGATGATTAAACCAAAAAAGAGAGAAAAACTATGAAACGAAAAATTACTTTATCAATTGCATTCGTTTTGAGCATCGTTTTAGTATCGCTGATGAGTTCAGATTCAACCGTGAAAGCCCAAAATCAAATAAAGATTATCGGTGATACGGGCGTTATCACGCTCGGTCCGAACCAGAAACTTCGTGTCACTGTCTTAGGATATGGCAGCTTCGGCGAACTGCCCCGAGTCCGCTTTACACAGACTAAATACGCGCAAGTTGCTTGCAATGGCGGAGTATGCAAACTCGCCGCCGTTTCACAAACGGCATCGGACGTGATAACGCTGCAATCGGGCGAAGCGGCTTTGTTCGATATGATTGACCCGCAAGGACAGGTCAAGATTCTAAGCAACAGCCGGAATGTGCGGGTCAATGCTTTAATTATTGATACTGTGACGGGAGATGTTGTCTCCCTGATAGATTGTGAAGGTTTCACATACTGATAAAGTTCAGATTTTTAAACAAGCAGAATAAAATTTTCAGACAGCGCGCCGAAATCATAAACTTCTCCCGCCAATAATTATTTCCCGCCGATTTCGTGTAAAATAATTACGAAAATCTTTTCTCGCAATTTTATGCGCGATATTCCGGTCGGCAAACCTTCCTCTTTACTTGTAACATTCGACGATAAATATCAAATCCGCGACGTTTATTTTCCGCACGTCGGGCAGGAGAATCATTCGGAAGGTTTTCCGTTTCGCGTCGGCGTTTGGGCGGACGGCAAATTTGTCGGCAAATAAATTTCACTTCGAGAATTTCAGTTGAAACTCTCGAAGTTTTTTTGTGTAAGGTTTTTTAGTTTTTTATTTTCTATCTCGTTGTTTCCGGGTTATTTAGCTTTAGGTTGGATCACCAAACGGTCAACGGGCGTTGAATAATGCACGACGGCTTGCGTAACCGCGCCATTTGCGGCGCGGATAAAGGCAATGCCGATTTGACCGTTGTAAAAAGTGTTTTCGGTTTCGGCAACCAGTTCAAATTTTTCGCCCGCCGTTCCTGATTTGGCGAACAGTGTGTTACCTTCGCGCGTAACAGTCAGCGTTTCGGACGCTTTGCCGCTCGCATAAACGCCGACGAATCGGCAAAACGGCTGACCTCGAAGCGGTAACGTCCGCCGTCCGGCGAAATTACTTTGACAGGCTCGTCGCCCTCGCGCCCGTTCGGGCTGTCCACGCGGTCAACGAACTTGCCGTCCGCCGTAGAAACGCGCAGCATAATATCAATGCCGCGCTGTTCGACCGTGAAATCGAGCATCTGCCCTTTCGTCAGGTTGACTTCGTAGATATGTTTTTCCGTTGCGCCGAGTTCGCGTTCAACGGTAAAACCCTTCTGAATCGTCTGCGGCGTTTGCGCGGGAACAAATACTGCCGAGAAACTCAAGCAAAGTGTTAAAAATATTAGTCGTTTCATTTTTTTTCTCCAAAGCGCGAAGCGGACCGGAGCGCGATTCCATCTCGCCAACCGGGACAGACCCGCGCTCCGGTTATTTTCCGCTCCGTTTATTTATCTGCCCAATTAGCGCGGTTTCATAAAATTCAGAAACACATAATTAGCGACGTTGCGCCCGGCGGATTGTCCGGCGGTTTGGTCGAACGTGAAATGAACTCCGCCATAGACGCGGGCGCGTTCCTGCTCGTTCGCCATCTGGTTAAAGCCGGAGTATGAGCGCGTCGCGCCGCCCGCGCCGTCCCAAGTCGCTTGATAACGAATGTCGTCGCGTCCGAAAAACAACGCGAGAATCGTCGCCTGCGAAGTCCCGATGGTCGCCATATTGCCCGCGTAAGACGGATACGGCGGATTGATAATCAGCGGTGACCAATTAGCGTCCGGCGCGGTGTTCGGATTGCCGTCTTCGTCGGCGCGGCGAATTGCCGTCACGGGTCGCCAAAAACCGTAAATGAATTTGCTCGCCATCGAAGTTTGTAGCGCGTCGTGATGCGCGATGTTAATCAGCGCGAACAGGCGGGCGTTGTCCGCCGTCGTTTGCCCGCGCTCGATAGCGACCCGGCGGGCGACGTTATTCCAGACCATCACCGCCGTCGTCGGAGTGTTGACGTTTGCCCATAACCGCGCCACCAGTGTCTGGTCGGCGGTGCGCGTCGCGCTGGTCGCCGAGCCGAGTTCTTTGACCTCATTGAAATCGCGCGTGTATTCGTCGCTCGTCATCGCGGGCGGCGGATTCGGCGTAAATCGAGAGATTGAACCGATGGCAAACGGCACGACCGCCGGAAACTGCGTAAAACCCGCAGTCGGAAAATTCGGCGGAGTCGGCTGCCAGTTTCCCGGCGTTGTCGGCAAAACATACGGCGGCGGCGTGACATTCCAACCGTCGTCGGCACGATTTGCCAACATTCGCTCGGCAACGATGCTTCCGACGCGAATGCCTTGCCATTTACGGTTTTCTCTGATTTCTTCAAGCGAAATGGCTAATTCCGCATCGAAAATTGCGGTTCGCGTCGGATACAAAGCCGCTAGAACATCGTGGGCGGCTTGCGCGGCGGCGGCTTCCTGCGAAGCGTTTTTCGATCCCGGCACGTCCGTCAAATACGGCGTGTAACTGCCGTCAATCGAATTAACCGCATCGAACATCGCCGCGTGCATAATCGCAAAACTGCGGATCGGAAAAATCGTCGCCGGCTGTTGTCCGGGCGTGCGGAGAGTTTCCTGCAACACGCGATTCCACTGCAAAACGACGTTTTCGCCGGACAGGTTTAGATTTTCTTTACTGGTGTTTTGCGCCTGAACATTTATCAGACAGTAAATTAAAAGCGTTATTGTCAAAAGATATCTTTGAAGTAATTTGTAATTCATTTGTTTTCCTTTTTTATGCGGATGCTTTTAACCACAGGCATCGAAATCTATCGCCACATCCGTTTAAGCGATAAATTGCCCATCCTTAATTGAGAAGTCCGATTGCAAAATTTATTGAGCGTTTGCGCCGCCAATCGGAATATCACTGCTCAAACCGAATTGCTGGTAGCTGAAACTGCCGTTCGAGCTTTGGACGATATACCAAGTTCCGTTGCGATAGACGGCAATGTCCGTGCGACCGTCGCCGTCGTAATCTGCCGGAACGGGTTTGTCGGTTGAAATGCCCCAAGTAATCGTCGAAACCGAACTGTCCGAACTTCGCCGAATCCACCAAGTTCCGGTTGATGGGCGAAAAACCGCCAAATCCGTCCGCGAATCGCCGTCGTAATCGCCGGGAACAACTTTGTCGCCGCTCAAACCGAACGGCTGAACGCGAAAAGCATTCGTGCCACTTTCCAGGACATACCAATTTCCTTCGGATGGACGGAAAACGCTGAGGTCTGCCCGTCCGTCGCCGTCAAAGTCGGCGGTTGGAGTTCGGTTGACGCTGACGCGGACGGCGCTGTAAATGTCTTGTGAGCCGTCGCGCGACGAGGCGAAATAGAGAATCGAGCCGTCCGCCGAGAGAGACGGCGTTTGGTCGCTGCCGGAGGAGTTGACGCTGGCGACATTGACGGGCGGATTCCACGGCGCGGCGAGCGAAGCACGGGTTGAAACCCAAATATCGCGTCCGCCTAATCCGCCGTCGCGCTCCGATGCAAAATATATCTCTAAACCATCGTGTCTGACCGACGAATTCCTATCGAACGAGGTGCTGTTCAATACCGCCACGTTTGTCGGAGCGTTGAATGTGCCGTTCGCGTTGCGTGTGCTTTGCCAGAAGTCTTCGCCGCCGAGTCCGCCCGTTCGCTCACTGCTGAAATAAAGAACTGCCGTCCCGTTTGTCGGGTCTTCAAAATATCCGGCACCGATTTCGCCATCAGCCGTATTGACGACCGCGCCGAGATTGACGGGCGCAGTCCAGCCGAAATCGTCATTCGGATTTGTTCGCGTCGCCATATAAATATCCGTCGAGCCAAATCCACCCGGACGGCTGCTGCTGAAAAATATCGTCTTTCCGTCAGACGAAATAGTCGGCAGATTTTCGTTGCCGTCGGTGTTCAGAACCGTTAGATTTTGCGGCGTTCCCCAAGCGGAGGTGAGTGTCGGGCGTTGCGAAACCCAAAGGTCTATGCTGCCCAGAGTGCCGGAGCGATTGCTCGAAAAATAAAGACTCAAGCCGCTTGGCGCAAGACACGCGCCGCTTTCGTTGTCCGGCGAATTGACCGGCACGCCCAGACTTTGCGGCAGGCTGAAAACGGAAAAGCTCGTCGGTGCAAAATCGTTCGTTTGCGAAAGCGTCGAAACTGGCATTTGCGCGAGTAATGTAATGGTCGTGAATATCGTTAAAATAATTTTGGTTTTCATAGTTTTATCCTTTTTGACTTTGGTTTTTGGACTTAGGTTTTTGAAAAAGACAAGTTCAGAAACAAAGACCAAAGACCAAAGTCCCATTTCCTTTTCATTGCTTAAAATTTGGTCGGCTGTTATAATGCAAGGGTTTTTAGCTTAATTACCCAATCCTTCAAACAACCGACTTTTGCACTGTGCAGTTTCTACAATAGAAGTCGGAGGTTTGATATGTCTTTCGGAAATCTTCCTAGTTTCTTCCTGAATTTTTCGGAGTGCGAAATGAACGGCGAAGAGAAACATTTTTACAAATTTAAGTCGTTTCGGCTTGATGTCAAAGAGCGTCAATTACTGCATCACAGCGATAATATTCCGCTTACGCCGAAGGTTTTCGATGTGCTGGTCGCGTTGGTCGAACGTAGTGGACATTTGGTTGAAAAGGATGAATTGCTAAAACTCGTCTGGGCAGATTCGTTTGTCGAAGAAGTAAATATAGCTCGAAGCGTTCACGCCTTGCGAAAAGTTTTGGGCGAAGACGAAAACGGCAACAAGTTTATCGAAACCGTCGCCAAAAAAGGCTATCGTTTTGTCGCCAAAGTTACGAAAGTGTCAGAAGCCGTCCTGCCGCAAGCGGGCGGGGCAGGCGAAATGATAAATGATGAATTAGGAATGATGAATGAAAGTCAACTTGCCTTGAATTCATCATTCATCATTCCTAATTCATCATTGGAAACCAACCTGCCCGCCGTCAATCCAAAGCAAAACACTCGAATCATTCTTTTCGCCGTTGGTTTTCTGAGCGCGGTTTTTCTGCTTGTTCTGCTGTCTTTTAACTTTCGCTCTGATTCCGTTACAAATCCGAACAAAGCCAAATCAATCGCCATTTTGCCTGTCCAACCTTTAACGGCGGAAAATCGTGATGTGATTTATGAATTCGGCATTGCCGATTCGCTGAATCTCAAACTCGGTGCGGCGAAAAATCTGATTGTCCGACCGCTGAGCGCGACGCGCAAATATGCGGACATCACGCAAGACGCGATTGCGGCGGGAAAAGAGATGCAGGTTGATTATGTTCTCGCCTCGAATTATCAAATTGCCGCCGGCAAAATCCGCGTTACCTCACAACTTTTCAATGTCGCTACCGGACAAATCGAAGAAACCTACAAGAATGAAAAAGAAACGAGTAATATTTTTGCGGCGCAGGACGCGATTGCAGGCGAAGTCGGAAACATTATTTTGGCGCGATTTGCAATGACGGAAAACAGTCCGGTGGCAAAGCGCGGGACGACCAATGAAGAAGCCTATCGGCTTTATCTGCTAGGTAAAAATTTGACGATGCAAAGGAGTGTTGAAGATAAACAAAAAGCGATTGAGTATCTCGAACAAGCCATCCGGCTCGACCCGAATTTTGCGCGGGGCTATGCAGGCTTGGCTTTCGCTTACAAAGATCCCGAAAAGGCAAAAGCAGCCGTCGAGAAAGCGTTGGAACTCGACAACAATTTGTCTGAAGCCTACGCGGTGCGCGGAAGTATAAATCTTTTTAAAGTCTGGGGAGATTTTCCGCAAGCGGAAAAAGACCTGCTCCGCGCCATCGAATTAGACCCGAACAACGACCTCGCGCATTGGTTGTATGGTTTGTTGAGAGGCTATCAGCGACGTTTTGACGAAGCGATTCGGGAAATTGAAACCGCGTCGGCGATTTCTCCCGGAACGGTGCAGTATATCCACGCCCGGGCGCGAATTTTGTATTACGCCCGCCGCTATGACGAAGCGATTGTGCAATATAAGCGCGTTCTCGAAACGGACGAGGATTTCGTCGCGGCGCAAAACCAACTCTGGATGTCATATGAAATGAATGGCGACTACGCGATGGCTTACGAGATTTTTATCAAACAGCGAGAGAAAGACGAAAATCTCGAAGAATACAAAAAGGCTTACGCGGCGGCGGGTTGGCAAGGTATGGTGCGAAAACACTTTGAGTTACACCAAGTCAACGAAAACGAACCCGGAACTAATTTCTACAGCATAGCCAGACAATGCGCGATGTTGGGCGAAAAGGAACAGGCGTTTGCATATCTGAACAAAGCCTTTGAAAAGCGTCAGTATCAGATGGTCTTTATGTATGCCGAACCGCGGTTCGATTCATTGCGCGACGACCCGCGATTCGATGAATTGGTCAGGCGCGTCGGGTTGAAGTAAAAGCAGAATGGGGCAATGACTGGAGCGCAAGCGTCCCCGCTTGCAATGAGCGTTGGCTTCCAACGCGAAAAAGCGTTTCGGTTATGACAAGTTAATGGTAATGAAAGGCTTCGGCGCGAAAAAGCGTTTCGGTTTCTTTCAAGTTGAGTGTAATGCGAGGCTTTTTCGCGCAAAAAACTGCGCTCATGGCAAGCGGGGACGCTTGCGCTCCAGTCGGTTGAATTAGGCACAGGCTTCAATTACAGGAGGAAACTATGAACTTTAACCATCTTAAACAAAAAACTTTCTTGATGCTGATTGCCATTATTATTTCCGCTTTTTTCGGCGAAAATCTTAACGCGCAGTCGGGAACAACATCAATCAGCGGAACGGTTTTCGACCAACAACAAAAAGTTATCTCCGGCGCAACGGTAACTTTATCCAACACCGAAAAAGGTTTTTTCCGCACCGCGATAACCAATAACAACGGGACATTTTCTTTTCCCGCGATTCAGCCCGCGATTTATCGTCTGGAAGTCGAAATGAACGGCTTTAAAAAATTTAGCCAAACGCAAATTCGCGCTCTGGTTGATTCGCCAACAGAAATTTCCGCCGTGTTGGAAGTCGGCGACATCAGCGAAACCGTCAAGGTCGAGAGCAACACCGCCGAAGCGTTGCTCAATACGCAAGACGCGACGATTGGAAATTCGTTTAATTCAACGCAAGTTACACAGCTTCCGACCGAAGCGCGTGATGTCGTCAATCTTTTGACGCTTCAGCCGGGCGTAACGCGCTTCGGCTATGTTGCCGGCGGCAGAAGCGACCAAGCCAATATTACGCTTGACGGAATTGATATAAATGACGTTGTAACGGGCAACATTTTTACTCCGATTTTGCGCTTAAATTCCGAAGCGATTGAAGAATTTCGCGTGACGACAACCAACGCCAACGCTTCGCAAGGGCGTTCGTCCGGCGCACAAATTTCGCTCGTAACGAAAAGCGGGACGAACAATTTGCGCGGCGCGATATTTTTGACGGGGCGCAGAACCGGCTGGACGGCGAACGATTTTTTTAATAATCGGGACGGCGTGGAACGCCCGAAATTTAACCGAAATGTTTTCGGCGGCGCAATCGGTGGACCGATTTGGAAAAACCGCGCCTTCTTTTTTTACAGTTTCGAGGGCGAGCGCACGAGACTCGGCGAAACGGTTTTCCGCGTTGTGCCGTTGGCGAATTTAGGTCAAGGTATCGTTCGTTTTCGCAACACGGACGGGCAAACTGTTTCGCTGAATTGTTCACAAATCACGACGGCTTTTCCGCTGACAAACGGTTGTAATCCGCTTGCGCTTTCGGTTTTTGCCGATGCCGCAGTGCGTTATCCGGCAAACAGTTCCGACATCGGCGACGGTCTGAATACGGGCGGTTTTCGCTTTAACGCCGACAATAAAATCACAAAAAACTCGCACGTTTTGCGTCTTGATTTTAACCTCAACGCCAAACAACAGATGTTTTTCCGCGCCAATTATGTTGACGATTTTGAAACAAACGCGCCGCAGTTTCCCGAGACGCCCGCGCCTTCGTTTTGGCTGCACCCTTACGGTTTCGTCATCGGTCATAATTGGACGATTTCCAAAAACGTCTTCAATAATCTACGCTTCGGTCTGAGCCGCGACGCTTACACCATTTTCGGCGATTCGAGCGACAATCAGATTTCTTTCGCCAATGTTTATTCGCCGCGCCGTTTCAATCGAACTTCGGCGTTCGTTACTCCGGTTTACAACATTACCGACGATGTTTCTTTGATTCGCGGAAACCACACTTTTCAATTCGGTGCGAATATCCGATTTGACAGTAACCGTCTCCAAAGTTTTAACCGTTCTTACGATGTGGCGGCGGCAAATCCCGTAAGTTATCAGGGTGGGGCAACTCCGATTACCACGGCTCTGCAAAACACTTTCGGCTATCAATTTGCCGATGTCGGAAGCGTTCAAAACGCTGTAACGTCGGTCATCGGACGCTTTTCAAGCTATACCGCAAGATTTCTTTTCCAGCGCGACGGCACACTGCAACCGGCGGGAAGTTCGCGTGAACGGAATTTCAAAACCGAAGAATACGATTTCTATGTGCAGGACGTTTGGAAATTTTCGCGCAATCTGACATTTACTTTCGGCTTGCGCTACGATTTGAGCCGTCCGATTTATGAAGCAAACGGTTATGAAGTCAAACCCAATATCAATTTGAGCGAGTTTTTTAAACGCCGCGCTCTTGGAGCAATAAACGGAACGCCTTATAACGAACCGATTGTTTTAGATTTATCCGGCAAGGCAAACGGCAAATCGCCGCTTTACAAAGCGGATACGAATAATTTTCAACCGCGCATTGCTTTTGCGTGGTCGCCGAATTTCGGGAAAAATCGTTTCGGCTGGCTCTTTGGCAGAAACAACGAATCGGTTATTCGCGGCGGTTTCGCCGTTACAAACGACCATTTGGCGCAGATTTTGGCGACTAGATACGAACAGGCAAATACTGTCGGCTTTACGCAAAGTTCGCCGCAAGTCCGCACCAGTCTGACAAACCCGAACCGTCTCGCGCCGCTATTTACCGGCTTTAATCAAACCGTCCGAAATTTGCCGTTTCTGATTCTGCCCGTCGGCAATCTGACGTTTCCGGTTCAAGCCGCGATTAGCAATTCTCCGACGGCAATCGTCAGCGGATTTGACGAAAATTTGGTTTCGCCGATAAATTACAGTTGGAATTTGACGTATGAACGCACTCTGCCCAAAGGCGTTATCGTTTCGGTTTCGTATCTCGGACGCAAGGCGCGAAATCTTCTGCAATCGCGCGACGCGGCGGCGGTCGCCAATTTTGTTGACACCGGGTCTGGTATGGATTGGTTCACGGCGGCGACGCAGTTGGAAATTTTGCGACAGCGCGGCACGGCTGTTTTGCAAATTGAACAAATTACGTATTTCGCCAATCTGTTCCCGTCAAATTTAGCGGCGCAATTGGGCTGTCCCGCCAATTCCAATTACAATCAAACGCAAGCCGTCTATGCACTCGTTTTCAGAGGCACGGGCGCGTGCGGTGGCGGCGGGGATTGGACGGACGCGCAGCTTGCGCTGTCGCGTTTGTCGAGCCGTTTTCCCGGACAACATATTTTTTATCAACCGCAATACGGCTCTTACGCGGCTGTGAGTTCAATCGGAAAATCCAATTATCAAGGCGTAACATTTTCCGTCCGCCAAAGACTCGGAACGCGGCTGACGATGGATTTTAATTACACTTTCTCGAAGTCTTCCGACGACGGTTCAAGGCTGCAAGCGTCAGGTATTTTTTCTACCGCCGGATACATCATCAATCCGTTTCAACAGGAAGATAATTATGCCGCCTCCGATTTCGACACGCGCCACATCATCAACGCCAACGCGATCTTCAAATTGCCAATCGGACGCGGCGAAATATTTTTCGGCAACGCCGGAAAATACGCCAATCTATTGCTCGGCGGCTGGCAGATGACGGGAATTTTCCGCTACAACTCCGGCGTGCCGATCTCCGCGCCGACCGATTACGCTTGGGCGACAAATTGGTCTATCGAAAGCTACACGACGCGCACCGCCAACGTCCGCACCTGCCCGACACGCGGCGGCTCGCTTTTCAGATGCAACAGTTTGGAAGCCTATCGCAGTTTCCGCAACGCCTATCCGGGCGAAACGGGCGAGCGCAATGTTTTTCGTTTGCCGGGTTATTGGGTGATTGATATGGGCTTGGGCAAAACCTTCGATTTGCCGTGGGAAAATCACAAACTCCAATTTCGCTGGGAAGTTTTCAACGTCGCCAACATTCAAAAGATGGGAAGTGTTACCGGCTATCAAGTCGAACCCGACCCGCAAAATGCCACGCAAGTTCCGACAAACTTTGCCAATTTCACCTCCATTCAAGGCACTCCGCGAAGTATGCAGTTTGTTTTGCGCTACTCATTTTAAGTCGTGCAAAAGTCCGAACAAGGAGCAGTAACGACGAATCCGACACCGGTGAACTAATCGGCGAACTGCTCGATTTCCGTGCGCGAAACCAATCAGCCTCACAAGACAGTCACCTATTTCAACTTGAAATCAAGTTTATTTTCTAAATTTGAAGATGCGAATACGATGGGCAGCATTTGGACTGCCGATCTGAAATGATAATCCTTGCAAGATTCGTGTAGAATAATTTAAATTATGCGC
Organism: Acidobacteriota bacterium; assembly: GCA_031412675.1. Lineage (GTDB taxonomy): Bacteria > Acidobacteriota > Blastocatellia > Pyrinomonadales > Pyrinomonadaceae > JAFDVJ01. Next base: position 10,836 of record JANODL010000080.1, on the reverse strand, counting down.
GATATTCCGGTTGGCAACGGCTCTTTACTTGTAACATTCGACGATAAATATCAGATCCGCGACGTTTATTTTCCGCACGTCGGGCAGGAGAATCATTCGGAAGGTTTTCCGTTTCGCTTCGGCGTTTGGGCGGACGGCGAATTTTCGTGGGTTTTCGAGGACGAATGGAAGCGCGAGCTTTGTTATTTAAAGGAAACGCTTGTCACAAATGTTAAATTAACCAACGCGGATTTGGGTTTGGAAATTGTATCGAACGATACGGTTGCGAGCCACGAAAATATTTTTCTGCGGCGCGTGCGTGTTTCAAATCTGCTCGACACCAAGCGTGAAATCCGCGTTTTTCTGCATCACGATTTTCGGATTTACGAAAACAAAGTCGGCGACACGGCGTTTTACGATCCCGAAAGCCTCGCGCTGATTCATTACAAAAAACACCGCTATTTTCTAATTAACACCGAACCGCATTTCGACAATTTTTCGACCGGACGCAAGGCTTTCCGCGATCAGGACGGAACGTGGCGCGATGCCGAAGACGGCATTCTTTCGGGCGGCGCGAAAACCGAAGGCTCGGTAGATTCGACGATTCAGCTCAGTTTTCGGCTTGAAGGACAAGATACTTTCGAGTTTTTTTACTGGATTGCCGCCGCCGTTTCGCACGAAGAAGTGATGCGGCTCAATCATCACGTTTTGGACGAGCGACCGCAGAAGTTTCTCGATTACACGGAAAATTACTGGCGCGCTTGGGTTAATAAAAACGAACGGGATTTTGCCAATTTGTCGCCCGAAATCGTCGAACTTTATAAACGCTCGCTGCTCATCATTCAAACGCAAATTGACCGCGCCGGCGCGATTCTGGCAGCAAACGATTCGGATGTCACGGAACGCGCGACCGACCATTACAGCTATCTCTGGACACGCGACGGCGCGTTTGTTGCCAACGCGCTCGACCTTGCGAATTATCGCCACATTACGCGGAAGTTTTATCAATTTTGCGCTGAAATCGTCCACGACAAAGGTTATTTTCTGCAAAAATATAATGCTGACGGAACGGTCGCTTCGGGCTGGCATACGGTTTGGGACAAACACAGCGGAAAGGCGCAACTGCCGATTCAGGAAGACGAAACCGCGCTGATTATCTGGGCTTTGTGGCAGCATTACGACAAATACCGCGACATCGAATTTGCACATCTGCTTTATCGCCGATTGATTACGCGCTGTGCCGATTTTATGGTCAAGTTTCGCCACGAAGAAACGAATTTGCCCGCGCCGAGTTGGAATTTGTGGGAAGACCGACGCGGAATTCACACATTTACCTGCGCTTCGGTCGTCGGCGGATTACTCGCGGCGGCAAATTTTTCAAGGCTTTTCGGTGAAGCCGAACGCGCCGACAAATACGATGCCGCGGCAGAGGAAATCCGCGAAGCGATGCGCGCGCATCTTTACAGCGCGGAACTCGGCAGATTTTTACGCGCCTTGCATTTTCACGACGACTTTTATTACGAAGCCGACACGACGATTGACGCTTCGCTTTTCGGGACATTTTATCTCGGCGCGTTTTCAGCCGATGATGAAATGGTCGCAAATACGATGAAAGCCATCGAAAAACATCTCTGGATCAACACGAAAATCGGCGGCGTGATGCGTTTTGAAAACGATTCGTATATGCGTTTTGCGGGCGAAAATCAGCCGAGCAACGCGTGGTTTATCTGCACGCTCTGGCTCGCGGATTATCGGATTGCGATTGCCAAGACAAAGAAAGATTTGAAAGGCGCGTTGGAGATTCTCGAATGGACAGTCAAAAATGCCTTGCCGTCGGGCGTTTTGGCGGAACAGGTTAATCCGCTGACCGGCGAACACGCTTCGGTTTCGCCCTTAACTTGGTCGCACTCGACTTATGTCGCAACGGTGATAAATTATTTGAAGAAACTTGCTGAATTACAGCAATAAACTACTGAAATAATGGCAAAGAATTGGACGGAAGCAAAACTGCAAAACTTTATCACGAGCGAGATCGAAGAATCTTTGACGCTCGAATATAAATCTGCCGAAGCACTCGACCGCAACGAAACGAAGAAAAAGGAAATCACCAAAGACGTTTCGGCGATGGCAAATTCGGCGGGCGGAATAATCGTTTACGGCATTGCCGAACACAACGATTTGGACAAACGTCATTTGCCCGAACGCATCACGCCCGTTGACCGCCGCAAATATCCGCGTGAATGGGTCGAGCAGATCATTCAGGCGATTCGCCCGCGCATTGACGGCATCGTGATTCATTCAGTCAACCTGAGTTCGGGCGAAAACGATGTTGCATTCGTGATCGAAATTCCGCAGAGCAACACGGCGCATCAGGCGAACGACCATCGTTATTACAAACGCTTTAATTTTCAAGCCGTGCCGATGGAAGATTATGAAATCCGCGACGTGATGTTCCGTGAACAAACGCCGAACATCGTGCTGAATTTTTTGATCGAGATAAATCACGAAACGCAAAATCTCGTCGTGCAGGCACAAAACAACGGCTCGGCGTTCGCGCAATATGTCGCGGTTTTTCTCGACGCGCCCGTGCCGATTTTGCAAACCATCGAAAATAAACTGAACGTCAAAGACGGCGGCAGATTTTACCGTCATCGTTTGACGAATCTCAATCAGGAATACGCCGACGAGCAATTTAAATCGAACTTTCCGCTTCTGCGAAATATGACGATGAACTGGAAAATTCCGCTCAAAGTGGATTTCGACGAATTCCGTGTGCAGGATTTAGGGTTGAAGTGGAAAATTTACGCCGACAACGCTTTGCCGAAGGAAGGAAAAATTTCCCTCAAAGAAATCGAAGTTGTTGATTTGAGAAAAACCCGTTTTCAGACGTAACATCTTATTTGAGTGGAGAGTGAAGAGTGGAGAGTGGAGAGTTTAATCTCTTTTCACTCTCTACTCTCCACTCGCTACTCTCCACTATTATTATGGGAAGAGCAAAAACTTTAGCGACACTTGGACCGGCTTCAAGCACACCGGAAATTATCGAGGCGATGATCGAAGCCGGACTCGATGCCGTGCGAATCAATATGTCGCACGGAAATTACGAAGAACACGCCGAACGCATTAAAATGGCGCGGGCGGCGGCGAAAAAACTGAGCCGACCGATGGCGATTCTGGTTGACCTTTCGGGTCCGAAGATTCGCACCGGATTATTGCAAAACGCCAAGCCCGTGATTCTCGAAACCGGCGCGGAATTTACCCTGACTTCACGCGACATCGAAGGCAGCGTGAGCGAAGTTTCGACCAATTTCAAGGAAATCCCGAAGCTCGTTAAAAAAGGCGACAAGATTTTGCTCGACGACGGCGCGATTGAATTAAAAGTTAAAAAAGTCACGAAAACCGATGTCGTCACCGAAGTCGTCAACGGCGGGATTTTGTCCGAACGCAAAGGAATTAATCTGCCCACCGTCAAACTGCCGATTCCGAGTTTGACCGCAAAAGACCGCAAGGATTTGGAATGGGCGATGACGCAGGACGTAGATTACATCGCGCTTTCGTTTGTCCGAAAAGGCGAAGACTGCAAAGAAGTCCGTGATTTGATCAAAAAGCTCAACACGCGCAAATGGGGCAGACCGTTGCTCGTCGCCAAGATCGAAAAGGCGGAAGCCATCGAAAACCTCGACGACATCATACGCGAAACCGACGGCGTGATGGTCGCACGCGGCGATTTGGGTGTCGAAACAAGCGTCGAACTCGTCCCTGTCTATCAAAAACAGATTATCGAAAAAGCCGTGATGAACGATAAATTCGTGATCACCGCAACGCAGATGCTCCAATCAATGATCGAAAGTCCGCGTCCGACGCGGGCGGAAGCGTCGGACGTGGCAAATGCGGTTTGGGACGGCACGGATGCCGTGATGCTCTCGGCGGAAACCGCTTCGGGCAAGTATCCGGTCGAATCCGTGGCGACGATGGAAAGTATTATCCGCACCGCCGAAACCGTCGTGACCACCAAGCTCAAACGTCCCGTCAAATTCGCCGAAGCTCCGACCGGCAGAACTTCGCAGGCGATCTGCAAAGCCGCCGCGATTTGTGCGCGTGAGATTTTGACCGATAAGGTCGCCGTCTTTACCGAATCGGGCTTGATGGCGCGGCGGCTTTCCTCGATTCGTTCGGGGCTTTCGACCTTTGCGCTGACCAATACGATTGAGGTTTATAATCAACTCTCGCTGATCTGGGGCGTTAATCCGCTGATTCATACCGCCGCCGACACGACCGAAGCGATGCTCAAGGACGGCGAAAAAACTCTGCTCGACGCGAAAGTCGTCGAAAAGGGCGAAACCATCGTGATGATGGCTGGACGGCTTTCCGGCTTAGGACTTTCGAGCTCCATCATCATCTGGACAATCGGCGAAAACACGCCGCGCAGATGAGGGATGAGTTTTGAGGGATGAGGGATGAAGTAAATAACGTCAGGCGCGGGATAAGGAATTGCCGAACGGAGCGTAGGCTTGCCAGCCTGCCGGCGTTTGAAAAACGCTCAAAACGTCTAAGTTCATTCAAACTTCCCGATAATCGAAGTCTTTGACACCGCTTTGCAGGCTGGCAGCCTGCGCTCCTTGCTTATCCCGCGCCTGACGTTAATTTAAGTTTTAACAATCAAAACCTGTCCGACCGTAATCAGATTCGAGGCATCGTTGATGCTGTTGAGTCTTTTGATTTCCTCGATGGTCGTGTCGAATTTGTTGGCAAGCGCGAAAAGCGTGTCGCCGGCGATAACCGTGTGCGTCACGACATTGCCGCCGCCGTTCAGCGAACTGTTAAAAATAGTATCGAACTTGGTGAACGGAAACTGGCGCGGGTCGCTTCGTGAACCGTCGGTGATAATTTTCGCGTGCGTCGTTACGTCGCTGCGGCTTAAACCGAACTCTTTGCACAGATGCGCGCAAAGCTCGGCAACCGATTTGACCTGCGCTTCGGGATAAAGCGGCGAAAGACTCAAATCCGCCTTCTGGACGATCTCGATGCCGATTGTTCCGCGATTGACCGCACGGTTGACCAAACCTTTAAACTTCGTTCTGCGTCCGGCGTGAAACATCGTGTTTTTGCGTAGATCGGGACTCAGCTGAAAAATCTCGCCGTCGCGGGTGACGCAAAAATCGACCGACACGACGCGCCCGTCCGACGGGTTTGCGAGATACTTGACATCGTTGATTTTGCCGCTTCCCGCCGTGTCGTGAAGCACGATGCCAACCACCGTCCGAGTGCCGCTTGTTTTGTGAACGGCAGTAAAGTCTCTTCTAATATTAACCATTTTTTTTCCTCCAAAAAATTTTCAATCGAATATTTATTTCTTTGTCGCATAGAATCCGAATTTTCGGTTTCCCCAGACGGTTGTTCCCGCCATTTTGGATTTGTCCCAACTGAAAATATAGGCATCGAACTTTTGTTGGTTGTTCGGAAAATTGATGACAAACGCCATGTGCTGCCCTTTATCGTCAATCTTTTCTATTTTGCCGGTGTGCCGTTTGCCTTTATCGTCCAGATAGCTGATTGCCATATCGCACCATAGAGAACTTGCACAGTCGGCTTTCGTGTCGGTAATCCGCAGAGTCCCCGAAAATCCGTCGTGATTCATTGCCCAATCGCCGAACCACTCAGCCTTCTGTGCGTCGGCAAAAATATTGATCGGGAAAAGCAATAGACCGATTAAGGTCAGCGTTATAAGTGTTGTTTTTTTCATATTCTTTCTCCTTTATTCTTTTTATCTTTCAATCAATTTTGCTCAATTACTTATAAATAACTGATTCTTATCGCTGTCATAGACAGCCGAAACGTATTTTCCCTTCTCCAACGGCGCACGAAAAATAACCGCCGTATTTGCTTTGTTGGCATTTGTGTTTGTATTGACGTTCGTATTTGTATTCGTAGTCGGTGGAGTCGGTGAAACGCTAGGAGTCGGTGTTGCTCCCGTATTTGCATTCGGATTCGATGCGGGATTGTTTGCCGTGCCGAAATAGAAGCCGACGATTGTGCCGAGAATCCCGACCAAAATCGTTAAAACTTCCTTGGCGAGTGCGAAGCGTTCCTTGTATTCCCTGATAACCATCGCCGTCAAGGTTGCCATAAAAGCAATTGCAATAGTGGCAACAGCAACCAAAAAAGTAATCAAAATTCGGGCGGAATCGTCCTGATTGTAAATGAATTTTCCGGCGGCATCCTTTTCTTTGCCGAAATTCGGCAGACTATAAGCCCCGAAAACGACCACAGAAACAAAAATAATGGTAACGATTCCAATTAAAATATATTGCCATTTTGTCAGCCCGAACCATTTGTCGGCATTATCACTGATGCGGTTTAGTTCTCTGACGCAATCATCTAAACTCGCCGGACCGAGTAGTTTCGTGAACCCGTCGGGAATCGTCGGGCTGTCTTCGATGATTCGATAGTCTTCAAACTTTTTCGGACTTGTTTCTTTCGCAATTAAAATATACTGTGGCATCTTTTCTCCTTAAATAATTTTCACTTCAAATGTCTCTGCTTTTATGACAGCGTAATTTCCGTACTGTCGGAAAACTGTCCGACTTCCGTGTTTTTGTCCACGAAGATCGCCTTGATGAAACCGACTTCCGGCACGCCTGGTTAAGCGGGAGCGATCATCAATTCGGCGGGCAGACTGCCCGGATAGCCGACGAAAACGGACGTTTCGCCGCCTTTGCGCTGATAGTAGAATTGGCGGTTTTGAAGCCCCGCAGACTGCCCGTAACGCGCAATTTGAAGGGTTGTTTCGATTCATATTTGAAGTCCGGCTGTGCTTCGTTGACGTTCAAGCCGTCACCTTTCGGTTTGAAAATCATCAAATCCACACCAATCGCTTCCGTATAACCGTCGAGTTCTTTGATGAGCGCGATAATTTCGCGGAATTCCTTGACGAAACCCTTAAAAGAAAACGGCTGAAGCGTGACGGTTTGAAAAACGGGCGGCGGCTGAATCGGCTCGCTCGTGTCGCCGTCTTCCATATCGTCGCGCCATTTGTAACACGGCGAAAACGTCGCGTCAGTTGCTTCACTCATTTCTCTTCAAATCTCCTTCTGCTTTATTTTTTTTCAGTTTTTTTATGAACCGCTTTACCTTTGCGGCAAATACAATAAAAATTTCGGCGAAATTCTTAAGAGTTTTCTCGGCAATCTTCAGAATAGTGAGAAATATCTTAAGAGTTTTCTAACTATTCTGAAGAATTTCCGCAATATTCTAAGATTTTTGGTACAAATCTTAAGATTATCGGTGAGATTCTTTAATTTTTTCAAATTCGGGCATCAAAATTTGCGGTATTGATGCCGTGAACATTGATAATTACGCGAAAATGCGGACGAAGTAATTGACGCGGCATCGCCAATTGAAGGACACATTCGGCGCGGGAACTCCGTTGGCATCCCAGGCAAAGACCGTAATCTCGACATCCGTTCCGAGATTTACAAGCACGGCTTTGACCGTCAAAAAGAACGGCTTTGAACCGATGGGCGTGGCGACGACATTGATCGGAGAGTTAAACTCCTCACCTTGCGGACACATAAAATCGGTCAGCCGAAACACTTTTTGCCCATTCGCGGCGGTTGCCGCAAAACCGTTTATATCCAGAATATGACTGTCGTGACAGGCTTTCTTTTTGATAAGCTGATGTATCTTAGTTGTCACGCCCGCCATTTTGGTATTCAAGGCAACTGCCGGAAAATTCGCAACCGCCGCCGCCGCCGATTCTCCCGCTTTACTGTCCGATACCGCTTCCGTCTGTTTTTTCTTATCTGATTTTGTAGCCATCTTATTTCACTCCTTATTTGTATTTCTAAATATTTGCAAACCATTTGCGTGCAGTTCACTCGCTTCGATTCAACAAAACAAAGGCGGCGAAATTTGAATACAGCTACGAATTAAACTGGTCGTCGGATTTAATTTTATCGAACACCATATTTATAAACTTTTCCTTTGAAACGATTCAATAGCTATTCGGGATAATCTCCAAAATAGGAGATTATCCCGAAGTGTTACGGATAATCTCCACTATTCGGGTCTTTGCAAATTTCAATTATCAATAAATGAAGAGGCGGACAATTATCCGCCTCTTCCGAGTCACAATATTTGCCTCACGGCATTGTGTAGTTAGAGTTCCATGCCAATCCAATTTATATGCCATTGAAAGGAATTGGCGGTTGCTGGAGTCAGCGGTCCGCTGTCAGACCATTTGACATAGACACGGAAACCCGTAGCAGTTGCGGAATAAACAGATGTTGCTCCCGTCGTTGCCCATTGCCCGCTAACACCGCCGATTGATGTAACATACACCGGCGGTGAAGTGAATTTGCCAGTCGTGGTATTGACATCAACGTAGATGCCGTTACTTGAATATACCTGCCAAGCTGTTGAACCCGGCGTAGTTCTTCCTGATGCTATTCTTGTGGTTGCCATTTTAAATGTCTCCTTTATAGGTAATCCAACCGAGTGCAATATGGTTTGTTTCGACTGTTGTTCCACTCGTTTCAAGCGACAGCCGCCAAACTTCCTCTTAAACCGATTGAGCCTACTAGCCGATTATTCGGTTCTGAATTGTTTGAATACTAATCTTATAAACTTTTCCTTTGAAACGATTCAATAGCTATTCGGGATAATCTCCAAAATAGGAGATTATCCCGAAGTGTTACGGATTATCTCCAATTATATTTATCATCTGTGCTTATTCTTGAAGTCGAGAGTTATGAAAAATGCTAAAGAGGTGTAAGTTTTTGCCTTCTAAAAGCCATTATAAATAGAACGTAAAATTCGATACTTCTCAGGAGCAGATAATTTATGAGCGAAACACCCCGATTGCTCGAGCGTGTGCGGACGGTCAGCCGTGAGCGTGAGTTGAGCCGCAAGACCGAAAAGGCTTATCTTAACCACATCCGGCGGTTTCAGAATTTTTATGACGGGCGCGATTTGGAACGAATCGGCACGAACGGCATCAATGCTTTTCTGAATCATTTGAAGGCGGCGGAAAAGCTCGCCCTTTCGACGCGGAATCAGGCTTTGAGCGCGTTGGCTTTTCTTTACCGCGACGTTTTCGGGCAAAAAAATGCCGCGCCGCTGAAAACCGTCAGACGCAGCAAACCGAAGGCAAAACCGCCCGCGATTTTTACGCCTGACGAAGTGCGGGCGGTTTTATCGAAAATGCGCGGCGAATCGTATCTTGCCGCCGCGCTGATGTATGGTTCGGGTTTGCGCCTCTCGGAAGTCGTCAATCTGCGCGTCGGCGACATTGATTTTCAGCGGTGCGAAATTATCGTGCGCGATCTGCGAACGGGCAACCGCGACCGTCTGACGATTCTGCCCGAAACGATTATTCCCGCGCTCAAAAAACATCTGACAAACGTCCGCTATCTACACGACGACGATTGTCTGCTCGGTTACGGCAAGGTTTGTCTGCCCAAAGCAATCGAGCGGCAATCGCCGAACGCGGGTTTCGATTGGCGTTGGCAGTTTGTTTTTCCGTCGCACAATCTGACGCTCGGCAAACCTTCGTGCCGTCATCATCTCGCCGATTCAACCGTCCAAAAAGCGGTCGGCGATGCGATCTTAAAGGCAAATATCTTCAAACAGGCTTGCTGTCAGACGTTCCGATACAGTTTTGCGGCGCGGCTTTTTGAAAAAAATTACGACATCCGGCAAATTCAAAATCTGCTCGGACACAAGAATCTGAAAACGACCGTGATTTATATGCAGTTCGTTCATTGCGAAGGAAATCGGCTGCGAAGCCCGCTCGATAATTAATGGTGAATGATGAATGATGAATGGTGAATTTTCTTCCATTCATCATTCATCATTCACCATTCACCATTAAGAATGATATTTTGACGGTAGGTTTTCGCGTCCCCAGCGGAGCGTTTTGCTCATCCAGATAAGTTCGTCGAGAAAGGCTTTGGTGCGGTTTTCGTAGGCTTTTTCGTCAAACAGTTTGCCGTTTTCATCGAAAAGCGTCTGAACACGCGGAAAATTCAGATCGGTAAATGTCACGGCAAGACCGAGTTCACGCGAAGTCTGAACGAGTGCTTCGATGACGCGCACGCCGCCCCAAACCTGCGCCGAAACTGCCGCAAAAGCAACCGCTTTGTGAATATATTCGGGCAGAAGCAAATCCAAAACCGATTTCAGACTTCCCGGATAACCGTGATTATATTCGGGTGTTACGATAATGAGTCCGTCGGCGCGAATCATCGCATCGCGCCATTCGGGAAAATCGTCCTTGATCTCCATCCCGTAATCGTCTTGCGGAAGATTAAAGTCGCGCACGTCGAAAAGCTGTGTTTCAATTTCGTCCGAGCGTTCCTCGATTTTGCCCAAAAGCCAATTCGCCACGTGTCCACTTTCACGATGTTTGCGCGAAGTGCCGAGCAGAACGGGTATGAATAATTTGCTGTCGTTCATAGTTTTATATTTCACCGCCTGTTCATTTTATTCCGAATATTTAATACTAACCTGAGTATTGGATAAGATTGGAGCGCAGGCTGCCAGCCTGCCACGCCGCTTGCAAAGCGGTGTTAACGACTTCAATCTTAGACTTTCTCTAATGAACTCAGACGTTTTGAGCATTTTTCAAATGCTTGCAGGCTGGCAACCTGCGCTCCGTTCGGCAAATTCCTTATCCTGAACTCAGGTTAATACTAATATTTTACCTTGTGTGCAACTTTAATTGAAAAATAGAATCATTGCTAAGTTATTGAAAATACATATAATTCCTTAAATGTCGCGGAGCGACAATCTGAGTTTAGCCGTGTCTTTTAAGGCACGGAACGTAAAAACCGGATATTTTGTCGCGTCAGCGACAAC
>JANODL010000079.1:0-35830 GCA_031412675.1 Acidobacteriota bacterium | reverse complement strand
AAATTTTTGCCGTCGTTAAAAAGTTTGATTTCGGCTCCGGCGGAATCTTCGCCCAAGATTTGTCCTGTCACCGAAAAAATCGCTTGTGCAGAAAGTGATGGCAGTTTTGCAGATGGATTTATCGCCCGACAAAGCGGCTTTCGGCGAACGCTCGGCTTCTGCGTCCGCGATTCGTCAGATGCTTTTCGGCGCGGGCGATTATCAGATTGATTTGCGAATCGCCAAAGCAAATAAAGGCTTTACGGTGACGGGACAGATTTTGGGCGCGGATTCTGCCGAAGCCGAAATCAAACTTTTTAACGACGGCAAAAATTTTACCGCAAAAACAAACGAATTGAGCGAATTTAAATTTGATAATATTTCAAAAGATAAATATACTTTATCGCTAACCTTTAAAGACAAAGAGATTGTGATTGAAAACATCGAAATCGAGTAATGTTTCTTCTTCGGGGGTAGGAGAAACATCAGGAAAGCGGAGGAAAATTCAAATTTTCCTTCGCTTTCCTATTTTTACGATTTGAAGTATTTCGTTCATACCGCCGTAAAATCATTTTGAGTTAAAATGATTTTATGCCTTCACGAAAAATTGCCGAAAGGCTAATTTCAATCAAAACAAACCGCGAACGTGAAAAAATCTTATCGAAAACGGCGCGGACAAATGACCTTGAAATTGCTCACGAATTAAAAAATATCTGTTACGAAGTTTGGACTTCCGAACCGAAAAAAGCCCAACAAACCGCGTCGGTTCTGAAAAATATGGTCAAACTTAATCCGCATCGAGAAATTGCCGCGCTTGCGTTTTGGGTTCTGGGAATTGCCGAACTGACCAAAGGCAATTTTGAAAAGACGGTCGAAAACCTCGATAAATCGGCGGAAATTTTCCGAAAAATCAAACAGGAACACGAAGCGGCAAACACGCAGGTTGCCAAGCTCATCGCGCTCGCGCTTTTGGGAAAATATGCGGAAGCCGTCAAAACGGGTAAATCTGCGTTGAAGGTTTTTGAAAAATACGGCGACGAACTCGCGGCAGGCAAAATCGAAAAAAACCTCGGCAACATCATTGCGCGGCAAAACGGGATTTTAAAGGCGGAAAAATATTATCTTTCGGCGATGCAAAGGTTTGAAAAAGTCAATAATTTTGCCGAGTTGACGATGTGCGAAACCAATCTGGCGGACAATTTTGCCGACCTCAATGATTTTGTCCAAGCCGAAAAATATTACGCGCTGGCACTAAAACACGCCCGCGAAACCGAGATGTTTTTTGTCGAGGCGGAAATCGAAGCAAGCATCGGAAATCTGGCGATGTTTCGCGGAAAATACGCCGAAGCGTTGCGATTTTTAGAGTTTTCGCGCCAAAAGTTTGAAAATTTGGGAATCGCGCATCGTTCGGTCATCGCCAATCTCGAAATCGCCGAAATTTATCAAACGCTCAATTTAACGGACGAGGCTTTTGAGATTTACGAAAACATTTCCGAAAAACTCCGCAAACTGAAACTGCAAGGTGACGAAGCCAAAGCGCGGGCAAATTTCGGTCGCGCCGCTTTGTCGAAAAAAGATTTTGCAAAATCGCAGAAAGAACTGAAAAAATCTGCCCGACTTTACGTTTTAGAAAAAAATCCGGGCGGTTTGGCGGAAGTAAAACTCGCGGAAGCCAATCTCGAACTTGCGCGCCGAAACTTTCCCGACGCATTGCTAAAAATCCGCGAAACCGAGAAACTTCTCACTAAAAGTGAAAATCTGCGGCAGAAACTTTTTGCCAGATGGCTTCACGGCGAAATTCTGCAAAATCTCGGACGTTTGAAAAATGCCGAAAAAATCTTACTCGAAACTTACGACGCATCAATCGAACAGGAGCAATTAAATCTCGCGCAGATTTGTTTGAATTCGCTCGGCAATCTCGCTTTGCGGAAAAATGACGCGCAAAAAGCCGAAAGTTATTTCAAACGCGCCGTCCGAATGATTGAAACGATTCGTGCGCCGCTCGCGGCAGAGGAATTTCGGATGGCTTTTTTGTCCGACAAGCTCGCGCCGTTTGAAAGTCTGGCGAAAATCTATCTCGCGGAAAACGATTTGGAAAAAGCCTTTTCATTTATCGAAAAAGCGCGGGCGCGAACGCTTTCGGAAAGTCTGAGCGGCAATTTTTCAAACTCGCAAACCGCTCAAGACTCGAAACTTACAAAAAAACTGGAAAGTTTGCGCGAGGAATTAAATTGGTTTTACAGCCGTTTGAATCGTGCCGAAACGGGCGAATTTGCCGCCCTTCAAAAAGAAGCGAAAAAGCGCGAAAAGCAGATTGCCGAGGTGATGCGGCAAATCGAAAGCACGCGGACGAATGACGTTAATGATTCGGCGAATCGCCGAATCATTAACGAGCGCGACGAATTAAAATCTCTCCAAAAAAATCTCGGCAGACAAAAGGCTCTAATCGAATTTATCAGATTTGACGGCTTGCTTTCGGCTTTTGTCGTGACGAGCGAAAAGATTGATTTTGTGCCGAATCTGGCGAAAGAAAGCGAGATTTTAACGCTTTTGGAAGGTTTGCAGTTTCAGTTCGGTGCGCTGCGTTACGGCGCGAAGAATTTGGGGAAATTTGTCGTTGAACTGAAAAAACGCGCCGATTTTTATTTGCAGAAACTTTATGAAAAACTCGTCCGACCGCTTGAAAATTTTATCGGCGGACGCGATTTGATTGTCGTTCCCGTCGGCGCGACGCATTATGTTTCGTTTCATGCTCTACATTCGGGCGAGAAATATTTGGTCGAAACACGCGAAATCGTTTATGCGCCGAGCGCGGCGGTTTGGCAGTTTTTGACAAACAAACCGAAGCGAAAGACCGAAAGCGCGTTGCTGATTGGTTTCGCCGATGAAAAGATTCCGCTTGTCAATCAGGAAATCGAGGCGTTGCGGAAGATTTTCCCTGCCGCGAAAACTTTTACGGGCGAGGCGGCAAACTTTTCAAATTACAAAAAAAATGCGCCTGATTTCGACATTTTGCATCTCGCCTGTCACGGACAATTTCGTCCCGAAAATCCGCTTTTTTCGAGTCTGCATCTGGCGGACGGATTTGTCACGGTGCGCGATATTTGTGTGCAAAATCTGAATGCCGCGTTGGTGACTTTGAGCGCGTGCGAAACGGGTTTGAATAAAATTTTCGCGGGCGACGAGATTCTGGGTTTGGCGCGGGGATTTCTTTCGGCGGGCGCGGATTCGCTGATTTTGAGTCTTTGGACGGTCAGCGATGAAGCAACCGTCGAGTTAATGAAGGATTTTTACAGGAATTTGCAACGCGGCGAAAGTGTTGCGGCATCTTTAAGACTGGCGCAGATAAATTTTATAAAAAACGATTCACACCCATATTTTTGGTCGCCGTTCACGGTAATCGGAAAATAATTTTATCGAAAATGTCTTTTTGGTCGAATCAGACGCACTGTGCAGATGCCATAATAGCAAAGGATTATAATCAGAGAGGCAGTAATGAAAAAATTTATCCAACATAATCGGCTGAAAATCGCATTTATATTTATATTGATTTTTACCTTTTGCACCGGAATTTTCGAGCATAAAACATCGGCACAAGTTGGAACCTGCAACGATTGTTTGCCGGATGAAATCATATTTGAACTGATCAATCCGGCAAATCTTCCGGCAGTTGCCGCGCAGTATAAACTTGTTCCGACACCGCTCGGACAAGTTGGAACTCCGCCGACTTATCTGATGCGGATTGACCGCCAACAAACCACGCAAACACCGCCGCAAATAATTTCCGCAATGACGGGCGATACGCGCATTACTAAAGCCGAGGTCAACCGCAAACTTTCCGCCGTCGAAAGATTGGGTTTGCCGTGGACAATCGGGCGAACTTGGTCTATCGGGCGAACTTGGTCTATCGGCGGAAGCGCGAAAGGCTACAACAGTCAATGGTTTCCCGATAAAATTCGGCTTAATGATGCTTTTACCGCCGCTCCGACGAAAGGCGCGGGCGTGACGGTGGCGGTTTTGGATACGGGAATTGATCTTAATCATCCGGCTTTTGCGGGAAGATTAGTGCCGGGTTACGATTTTGTGGATAACGATAACGATCCGAGCGAAGAAGGCGTTTTGCATCAAAATCCGGCTTTCGGACACGGAACGCACGTTGCGGGAATTGTTGCGCTGACTGCGCCGAATGCGAAGATTATGCCGCTTCGGGTTTTGGATGAAAACGGCGAAGGCGAACTCTGGCGCATTACGGCGGCGGTCATCTGGGCGGCGCAGAACGATGCGGACATCGTTAATATGAGTTTCGGTTATCCTGAAAGCCCGAATAATCCGAACGCGCAGAGAGTTTTGAAAGATTTGATGGAATGCACCGATGTCGGCATAACGCCCGACGGAAAGACTTTTCCCGAAATCGGTACAAATCGTCTGGCAGTTGTTGTCGGCGCAGGTAACGGCGGAAATACAGTAAAAATTTTTCCGGCGGCGGAAGATTTAAATGGAATGCTCGGTGTCGGCGCAAGCACGCGGTATGACCGTCTGGCAAGTTTTTCGACTTTTGAGAGAAGTTGGGTCGAAGTAACCGCTCCGGGCGAGGAAATCATCAGCGCAATTCCGGGCGGACGTTATGGAATGTGGAGCGGAACTTCGATGTCTGCACCGATTGTTTCAGGAATTGCCGCGTTGGTTAAAGCTAAATATCCGCCGACTGATTTTCCCGTTCCGCACGATTTGCTGGATAGAGTGAAAGAAACATCGGTTGACATAAGATATGACTCACAACCTTGGGGAGAAGTAAGACTACATCGAGTAGATGCTTTGTGTGCCGTCACACTTCTGCCGCCGCAAAGATGTCCGATTCCGACGACTGCTAATAACAACGCGGGATTTGAAAACTTCTTCTTAAAATAATTTAATTTCCCGCTGATTTTCGCGAAAAAGCCAATCTAAACAGGTTGGCTTTTTTCTTTTTCAAAAATAATTTTTCGCGGCTGTCTTTTTGATGTCTTGGTTCGCACTGTATTGCTGAGAAACCCCTGTTCACAATAACAGAGAGAGAAACGAAATAATACAGGAAGGAAAAAATAAAGCAATGAGAAAAGATAAAAGACATGGGCAAATGTGGAAAATATCATTAGTTATAGTCGCGGTTTTTGCGTGGGTCGCAATGCCGTTTATTTTACAAAACAAAGTTGCGGCAGGTGGTGCTTTACCAATTGTTGTCAGAACGGCAAACTTGGTTTCGCCGACAGGCAGCGTTAATCCGCACGGCGCGGCGGAATGGCAGTTGTATGAAAGCGGTCAGCGCGAACTCGAAGTCGAGATTGAAGATGTCAATCTTCCGGCGGGAACTTCTTTGAACGCGATTGTTGACGGCAATTCGGTCGGCGCGGTCATTCTCGAAGCCGACCAACGCGGAAGATTAAAGCTCCGCACCGAAGACGGGCAAAATGTTCCCGTCACGAATGACGGCTCGACCGTCGAAGTCCGCAACGGCACGACCGTTTTAGTCGCGGGCGTTTTCGGCGGCGGCGGTCCGAATCCGACTCCGACCGCTTCGCCGTCAGGTTCACCGACAGGTTCGCCGACAGGTTCGCCGACCGCATCACCGACAGGTTCACCGACCGGTTCGCCGAGTCCTTCGCCGAGCGGAACTCCGACGGGTTCGCCAACTCCTTCGCCAACCGTCAGTCCGACAGTTTCGCCGAGTCCGGGCGGTCCGTTTGCGATTCTGAGCGGCGCGACGATTAACGGTGCGATGCCGCGTGGTTATGCAGAATATGAACTTCACAGCAGCCGCACGGAACTCGAAGTTCGCGTCTTTCAGGTCAATCTGCCGAGCGGCACGGTTTTGAATGTCACGGTTAATAACGCGGCGGTCGGCAATCTCGTCATGGAAAGCGGCGGCGAAGGCAGATTACGGCTTCGCTCGGATCGCGGCGACAATGTTCCCGTGATTACGAACGGAATGCCGATTGTCCTCAAAAACGGCGGCACGACGATTTTATCAGGCACGTTTGCAACGACGGGCAGTCCGAGTCCTTCGCCGAGCGGAACACCGCAGGGCAGATATTTTGAAGGTCATCTGAGCGGTGCGCGTGTTACGCCGCCGGTGACGACGAACGCAAGAGGCGAAGTCAAAATTCTGTTGAACGCCAACGAAACACAAGCGACCATCACAGGCGAATTCAACCGCTTTACGAGCGCGCAGACATCGGCTTTGATTCAAGTCGTGATTGCCGGAGCGACGACAACAATTGCTAATTTGGGTGTCATTCCCAGTCCGCAAGGCGAAGCGCATTTCGGACCGATAACGGTTAATGTCACCGCGCAACAGGTTCAGCTTCTGCGGATGGGTTCGTGGTCAATGGTGATCGGCAGTGCCAATAATCCGGCGGGCGAAATCGCGGGACAAATCCTGAATGACTCGCACCTCGCGGACTTTGACGGAGACGGCAGTAACGACTTTGCGGTTTTCCGACCGTCGAGCGGAACGTGGTTCTCGCAGAACAGTCAAGGCTTTTCGGCGCAGAATTTCGGTCTTGCCACGGACGTTCCCGTGTCGGCAGACTATGACGGCGACGGCAAAACCGACCGCGCAATCTTCCGCAACGTCAATGGCAATGCGGTTTGGGAAATCAACAACAGTTCGGACGGCAGTGTTTATTCGACACAGTTCGGTTTTGCGGACGACACGCCTCTGCGCGGTGATTTTGACGGTGACGGACGCAACGACATCGGCGTTTATCGTCCTTCGACAGGTGTCTGGTATGTTCAAAAGAGCAACGGCACGGGTTATCAGATCGTTCAATTCGGCATCGCGGAAGATATTCCGATGACGACCGATATGGACGGCGACGGCAAGGCTGATGTGACGGTTTTCCGACCTTCAAACGGTCTCTGGTTCTGGATTAACAGCACGACGGGCAGCATCGGCATTGTCCGGTTCGGTCAGACGGGCGACAAACCGTTGAAAGGCGATTTTGACGGCGACGGGCGCGATGATGTCGCGGTTTATCGTCCTTCGACCGGAGTTTGGTATATCTACAAATCAAGCAACGGCGGCTACGACATTCGCCAATTCGGTGTCGCGGAAGACATTCCGGTTGCCGGAAACTACGACAGCGACGGCACGACCGACATCGCGGTTTTCCGTCCTTCGACCGGCGATTGGTATATCTGGCGCAGTATTGACAACACCTACGAGTTCCGTCACTTCGGCTTAACGGGCGATATTCCGACGGTTCGCTAAAAAGAAGTTTTGAGTCCCGTCTTCAGACGGCACCTATCCGCAAGATAAAAACGCCGCCGAAAAGCGGGACTCAAAACCCGACCTGAAGATTTTTACAGGCAACAAAAAACTTCAATCTGTCGTCCAAGTAAGTGCTTCTGGCAATTATACGGAATAGTTAATAAGAAAGAAGCACCCGTTTGGACAATTAAACCCTGACTGCTTGCCCTCCTCGCAGTCAGGGCTTTTTTTATTTAAAGTTCTTTGCCTAGACAATTTTCCCTAAAATGCCTTCGATTTGCTTGATGTGGCGTGTTTCGTGACCGCCGAGCAGGGCGAGCCATTCGTGCGCCGACATATCGCCGAACGCCGGATGCGGAAATTTGACATCCGAACATTCGACCGAATCGAACAAAGGGCGCAATTCTTCGAGCTTTTGGCGCGTTTCGTCCATTTTCGCCAATGATTCGGCGATTGATTTTATGCCCGTCGGACGCACGCGGTCGGGAGCTTCAAATTTCGCTTCGCGGCTGCCCCCGATTTTCTGCACAAAGTCCTCGGAAAACTTCGCCGAACCGTCGGAAGTTTTGCCGTTTTCCTTCGCCGCGTTGAGCATCTTCGCGGAAATCCGCATAATGCCTTCGTCAACAATCGAAATATGCTCGACAAATTCCTTGACCGTCCATTTTTCGCCGTCGGGCAAAGTCTCGGCTTGTTCGTCGTTCAAATTTGCCACGATGCCTTTCAGTTTTGCGCGAACTTTGTCGTTCGCCTCGTAAATATCGGATATTGTTTGATAATTCATAACTGTCCTAATGTCGCTGAAAGCGATGAATAATATAGCGTAGGGTGAAGCAAAGCGAAACCCTACGTTACTTCGTTAATTTAATCCGTCTCTGAAAGAGACGAACACTTCGTGTTTTGTTCGACGCTTTCAGCGTCGGGACGTTTGGGATTGCAACCTAGGGTTTCATTTGCCTGCGGCTCATTTCACCCTAGGCTATATTCTTTGTCGCTTTCAGCGACTTATTTTTTGCTAACTTATTTATTTCCAATCGCAGTCGCCTGCGGACTTAAAACGAGCCGATGCCAGCGCAGAGAACTGCGTGCGCCGTCGCCGGTTCGGTATTGTTTGATATAACCCGTCTGAAAATAAAGCATATTCTCCGCCGACCATTCGAGCGCGACTATCGGCTGAAACGAAACGAGCGTTTTCTCGTCGGGCAGAGTCATCGAAGGCTGTGACGGATTCGTGTTCGTATTCGCATTCGCTTCCGTGTTCGCGTCGCCTTGCGGATTTTGTTCGCTATTGACCTTTTGATCGTAGGCTTGCGACGAAATCAAAAGCTGATTGCGAAGCGGAATCGCGGCTTGCGTCGGCTGGTTGCCAATCGCATCGTAAATGCGGATTTGCGGATTCTGCTTGTCGTAGCCGTAACCGACCGCGACCTTTGCCGAATCGGGCGACCAAACGGGTTGTGCCGCCGTCAGATTATCATCAAGCCTCCGTTCGCGCCCGTTTTTCTCGACGATGCGCGGTCTTCCCAAAGGCAGAAAGACTTCCCCGTTTTTGTCAGCCTGCATCTGCAAATATCGCCATTCCTGATACGTTGCCGCCAGACACACGAGCATCGAACTATCGGGCGACCAGACAAAATAATAATAAATCAAACCTTCGTTCTGCGTGATCGGCTTCAGGTCAAGCCCTTCCGAATTGCAGGTGTAAATCTGTTCGGTGCGAAAGGTGATGACATTCGGCGCGGCATCGCCAATCGGCGCAGTAGTCGGCGCAATCGGTTCGGGTGTCGCTTCGGTGTTGGCATTCGCGTTGGCATTCGCATTGACGTTTGCCGTGTTCGCGTTTTTGTTCGCCGAAGTATTCGTGTTGCTGTTTGCGGCGGGCGGAATCGGCACGGGTGTCAGGCTGTTTAAACCGCCTTCACGCGCAATCGCCACAAACGCGACATTCGACGAATCGGGCGACCAGACAATAATGCCGGGAAAATCCGCTGTCATCGTTTCGGGCGTGACGCGCCGCAAAAACTTCGCGTCGCCCGAATACATATCGAGCCGAAACGACGCGTCCGGGTCGCCAAGCCGTTGATAAACGGTCAGAATCCGCTGTTTGTTCGGCGAAACAATCGTTTTAACGAGAATCTCCTGCGGACGGGTTGCGTCAAAATCCGCTTGCACCGCCGCGTTTTTTTCCTCCGTCGGCGCAACTTTCGTCGGATCGGACGGCGCGGGAATATCCGCTTCATAACGAAAATTCAAACGCAACGCCGGAACATCTCTGAGGGTCGCGGGCGCAACGGTCGAAGATTCAAAAATATTTTTCTGACACGCAATAGTTGCGATCAGTAAGGTAAAAACAATGATTTGTTTGATAATTCGCATACTTTTAATAGTGAAAAGTTAAAAGCGAATAGTGAATAGTTTCTATTAATCACTTTTATCTTTTCACTTTTCACTATTCGTTTTTCCACCTTTTCTACTTTAAATCCGCTCCGAGATAGTTTTTGTAAATCAATTTCTGTTCGTCGGTCGGAGCTTCGAGCGCGGCGATTGTGTAAGCCGTCCGCGCCCGACCGCCGAGCGTGATTTCAACTTCGCGGAGTTCGTCGAAGCGAAAAACCGTCAGTTTTACTTTATCGCCGACCTTCTTTTCGCCGATATAATTCTGCAAAAACGTCTGGTTGGCACGAATTCCGTCAACCGCAATAATCTGGTCGTTGGTGTTCAAACCCTGCTCGTAAGCCGGCGTTGATTTCGGCACTGCGGTAATCGTCAAACGGTCGCCGTCCTGTCGCAGATTTGCGCCGAGATAGGTCGTTTCGCGTCCTTTGTTATCCTTTAACTGCAAACCGAGACCGCTCAAAACCGTGCTGTAATCAATCTCGCTGCGTCCGCGAACATATTTTGCAAAAAAATCTTCGAGCGATTTGCCCGCCATCATCTCGGAGATTTTCTGATAATCTTCGGGCGTGTAGTTTTTGTTCTTTTTGTAAAATTCGTTATTCAAATAACGCATCACATCGTCCAAAGACTTCGTGCCTTTCGATGCGACGCGAATTTCCGCGTCGAGCAAAAAGTTGACCAATTCGCCTTTGTCGTAATACGAAATCTGGTTATTGAGCGCGTTTTCGTCCTGCCGATAATATTTTATCCAAGCGTCAAAACTCGCTTCTTCGAGCGAAGTTTCAAAGCGTCCGGGACGGTCTTGCAATGATTGAATCTGCCCCGCTTTGCCGTCGAGAAAGTCTTTTGCGGAAATAATTCCGGCGCGTTGCAGCAAAACCGATTCGTAATAAGCCGTGCCGCCTTCGGCAACCCAGAGCAGGCGCGTGTAGTTTTCGTTTGAATAATCAAAGGGTCCGAGCGCGTCGGGACGAATGCGTTTGACATTCCAAACGTGAAAAAATTCGTGCGCGACGAGTGCCATAAAATCATTATGGCGCGTTCCCGTAAAACCGAAACGATTCCATTGCAGAGCGGTCGAATTCAAATGTTCGAGTCCGCCGCCGCCGCGTAAGTTAAGAATAAAAAGATAATCGTTATACGGTAATTCACCGAAAATCTTATACGATTCTTCGATGATTTTCGTCGTATCGCGGACAATTCGGTCTAAATCGTAATTGCCTTCGCCCTCGACGACAAAACGGTGCGGTTTGCCCTGCACGGTGAACGAAACTTCCTTGAAATTGCCGACTTCAAACGGCGAATCATAAAGCACGTCAAAGTTTTCGGCGCGGAAAACATTCTCGCTTCCTTCGACTTTCGGCAAACCTGTCGCAATCTTCCAATTTTTGTAAGGCACGACTTTGACGGTCGAACCCGTTTTCAACTGGTCTTTCGGAAACATCAAAAGCGCGGCGGGCGTGAAAAATGCGTGGTCGTCGTTTAATTCATTCGTGCGGACGGTCAATTCGTTCGCATAAACATTATATTTAACGACAATTTCTTTCGCGCCTTTCGCGTCAATCTGCCATGTATTTTTATTCGTTTTGCGCCACGTTAGAGCATTTCCGCTCGCATCGTTCGCCGCAAAACTTTCGACGTGCCGCGCATATTCGCGGACGAGATAACTTCCCGGTGTCCAAACAGGCATCACAATTTCTGCTTGCGCGGGCATCTGCGCCCAATTCAGACGCATTTCGACTTCCAACAGATGCGTCCAAGGCTTTGACATCCCGATTGTGTAACTGATTTCCGGCGGAACGGATTTGACCTCAACCGTCGTCGTTTTTGGCGTTTTCGTTTTTTTGCGCTGAGCCGGTGTTTCCTGATACATAGAAAATACGAGTGCAGTTATTAGAATTAAAAATACTTTTATATTTGTAGCTTTTTGCATCTCTTTTGCAAATTCCCCCAAGATAGTTGTTTTGACCATCGTTAATATTACAATGAAACGATTATTTGCTAAAATTGCGATATGGGTTTGCCGAAATTAAAAACGAAAATCAGCGTCGAAGATTATCTCGAAGGCGAAAAAATCAGTCCCGTCAAACACGAATTCGTCGAAGGCGAAGTTTATGCGATGGCGGGAACGAGTGATAATCATTCACGAATCGCCGGAAATACTTTCGTCGCTTTATCAATTCATTTGCGGGATTCGCCGTGCGAACCGTTTGCGGGCGAAACAAAAGTTCAGGTCACGCGAAACGTCTATTATTATCCCGATGTTTTGGTTTCGTGCGAAGAAAATCCCGAAAACCCTTATTTTCGCAACGCGCCGATTTTAATTATCGAAGTAACTTCGCCTTCGACGGCACATATTGACCGCCGCGAAAAACTTCTTTTTTATCAGCAAATGCCGAGCGTCCAAGAATATGTCGTGATTGACCAACATAAAATAAACATCGAGCTTCACCGCCGCCAACCGAACGGAACCTGGATAACTTATTATTTCGACGCTTCCGACGATGAAGTCGAATTTCAATCGGTCGGCTTAACTTTGCCGATCACCGAAATTTACCGCCGCGTCCGTTTTGAGAAAAATGCAAACACCAATCACGACGAATAACGAAAAGTTTTTCACCAAACCTCTAATCATCATTTTCATCACGGTTTTTATTGACCTTGTCGGCTTCGGTATCGTCATTCCGCTGCTGCCTTATTATGCCGAAACCGCGCCGTTTAATGCAACGCCTTTTGAAATCGGAATTTTATTTGCGTCCTACAGTTTAATGCAGTTTATTTTCTCGCCGATTTTGGGAAGTCTTTCGGACAAAGTGGGGCGGCGACCGATTTTGTTTTTCTCGATTATCGGTTCGGGAATCGGTTATCTTTTTATCGGTTTTGCGTTTGCGCTCTGGATGGTTTTTGTCGGCAGAATTCTTGCCGGAATCACGGGCGGAAATCTTTCGGCGGCACAAGCCTACATCGCTGATGTCACGACCAAAGAAAACCGCGCCAAAGGAATGGGACTTTTCGGCGCGGCATTCGGGTTAGGATTCATTTTCGGTCCCGCCATCGGCGGAATTTTGAGCCGTTACGGAATCAACATTCCGTTTCTTTTCGCCGCCGTTCTGTCTTTTGTTAATGCAGGATTGCTCTATTTTATCTTGCCCGAATCGGTTAAAAAAGATGCGTATCAAACATCGAATGAGCGCAAGAACCGGCTTGTCGAACTCTTTGAATCGCTCAAAGACGCACAATTCGGAACGCTCAACGCCGTGTATTTTTTTCTCGTCACGTCGTTTTCGATTATGACCTACGCCTTTGTGCTTTATACAATCGAGCGGTTTGGCTACACGGCTGAACAAAACGGTTATATCTTCGCATTTATCGGAATTTTGGCGGTCATTTTTCAAGGCGGACTTTTTGCCAAACTGGCGTGGCGGTTCGGCGAAAATCCTTTGATGATTATCGGCTGTTTGATGATGGCGGCAAGCCTTTTTGCGATTCCGTATGTCAGCCCCGAAGCCGGCGGATTGGTCGCATTGCTGATTGTGACGGGTTTTCTGGCAATCGGAAACTCGATGGCATCGCCCGCGATTACGAGTCTTGTTTCAAAAATCTCGAACGAAGCCGAACAAGGCAAATCGCTCGGCGTAATGCAATCGGGCGCAAGTCTCGCCCGCGCTATCGGTCCGGCGGTCGGCGGCGTTTTGCTCAATAATTCCTTAAATCGCGTTGATAGTTTTACGATTCAGCGCACATTCTGGACGGCGGCGGCAATTATGATTATCGCCGCGCTGATTGCCGTTTATTTCTCAAGCATCGCACCGCGCAAAGCAATCGCCTAAGAGTTTTGCCCACGAATAAGACGAATAACACGAATGAAATAATCAAAAAATAATTCGTGTTATTCGTCTTATTCGTGGGCAAATTCTTTTAATTAACTTTTAATCAATAAGAAATAACTTTATCTATAACCTTGCCGTTTTTGATGCGGATAATCCAGATTTTGCCGTAATCGGAATCTTCGGGCATCTTGTATTTGCTGTCTTTGAGAAGCAGATTGACGAGTTGAAAGGTGGTCGAATTATGTCCGACTACCGCAATTTTACGCTGATTTTCGGATAATAAAATCTTTTCGACAAGCTCGTTCAAATTGCCGGGTTCGTAAAATTCCGTCGGCAGATTTTTTATCCTTGAAAGCGGCGTAACGGTTTGAATCGTGCGCGGGTAATTGGTCGAAAAAAGGCGCGTCGGTTTGTATTTTTCGAGAATTTTTACCAATCGAACGGCGCGTTTTTGTCCTTCGATTGAAATATCGGGTTCGGAATCGTCGCCTTCGACTGCCAATTCCTTGTCGGCGTGGCGAAAAATAACGACGGTGATTGTTTTTTTCTGCGCGAAAACATCACCCGTCAAAGCAAATAAAAACACGCCCGTTAAAAGCGGAACAATAAATTTCATATAAACAATTTTGAGAAACCCGCAAAACTTTTAATATGTGATGACTTTTTCCTTGATTTTGTTGGGCTTGGTTTTTTTCTTTTTGATTTTGACGACGAATATTTTGTCGTATTCACTTTCCGCAAGTGCCTTGTATTTTTCCTGTCCGATGAGCATATTGACGAGCGCGGGCGTGGTCGTATTGTGTCCGACGATGACGAGCCGTTTAATTTTTCCGCTCATAATCAAGTCGGCAAGTTCTTTTAAGTTGCGGTGATTATAAATTTGAATGCTCAGTTTTCTTTTTTCCGCAAGCGGTTGGGCGGTCGTTCGTGTGCGGATAAAATCCGACGAATAAATCGCTTCGGGTTTATATTTTTTGATGACTTTGACCAATTTTTGCGCCCGCAATTTGCCGTCTGCCGAAAGTTCGGGATTAACTTTATCGGCGTTGGGCGAAACATCTTTCTCGGCGTGTCTCAACAAAACAATCGTCAGATTGCGGTGTTGTGCGAAACAATTACCGTTTGCGAAAATAAATAAAAACAAAGCGATAAACAACGAAAAGATAATTTTCATAAACGTAATCTAAACAAATTTTGCCGAAATTCAAAACGCTTGTGATACGGAACATTTGTCGAAAATCGGCGATTTGCTAAGATAATACATTTGCATAAGACAATGAACACGGAATTGAAGCATAAAATTTTAGAATCTCTGGCGAGATTGCTCGGTGAAAATAAGCAAAACATTATCGAAGCCAACAAGCTCGACCTCGAAACCTGTCCGAAAGATGATGCAGTAATTTACGACCGTTTGAAAGTTGACGAATCGAAAGTCGAAAAGATGATCGCGTCCGTTCAAAGTGTCATCAAAGCAAACGAACCTGTCGGCAAGGTTATTTCATCACACACACGCCAAGACGGATTAAAAATCGAGAACCGCACGGTTCCGTTCGGCACGATTTTGATTATTTACGAAGCGCGTCCCGACGTTTCAATCGAAGCCGCGATTATCGCATTGAAAGCGGACAATAAAATCTTACTCAAAGGCGGCAAGGAAGCGCGGAACACGAACCTTTGTCTGGCGCAATTTTGGCAAAAAGCCCTCGCGGAAAATGGCGCGGATCAAACCATCGTCAAATATCTCGACATTTCACGCGAAGAAACGCAGAGATTAATCCAAGGCGATGCGGAAAAATTCGATGTCGTGATTCCGCGCGGCGGCGAAACGCTGATTGAATATGTTTTGAAAAACTCGAAAGTTCCCGTCATCGTCAGCGGACGCGGCAATAATTTTGCTTACGTGGACGCGGAAGCCGATTTCGAGATGGCACTCGAAATTATCATCAACGGCAAATCGCGCTTGAGCGTCTGCAACGCGCTCGACAAGGTTTTGATTGACGAAAAATTGCCTGATTTAGAGGGGAAAATCAATCGAATTGTTGAAGCATTGCACAACGCAAGCATCGAAGTTCTCGGCGATTCTTCGGTGCATTACGTCAATCCTTCAGCTCAATTATTTGGCGACGAAGAAACGTGGTTTGAAGAATTTTTAGCGGCAAAAATGGTCGTCGCGGTTGTAAATAATATTGACGAAGCCATCGAAAAAATCAACAAATATTCGGGCGGACATTCGGCGGTGATTATTACGAAAGATACGGAACGCGCCGCACGATTTATGGAGGAAGTTGACTGCGCGGCGGTTTATCATAACGCTTCCGTGAGATTCACCGACGGCGGCGAATTCGGTTTAGGCGCGGAAATCGCCATTTCGACGCAAAAATTACATTTTCGCGGACCGCTCGGCGCGGAACATCTTTTGACAAACAAATGGTTTGTTTACGGCGACGGGCAAGTGAGGAAATGAAATTTAACGCAAAGGCGCAAAGAGGCAAAGGCGCAGAGGTAAATTAAGGCAATTTTATAAGCATTCTATGTTGATTTGAAAAACTTTGCGTCTTCGCTACTTTGCGCCTTTGCGTTAAAAAAAATTTTAATGAAGAAAAAACTCGTCTTAAAAATCGGCACGTCAACTTTAACGAACGGCACTAAATTAATCTCACGCGGCAAGGTCGAAGACATCGGTCGGCAGATACTCGCTTTGCAGGAAGAATACGACATCGTGCTTGTTTCGTCGGGCGCGATTGCGACCGCCAAACAATATATCAACATCAAGGACGCGGGCAGACTCGTCGAATCGAAACAAGCGATGGCGGCAATCGGTCAGCCGCTTCTGATGCGGATTTACAACGAAATTTTCAGCGATTTCGGCATTCGCACGGCGCAATGTTTGATGACCTACCGCGACTTTGAGAATGAAACCTCGCGCCAAAACACGCTCAACACGATCAACGAGCTTATCAAATATTCCTATATTCCAATCATCAACGAAAACGACACGACGGCGGTCGAAGAAATCATTTTGGGCGACAACGACAAACTTTCCGCGCTCGTCGCCGCGCTAATCCGTGCCGATTTACTCGTTCTCGCCAGCGACATTGACGGAGTTTTCGACAAAAATCCGCATCTTCACACGGACGCAAAACACATCGCCGAAATAAAAAACATCGCCGAAGCACGCAATCTGGTCGAAGAACGAGATTCAGGGTTAGGCACAGGCGGAATGAACTCAAAACTCGAAGCCGCAATCATCTGCCAAAAGGAAAACATCGAAACATGGATCGTCAACGGCGCGGGTAACAATTTTCTCATCAACGCGCTTGACGGAAAAACGTCTTGCACGAAGTTCTTGGTTTATGCTGATTCTCTTTAATGGTTAGTCCGTTAAAATGCAAAACCATTTGCATTTTGCCAACAGTTTTTATGTTTTTATGCTTTATTCACTATAATAATCAGCGTTTCATCTTTGGATTGAGGATTGCTTTTCAACTTAAATGAGGTTAAATATGATGGAAAACGCCATTCAAAAATTAAGTTGGAAACTCAAAATCGGTGTCTTTCTTATCGTCATTTTTTCAATCATCACGGGAATTTTGAATATTGGAGTTTTATACCTTCTCGGCACTCCGCTTTTGGGAATATTGCTTGGCATAATTTTTGTTTGGCTTGCAAAAACGAGTATTAAATTTAAAATACTTTGGACAATACTTCCGATTCCGATAGTTTTGGCGACATTTTATCTTTTTTTCCAGTTAAGCAAAGCCGAACCCGAAACATTTTTAATTCCGCAAAACTATCGCGGTCAAATTGCCGTTTTTTACAATGAGACTTGCGGACAAGAAACAGTCTATGAAAACGGCAGACGAATTTATAAATTGCCCGAGAGCGGTGTGTTGATTACAAAATTCAAAGAGAATCGCGGATATTTAGACCAAAAATTTTATTTAGTTGACCAAAACGCAAGCAAAACCGAAATTCCAAGATTTAATCGCCGGAATTTTGATGCCGAACAACGTGATCGGAGTCGTTTTCCGTCAATTTCCGTTCAAAATTTCACAAAAGATTCAGTCGGCGCATTTTGGGCATATGGAAGCGAAACTTATCTACTTTCAAAAGATTCTCTCAGCTACGAAATTACGAGCTACGACGGCTTTGAAAGACCGGAAAAGGAACAGTTTCTCGAAAACAAACAATTTTCTGTAAAAGCAAAAACTCTTTTGAATCAATGCCGTTGAACAAAATCGAAGGAAAAACGCTTCTCACAAAACTTCCGATGTATTGAAAAGATGTTCACAGTTCAAACTTATGGTCTTTGAAAATAAATTCCGTATAAAAAAATTGTCATTGCATTGCCGGGAGCGCACGCCACCCAGCGTGCTGGACGCGAAGCGTTCAAAAAGCCTCGACAACAATTTAAGTTGATTGCGTGCAAACGCTCTTACGCCGCGAAGCGCAACGTAGCACGCACGGATGCGTGCGCTCCCGGCGAAAAAAAAATTTCTTATTTTATTGTGACATTTATTGTTCAAACAACTTTAGCTTGAATTAATCTTTCCAGCCCCACAGCGCGGAAGGTTTTGAGATTTCTTTGGTCAGATCAAACTTGATGCTGAAATATCTGTCCGTTCCGACGCGGCGCAGATTGTATGTAAAATATTGCCCGTCAACAATCTCTATCCACCAGACATTCGCAGCAGCAGCCGGAAGGATTTCGACGGTTTCCTCGTCAGCGGGAAACATCTGTCTGCTGATCGAACCGCCGTTCGTCGTCCAACCGCCATACATCGTGACCTTATCGGGCGTTCCGTCCTCGTGGCGATGATCGTGTTTGAGCAAAATGCGGTCTTTCTTTTTCGTCAAAACCCACGTCCGCGATTTATCCGCGCCGACAAAAAACGGAATACGGATGCGGTTTTTCTCGCAAGCCCGAACGTGCATCACGAGTTCCTTATCCTTAAACGTCACATCATCCACAGGCGCGGCGGCAACCGTTCCCGCAAACGCCTTGCCGCATAATTTCTGCAAAGAACCCCAAAACGCAACGCTTCCCGACACCGTTTTCGTCTGCGCAAAGACAGGCGTATTCATCGCTTGCAAAATGAACAGACCCGCAAAAAATCCTAATAAAACAATTTTTTTCATATAGTTTTTGAATCAAATTTTCGGACGATTTTACTTCATAAACTCACTCACAGAAAGTGCGCGGTGGGTGAACCGTGCTTTTCTAATTGCGCCTTTGAACCAGTAGATTTTGTTTTGACGGACACCGATTGAGGTGATGCCTTTGCCGAATGGTTTGATAGATATTTTTCCCGTGAGTTCGAGTTTGCCGCCCACGTAATGACGCATTTCTGTGCCGTCGAAAACCAGTGCGACGTGAAACCATTGCCCGAGCGCGTGTTTGAAATTCTCGGCGTAGAGCGCGGAACGGTTTTCGCCCGATTTGAGGAATGTGTCGAGAAACCAAACGTCCTCGACCAGACGCGTTTCGAGCAATGTGCGGCTCTCGGTGTTTTCGGTGTCTTCAATGTGTAGCCAACGCTGTTCTTTTGCGCCGTCCGCATCGGGACGAAAAACGGCTTCGATGGTAAATTCGTGAAAACCCGCGAGCGGATTTTGGTTGATAAAAATCCCGTCATCCACGCCGTCAAACAAAACGGCTTTGCCCTTGTCGGTTTTAATAACCTGCGGATTGCCCAAAACCTCGACGCTGTTTCCGCCGATCTTTTTGAGATTATTAATTTTCCAAGTAACGCTCTTTTTAGGCGTTTTATTTTCTTGGGCAAAACCCGACAAAGTAAAAATAAGCAAAATTACAACGGCAAATATTTTCATAGATTAAAATAAAGGCTAAATTACATTTTTGGCTTAACTGATTTCGACAATTTCTTCGCCGTTATTCAGCAAATCAATCGCGTCCCGGAGAGTTTTTGACAAAATAACTTTGAGATTATCGTTTGAGTGTTTCTGCAAGTCCGCCAGATAACTTTGGTAGTGTGCTAAGTCATCATGCGGCAATCAAAACGGCGTGGTTCAATTTATACGAAGCGTATTGCAAACTTGCCTGCAAATCTTCGGGTTCAAGATCAGGCATTTCTTCCAAAATTTCTTCGGAAGTAAGTCCTGCCGCAAACAAATCCAATACATCCGTGACGCGAATCCGCATTCCGCGAATACACGGACGACCGCCGCATTGTTTTGGATTAACCGTAATTCTTTCCGATATTTTATGCGTCATATTTTTTTTCATTATCGCATAAAAACACATTTACACAAACATTTTGCCCGGATTCAAAATTCCGTTCGGGTCAAAGACTTTTTTGATGTTTTTCATGATTTCCAGAGTCGGCGCGTCAATCGCCATATTTAGATAGGCGGCTTTGACGTAACCGATGCCGTGTTCGCCCGAGATTGAACCGCCGAGCGCGACCGAAAGCGCGAAGGTTTCTTTGACGCATTCACGAGCGCGGGCGATTGATTCCAAATCGTCGCGGTTACAGAGGAAATTAACGTGAATATTGCCGTCGCCCGCGTGTCCGAAGTTGGCGACGAACGTGTTATGTCGGCGACCGATTTCTTCGACCTGTTTAATCAATTCGGGAACCTTTGAACGCGGGACGACGACATCTTCGTTGATTTTTAATGTGCCGTATTTCATCAAACTCGGGCTGATTGCGCGGCGCACGTCCCAGAGTTTGTCTTCTTCTTCCTTGTTGCGCGAGCGCAGAATGTCGAAACCGCCGTTTTCTTTCAAAATGCGTTCAATGGTTTGCGCATTGCGCTCGACTTCTTCCTTGAAACCGTCAACGGCGACGATTAAAATTGCTCCGGCATCGGGCGAAAGTCCGAACGCAAAGTTTTCTTCGATCGCTTTGATGCAATGTTTGTCAACGACTTCCATCGCCATCGGCAATAAGCCTTCGGGCGTGAATTTGGTGAGAACTTTGCAGGCTTCTTCCATCGTTTTGAACGAGGCGCGAACGGTCGAAGTCGCTTCGGGCATCGGCAAAAGTTTGAGAGTTGCTTCGGTAATAATTCCCAAAAGTCCTTCCGAACCGCACATCAATCCCGTTAAATCGAAACCGACGACATTTTTGACCGTTCGACCGCCCGTGCGGATAATTTCGCCCGTCGCGGTGACGACTTCCAAGCCTAAAACCGAATGTTTCGTGACACCGTATTTCGGTGTCCGCATTCCGCCCGCGTTTTCGGCGATGTTGCCGCCGATGTATGAATCTTTGTAGCTTGCCGGGTCGGGCGGAAAAAGCAAGCCGTATTTTTCGACCGCTTGCTGAAGCTCGAAAGTCGTGAGTCCGGGCTGACAAATCACATATAAATCGTCGGCGTTGATCTCGACAATCTTTTTCATTCTGTCCGTGCCGATGACGATACCGCCGTCAACCGGAACCGCGCCGCCCGTGTAGCCGACACCGCCGCCGCGCGCCGTCACGGGAAAAACATACTCGTTGGCGAGTTTAAGAATTTCCACCATTTGCGCCGTGCTTTCGGGAAAAACGACGGCTTCGGGCGGAAATTTTTCCTTGACGGCATCCGCGCCGTAAGGCTCGACTTTTTCCGGCTCGACTAAAACATTCTCCGCGCCGACGATATTTTTTAATCGCTCTAAAACTTCCGGCTTGGAAGCGTTGGTCACAGCACGCGGTTTGGCGTTGAAATGGATTGATGAATACATAAATCTACTGCGAGAAACCTACAAATGCTTTTTCAAAACCGCTTCTTTCCGCTCCGGCATCGCGGCAATTTCATATTCCAGCGCGGCGATTTCGCTTTCGATTTCCGTGATTTGCGAAACGATTTTTTGCTGTTCGGCAAACGGCGGTAGCGGGACTTTAAAATCTTCCAATTGTGATTTCGTAATTGCTTCTCTTGTAGAACTATTGTCTGCAAGGATCATCAATTCAGTTTTATATTTTTGACTTACCAAAATTTGCTGAACGTATTTAGGTAAGGCTTTCGCATTCATTCTGATAATTGCAACATGCTGATTAACTCTTGCAGGTAAATACTTTTTATCTACCACACAACATCTGCACACAGAAGCTCCTGTGATATTGAACAATAAATCATTTTCTTCAACTGTTACGATGTTTAATTTTTGGGCTTGCTCTTCATTGATAAAAGCGAGTCCTTTTTCAACAAAAGCATTATCGTAAATGTTTTGACTTCTTATAAAACTTATTCCACTACTCTGATAAACACCTTTTCCGCCTAATGGAGTTGCTCCGCTACCAATTTTTGTTGTAATTTCTTCTAGCCGAACTAAAGGACTATTCACAGCATCTACAACTTTAATTCTTTCATCGTTTGCCTTTTCCAGTTCAGCTTTCGCCTCTGCTTCTTTAGCTTCTAAAACTTCAATTTCAGCCACAATTTTTTCTTGAATGTCTTTTGGCGGAAGTGGAATTTTAATTTTGGCTAAATCTTCTGCGTAAACATGCGGTTGTGCTTGACCCCTTTGAAGTTGATAAAGTTGAGGTTGTAAAAACTTTAAAAACGAAAAGATTAGTTTTGTAGAAATTTGCTTTTCGTCAATAGCTTCTATTGTATTGCAATCTGAGGCAAAAATAGGCGTTTCAAAGTAATTAGCAAAACCTGCATTAGCTCCCGAAGCACTAATAGTTATGATATTTCCATCTCGATTTGACTCATTGTGAAAATATGCAGAATCCTTGCCTCCAGCAATTACAGGAATGTTGCCGTTTAAAGTCTTTTCTTTAGTAATTGATGTGCCTTTTTTTATTTTGGAGATATTTCCTAAATATTCTAATTCATTAGTTTTCCAAATATCCTCAAATCTAATTTTTTTTTTTACAGCAAGCGAGATATTTTTCTCAAAATCCACGCGGTCAAAGGTGAACATATCAACCAAATTTTGGCGTGAAATATGTTTCGACAGTTTTTCATTGATCGGCGTTTCAAAATCGCCGTTGAAAGCGTGATAAATGTAAGTCGAGGCTTTTTCGGGATTGTCAAAAATGTCCGCGTCAAAAAGCATCGTGCATTCGTCAATCGCTTTGCCGCGTTGAATCGGGTGAATGCCTTCGCTGCCGCGCCGGTTGCTGAATTCGTAGCCTAAGAATTGTTTTTCTTCCTGCTTTTCGCCGCTTTTGACCAGCACGATTTTTTGTTTGGCGGCGAGAATGAAATAAAACAGCTTTTCGGTTTCGATTTCGATTATCTTGCGCCATTTTTCCGCGTCCGTGTCGGCTTTGATTTTCTTTTGATATTCCTGATAAATCTCGTGATTTTCAATCGCTTCGTTCGGCTGATTTTTCAGCAGAGTCGCGTAATCGGCAAACGAGACGGTTTCCCAAACGTGCGCGACGTAGCCGCTGAAAGATTTTTCGATGCCGTTAATCGTTACATCTTTAGCATCGGCGACGGCTTTTTCAATTGATTTTCTGATGTTAACCGCATCGTAATTATTCCGGCGGCGCAAGAACAACGTAACGGTGTTCGTTCCCGTCGCCATAAACGTATTACTGCCGAGTTCGGCAATCGCCACAATGTCGAAATACTGCAAAATTATTTCACGCGCTTTGGTGTAAATGCCCGTGTTGCTCAAAATACTGCTCGGCAAAATGATTCCGGCAATGCCGCAGTCTTTGAGCAGTTGTTTCGTGCGCTCGATAAACAAACATTCGATCTCACTGCTCTGGTCGGTCAGTTTGTCGTAAAGCTCAAAATCCGTTTCGGTATAATAACGACGGGCGTTGTTGCGGAAAGCCGAAACCGAATACGGCGGATTGGAAATGCAGATGTCGAATTGCTTGTTTTCCTGCGGGAAATCTTTGTCGGTTTTTCGCAGGAGTTCTTTGTATTCTTCGGTTTCCGCAAAATTTCCGAGTCCGTCGCTATGCACGATTTTCGCCAAACCGTCGCCGTGCAGATAACAGCCGACTTTACCGACTTTGACAAGGCGATAATCTTTCTCGATGCCATAGACGTATTGAAAAGCCCAATCGAAATGGTCTGTTTTCCAGTTGTTTATTTTTCTTTTGGTTGACTCAACAAATTCACTCGGATCAGTTCGGTCAATAATCCGTTGAATTTCGTGCATACTTTCCGTGATAAAATGTCCGCTGCCCGCCGCATAGTCAATCACGGTCGGAAGCAAATTATTTGTTTCACCCTTAGAAAGTTTTTCGCGGACAATTTTATCAACTGGAATGCTTTTGATAATAAATTGAGCAATCGGCACGGGCGTAAAAAATTGTCCCGATTCCTGTTTCAGTCCGGTCGTCAAAAGCATCTCGAAAAAATCGCTCAGGTATTGCTGCTTTTTGGTGTAGCGAATTTTGAAACCTTGCAAAAGTTCCACAACTTCTTTGACAACTTTTGCGTTTTCCTCGAACGAATCGTCGTCAAAAACTTCTTTAATCGCAAACTCGTTATTTTTCTTGAGGCGAATTTCGGTTAGTTGGTCGAGAAATTGCTTTTTGATTGTTTCGTCAACGCCTTTAAATTTTCTTTCAAAATCGTCGTCGGACAAATCCGTTACTTCTTTTTCCAAAAACTCCTTCATCCCTTTTTTATAAAGGTCGGTCAGACGTTTTTGAAACGAAATATGGTCATCCTTTCCTTCAAGCCATTGAAAAGCGAGTTCGTTGTTAGTTCCTTCATTTACTTTTTCGTCGTAGATTTTACACAGAAAAAGCGTAAAGATTTTATTAAAAGCGTTCGGTTTGTCGGAAACGACATTATGCCGCAAAATTTCCAAAAACTGATTGAAAATAAAACTGCTGTCTTCTTGTTGGATGTCCTTCAAACTTTTCGGAGTCAGGGCTTTGCTTTGAAAATCATACGGGCTGACCCATTCATCGAAAACGCCGTTATTTTTTGGCAACTTATTCCATCGGTCGTAAAAATCTTTGACATTTCCCGTCTGTCGGTAATCTTCTTCGATTTTGATGATTTCGCTGCGATAAGCAATTTCGTTGCCGCGCAATTCCGAAGCATAAAGCATTAAAATATCGGCGTTCTTGTCTTGCTGGAAGTAAGTAAAAAGTTGTCCGCCGTCTTTTTTGAGTTTATTAAATTCTTTGTCAAATTCCGCGCCGTAAGTTTTACATTCAATCATCAAATACGCCGTGCCGTCATCGTGTGTAACCAAAATATCGAGCCTTCCACTCGTGCCGTGTCCGGTATTCCAAACTTTTTCCAGAATTATATTTTGAGGCTTATAACCTTTGTCTATTAAACGACTTACGCACTCCAAAATAACCCAATTTTCAGTTTGCGAGAAATTTTGTGTGGTTTTGCTTTCGGATTTAATCGAATCGCCGTAATTGATTTTTTTATTCTCAAAATCAACTTCAATGCAATAACCGTCAGGACACTTTTTTTGAAAGATACCGACCGTATTTTCTTTCGGCGTAAAGCCAAGTTTTTGGATGAATTTGGCGTTTGACATGGCTTGTGAACTAAATGGTGAATCTTATCACAAAGTTGTAAGTTAGCTGAAATCCGCAAAGGCAAAGTTAGTCTTCATCGCGTTCGCTTCGGATTGCTTTGACAATTTCTTCTAATGAAATTTCGGGCGCGTCTTCGTCCCAAAAATCTTTCGGCAGTTCTTTTCTCGGCAGCCGCATTAAGCCTTCGGCGACCAAACGTGCGTCTTCGTCTTCCGTGTCAAACGGCGAGATGCGGGCGATGGCTTCGCCGGTTTCTTCGACAATAATTTCGTCGCCGTCCTTTACTTTTTTAAGATACAAAGCTAGGTTTTGCTGTAATTCACTAATGCTGATTGTTTGCATTTTCTTTGACCTCAAAACGAATAATACAACATTTCCCCGTTAAAAATCGCCCTGCAAACCGAAAGTTTCGTAGCGCGGTTCACCGTTTGAGCTTTGCAGAATGAAGAAAACGCGTTGACCGTTTATAGCGCGTGTCACCGCCGCGTCCGTGCGCCCGTCGCCGTCATAATCACCGAGTTTGACGACATCCGAACTCAATCCCCAACGAATTACCTGCAACTGCGAATCGGACGAGCGCAAGATATAGAAAACGCGCTGTCCGCTTTCGTTGCGAATCACGGAAATATCCGCCGCGCCGTCGCCGTCCCAATCGGCTCTGCCCGTAAAAAATGCGTCCGACGACAAACCCCATTGAATTGAGTAAAACGTGTTGTCCGATGAGCGGCGAACATACCAGACGCGCTGTCCGCTTTCGCTTCGGGCGACGGCTAAATCGGCTTTGCCGTCTTTATCAAAATCGTTCGGCGCGGGAACATCGCCCGATTGCCCGAAATATTCATAGCGCACATTTCCCGTCGAACTTTCGATAATATACCAAGTTCCGGCGCGAAAAACGGCAATGTCAAACGCACCGTCGCCGTCATAATCTGCCGCCGCGAAAAAATCTCCGAGCGAAGAACTTCCCCAACGGATTTCTTCCAAAGTCGCTGTTGAACTTTTGAAAATCCGCCATAAAACTTCCGCATTGTAACGCGCCGTCGAAAAGTCCGATTTTCCGTCGCCGTCAAAATCAACCGTCAGCGAAACCGAATCGCCGGGTTGTCCGATTTGTTTTTCGGTAAAATAGCCGTTCAAACTGGCGAGCGAATAAAATGTATTGTTCGAGTTGCGGTAGACGGTCAAATCCGTCCGACCATCGCCGTCAAAATCGTTGTATGCGCTGTTCGCCAGATGAATCTGTCCGCGAATCTCCGCAGCATTCTGATTGTTTATGAAAAAATAGGTTCGATTAGCTCGTAAAAACGCAAGCCTCTGAGTGTCCAGACTAACGGCAAAGGAAAAAGTGCCGCTTTGTCCGCCGTTGTTTAATATTGTCGCAACACCCGATGAACCGATGCTGCCAACGGGCGCACCGAAATTGATTCCCACCGCTCTTGCGGGAGCGGATAAATTTTCATATTTACAATTTGCCGAAAGTAGTGTTTCGGGTTGGTCAAGTGTGAGAATACACACCGCTTTGCCCGGCGAACTGCTCGGCGGAACAACCTGCACGCCCGAAAGATTGGCGACAAATTTCTGCTGTGCCTGAACCGAAATTGAAAAAATCGAAATGAGTAAGATTAAAAATATTTTTGACATAACTACTCCTATAAAAACATCCGTGAAGCCGCATTTTACCGACGAAAATTTTACCCGAACAAGCTCGGCTGTTCATCGTCTTCAGGTTCAAAACCTTCGGGAAACCAGCGATATTTTTCCAAGTCGCATTTGCCCTTGTCGTTGAAAATCACGCCTTCGTCTTCGAGAATTTTTTGCTGAACATTGTATGGCAGAAGAATTTTTCCCGTCGAACAACCGCCTTGCGAATTGATGACTCGCTGCCACGGAACATTTTCGGTTTCCGCCGCGTGCATCACATAGCCGACCGTTCGCGCCGTGTAGCCTTCGCCCAAAATATCGGCGATTTGCCCGTAAGTCATCACCCGCGCCGACGGAATTTCGCGGACGATTTTATAAACCTTTTCGCGGTAGGTTTTGTCATCAACATTCATATTTTTGAAAGTGGAAAAGTGAAAATGTGAAAGAGTGAAAAAGTTTTTGTTTGACGTTCATTAACTTTTTCACTTTTCCGCTTTTCCACTTTTTACCTTTTTAACCTTTTCTTAAATTTCCCTTCGCGCGCGCTGAGCCATTCGCGCCATTCTCCGATAGCTTTTTCTCTTTCGCCTTGCGAACTCGCAGGTTGAAAGTTTAATCACGTCGAGGTTGCATCGCGCAAACACATTTCGGCTATAAACCGCGTTTGCAAATCATCGCTCGAAAGCAAATCAATCAATTCATCAACCGAGTTTTCCGACATTTCACGCCGCTTTTCGATAAAATCCGTTTTATTCATCCCTCATTCCTCAGCCCTCTGCCCTCAAAATTGTCCGCGCCGGTGCGCCGTCGCCGGTTTCGCTGATGATTTTCAGCGGCAGACAAATCAATTCGTAATCGCCTTCCGAAACTTCGCGCAAATCGAGTCCTTCGATGATGACGATTTCCTTTTCTAAAAGCGTGATGTGCGTCGCAAAATCTTCGGAGCCGAATTTCTCGACCGATAAATAATCAATTCCGACAAGTTTTATCTCCGAATCCGCCAAAACCCGTGCCGCTTCGGGCGAAATATATGTAAAATCTTTGCGAAAGCCTTTTTCGGGTTCGTTCCAGAAAGCGGAATTTTTAGTTTTGAACAAAATTCTCTCAACGCTTTCGAGATTTCCGAGATGCACGGGTTCAATCGCTGTCACCGAATCGTCAATGCAGACAACACGGCAATTTCCGATCAATTTTTCGAGTTCTAGTTCGTGAACTTTCCGCGTTCCGTCAATAAAATGATTCGGCGCGTCAACGTGCGTCGCGGTGTGCGCTCCGCAGCAAAGTTGCGTGACATTCGCGTGATCGCCTTTCGCAAACGACGACGCGACCTCGATTTTGACATTCGGGTCGCCTTCGTAAACAGGCACATTTTCGCTGATCGGAAAGGTTATGTCGTAAATTTTCATATTATTTTAAAGCCGTATAACTGCTGTAAGTTTTACCGAGTTTGAACGGTGCTGGTTTGCCTGATTTTTGCAGTTTATCATTTTTTGAAATATATTTTTCGCGGTAAAAAACCGGCGTTTTGCCGGTTTTGACCGAAACTTTATACGACCAATCGCCCGTTTCTTCGCCGTAACTGTCCGATTGAAACCAGCCCAAACCTTTCACGTTCGACGCGGCGGAAAATTCCATCAAATCAACGCCCGTGCCGCCGATTCCCTGATGCATTCCGCCCGAATAATAAAGCAAAAATTCGTTCAGACCATTTTGATTGATGTCGGGCAAAACTTTCAAATCCGTTGCCCAACCGCTTTCGGAAACGTAACTGCCGATAATTTTGCCGCCTTCGATTAAAACCAGACCGTTGTTGCCGAAACCGTTGCCCGTTTGACAAAATTGGTAAAAAACAAGTTTCTGATCGGATTTCGGTTTTGAAAATGCGCCCGAGGCTTCGCCCGTTATTTGAAAATCTTCGTCGCAAGCATCGTTTTTCGCCCAGTATTTTCGCGCTTTCGGTAAAACTTCACGTTTTATTAAAGCGTCATTGACCGTCTGAGTCGGAGTTGCGTCAGATTTGACAGTCGGGTCGTTGATAACAACCGTTTGCTGTGCGAAAATTGACGCTGCAAACAAAATTTCAGCGATTAGAAACCCAATCAAATTTTTGTATTTCATAATTTTAGAGGATAATCTAAAATGATTTTTCAAACAAGATTTGCGTTTTACGAAAGTTTCTTTGTAGGCTAAAAGCAGAATGATAATCAAAAGACAAGAACACGGAAAACAGGGCGCGTTTTTCATCGAAGAAGACGGCGAATGGATTGCGGAAATGACCTATCACCGCGAAGGTATGCGTAAAATAGTGATTGATCATACGGCGGTTTCCAAATCGCTCAAGGGCAAAGGTGTCGGGAAAGGCTTGATCGAAGCGGCGGTAAAATTTGCGCGCGGCAAAAATCTTTTAATCAAACCGGTTTGCTCGTTTGCCAAAAAAGTTCTCGAATCGTCGGAAGAATACGAAGACGTTTTGACCAGATAAATGGCGACTCCGCGAATTTCCGCTTCGAGCTATTCAAACACCGCGCCGCTGATCTGGTCGTTTCTCTACGGCACAAATCGCGGCAAATTCGAATTGATTCTCGACAATGCTCCGGCACGTTCCGCCGAACTTTTATCACAAAACCGGATTGATGCCGCGCTCGTTCCCGTCATCGAATATCAAAGAATACCCGATGTTTTGCTGGTTCCGCAGGTTTGCGTCGGCGCACGCGAACGCGTCCGAAGCGTTTGTCTGGTGACCAAAGGCGCAGATTTGAGAGATGTCAAAACGGTCGCGCTCGACATTTCTTCAAAAACGTCGGTCGCCTTAACAAAAATCATTTTCCGCGAATTTTTAGGCTTTGAACCAATTTATAAAACCGCGAAACCGAATTTGAGCGAAATGCTTTCCGATTCCGATTGCGCTTTGCTGATCGGCGATCCCGCGTTGCAATTGTCAGAGCCGCCTGCGGTAGCGGACGGATTAACATTCACAGTTTTCGACCTCGCCGAAGTTTGGAAAAGTTTCACCGGCTTCGGCTTCGTTTTTGCGATGTGGATGGCAAATAAAGATAAAGCAGATGTTGCCAAAACCATTGATTTTGCCGCCGCCCGCGATGAAGGCTTGGCGCATCTCGACGAAATTATCCGCAACTACGAAACCGAAATAACTCTGCCGCGCGAAGATTTCAAAAAGTACCTCGCGGAAAACATCTCGTATTCGATTGACGATTCGATGCAGAAAGGTTTGGAACTTTACTTCAAGCTCGCGCACAAAAACGGTCTGTGCGACAATAACGCGGCTTTGCGCTTTTTGAATTCATAATTTACCGCGCCGATTAATTGACCAAAAAATTGATGATGTTGGTAACAATCACGATTATTCCGAAAATTCAGACGGACGCGAAAAACAGATAACTGCCGAAATTTTTGCCCATCAGCCAATCTTTTTCATTTTTTCTCCTCAAGACTTTCGTGAAAATTTCTCCTGAATTCAATTCGCAGAAGTTAGCCGAAAACAAGGTTATTTTTTTGTATCGGCTTGTCTAAATCATTGATTTAAGCGAAAATAGCTTGTTTCCCAAATAATTTGAATGGAACAAAACTCAACCGAAAACTTCACGCAACTGCTCAAAGATGCGCGAAACGGAAAACGTGAAAGTCTGGACGAATTTTTGCCGCTCGTTTATGACGAACTTAAGCGAATTGCCGCTTACAAGCTCGCTTCCGAACGCTCGAATCACACGCTTCAAGCGACCGCGCTCGTCCACGAGGCTTACTTGCGATTGATTGACCAGCATTCGGTTGACTGGCAAAACCGCGCCCATTTTTTTGCAATTGCCTCGGAAATGATGCGGCGGATTCTGGTTAATTACGCCGAAAGCCACAACGCCAAAAAGCGCGGCGACGGCAAAACTCTGATCTCGCTCGATGACATTGACAGTTTGGCGGCGGAATCGGAAGTTGATTTGATTTTTCTCGACAACGCTTTGAAAGAATTGGCGGAATTTGATGAAACTCAGGCAAAAATCGTCGAGCTGAAATTTTTCGGCGGCTTAACAAACGAAGAAACGGCGGAAGTTCTCGGCGTTTCGGATTCGACCGTCAAACGCGAATGGCGCATGGCGCGGGCGTGGCTGACGACAAAACTGACCTGATTTTCTAAAAGTTTCTGCGATATTGATTAGGACGGAAACTCAATCTGCGGAACGCGTGTTTTTTAGAACGGACTCGCACAGATTCCAAGCAGATTGAGTTTCTTCCGTTGATTTTATGAATTCTGAAAAATGGCAAAAAATAAAGGCGATTTTCAATGAAGCAGTCGAGCTTGATTCGGCTGAATGCGAAGCCTTTTTCAAAAATCAAAATGGCGCGGAGACGGAAATTTTAACGGAAGTCCGCAAACTTCTTTCAGCGGAAAAGGAGAATAATTTCGTCGAACTGGTCGCCAATCTTTCAAATCTCTGGCAAGACGAAAAGGCGGAAGATTTTCTCGGCAAAGAAATCGGCGATTACAAAATACTGCGCGAGATCGGGCGCGGCGGAATGGGAATCGTTTTTGAAGCGGTGCGCGAGAAAGCCGATTTTTCGCAAACCGCCGCGCTCAAATTATTAAAACGCGGAATGGATTCGGACGCGATGCTGCGCCGTTTTCGCCACGAACGGCAGATTTTAGCATCGCTCGAACATCCGAATATCGCACGCCTGCTCGACGGCGGAATGAGCGCAGACGGATTGCCGTTTTTTGCGATGGAATTTGTCAAAGGTAAGCCTTTGGACGAATATTGCGACGAAAAAAATCTGACGACAACCGAGCGTTTACGGCTTTTTCTGCAAATCTGCGCCGCCGTCCAGTTTGCTCATTCGCGGCTGGTCGTCCATCGTGATTTGAAACCGACAAATATTCTCGTCACCGAAAACGGCGCGGTCAAACTGCTCGACTTCGGCATTGCCAAAATTCTCTCGCCTGAAAACGAACTGCAAAATCAAACCGTCACCGCGCTCGGAATGATGACTCCGCAATACGCTTCGCCCGAACAGATTCGCGGCGAAATCGTTTCGACTTCAAGCGATATTTATTCGCTCGGACTGATTCTTTACGAACTTTTAACGGGCGCGGCGGCTTATAGTTTTCCAAATAATCGGGCTGATGAAATGGCAAAAGTTATTTGTGAAATCGAACCTTTGCGTCCTTCGTCAGTAGTCAGCGGCGCGGAGCGTTGGTCGGTGGTCAGTAAAAAGACTGGAAACAATGAACCGCAAACCGCAAATAACGGACAACAAACCAATCCAAAATCCAAAATCCAAAATCCGAAATCTCTCAAGGGCGATTTGGACAACATAATTTTAAAGGCTCTCAGAAAAGAACCGGCGCGCCGATATGCTTCGGTCGAGCAGTTTGCGGGTGATATTTCGCGGCATCTCGAAGGTTTGCCCGTCATTGCGCGTCCCGATACTTTTTCGTATCGCTTTGAAAAATTCGTTTCGCGCAACCGTGTTTCCGTGCTGGCGGGAATTTTGGTTTTTCTGACATTAATCGGCGGAATTGCGGCGACAAGCTGGCAAGCCGTCCGCGCCGAGCGCGAGCGAAAACTTGCCGAACAAAGATTCGGCGAAGTTCGACAACTTGCCAATAATATCGTCTTCAAATACTACGATGAAGTCGAAAAACTGCCGAATTCGACCAAAGTCCGCGAAATGCTGGTTGCCGATTCGTTAAATTATTTCGACAGTCTGGCAAAAGACCCGAACGCCGACGACGCGCTCAAAAGCGAGTTGGCGCGTGCCTTTATCCGCATCGGAAAAGTGCAGGGCAGAGCATATTTTTCCAATCTCGGCGACATTTCGGGCGCAATTGAAAATTACCGCAAAGGCATCAATCTGCTCGAACCGCTTGCCGCCAAAGCGGGCGATCTAAAGTTGCAGTCGGACTTGATAAATGCTTATTCGGAACTTGCCAACGCGCTGCGGCGGCAGGGCAATTTCGCCGAATCCGAAACGATTCTGCGAAAAGCCTTGACGCTGAACGAAACTTTATTACAGTCGAATCCCGAAGATGCCGCGTTGTCCGTGCGGCTTGCCGCCAACTATATTTTTCTCGGCGATTCGCTGCCCGTCGGTAAAGGTGCGGACGAAAATATTGCGGCGTATCAAAAATCAATGAATATCAGCGAAAAGGTGCTTGAGCGCGACACGAATCACATTCGGGCAAACAATTTGTTCGCCGCCGCCGCCGACCGCATTGCGACGAATTTGCTCGTTCTGGCAAAAAGCGCCGTTGACGACGAAAATCCGTCTTCGGCAAAAGAACTCTGGCAGGAAGCCGTGCCGATTGTCAGGCGAAACATCGAAATCAGTCAGAAACTCGTCGCGCTTCAGCCGGAAGAGAACGTCAATAAAAAGATTCTCGATGCCGCCAACGCCAATTATGGAATCTTTCTTTTTGAATCGGGCGAATACAAGGAAGCCTTAAAAATACAGCTCGATACGGTCAATTCTTTTCGTAAGGATGCGGAAAAGGACGCGGAAAATTTTGAGCAAAAACTGCTTCTGGCAAGCGTTGAAGTCACGTTAGGCGCAACTTATTCGCGGCTCGGTGATGTCAAAAATTCTGAATTGATTTACCGCCACGCGCTTCAACTTTTCGACGAAATCGCGGCGCACGACGCGCAAAATTTTGAATATCTCAAGAAAAGATGCGATGCGGAATTCAGCTATGCCGATGAATTATTTTTGCGCGGCGAGATCGAGAATGCCCGTAAAATGTATGAAAAGGCGTTTCTTAAAATAGAAAAAACGGCGCATGAAAAAGACTTTGCTTACGGCGAATCATTGCGCGGATTGTATCTCGAAAAACTGGGAAATTGTGATTTGGCGACCGGAAAAAAAGCGAATCAAACGGCGGCAAAAATGCGGGAATCAATAAAAAAAGCTCTGGTCGGCTATCAGGAAGCCGCCGAGCTTTGGAAGAAACATCACGCCCAAAGCATTTCAGGCGTTATGCAAAAT
The DNA here is from genome assembly GCA_031412675.1 of Acidobacteriota bacterium. Classification (GTDB taxonomy): domain Bacteria; phylum Acidobacteriota; class Blastocatellia; order Pyrinomonadales; family Pyrinomonadaceae; genus JAFDVJ01. The sequence goes on along the minus strand of JANODL010000079.1, from coordinate 2,312 downwards.
TTCAAGATTCCGATTCTTCTGCGGAAAATAAACCGCAATCAAGAAATACTGGATAAATTATAATCTTTTCAGTTCGCACTATTATTAAAAAATTGCCCGACGACGTTCAAAATTAACGGAACAAGCCCGATTGAAACAAAAGTAACCAACCCGCGACGACGACAAATAAAATTAGCCCTAAATCTCTGCTCTCTAAATAATTTTCCTTGTCATTCATATAAAAATTCCTCTGTCTAAAAATTATAAAAGTTATAAAAATTGCTTCCCGCTTGTAATGGCGTAGTTTTTTGACGGAAAGTATCAAGTTTTTGGCACAGAATTTGTAAAAAACTTTACCGTCTAATTTGAAATTCGCATGAATGGCGGTTTTAGATGTATTTTGAAGCGATTTTTTTCGCAAAATGCGAGTTCGTTTGGCAAAATGAATAAGAAATTAGCCACGAATTACACGAATCTCACGAATAAAAACAAAAATAATTTGTGCTATTCGTGTAATTCGTGGCAAAAATCTCTCTGTGATAAAATATTTTTGAATTATGAGCGATATTCAACCGATTTTAGATAAAGTTTTGGACGGCGGAAGATTGACCGCCGAAGATGCAACCACGCTTCTCGAAAGTTACGACATTGCCAAAATCGGCGCGGCGGCGGACGAAATCCGTCAACGCAAATTTCCCGACAATGTCGTCACATACATCATTGACCGCAACATCAATTACACGAATGTCTGCAACGTCGTCTGCACATTCTGCGCGTTTTATCGTCGTCCGGGAAAGCCCGACACTTATGTTCATTCGTTTGAAGAAATCTGCAAACGGATTGACGAAGCGATCGAACTCGGCGGCACGGGCGTTTTGATGCAGGGTGGACTTCATCCCGATTTTAATATCGAATGGTATGAAGACCTTCTTTCAAGACTTCACGCGATTTATCCGAATTTTCAGCTTCATTGCTTTTCGCCGCCCGAAATTCATAATATTTCTTTAATCTCAAAATTGGACTACGAAACGATTATGCAACGCCTCAAAAACGCGGGTTTGAACTCGATGCCCGGCGGCGGCGGCGAGATTTTGGATGATGAGGTTAGAAAGAGAGTTTCGACCAAATGCAACACGCAGGAATGGCTCGACGTAATGCGCGCCGCGCACAAAGTCGGACTGAAAACGACCGCGACGATGATGTTCGGCATCGGCGATAAGGTCGAACACCGCGTTCGCCATCTGCAAAGAGTCCGCGACGTGCAGGACGAAACAGGCGGATTCACGGCGTTCATCCCGTGGACTTTCCAGCGCGAAAACACGGCGCTCGGACGCAAGATCACGGAAGAACCGACCGGCATCGATTATCTGAAAATGCTCTCGGTGTCGCGCCTTTTTCTGGACAATATTTCGCACATTCAATCGTCGTGGCTGACGCAAGGGCTGCGTTTAGGACAGACCGCGCTCCGCTTCGGCGCGGACGATATGGGCTCGATTATGATTGAAGAAAACGTCGTCTCGGCGGCGGGCGCGCACAACGAAGCGAACGAAAAAGAACTCCGCTACCAGATCACGGAAGCCGGTTTCCGCCCGCAGCAGCGTGATATTTTGTACAGATACGTGATCCGCGAAAATATCGAAACGCTCGATGAAAGAAAATCAATGCCGCTCAAACAACTGAGCGTTGCATTTGCAGATTAACTTCTAGAGTTGTAAATCATGCAAGAGGAAAAAGATAATAACATTAGCGGTAAGTCTTTTGGTATTACAATTTTACTTTCTTCAGTCGCAGGTTTTCTAACAGCTCTTTGGGCTATTAGCCTCGATCCCAAAGGTACAGGCGGGAGTATTTTAATGATTCCTGTTATTTTTACATTATTTCCAATTAGTATTGTGTTATTCATTACCGGACTCATTAGTTTAAAAAGTTCTTTTGGCAAGTATTTAGTAGCGACATCCTTATTAATTCCGATCAGTTTTTTTATTTCAAAGGAACTTTTGCTATTGGCTGGCAATTAATATCCTGCTAAAGAATTTGAATTTTGCTTTTGCCAATTAAAATCATCAAAGAATCTTGACGAGCGAAAATCAATGCCGCTCAAACAATTGAGCGTCGCATTTGCAGATTAGAAGGACTGGAGCGCAAGCGGCTCGCTTGCAACATCGCGTTTTTTGCGATGTAACGGCGTTTGCATAGCAGGGCTTTCCTATAAAACTTGAGAACAAGGGGGCAAACAGTTACTTTTTAGAGTGACGAAACTTAAAAAAGTAACAAATATGCCACCTTGTCAAGAAAATAGTAGAAGTTTTTTCGAGAAACTGCAAAACGCCGAT
>JANODL010000078.1:0-12762 GCA_031412675.1 Acidobacteriota bacterium | reverse complement strand
GACTAGACATAATTCAAAGTTAATGAAAACGGGCATTTGACCGGAGCGCGGAGCGCAATCGGCTCGATTGCCACACCGCTGTTTTTTAGCGGTGTCACGGCGTTGAGGGAGAAATCAACTTAAATTTATGCTAAGTCTTCGACACCGCTGAAAAGCGCGGTGTTGCAATCGAGCCGATTGCGCTCCAGTCAAACGCCCGTTTTTATTAACTTTGAATGATGTCCGGTCTTCAGATAAATGGCTTGTCAGGAAAGAGTTTTTTATGCTCCGCACAATAATTGTTCGACCGTTTCGTTTAGTTTATCAAGGTCGTTGGGTTTAACCAGATAAGCGTTCGCGCCGGCATTTAACGCTGCTTGGCGGTCGGCTTCGCGTGACATCGCGCTGTAAATCATAATCGGCGTTTCGGAATCTGTTTGACGAATCAGGCGGCATAATTTCAACGCCCGACATTTCCGGCATCAGGTAATCCAAAATATACAGGTCAAACTCTGAGTCGGTCATTCATTTTCATTGTATTGTTGGATGAGCAAGCCCATAAATAGACAGGAATCCATATCGTCATCAACGTAAAGAATCCGCCGCGAAAAAGACTGCATTGATTTAACTCCTCGATAAATATCAGGATTTATTTATCTGAAATTGTATTTTGAAATTAACTGCTGACGAATTTATTAAAAACCCGTTTCACTTTTTTTGTCTGTAAGAGGACGAACATAACAGGTTTATTTTGATAATATTTTTCAAACAGGCGGAATCCACACGAAAAACCGCAAACCGGTCAGATTATTTGCGGTTAACGGGTGTGTGTTTTGAAAGAAAAATCCCCCAATCTTTACTGATCTTTTTTGATTAACCCGTCCGCTTTTCGACGGTCGGCTTCCGCCAAATCATTTTCGCCGATTTCGTCGTAAGCGTATGCGCGGCTGAAATAATAATCAATGTCGTTCGGGTCAAGCTCAATCGCCTTGGTTAAATCGGCAATCGCCCTGGTTTGGTCGCCCAAACGCGAATAGGTGCTGCCGCGATTATAAAAATAGAGCGATTCGGTCGAATCTATCTGAACCGCTTTGTCATATTCGATAAGTGCCTTTTTATCATCATCTTTTAGTTCGTAGATAAGCCCGCGATAGGTGTAGGCATCGGCAGATTGCGGGTTCAGCTCGATTGCTTTCGTGAAATCCTGCATCGCCGGGTCGAGTTCTTTCTTTGTGTAAAAGACCAATCCGCGATTGTAATAATAGTCGGCATCTTTCGGACTGAGCGCGATGGCTTTGGTGTAGTCTTTTATCGCTTCGTCATAATTTTCCCTGCTCTGCCAAATGAGACCGCGATTGTAAAAAGCATCCGCCGACTTCGGGTTCAGTTCGATGACTTTATTATAATCGGCGAATGCCGCATCATACTTCTTCAGATTGTAAAAAGCCGTCCCGCGTCCGAGATGCGCGTCCTCGTCTTTCGGTCGAAGCTCGATGGCTCTTGTGTAGTCCTCGACGGCTTTTTCATTATTGCCGCTCTCGTAGAATGCCCAGCCGCGCCCGTAATAGGCACTCGCGTATTTCGGATTCAATTCGATTGCTTTGGTAAAATTCGTGATCTGACACTCGTAATCCTTATCCGCGCAAGCCGCGCCGCGTTTGTAAAATTCGACCGCTTTGGCGTTATTTGCCGATTGCTGTGCGTGAATTCCCGTGAAAAATATTGCCGCCAGAAAAACGGCAAAAACCGTCTGTTTCAAACTTATTGACGAATAGAAAAAAGGCTTCATTGATAAAGTTCTCCGATGAATGTTTCCGCCAAATAATAAACTAAATTTCAAAAAATTGAAAGAGCAAAGTTCCTCAGTCGCCTAACTGACAAAACGCGCCCGAATTTGTTAGCATCTAGCTTTATATTTGCGATGGACGAGAGCCTTTTACAAACCGAAAAATCCTACGCGCCGCATATCGCGCTCTTTGCGGTGCAGGTCTTTTTCGGGACGGCGACCGTTTTGGGCAAATTTGCGCTGCTCGCGTTTCCGCCGAATGCGCTGGTCGGTTTTCGGGTCGGCGGCGCGGCTCTCGCGTTTTATGTTTTGCAGAGATTTCGCGGCAGTCTCGCGCTCGATAACCGCCGCGATTATTGGAAATTTGCGCTCTTCGCCTTTTTCGGCGTGACGCTCAATCAACTGCTTTTTTTCAAAGGTCTGAGCTTAACGACCGCCGTTAATACTTCGCTTCTGGCGGTCACAATTCCGATTTTTACGATTTTAATCAGCGTGCTGCTCGGCTACGATTTTCTGTCTTGGCGCAAGATTGCGGGCATTGCGCTCGCGGCAGTCGGCGTGATTTATTTGATAAATCCGGCACGGGCGAGCTTCGGTTCGGAAACGACGCAAGGCGATATTTTAATCGTCCTGAACAGTCTTTGCTACGCGGGTTATGTCGCCGTTTCAAAAAATCTGATTTCGCATTACGGCGCGTTAAAATCCATCGCCTGGCTTTTTCTGTTTGCCAGTTTGATCAATATTCCGATGGGTTTGTTTGCCCTGCAAACGGTGAATCTCGCGGAAGTTTCGCTAAGTTCGTGGTTATTTGTCGCGGGACTCGTCATTTTTCCGACGATTATGGCTTACTTTTGGAACGCGTGGGCGTTGTCGCGGGTCGAGCCTTCCGTCGTCGCGGTTTATATTTATCTGCAGCCTTTGATGGGATTCCTCGCCGCGATATTTTTCCTCGGCGAACATTTTTCCGTCAGGCTTTTAATTTCGGCGATTCTCGTGTTTGCGGGAGTTTTTTTAGTAACGCGGAAAAGGTCAGAACCGCCTGCGGTAGCGGGCGGGTTACGCTGAGGGATGAAAGCAGAAGGACGAGGGATGAGTTAAATATTCAGTCTATAATTCATCCCTCGTCCTTCTGCCCTCAATTACCCACCCGCTACCGCAGGCGGTTCTGACATACTTTTCCGCCAACCATAGTCAACACGACATTTCCCTGTTCATCAATCGCCACCAAATCGGCACGTTTGCCGACTTCGATGGTGCCGTGAGTTTTGTCTAAACCTAAAAGTTTTGCCGCGTTTGCGCTCGCCATTTTGGAAACTTGCGTTTCCGAAACGCCGAGCGCAAAATAATTTTTCACGGCATCGAGCAGAGTAATTACGCTTCCCGCGATGCTTCCGCGTTCGTTCTGCGTTTTGCCGCCGACGACCTCAACGCGTTCGCCCCAGAGATTGTAATGTCCGTCGCCGAGTCCGGTCGGCGCAACCGAATCGCTGACGAGTAATAATTTATCCGCCGGTTTGTTTTTCTGCGCGAATTTGAGCATTTTCGGATGAACGTGAATTCCGTCGGCGATTATTTCGCAAAAAATCTCGTCCTTCATCAAAGCCCAACCCGCGACTCCGATGTCGCGGTGATGCACGCCCGTCATCGCGTTAAAAAGATGCGTGACGTGCATTGCGCCCGCCGCAAACGCTTTTTCAAGAGTTTCAAAATCGGCGCGTGTATGTCCGATTGACGGAATCCAGTTTTGCCTTCTGAGTTCCTTTGTCAATTCAATCCCGCCCGATATTTCGGGCGCAAACGTCGTCAAATGAACGCCTTTTGAAAGTGTCGGCAAATCAGCCAATTCCCGACCGCTAAAGGTCTTGAAAAATTCGGGACGGAGTGCGCCGCACATTTTTTCGTTGGCAAACACGCCTTCATAATGCACACCGACGATTTGGGCAATCGGCAAATCCGCTTGAATTTTGATAACTTCTTCAATCGCGCCGACAACTTTTCGATAAGTTTCATCCGAATCCGGCACAAACGTCGGCAGCCACGCCGTAACACCGTTTGCGGCGAGAAATTTACCGACCGACCGCAAATCATCAGCGTCCGCTTCGTTAACATCAATGCCAACCGCGCCGTGATTGTGAACATCTATAAATCCGGCGTAAAGGGTCGTGTTTTCGAGATTGATTTTTTCTGCGCTCAATACCGAATCGCCCGATGCGATGCCGACAATTCGACCGTTTTCGATTAGAATGTTGTTTTCCGCAGTTTGACCGTCAGGCAAAACAACACGCGGACTTTGCAGAAGTAAAAGTTTTTCAGACATATTATTTGCTTTAACATATTTCGGCGTAACGCCTTTCATTGATAGATTACGCTTTGCGATGAAGAAATTAAAATCATATCTGATTATTGCCGTTTTGGGATTCGTTTTTTATCTGCCAGCTGCCGCGCAAACTGATTCGGCGCAACAGTTGCAGGTCGGCTTTAATCTTTTAAAAAGCGAAAAGTTCGGCGAAGCGGCGGCGCAATTCGGGCTGATTTTAAAATCCGATCCCGATAATTTTCAGGCTCGGCTCGGTTTGGCAATTGCTTTTGTCGGTGTGGAAAAATTTGCGGAAGCCAGCCGCGAAATCGCCAAACTTTTAGCGCGTTCGCCAAAAGACCCGCGACTTCTGGAAATGGCGGCGCAAACCTTTTGGGTGCAAAAGCGTTTTGCCGAAACTGAAAAAGTTCTCAAACGTCGCATTGATCTGGGTGATGCCGCCGCCAATTTTTGGGCATTATACGGCGATGCTCTCGACGCGCAGAAAAAAACTGTCGAAGCTGTTTCAGCCTACGAAGAAGCCGTTCGCATCAGTCCCGATTCGATAAATTACCGCTATGCGCTCGGCTCGCTTTACTGGAAGCAAATTCGTTATGACGACGCGACGCGCGAATATTCGGAAATCTTAAAGCGCGAACCGAATGAGCCGCGCGCTTCGTTTAATCTCGGCGATATTTATTTAACCAACGGCAATGCCGCGAAAGCCGTCCCGTTTTTAGAAACTGCCGCTAAAAATTTTCCCGATGAATTTGATACGCGGATTGCGCTCGGTCGGGCATATTCACTACTCCAAAAATATCCGCAAGCGATTGCCGAACTCGAAGCGGCGGTCAAGCTGCGTCCCGAAATTCCCGAAGGCTTCTATCAACTCGGACTGGCTCTGCAAAAAGCCGGAAGACGCGATGAAGCTAAAATCGCTTTCCAAAGAACGCGGGAACTGCAAAACTTAAAGCGTCAATCCGAAGCGGTAAAAAATCAACAGCCTTGATCTGCTTTTTAAGCAACAAAAAGTCCGTGCCGGTGAACCGGCACGGACGAAAATCAACCATCGAGTTCAATTAAAAATTAAACTTGGCGGCAAATTGGAACTCGCGCGGCAATCTCGTGCTGGTCGGAAGACCCGAGGTTGTGAAACCTATCTGATTATCAACGCCTAAAAATTGAGTCGTATTAAATACGTTGAACGACTCGAAACGAAGCTGCAAATAGCGGTTCTTGTCGCGGTCTAAATAAATATAACGCGAAATCGCCAGATTCGTCTGCTTACGTCCGGGCAAGCGGAAAATCGCACGTCCCGAATTACCGAAAGTTCCCGCCGCGGGATTAGCAAAAGCATTCGGATCGTAAATGAAAGGCAAGCCGGACACCGGATCAATCGTTCCCGCTAAACCGCCGGTCGGATTACCGACTAACTGCGACCGATTACCGCGCAATCCGCCGCTGTTTGAAGTAGCCAGCACACGGGAAACCGGCGGACCGGATTCGAGATTGGTGATCCCGCTAATTTGATAGCCATCGAGAATCGCACGCAAAAAGCGATTTTCGAGTTTCCTGAAAAACGGGATTTCATAAACATAGCTTGCCGAGAAGATATGCGGACGCGAAGTTCTCGCTTCGGCATATTCGGCATTTGTGTTGTACGGATTTTGCGGAGCGTCAACCGCGTCGCGGTCGTTCGTAAAATCCGTCAAGTTTTTGCTAAACGTATATGAAGCCGTTAAAGTGCTGCCCTTCGCAAAACGATAGGTAAAACTCGAGAGCAACCCGTTGTAACGTGAGCGCGCCGCCGTTTCGATGTAGGTAATCGCGCCGTAACCGCGATACGGGCGAAGCAGGTTGAGACAGTTTGTCGTGCCGAGATTAGAAGCGGCACAGCCGACTGCGGCAAGCGCGACCGGGTCGAAGAATTTCGACGGTTCGACAAAGTTAATGTCGCGCCGGCGCAGCAAAAAGTCGCCTTTCGTTCCGACGTATGAAATATCAATGACGGCGTTCTTAAACAATTCGCGCTGCAAACCGACGGAGTATTGTTGAATTTCAGGTGTTTTCAGGTCGGGATTAATGCCGCCGAGCGCAATGATCGGCAGATTGCCCAACGCGCCGGCAGTCGGGTTGGAAAATGTCACGACGTTTGTCGTCGTGCTGGTATAGGTCGCGCGATTGTTATAGGGACGATTCGGCGTGGTCGGGTCTTGATATAGAAACGTCGCTACTTGGTCGTAATAGAAACCGTAACCGGCGCGAATAACCGATTTGCCCGGATCGCCGAAAATTTTATTCAGTATTCCATTTTTGAAGTTCGGACTGTATGCCAAACCGACGCGCGGGCTGAAATTGTTTTTGTCGGCTTTAACAATCGTATCGTCGAATCTGGAATTAATTCCGGCAACTCTGATTCCGTTCAGCGGATCGCCGGTGTTACGCAATAGCGAAGTGCAGGTCGCATTGGCACAGGTCGGCACCCGTGCCGCGCTGTATAAACTCGGATCAAAGGTTGACAGGACGTTATTCTTATCAGTTGCCGGTTGATAATACTGGTAACGAACACCGAAGTCCAACGTCAAATTAGGCAACAGACGGAACGTATCTTGCACGTAAAATTCGCGTCTGCCCAGTCGCAGATTAAAGGTAATATCAAATTCATCTTCCAGATAAGAGTTGGCGCGTCCCGTCAAGAAACTGCCGAGTCCGATTCCGGTCGCTCCTAAAGCGATTGTCTGTGCGGGATTTGTCGGATTAATAACCGAACCTCTGGTTTGCAAACCGTCAAAGGTAAATTGCCCCTGCGTATTGTTGCTGGCGTTTTCGTTTTTCAATTCGTATGCGATTTCAGCCCCCAACTTCATCACATGACGACCGCGAACATATGTAAAATTGTCGCGGATAACCTGACTGCGATAGAGAATATCGTAGCCCTGCGTTGATCCGGCAAACGTAATGCCCGGAATACTGATGCTCGGAATCGCGTTGTTTTTATTTTCCGGGAAGGCGAATCCGAGTCCCGTGCCGAGCGATAAATTGTAGTCGGATAATCTGCCGCGCCCGATCAGCTCGGCGGTAATGTGATTTTCCGAAAAATTATACGCGATTTCGTTAGTCATTGACGGTGATAAAACACTCGTCATTGAAATAGCTAAAAGCTGCCCGGGAACTTTGGTATTTGTCGTTGCGACGTTCGGGAGCAGAATGCCGTTGAAAAGTCCGCCGGGTTCCTGTGTTTCGTTCAAGTCGTGGGTATAACGTCCGAAGATCGAGTTGTTGGCATTGAAATTATGGTCAATGCGGATAACTTCCTGCCGGGTGTTCTGGATTCCGATTGCGTTATAAATAAACGAATTGGTCCCTGAATTCGGCAAAGGATAAAGTCCTAACAATGCGCGGGAAACAGGATTAATGTCTCCCGGAGAAATAATGTTTCCCGCGTAGGCGCGTCCGGCAGCATTAAACAATTGATTCTGTCGGGCAGGCACACTTGCGCCCGTTGTGTCCGTCACAAAAACAGGTGTAACAAAAGTTCCGCCGCAAACACCGGAAGTCGGTGTTGCCGCTGTCGTCAAACACAAATTAGAGCCGAGCCGAGCCGAAAAATCTCCGGTGCGTTCGGCAACCGAAGGAACAAGCGTCGTACTGGTTGTCGTCGCGCGGCTGATGCGCCGGAAATCCTGAGAGTAAAAGAAAAATGTTTTGTTTTTTCCCGAAGAAAAGAACGGAACGCCTTCACCGAAATTCAAAAACGGTAAAGGTCCGCTGAAGGTTCCGCCGAAGGTGTTGTAGCGAAGTCGCGGCACATCGGCGACCGGCGTTCCGTCGGCGTTTCGCCCGCGTCGGTTATTAAAAAATGTGTTGGCGTTAAAGGCATCGTTTCGGACAAATTCGTAAAGCGAAAAACGATACTGATTTGAGCCGCCTTTCGTCACGAGCGTGACGGTTCCGCTGCCGGAACGACCGACTTCTGCGGTAAAGTTCGATGTCAAAACTTTGAACTCTTTAATCGAATCAACCGTCGGGGTCGAAAGCAGTGTAATATTCGATCCGCCGTCGGTATTATTTACGCCGTCAACGAGATAATTTACGCCGTTACGCCGCATCCCGTTGATCGAAACACTTGTTCGGTTTGTCAGCCCCAAAGACGTTTCATCCGTCAAATCCGAACTAACGCCCGGAACGAGTTCCAGCAATTTGGTAAAATCGCGGTTATTCAAAGGAATTTCAACAATTTGTTTGTTGTTAATTAGAGTTTGTCCGGTCGGGCTTTCCTGAATCAACGGCGGTTCGTCTGTAATCGTTACTGTTTCGCTCGGCGCACCGACTTCGAGAACGATGTCAATCGGACGGCGGTCTTTCGCGTTCAGAGTCGCATTAACAACCGTTTTTTTGAAGCCTGATTGTTCAACGCTGACCGTATAAGTTCCGGGCGAAAGAGGAAAAACCGTATAAGTGCCGTCATTACTCGTTTGAACGCTTCTTTGTTGTTTTGTATCCGTGTTTGTAATAACAATCGTCGCATTGGCGACCACCGCGCCGGTCGAGTCGGTTACCTGTCCGGTCACGGTTGCAGAGGTTTCATCCTGTGCATAAATCACCGCGTTCAGACAAAAACACAAAGCAAGCGCGATGAGACAGTATCGCGTATTTTGCTTAAAGTAATTATTCATATTTTTTTTCCTTGACAAAGATTTTTTTTTGAACTTAAAATTGCGAATAACCCATCAGATATATTTAGGTTTTTGGAAAAATCTCCAAATTTTCGTTATGGCAGAATTCACGGTAAAATGCGAAAAACCTTAAAAAACCGTTTATAATGTTAAATTTCTGAAAACTTTTGGAGATTCTATAAAAGGTTATAAACCTTAATTCTCTATTTGTAAAGCAAAAACTGTGCGCGACGGCGTTTGAAATCGTCTAAATTATTCTGCCACGCTTTTTCGATTGTTTCGGGTTCGTCACCGCGCTTAACCGATTCAAAAATTTCTGCGTTGACGAGCAAACGATTGTACCTTTCGGCTTGCCAACCTGCCGGAAAAAGTTTCCGTAAGGCGACGGCGATCTCGATTCCCGTCCGCACGGATTTGAATTTCGCGCGGTCAACTATCACGATATTGATTCCGTTGCAGTTTTCGTCTTTGAAAACCGAAGCGTTCGGCTTAAATTTGATCGGAATGAACCGCACACCGCCGAGATTTCTGCTGTTCAAATACGACGCGAGTTTTTGCCCGTCAATCCACGGCGCACCGACGATTTCAAAAGGCGTGTCGGTGCCGCGTCCGACCGAAACATTGGTTGTTTCGAGCAGTCCGATGCCCGGATAAAGCGTCGCTTCCGTTAAACTTCTCATATTCGGCGAAGGATTTATCCAAGTTTGCGAGGTTTCATCAAACCATTGCGAACGCGACCAATTTTCCATCTTGATAACTTTCACGTTCGCGCCGATTTTTCTTTCGGTGTTCATCATCATTCCGAGTTCACCAATCGTCAACCCGTAGCGAACCGGAATCGTATGCGCGGCGATGAACGAAAGTTTGTCTTCGTCCGCGAGCGAGCCTTCGACCTCAACGCCGTTGATCGGATTCGGTCGGTCGAGAACATAGATCGGCTTGCCCAATTTCGCGGCTTCTTCCATCACATTCCGCAAAGTCGCCGTGTAGGTATAAAACCGCGCGCCGATGTCTTGAATGTCGTAAACAATCGCGTCTAAACTGGCAAGTTGCTCAGGCTTCGGACGGCGCGTTTCGCCGTAAAGCGAATAAATCGGCAGACCTGTTTTTTCGTCAATCGAATCTTTAATTCCCTCTTGGTCAAGCTCGCCGCGAATGCCGTGTTCGGGCGAAAAAAGCGCGACGAGGTTCACATTTTTGGCTTCCTTCAAAACGTCAATCGTCAGTTTTCCCGTAAGATTTCTGCCCGTTTGATTGGTCACTAAGCCGATTTTCAAACCTTCCAATTCTTTGAAATTGTTTTTTTCAAGAACGTCAATTCCGTTCAAAACCGTGACGTTTTGCGGTTTGGTGTCGGTGTTGAGTTGGCTTTGCGATTTCAGTAATTTGAATTTTTCGATTTGCGGCGTAACTTGCGACCAGTAAATATTTTCGGCGATACGAACCACTTCGACGGGCGTGTCTTCGATTGCCGAAGCCGCGACGGTTGCGACTCTTGCGCGAAGCGGCGAAACGTCGCCTTTGCCGTCAGGATGAACGCGGTTCGACATAAAGACTACAAAGGTGTTTGAAACGCGGTCAACCCAAATCGAAGTTCCCGTAAAACCCGTGTGTCCGAATGATCCGAGCGGAAAAAGCTCGCCGCGATTCGACGAGAAACTTGTGTTCATATCCCAACCGAGCCCGCGTGTCGCGCCGTCTTCGGAAACAACAACCGGCGCGGTCATTCGCGCCACAGTGTTTGACGACAAAATGCGTTTGCCGTCCAGAATTCCGCCGTTCAAAAGCATCTGACAAAAGCGCGCCAAATCGTCAGCCGTCGTAAAAAGTCCGGCGTGCCCGGCAACTCCGCCCATCCGAAAAGCCGTCGGATCGTGAACTTGTCCGCGCAAAATATTATTTCCAGTCTTTTCGTCGCCTTCAAATTTCGAGCCAAGATAATTTTGCTGTCCTTTAATATTTTCAGTTGGTGCAACTCGCTTAGTTTTATCAGCATTAAAACTAGAAATAAAAGTATCTGAGCGAAATAATTGGACAAAACCTGAATCCGCCATTTTCAATGGAATAAAAATATTAGTTGTTGAAGAATCTCCCAAATCAAAACTTTGGCTTCCCGAAACCCTTTGTAAAATCTCAGCAAGCACGATAAAACCGATGTCCGAATAAACAAATTTCGTTCCCGGCGCGGCGCGAAGTTTTTCTTTTTTTAATGCCGCGAGCATTCCTTCGCGTCCCGTCCATTTTTCGCGCAGGTCGAAATCGGGTTGATAGCCGGACACGTGCGTTAATAATTGCTGAATCGTTACTCGTTTCGCCGCTTCGTCCTCGATTTCGGGAAAGAATTGCCCGATGCGATCCGAAAGACGAAGTTTTCCCTGTTCGACGAGCATCATCACGCTCGTCGTCGTTGCGACAACTTTGGTCAAACTCGCCGCATCGAAAATCGTGTCAATCGTCATTTTTTCAACGGTCGGAAAGAGCGCACGATTACCGAACGCTTTGCGATAGACGATTTTTCCTTTATGCCCGACGATGACGACCGCGCCCGGAAGTTTTTTGTCGGCAATGTCTTTTTCCACCAAAGCGTCAATCTGATTGAGCTTCGCGGCATTCATTCCGACCGTCTGCGGCACGGCAACGGGCAAACCCTGCGCGTTGGCAAAAGCAAAAGTAAAAAGGCAAAAGGCGAAAATAATTGCCGTTTGCCGCGTGATATTTTTTAATTTTTTCGACATTTCCCTTATGATTTGATGACTGGAGCGCAATCGGCTCGCTTGCCTGAGCGGAGCGAAAACAAACGCTTCCGTGTTATTCGATGTTGAATGAATTAGAAGTTTTTTTTAGCGCGTTGCCGCGCTTGCAAGCGAGCCGCTTGCGCTCCAGTCTTTTCGTTTAAGATTTCCCTTTAGCCTTTAATTCCTTTTCCCTTTCCTTGAAACTTTCTTTGCAAAGCCGCACGAATTCCTTCGCAATCGGCGAAAAATATCCGCCGCGCAATCTGCCTAAACCTAATTCCCATTTGATTTCCGCACCTTCGATAAACCACGAAACGAGTCTGCCTTCTTTGACATCTCGCGCCACGGTTTTTGCGCCGGCAATGCCGACACCCATCTGGTTTTCGACCATTCGGTTAATCGCCGTCTGACGCGAAAGTTCCATCGTGACGTTCGGTTTGACGTTTGCCGCATGGAAAAAATCGTCAATCATCCGGCGCGTGTTGCCGCCTTTTTCGCCCAAAATCAGATGTTCGCCCGCGAGTGCCGCCGCGCTGATGACGCGCTCTTTCGACAAAGGATGATTGGGATGCGCGATGGCGACGATTTCATCGCTAAATAACAATTCGGTCTGGACATTCGACGTTTCGACCGGAAGCGAAACAAACGCAATATCAATCTCACCGTGCATTATTTTTTCGACCAAAACCTGACTCGTTCCCGAACTGACCCTAACTTCCGAATTCGGATATTTTTGCTTCAAGTATTCGAGAATCTCGGGCAATTGTTCGGTTGCAAACATCGAAGACGACGAACCAATTCGCAAACGCCCGTATTCCGCGCCTGCGAGTTCGGCGATTTCGGCAACCGCCGCATCGTGTTCGCGCATAATTTTCCGCGCGCGGTCAATCAGCGATTCGCCCGCTTCGGTCAGAATCACGCGGCGCGGTGTGCGCGTAAAAAGCTGTAAGCCGACTTCGTCCTCGAGCTGGCGAATCTGCATCGAGATTGCCGCCTGCGTGACGTTCATCATTCGCGCACCCGCGGTAAAAGTTTTCGTCTCGGCAATTGCCAAAAATGCCTTCAATTGTCGTATTTCCATTTTTTTCAATGAATTTTATTCAGTTGTCTGTTTGAATTTAACGCTGAAGGAGTTTGAATCAATATATCTTATCGTATATATAAAATCTTTTAGTTTTGATTATATGTCAAGCATCATTAGAATAGTAATTTAATTTTTTCGTTCCCCGACAAATCATTTTTAGTTGTCGCGCCGAAAATATGCCAAAGACATCTAAAAAAATTTCTGCT
>JANODL010000077.1:0-2461 GCA_031412675.1 Acidobacteriota bacterium | reverse complement strand
CTTCGGCAGAACGGCGCAGTCGTCGCCGATTTTCGACAGATTATATTTTTGGCGAAGATTCTCGATTAACTCGAACTCGGTTTTCATAAAATTTTTATTGACAGTGTTTTACGAAACAAACTACAATAGCGACGGCGCAATAATCCAAACAATTCAAAAATAAAGCGAGGCTCAAATGGGACAAGCAGCGGTAGCGATACCTGAAAAAATATTCTTTAAAATCGGCGAAGTCTGCGATCTGGTCGGCGTGCAGGCACACGTTCTGCGCTACTGGGAAACCGAGTTTCCGATGCTGTCGCCGCAGAAAAACCGTTCGGGACAAAGAAGTTACCGGCGGCGCGATGTCGAAATCGCTTTGCGCGTCAAAGAATTGCTCTATGACGATTTATACACCATTGCGGGCGCGAAGAAAAAATTGCAAGTCGAATTGCGCGAACTGACGCGGCTGAAAATCGTGCCGAACGAGCCGGTTCAAAAAGAGAATTTTATCAAAGAAGTGAAACTTCCCGAACCGCCGCGTGAAGAAATTTTTGAACTGGATTTTGAAGAATTGAACGATGTCGAAGAGGCGAAGCAACTTGTCTCTTATCAACATTCCGCGCCGGTCGAATTGCTGGATGACGAACGCCGCGAGGCTTTGACATCGCTTGCCGCGCAACTGCTTGAACTGCGCGAAATGCTGAAGACGAATCGTGCGGAAACGGTGCAAAGAAAATACTGAGTTTGACATTCAAACTAATCATTTCTAATCTGAATAAGTTAATTGACGGGACGTAGCGCAGTCTGGTAGCGCGTTCGCTTGGGGTGCGAGAGGTCGTGAGTTCGAATCTCGCCGTCCCGATTTTCAAACAAGAAAAAGGCTTCCAATTATTACAGTTGGAAGCCTTTTTCTTGTTTGAAAAATAAATTAAATCGAGTCTTTTTCCATTCTGACTTGTTCGGGTAATTGCTCGATCTGAGCGGTTTGCGGAAACATTTTGGCTTGCATTCTTTTGACAAGATATTGATTAAAAAACACAAAAATCGCGCCCAGAGCGACGAAGATCACCCCGACGAACGCACCGAGCGAAAATGAACCGTCCGCCAATCCGCTCGCTTTTTTGTATTGAAAAAAACTTTCCTGGAGCCAAAAAGTCTGAAGGATCATAAACACGGCGAAATACAAAAAAGATGCCCATAACGCCCACGATTGGCGGGTTTTGAACAACAAAGCATTTCCTGCAATTAGCAGCACCAGAGATGAAATCAGCAGAAACGTCCAACTGATGTTCGCGTAGTGAAGATAGTTTGAAACGATGATTTTTGGATCGGTAACACTGCCCAGCCAGCTATACGGAAGATACATCAAAATGCCCATTATCAACACGGCGACCACCAGTAAAATCGAATAAATTTTGTTCCACATAGACGCAGTTTTGCAGATTTTAACTTTAATGTCTAAAGACGGACGATTAAATTTTAGAGTAGCGCAATCCCAAAACGAAAATCAGTAAGCCAGTTTGACGGAATTCATTCCGCGCAAAATCACTTTTTGGCGGCGTTCGACGCGCTTCCTGTTTTTCTTCGGATTAAAAATGTTGAGCGGACTCGGAATCATCGCCGAGAGATAAGCGGCTTCGGGTGCGGTTAAGTTTGAGGCGGATTTTTTGAAATAATAGCGCGAAGCCGCTTCCGCGCCGTAAACGCCGTCGCCCCATTCGATGATGTTCAAATAAAGTTCCATTATCCGTTTCTTGCTCAAATCTTTTTCGAGAAAATGAGTGATAACAGCTTCGCGTCCCTTGCGTAAAAAATTGCGGTCTTCCGATAAATAGAGGTTTTTGGCGAGCTGCTGCGAAACGGTTGACGCGCCGCGTTTGAACGAGGGCATCGGCGGAATCCAGTCGTTCGGATCAAAGTCTTCTTCGGCTTTCGCCTCTTTTTCGCCTTCGCGCTGGGCTTCCTGCCACGCCGCGTCAATCGCGTCCCAATCGAAACCGTGATGCTCGAAAAATCGCGCATCTTCGCCCGCCAAAACCGCCTTTTGCAAGTTCGGCGAGATTTGCTCAATCGGCATCCAGATAATATATTTTTGCGGCTGTTTGCCTTCGGCTTGAGCTTCCGACAGACGATATTCAATCATCGAACTCGTCGTCGGATTTTCAGTTTTCAACTTAGAAATATTTGGAAATGTAATGATCTCGTATATTAGCCAGACGGCAATCGCTCCGCACAGAACCGAGAACAAAATTTTCGTCCAATACCACATAAATCAATTACGAATTATCAATTACGAATTACGAATTGTAAAACCGCGATGTTCGCTGTTATGTTTTGCCGAGAGACAATTTAAACTCACTGCGAGTTTTTTACGGAAACCAATATTCGTAATTCGTAATTTGAAATTCGTAATCTAACTGGCGAAGCCGATCATATTGCCGACGATTTTGCCCGACGACATCACGCCCGGAAGTCCTGCGCC
>JANODL010000076.1:0-4842 GCA_031412675.1 Acidobacteriota bacterium | reverse complement strand
TATATGCGTTTTGCTTGACCCAAACTAAGGCAATCAAAGAAAAGCAGACGATTTATGCTTATAAACAAAATCTATTTCGGGAGCAAATACCAACGCAAAGTCAGTTTCTACAATGCTTTTCTAACTTTGCGTAATATCAGTAATGAGTCTGTTCTTTACACTATTGGAGAGAACTTACAAACTAAATTTCCAGAAATGACTGAAAAAGTTAGAATTCTCTTGTCATCAAGAATAAAGATTCAAACTAATTCTGAGGAAGAGTCTATTGCTTTAGCATTTGAGATTTTAAGTCAAATGTCGGAGAGAGTTTCTGATATAGGCTCATTTAGACATACCTTACACGCGGCAGTTCACCCAACAGAGTTTAGTACTTTTAATTATCAGAACAAACAACACGAAGTAGATAGAATGTATCTTGAAACATTTAAGGAAAGATATTTAGAAAATTTTTGTCTTTATATCGAAGAACAAATTGAAAACACCGAATCGAGATTTAAAGAACAAAGTAAAACTCTAAATTTACTTCTACGATATAAGCATCGAAGCGAATGGTTTTTTCAATCAGACCTATGGAAGATTTATGATACAGAAACTACTAATCAAACTCGAAAAGCTGAGAAAATGTTAGCCTTGAATTTATATTCGTATCTTTACGATCAAGGAATTGATTTTTTTATCGAACCTTCCTCAAACAGAGGAGCAATTGACTTAATTTCCCTACAACCAAATCCTGACGAGTGCCTTTTAGCAGATGTGAAAATTTTTGATGGCGTAAGCAGAGGAAAAAACTATTTATGCAAAGGATTTAACCAAATTCATACATATACAAAACAATTTAATAAGCCTTTTGGCTACTTGGTTATTTTCAATGTAACAGACAAAGATTTAAGTTTTGAATCTTTGACGGATTTAAGTGGACTTCATTACATTTCTCATGGTAATAAAACGATTTCTCTTATAACTATTGACATTTACGAACATACAAAACCTGTTTCACAACGTGATTCTATGGAAACGGTTGAAATAAAAAGAGAAGATTTTATTCGCTATCTGGAGAATGAAGAGAATGAATAAAACTCTTACAAATTTTTCAACCAATTCAACAAAACCGCTTCCTGTTTGTGCAGGGCGTTTTCCGCTTTTCCGTCTTTTTTGCGCGTCATCGGGAATTTGAAGAATACGCCGACTTCTTCTAAAACGCCTTTTTCGTTGCGTTGTTTGGCTAAGTCTAAACAGCGGGCGATTTCGATGGCGAGCGGGGCGGCGAGGATCGAATCTTTGCAGAGGAAATTTACTTTTAACTGCATCGGTTGTCCTAAGAAACCTGTCAAATCAATGTTGTCCCACGCTTCTTTGTTGTCTTTGCGCGGGCGGTAATAGCGGATGTCAACGAGATGATCTTCGACCGTGTAGCCGAGAATGTCTTCGAGCAGCGAGCTTTTTGTTTTGACTTTCGAGGCGAGTGAATCGGCGTTGGAAAGCGCGAGTCCGTCGCGGTTGCCTAAGATGTTAGTCGAATACCAGCCTTCGACTTTTAATGCGCGGGTTTTGAATGCGGGCGCGAGAACACTTTTAATCATTGTCTGTCCGGTTTTGCCGTCTTTTCCGGCGAGTGGAACGCCTTGTTTTTCGGCGAATTCGATGAGCGCGGGAATGTCGGCGGAAACGGACGGCGTGAAATTTCCGTAAGGCACGCTTTCGGCAATCGTGGCGTAAGCGTAAAGCATCGCCGGACTTATTTCCTTTGAATTCGCGTCGAGAGCCTGTTCAAAATCGGCGAGCGAATTGAAAATCTCGTTGCCTTCGTCGGCGAGCTTTTCGGTCGAGGCAAGGTTTATGACGACTGCCGAATCGCAAGACTTTTTAAATTCACGCAAATCGGCGCGGATTTTTTCAATCGTTTCGCGGTGCGAATTTTCTTGCGCGAACTTGTTTTCGCCTTCGATGTTGGCGAGAAATTCAATGTTTCCGACGGCTCGCCAAGGTTTGATTTGACGCAAATTTTCTTCGACGGCGACGAATTGTTTATGGGTCAAAACGTCGTGTTCTTCGGCGGCTTTGGCGAGATGCTCGCTAAACAAATCCCAACCGCCGAAAACGATATTTTCGTAATTCGCCAAGTCTTTGATTAAATCCGCGTCCAAATTCGCCAACGGCAAACCTTCCGTGCCGATTTTGCCTTTTTTGAGAAGTTCGATTCCGGCGACCATGGTCGTGCCGACCGCGCCGCCCAAACCGATGATCGCGATGCCTAATTTCCTTTCGCTCATAAGGAAATAGATTTTACAACTTGCGGCGAAAATTGACCAAAGGCGCGGGAAGTTTTCAAAATAAATTTATCTTTGGTAGTGAACTAAGAGCCAAAAGTAATACTTTGAAAATTGCTTTATCGCAACAAAAACTTTTATCGCCGGGAGCGCACGCATCTCTGCCTGCTGAGCGCGCGAGCGCGAATAAATTGCGCTGAATGATGAGTCAAGATTATGTAAGGCTTTTACGCCGCTTTTCAAGCAACGTAGCACGCAAGGATGCGTGCGCTCCCGGCGATGACGTTTTGTTCTGTTCTATACGCGATTGAGAATCTTAAACGGTATTAATTTTTGTTCACTATTTCATCTTTTATAGATCAGATCGCGTTTTTTATGTTTTGATTTGGTGAAAAATCCGGCGATGCCGCCGACTGCCGCGCCGCCGATTGCGCCGAGAAAAAAAGCCGCGCCCGCCAAGCCGTCATTAACTGCATCATCGCCTTTTCCGCTCGCAACTGCCGGAATTCCCAATGCCACCGCGCCGACTCCCGCGCCGATTAAAAAACCTTTTGCGGTATTGCGGTCATCAACGAACAGCAACGCCCGACGGATTTGCCGGATGTCGTTGCGATTGACGGATTTTTCTTCCTGCGACAAGGTTTTACTGCCCGCGATCTGCAAAACCAGAGCGTCCGCGCTGACGGATTTGATCACGCCGTAGATCGTTGCGCTGCCGGTTTTTACCGCAACTTCCTGATTGACCGATTTTTCAACCACCGTCCAATCATTTGTTGATTGAGCCAATACGAGATTGCTCGAAATAAGCAAAATCGAAAAAATTAACAGAAATGAAAAAGATTTTTTCAGCATTTGATAAAACTCCTTTTTTTATTGATTTTGAAAAATAGGTTTTAGATTAACTGCATTTTCTTTCTATGAATTGATTAATTGTGACACTTTCCCTAACTCTCACAATTGAGTTGTTTTATCCATTCGTGAAAAAAAAATATTTCAAGCCTGAGTCGTTTCAAGATCAACCTTGATATTGCGCCATTTGCCTTGATGAAAACGCCACATACTCAGCACACAGCGCGTGATGTGTCCCGCGAGAATTGCCGACCAGATATGCCACGGCTCAAGCCCGATTGTTTGGCGGATGACGAAACAAATCCCGAGCGGAACAATGACTTGCGAAATAATTGAAATATAAAGCGGACTTTTCGTGTCGCCCGTGCCTTGCAAACCGCCCGTGTAGGTCAGCGCGACGGAAACGAAAATTCCCGAAACGCTCAAGATTCGCAAAAGCTGAATGCCGATTTCGACGGCGGCAGGTTCGCGCATTCCGAAAAAAGCGAGCAATTGTCCGGGGAAAAAGAGAAAGAAAAGCCCGATAAAGGTCGAGCCGATCAGTCCGAAACGGGCGGCGGTGTGAACGGCGGCGCGGGCGCGTTCGGGCTGACCGGCACCGAGATTTTGTCCGGCAACCGCCGCCGCCGCGCCCATCAGTCCGACCGAAGTCCAACTTACCAGCGAAAAAAGTTGTGTGTAAGAAATTGCATAAGCCGCCTGTGCCGCTGCGCTTTGTGCCAATGAACCGATAAACGAAAGCATCAAAACTCCGCCAATATTCATCGCAATCCCTTGAATTCCGGCGGGCAAACCGAATTTAAACAGACGGCGGATAATATTCCAGTCCGGCGCGTAGCCGTTTTTGTTGCGAATCGAAACAACCCAATCGCCATTCCACAATTTCCAAAAAGAATAGAGCGCAACCAAACCCGAAGCCAGACAAGTTCCGATTGCCGAGCCTTTGACACCGAAAGAAGGAATCGGTCCCAGACCGCCGATGAAAATGATGTTGAAAACCAGATTGAGAACGGTCATCACGATGCCGAGCATCATCGGCGTTTTCGCGTCGCCCGCCGAACGCAATGCGCCGCTGAGCATAAAATAAATCATCATCCCGAGGCTGAAAAGAAACATTATCCGTAAGTATGGAAGTGCTTCCAATTTCACACCGGCTTCGGCGTTGACAATATCCAACAGCAGCGGCGAAGCAAAATAGCCGATTGGCGCAATGACTGCCAAAGCCATAAAAATCGCCGTCAGAAATGCCTGATAAACCGTTCGATTGACTTTATCGGGTTCGCCCGCGCCGACAAATCTTGCGACCAGAATGCTCATTCCCGTAAAAATTGACGAGATGAAAACGATGACGACGAGAAATATCTGCCAGCTCACGCCGATTGCCGCATTGCCTTTAAAACCGACAATGTTTCCGACGACGATATGATCAACCAAGCCTTGCAGTCCGCCGAAAATATTCGTCAGCATCGTCGGCGCGGCAATTTTCCAAACTGCTCGCGGGAGCGAACCTTCGATTATCGAACGGTCATATTTTGATTTGGGCGCAGGAGGAGTTTGAATCACCGCAGATTCGTCAGTTTGTTCTGAACTTTCAGCTAAAGACATAAAATTGTAAAAGCGCGTTTTCGGGTCAAACAGCAATTATATTTGATAATCGGCGAAATGTCTTTCAGCCGTTTTTTTAATGTGTTGCTCGGAAAAAACTCTGCGAACTCTGCGGCTCTGC
>JANODL010000075.1:0-7734 GCA_031412675.1 Acidobacteriota bacterium | reverse complement strand
ATTATAGAGGTAAAAGACGAAAAGTAAAAAGTAAAAAGTAAAAGGGCAAAAGTTCGGATTATCAAACTTTTGCCCTTTATGATTGTTGGCGAATTAAACTTTAAAATAGCCGATGCTTAAAAAACGGCGATAGTTTTGTCTTCGTTGAGATTGGTTTGGAGTGCGCTTTGGTCTTCGGTTTTCGGAGCCGGAAGCCAGAATTGTTTTTTAAGAAGCAATTCTTCCATTACGTCTGGCGGCAGAGGTTTTGACATCAGATAGCCTTGCCCGTAATCGCAGCCGAGGTTCTTCAAAATGTTGAGCTGGCTTTCCGTCTCGATGCCTTCGGCAATCACGCGCATTTTCAAGTTCTTGGCGAGCGAGATAATCGTCTGTAAAATTTCGGAATCTTCGCCGTTTTCGCCGACCGAATTGACGAACGAACGGTCAATCTTGAGCGTGTCAACCGGCAGACGATGCAGATAACTCAAACTCGAATAACCCGTCCCGAAATCATCAATCGAAAGCTGTACGCCGAGACTTTTTAGATGTGAAAGCATACGGATTGTCTGTTCCGCGTTGTCCATCGCCGCGCTTTCCGTGATTTCGAGCTTGAGCGATGATGGTGCGAGTTTGGCATTTTCGAGCGCGGTTTCAACATCAACCAGCAAACTTTGATATGACAAATGTTTACCCGAGATGTTGACGCTGACGATTAGTTGGCGGTTGCTGTATGAAATCTTTTGCCATTTTGCCAGCTGACTGCAAGTTTCCTTCAAAATCCAGGTCGTAATCGGAACAATATGTCCGGTGTCTTCGGCAATCGGGATAAACTCGGCGGGCGAGATAAAACCGCGTTCGGGGTGAAACCAACGCAGAAGTGCTTCAAAACCGATTAAACCGCCGGTTTTCAATGAGATTATCGGCTGATAATGAAGCGCAAATTCGCCGCGTTCGATGGCAAAGGGCAATTCGGATTCGATTTTTGCGCGTTGGATAAATTTCGAGCGCAGGTCTTTGCTGAACATCTCGACACCCGAACCTTTTTCTTTGGCATAGTGCATTGCAATATCGGCATCGCGCAACACATCTTCAGGAGTATCGTATTCTATTTCGCAAGGCGCAATGCCGATATTGATGCCGATATTAATTTTGTTGCCGCTTAAAGAAAAAGGCTCTGAGATTTTCTGATGAATATTCCACGCTACTTTTTCGGCTTTTCGCGCCGTTTTCAAATTTTTCAAAACAATCGCAAATTCGTCGCCGCCCAAACGTGCGACCATATCCGTTTGCCGCAGCATCCGCGAAAATCTATTGGCAACCAACATCAACACCTTATCGCCGAAAGTGTGTCCGAGACTGTCATTGACAACTTTAAAACGGGCAAGGTCTAAGAATAAAACATAACAATTCGCCTCGTCGTTTTTCTTGTTTTGGGCAATTATCTCACGCAAAATCTCGCCGAAATAAGCGCGGTTCGGAAGTTTGGTCAACGAATCGTGAAGTGCAGCGTGCTGAAATTCGCGACGGCTTTTTCTCAGAGCGTTGCCGGTTTCTTCCTCTTTTTTAAGCGCAATACCCAGTTCTTCGACATATTTTTCAACCTCGATGCGTTTTCCGCGTTCGGCTTCGGCTTTGTCCCGTTCAGATTGTTCGGCTTGGTCAATTGACCTCGTCATCTCCGCGATGATATGACGATAGGTAAAATAAACAACCGCAAAAATCATTAAAGAAATAGCAATGGAAAAAACATCAGCAAAATTCAGCAGTTTGAAAATAACTCCTGCTAATCCCGCTCCGGCAAAATGTGTAATAGAACTAGAAAAACACTCTTCTTTCCAAACCTTAAAAGGATTTCCATTTGTCTTTAACGAATAAAAAATTGAAGCAAAACTTGAAACCGCAAGAAACTGAGTTAATGCTAAAATTCCTAAAATAGTGATAAGACTAGATGTATTTCGAGACAAAATATCAATATTAATGAATAGAGGCAAATAAGTCAGAACTAAATAAGTTATAGCAGTTGAAATTGATGTTGCGCCAATATTGAACGGAATTGCAAGGCGACTGAATTTTACGCCTTTATGTTGCATAATCAAACAATTCGTAAATGCTTCAATTGCCCCTATAAGAATTGCTGTTTCTCCGCCAAACATTATGAATGTGAGAAAAATTATTGAGTCAGAGAAACTGAGAATGAATTTTGAGCGAGGTAAAATAATGCTCATTCGCGGAGCAATTAAAATAGTAAAAAGAAACAGCAGAAAAAATTGTTCTGAAAAAACGGCAATTTTTAAATGATAAAAAGCTAAGACAATACAAAAACCGCCTACAACAGCTATCGAAATTTTGTAGAAGTTTGAAATAGAATCCCGATTCATACTCGAAGCAATACTGAATTAAAGAAGTTAACCAGAGAATTAAAAGAAAAAGGTTTGTGTTTTGTGCTTGATAAAGAAGGATAAAGTTAAGATGGTAAAATTTCTACCATAAAATAGCTTAACATTTTAATCTCTTAAAAAGCCAGATTTTTTTTGATATTTTGGGCTAGAAAAAAACAACCCAAAACAGAACTGTATATCAAGGTGCCATTGAATACAAATGTAACACCATAGAACTTAGTTAACCATATTTGTTGCAATAGTTTGGCGCAGATTGGAAATAAAATTTGTATATTAGATACTCATTTTTCAAAGCTAAAATGATGTATCTGAAAACAATCGAACAGAAACGCTAATTGTTATAACAGCAATGCTTATTTGATTAGTATCGCTTCCTGAGAGTTTTGGCACAGGTCTTGTATCTAGTTAAAGCGCAAGAACAACGGAAAGTTGAAAAAAAAATAGTTTGGGGGAGAAAAAAATGAAAAACTTGAGAAATTTATTGGCGACGATTACTTTAATGGCGGTTTTAATGATTAGTGCTTCGACAGCAAGAGCAGGGATTTTGCTGACGGATTTAAGAGGAAGCGATACGCAACCTTGTGCTGAAACTAAGAATGAGGCACCCAAAGTTGATAGCGGAATTCTTGTTACCTTCACAGGCATTCTTGTTACATTTACCGGGATTCTCGTTACATTTTCAGATGATGCACAAAATGATTGTGCAATTATCATGAACGACTAATAGAAAATTTTACAAACCACGCCGCTTAAAGGTATTCCCAAAAACAGCCTTGTTGAAAAATCAGCAAGGCTGTTTTGAGTTTATGGCAGGAATGCCGCAGTTAATGAAGTTTATGAGTTACGTTACAGAAGTCGCAGATTTATTTCTCTCCCGTTGTCAAAGTATTAAGATTCTCAGCCCGATGGATTACGCAACAATTGCCGAGTGGGAAAAACAAGAGATTCCGCTGACCGTCGTTTTTGACTCGCTCAACCGTGCTTTCGATAATCTTCCGCAAAACAATCAAGTGAACATCGAATCAATCAGCCATTTTCAAAACGAATTCAAAAAGCACTTCACCGATTGGCTTCATAATTTGTAAAGATTTCGAGTAATGATAATCGGTAGTGGATGGACAGATTAAGTTGTCGTATTCGGTCGTGTTCAGAGTTCAAACTTCAGTTTGAACTCTGAACGCTTGTCGAACCCACGACAAATTAAGTGAAGCGTGGACATAACTCAACCGACTGGAGCGCGAGCGTCCCGCTTGCCGTCCGTTCGAGCGAAGCAAGAAATCGGACACGCCTCTCGTTCACTTAAACTTTATTTGTAATCACGCGCCGTTGCCGTTCTCGCAAAGCCTCGCACGGTGCAAGCGAGACTGCTCGCGCTCCAGTCAAATGCCCGTTTTTATTGGTTTGAATTATGTCCACGCTTCACTTAATTTGTCCATACACACACACCACATCCTAATCAACCGAAAGTCCTATTTTTGAAACAAGTGCTTTAAATCTCGGCTCGTCGCTTATTGCCTTCCATCTCGGATCAGAGTTTAATGAAAAAAAATCTACATTATGTTGTTCATGAGCTTGGTCAAGAAGTTCGTAGGCTGTTTCTTTTTCTCCTAAAGCTATATAAATTCTCGCAACTTTTATTGCAGGCTGACAGACATCTTTAGGTTCAGATTCGATTTCCTTGATTATCCGGCGGGCTTTGTCATTTTCACCTTTAAGAGCATAGACATAACCAATCATTGACTCAATTTCAATATTAAAGTAACTATTCAAAGATTTTTGAAAAATAGATAATGCCTCTTCATAATTTCCTAACTCTGTTAAAGTCGAGCCTAAAATAGCAAGAGTTACATAATCGGTTGGTTCTATTTCAAGAGCGTCTTTTAGATAATTAATAGCACTTTCAAAACGCCCCATCTTATAAAATAATCTACCAATTCGTTTGTAGGTTGGAAAAGATAGCGGGTCAATTCGCATAATTTGATTTAACTCTTTTAATGCTTCCGAAAATTTTCCTGATAGAACCAAGAAATCCGAGTAACGATGGCGGGCAATTAAACAATTCGGATTTAGGGTTAAGGCATATTGCAGGTGCTTTTCCCCTTCTTCAAAATCCCAATCCAAATACATCTTTTTCCCGCCGTGCATTGCTTGGACGACATCTACTGATTCATCTAGCTCGGACAAAATAGATAAAAGTGGTTTAATTTTGGTTAAGACATCAGCGTATGAAATATAGTCTGAAAAATAAAGCAAAAAATAACATTCAATCATTTCGACATACGAATATACATTGGTCGGGTCAAGCGAAACCGATTTTTCAAAACATTTAATTGCTTTATAAACATCATCCTCTGTCCATTTTTCTAAAAAGTATTTGCCTTTCAGATAAAGGCGATACGATTCGACGTTGTTTGTTATGCGATTGGCGGGCGGATTGGCGGCGACGCAGTTGATTTCCGAACGCAGTTTTTCTGAGACGGCGGCGGTTATTTCATCTTGGATTTTGATAATATCGGCAAACGGCTGGTTGAATCGGGTTCCCCAGAGTTGCGAATCGTCGGCGACTTTGAGCAGTTCGACGCTGATCAGCAGATTGTCTTTAATGACGCGGATGCGTCCGGTCAGGACGGTTGCCACGCCGAGCGTTTCGCCGACTTCTCTTGAATCGGCGTTTTTGTTTTTGTAGCGAAACACGGTGTTGCGGGCGATGACTTTGAGATTGGCGAGGCGCGAAAGGCTGTTGATAAAACTTTCGGTCAAACCGTCGGCTAAATATTCGATTTCGGCATCGTTGCTCTCGTTTTCGAGCGGCAGAACGGCAATCGAATCAAAGATAAATTCGCCGGAAGTTTGACCGTTATGCAGATGACTTTCGGCAGGCAAATGTTTGCGCCATTCATCATCGCCGCCCGTTTTAACCGAAGCAACGAAGCGATAACCGGTGCCTTGCACGGTTTCGATAAAAGGCTCGGTTTTGCTTGCCTCCAATAATCGCCGGAGCTTTGAAATATGGACGGCGAGATTTCCTTCCTCGACAAAACTTCCGTTCCAGACTTTTCCCAAAATTTCGTCTTTGGTGACAACCGCACCGCAATTTTCAACCAATAATTGCAAAACGTCAAAAGTTTTAGTCGTTAGTTCGAGGTATTTTCCGTCCCGTAAAACCTGCCGTTCCGCCGGATTGAGATAACAGTTTCTGAATCTGTAAATTTTCATACACAGGAGAAAAGCCTTCCGGCTTTAAGTAAATTAAACGAGTATCAATAATCGCTAAGATAATAACACACCTAAATTAAGAATCGTTAAGAATTTTTAGAACTTTTAGTATAGGCTCAATTACCAGTTTTGGTTAGTCAGGCTGAGATTCTAGAGGGTGTAAGAAATTTTGTGTAATTCAAAATTTATAAATAAAAGGAGAATTACACCTGATGGAAATCAGAAAAGAAGTTTTAGATGAGTTGATTCGGGATTACAAGAACCCGGAAGATTTGCTTGGCGAGAATGGATTATTGAAGCAGTTGACGAAAGCTCTGCTTGAGCGAGCGATGGCGGCGGAGTTGACGCACGAGTTTGGGTTTTGCCAAAAATGACAAAACCGTTATCAAGGAAACTGTCAATCAGCGTAACGGAACGAGCCAGAAAACGGTTCGCTCGAAACACGGCGAAATTGAGTTGGAGATACCGCACGACCGCGCGGCAGAGTTCGAGCCGGTCATTATTGCGAAACATCAGCGGCGGTTTGACGGGTTTGACGATTTGATTTTGTCGCTCTATTCACGCAGGCTTTCAACGCGGAAAATCAGAGCGCAGATCGAGAAAAAGGGGACAATGCCGATTGCAAACCGGAGTCCGGCAATGAATCAAATGGCGATAATTTTTGAAGGACGGCTGCCGATTGCCGGCTGTCAGAAAATTCATTTACACAAAATTCCTGACAGCCTCCCGCGCTTTGATTAGATTTTAATTCAATTTATTCGGCGTTGCCTGCCTTTTTGGTTTTCGTCGTTTTGGGTTCAGCCTTTTTCGCTTTGACGGTCTTTGCTTTCGGCGCGGGTTTTTCCGGCGGATTGAGCATTGATGACCAGCGGTATTCGGGTGTTTCAAAGCCTTCTTCGAGTTTTTTGAAGATGAAATCGGTCATCGCTTCGACGATCCATCGGTGATTGGCTTCGCCGACTGACGCGAGTTCGGCATCGGGCGCGGGGTTCATAAAGTCAATCGCGTAAGGAATGCCGTCCTTGATGGCGAATTCGACCGTGTTGAGATCATAACCGAGGGCTTCGCAGATGGTTTTGACATCTTGTTCGACGCGTGCGTGGAGTTCAGGCGTTAGGTAATCGTCAACATTGACGTATTGCATTCCCGACAAATACGGTTTCGACGGATCATACGGCATAATCAGGACTTTTTCTTTGCCGACACAGTAACAGCGGACGAATTGATCGTATTCGATGCCTTCCTGCAAGGTCATACAAAGCGTTCCGGTTTGGTTATAAACGTCCCAGAGTTCTTCCAAGCTCCAGATTTTCGAGACGTTTTTCCAGCCGCCGCCGTCAAACGGTTTGAGGAAAGCGGGGAAGCCGACGTAATCTACAATTCCTTGCCAATCAATCGGGAATTCGAGATTGCGGAGTGATTCGCTCGTGATGTCTTTGATGTAGCTTTGCTGCGGCAAAAGAACCGTTTTCGGAATCGCCACGCCGATTTTATGCGCGAGTGCGAAGTTGAAAAATTTGTCGTCAGCCGACCACCAGAAAGGGTTGTTGATAATATATGTGCCTTCGAGCGCGAACCGCTTCAGGGTTGCGCGGTAAAAGGGAACTTCGTGCGAAATGCGGTCAATGATGACATCGTAACGCTTTTCTTCTTCCATCGAAATGCCGCCGATCTTGACCATTTCCGCAACGACTTCGCCGCGCCCGCGTTCGTTAATATTGTTAATAATTGATTCGGGAAACGTCTGTTCGCGTCCCACTAAAATACCGACTCTTTTCATAATTTGTTAAATTTCCTGCTAAAAAAGTTAATTGTAAATAATTGCTGTGATTTTCAGAGTAGTCTGAAATCGTTAATTTTAATTGATAGCAAAAGTTGTGGCAAGCGCAACAGGTCAATTAGCTAAACCGACGGATAAACTCATTTTTAAAGAGGCTGTTTGAAAAGTAGTTTCTGCCGCCGAAACGGGCGAAAATTACAAAATTTGGTAGTGAACTAAAAGTAATGCTTTGAAAATTCCTTTATCGAAACAAAAAACGTCATCGCCGGGAGCGCACGCATCCCTGCGTGCTGAGCGCGCGAGCGCGAATAAATTGCGCTGAATGTCAATTCAAGATTGAGTAACGCTTTAACGCCG
>JANODL010000074.1:0-36424 GCA_031412675.1 Acidobacteriota bacterium | reverse complement strand
CGCCGCTTGCAAAGCGGTGTCACGAACTTTGCTTTTCAGTAATCTTGAATAAATTCGGAGGTTGTGAGCGTTTTTCAAACGCTTGCAGGCTGGCAGCCTGCGCTCCGTTTGGCAAATTCCTTATCCCGAACTGAGGTTATTATTAGGAACAAAGAGGAACAAAGTTTATTTAACGGGCGTTTTGATAAATGAGAAATGGTGAGTGATTATGGAATGGTTTTCGACATTGAGTTTAGCACTCGGTTCGGCTTGGACTTCGGGCATCAATCTGTATGCAACGGTCAGCGTTTTAGGACTTTTGCAGAAATTTGTTTTGGCAAAGCCTCTGCCCGGCGGTCTTGATGTTCTCGATAACTGGTGGATTATCGGGATCGCGGGTGGACTTTACATCATCGAATTCGTCGCCGACAAAGTTCCGTATGTTGACAGCGTTTGGGACGTTGTTCACACATTTATCCGCGTTCCGGCGGGTGCGGCGATGGCTTACGCGGCGACCACCGACGAAGGCGCAAGCCTTAATGTTATCGCAACCCTGCTCGGCGGCGGACTCGCGCTGTCGTCGCACGGCACGAAAGCCGCGCTGCGCGCCGGCGCAAATCTTTCGCCCGAACCCGTTTCAAACTGGATTCTTTCAATCGTCGAAGACATCATCGCCTTTGTCGGTGCGATTCTCGCCGTTTTCGCGCCTTTCGTTATTGCGATTGTTTTAATAATTTTCGCGCTCTTTTTCGCGTGGTTTGCGCCGAAGGTCTTTCGGGCGTTGCGCGGCATCTTTAAAGCGATCAAAGGACTTTTCGCGGGTGAAAGTTTTAAAGAAGTTGCCCGCAAGGCAGGCTGACAAATTTCGTTCTTTAGTCATCAAACTTTTGACAACGGAGAAAATATGAAAAAAGCGAAAATTTTGTTTGTGATGTTTGTTGCGGTTTTAAGCGCGTGTGTTAATAAAAATTTGTCGGAGGCTCCCAAACCTTCAAACGCGGCGAATAGTTCAACAACCAGCACAGCAACTCAAAACAATGAACCGGCTTTGCAAACGGAAAAGTTAAGCACGAAGGGACGATTAGGCGGCGGCGGTGGCGGCGGTGGCGGTGGCGGATCAGATCCCAGCATGCCCTTTACGCAGCAGGTTTCGCTCAATCAAGTCGAAAACAGTCAAACTCCGCCGTCGGTGACAGAACGCAAAATCGTCCGCAACGCCGATTTACAACTCGAAGCCGAATCGCCCGAACAATCACAGCAAAAAATTAGTGCGATTGCCGAAAGCAAAGGCGGTTTTGTCGTCGAATCACAGCAAAGCAGCAGCGAAGCGCGTTCCGTTGTGCGCGATGTCGTGACGATGACCATTCGCGTTCCGTCGGCGAAATTTACCGAAACTGTGGACGAAATTCGCAAAACGGCGAGCCGTATTGTCGTCGAGACCGTCAAATCGGATGATGTGACGGAAGAATTTATTGACATCGAAGCACAGCTCAAGGCGAAAAAGGCTCTCGAAGTCCAATTCTTAGAAATAATGAAACGCGCTAACACGGTCGAAGACGCGCTCGATGTCCAAAGACAACTTGCGGAAGTGCGCGGCGAAATCGAAAAAATCGAAGGCAGAAAAAGGTTTCTGGAAAATCAGACGAGCTTTTCGACCATCAAAATCCGTCTGCAAACGCCAGCCACATTCACGGAAACTTCGACCGGATTTTTTGACCGTTTCAAACAGGCTTTCAGCAACGGATTCGATGCGGCTTTGAGTTTTATTCTCGGACTCGTTTCGTTTTTAATCGCGATTCTGCCGTTTTTGATTTTTATCGTTTCGCCGATTTATTTTGTTGTCAGATATTTTTTGAAGAAGCGGCGCAATCAATTAACGGCAATCGAAATTGCCAACGAAGAACTCAAAAACGAATAACAAACGGCAAGATTTGTTCAAAATAGAGCGGTGATTCCCACGAGAATCGCCGCTCTATTTTTGCGGTGAAATTGCCGCTTTGCCGCAACGCTTTCAGATATGGTTTAGCGACAAATCCGTCACTTGAAAAAAAACTGGTTTTTTTGCTTAAAAAGAAGTAAAATTGTGCAAA
Organism: Acidobacteriota bacterium; assembly: GCA_031412675.1. GTDB lineage: Bacteria > Acidobacteriota > Blastocatellia > Pyrinomonadales > Pyrinomonadaceae > JAFDVJ01. The sequence continues at coordinate 34,355 of JANODL010000074.1, read as the reverse complement.
TCTTGAGTTAATTACAAAAATCTTGTAACTAGGGAGTCAGCAATATGCGTAAAAATTTTGTTTCGGTTTGCGGAATTTTAAGTTTCTTTTTATTTGTAGTTCTGATTCAGAATAGTTTCGCTCAATGCGGTAATTATTTTAAGTCCAATTATCGGGCTGTTAATAAAATATACCGCGTCAATGGAGGCAGTTTTCTGCTCAATGATTGGACGGGCGACGGTAAATCGGATTTTTGGAATTTCCAGCCGAATACTGCAACCTCAACCAGTAACATCATCATTTATCCGAGCCGACCGACCGGATATTGGGACTGGGATAACCCGATTATCCTGACAACAACGCTCTCTTCCAACGTCAACACTCTGGATCCGGGAATTGTCGTCAAAGACTTCAACGGAGATGGTCAAGCCGATTTGCTGATTCCAATTCTCGGAAATTTGATAATGAACCACAATAACGGCAGCGGAGCGTTAATTGCCAAGACTCCTTTTTTCAATCCGCCCGAATTTCAGGCTAATTTTGGTTATCATGATATCAACGGCGACGGTTTGCCGGATTGGGTCAATATGGTCAGCACCCAAACCGCCCAGGGCAGCTCGGTCGCTTATCAGCCGGGTCAATCGAACGGAACATTCGGCGCACGGACAGATATTTTTACGGGAACCACGGTTGCAAGTTCAAAAAAAGCGGTCGGAGATTTTAATGGCGACGGTAAAATAGATGTCGCTTTCAGCAACTACACGAATAACTCAAATGTCTATCGTATGGCGAGAAATATGGACAGCGTAAATTTTGAAGTCGGCAGTCCGACAGCCTACGGACCATCGTTTGAAGCACGATTTGAAGTCGTCAAAGATTTCAATAACGACGGAAGAATGGACATTTTAACCTCCGCGTACGATTCATTTTCCCCTACGTTTAACAGAAAATTGTTCATCTTATACGGACAAAGCGATAATAGCTTTATAACAACGGAATATCCTGTGAACAATCTCCCGATCTACAAAGTGCTTGCCGCCGAAATAAACGGCGACGATAAACTCGATATTATCGAAATAAGCCAAAAATTTTATTCGATCTATAAAAACGACGGCGGCGGAAATTTTACCCGGACGGATGTTCAAAAAACATTGGTCAATGGCAAATTTGAAGATTTTTCGGGCGACGGAAAAGTTGATGTTTATTATGATGACTCCGCTTATCCTGTCCGCAATTTGTTTAACGAGGATGTTGTGGTAATCAAAGAAAACGTCTGCCAACCGTTCGGCGAAACGAAGCGGGCAAATTTTGAAACGGACAGCGTTGGCGATCTTGTTATTTGGAATCCGGCGAACGGGAATTGGCGTTCGTTTTCGCCCGATTTAGGGTTTTTCGGTAACAACGGCACGACCAGATCGGTTAATTGGGGCGGCGGCTCACTCGGCGATATTCCCGCGCCCGGCGATTTTGACAGCGACGGCATCACGGACTACACGGTTTATCGCAGCAGTACGGGCGAATGGTGGACTCTTTTAAGCTCGACCGGGTCTGTATCGGTTATCGGCTTTGGACTGGCGGGCGATGTTGCTGTGCCGGCGGATTACGACGGCGGCGGCAAAACCGACATCGCCGTCTTTCGTCCGTCCGAAGGCATCTGGTATATCCGTTATACCGAAACTCAAACTGTCGGCGCGGCGCGTTTTGGAGTCAACGGTGACAAGCCCGTGCCGGCAGATTATGACGGCGACGGTAAAACCGACATTGCCGTCTTTCGTCCGTCAGGCGGATCGTGGTATATCCTTCGAAGTACCGATTTCGGTTTCAGCGCAGCAAGTTGGGGAATCAGCACCGACAAACCCGTCCCGGCAGATTACGACGGCGACGGCAAAGCGGACATCGCTGTTTTCCGCAACGGCGACTGGTATATTTTCCGCAGTATGAATAATTCTCTCGCTTTTATTCACTGGGGATCAGCCGGCGATCTTCCAATACCTTCATATCAAAACGGTGAAATTGCTGAACTGGTGGTTTATCGTCCCGGTAATTTCGGTTGGTATAATTTCCGTTCTCAGTTTGCTGTCATTGCTTTTGGGCAATCGCAATCCACGCCTGTTTACTTTGGGCTGCCGAATAATTAAACTTTGAGGTTATGGATCTAACCTTCAAAATTTTAGCGGTGATTCTCGGCGGAATCGCCGCTTATTTTTTGTGGCAGGGCAATGCCGACCGCGCTTTTGCCTCGGCAGTTTTCGGCGCGGTTTCGTTCTTTCTGAGCATTCGTTTTCAAGTCAAAGAAAGAATAAAAGAGCGCGAAGCCGAAAGGGAAGAAGAAGAGGAGAAGAGGAGAAGAGGAGAAGAGGAGATGGAAGGATTTGAAGAAGAAACCCCTCTTCTGAATGACATTCCCGCTGACGAACAAATTGACAACGAACAACGAATAACGGACAACAAACAAAAAGTATGAAAATAGTTTTTGCCGTTTTCGGCTCGCTCGGCGATATGCATCCGATGAACGCGCTCGGACTGGAACTCAAAAAACGCGGACACACGGTAATTTTTGCGACGATGGAGTTTTACCGCGAAAAAATCGAAATGCTCGGTTTTGAATTTCGCCCGATGCGTCCGCATCTCGACCCCGACGACAAAGAACTCGCCAAAAAACTGATGGACGCGAAAAAAGGTTCGGAACTTCTTTTGCGCGAACTGATTTTGCCGAATTTGCGCCCGATGTATGAAGATTTGACGCAAATCGTCCGCGACGGCGACCTTTTAATTTCGACCGAAGTCGTTTTCGCGGCGCAGTCGGTTGCCGAAAAGACCGGAATTAAATGGATGACGACGACGCTCGCGCCCGGAACTTTTCTGTCGGCTTATGACCCGTTCGTGCCGCCGACCGCTCTGTGGCTTAGACATTTTCGCTTTCTCGGAAGCGCGTTTCACGGCGCAATGTTCGGACTTGTCAGAAAAATGATAAATTCTTGGTTTGCACCTTACCGCGAATTTCGGCGCGAAATCGGTTTGAGCGAAAACGGCAATCCGCTGTTTGAAGGAAAATCCGATTTGCTCAATCTCGCAATGTTTTCAAAAGTTTTGGGCAAACCGCAACCCGATTGGGCAAAATCAACCTTGCAGACGGGATTTTGTTTTTACGACGGCAAGGGCGATTACGGCTCAATCAGCGAAGATTTGCAAAAGTTTTTAGATGCGGGCGAACCGCCGATTGTTTTCACTCTCGGAAGCGCGGCGGTGATGGATGCGCGGGATTTTTTCGAGGAAAGCGCGAAAGCCGCCAAGATTTTAAAAAGACGCGCTGTTTTGCTTTACGGGATTTTTAACGAACCGCCGAAAATAGTTGAGAGTGAAGAGTTGAGAGTTGAGAGTGAAAGGCAGATTATTGCCGTGCCTTACGCGCCTTATTCGCAGGTTTTTCCGCGAGCGGCGTGCGTCGTTCATCAAGGCGGAGTCGGGACGACCGCGCAGGTTTTGCGTGCCGGGGTTCCACATCTTTTTATGCCTTATTCGCACGATCAGCCCGACAATGCGGCGCGATGCGAGCGAATCGGCGTGGCGAAAATTATTTCGCGTGACAGATACAATGCCGAGACCGCCGCGAAAAAACTGCGCGAATTGCTCTCGGATGAAAGTTATAAAACAAAAGCAATTGAAGCAAGCAAGATTGTTCAATCAGAACACGGAACAAAAGTCGCGTGCGATGCGATTGAAGAAATTTTGAAGAAATCGTCTTTACGGATAGAATAGTCTTTAGTCTGAAGTCTTGAGTGATAAGTCTTTAAATTAATCCGACTCAAGACTTCAGACTAAAGACTGTCAGACTAAAAAAATCGTGAAAACTCTAAAACATTTATTCGATAACAACCGAAATTGGTCAAAAAAAGTCAGCGAGGAAAAGCCGAATTTTTTTGCCGCGCTTGCCGAACAGCACAATCCCGAATATGTCTGGATCGGTTGTTCGGACAGCCGCGTTTCGGCAAATAGTATTGTCGGGCTGATGCCGGGCGAGATTTTTGTTCACCGGAATATCGCCAATCTGGTCGTTCATACCGATATGAATTGCCTTTCGGTTTTGCAGTTTGCGGTTGAAGTCCTCGAGGTAAAGCATATAATTGTTTGCGGACATTACGGATGCGGCGGCGTGCAGGCGGCTCTCGAAAACAAACGGCACGGTTTGATTGACAACTGGTTGCGACATATTCAGGACACGGCAAATCTTTACGACAGCACGCTGTCGGAAATCGAAGACGAAGCCGAAAAACTCGACAAACTTTGCGAATTAAACGTCGTCGAGCAGGTTCTGAATGTCGCTAAAACAACGATTGTTCAGGACGCTTGGGAACGCGGACAGCAATTGCGCGTTCACGGCTGGATTTATGACTTGAAGGACGGAATCATTACCGATTTGGACGTTCATCTGGAAAACGGTGTCGGCACAAATTCTCTGCGCAAACGATTTTTGTATAAAGTGAATCAAACTTAAAGCAGGCTAAGCAAAGCTAATATGTTATTAAAAACTCTTTTGAAAAACTTTTGGTTAATAATTTTGACGATTACTCTCGGCAGTTCAATGACTTTCGGGCAAATGTCGCGCAAACCGACGGCGACCCGCGAGCCGAAAGGCGTGATGGACAAAGCACCCGATTCAAAGAAAAATTCCTTGCTCGAAATAAAATCGCAAGCAGATTTTGACTTAATCGGGCGGACTTATCATCAAGGCACGCCTTACGCTCTGCCGCACACGATGTTTGTCATTGACCGCAAAAATAAGAACAAAATTTATTACGTCAATTCGCAAAAATTTCGTTTTCACAAGGATTTTCTATACGGGACGGGACTTGCGCCGTTTGGGACGGATATTTATAAAGCCGCTTATTTTGCCGAAGACCGACGCTTTATCGTCGGGACGATTGCGTGGCAAAAAACGGTTGATAAATGGACTTGGGAACTCTGGGAAGGCGATCTGGCAAACGCCGAACATCTCAAAACCGCCAACGAAGTTATCAATAAATCGTTTTTCCAGAAGGTTTTTTACAAACCGAATTCGATTCGGCAGGAAGACGTTTCGGCAAATATCGGTTTCGAGCGCGTGACGCAGGACGATTTGAATAAAAATCAGGAATATCTCGCGCTCAACACGGGAACGGCAATCGGGCGCGTTCACATCATCGAAAAGCTCGACGATACCGTCGAAATCGGCGACAACGAAATTATTATTTTGAAGGAACTTCCGCTCGGTTTGCCGCCCGTTCGCGGAATTATCGTCGCCAAACCTTCAACGCCTCTGTCGCATATCAATATTTTGGCGAAAGGCTGGAACATCCCGAATATTTATATCAAAGATGCCGACAAACTTTTTAAGGAATGGGACGGAAAATGGATCAAACTCGACGCGAGTTTGACCAAATACGAATTTAAGTTTGCCGACAAACAGATTTTAGATTCGGACAAAACGATTCTTCCGCGTGAGGCTCCGGCGAATTTAAATGTCAAAAAGCTGACCGGTTTGCGCGAAATGCGGAAAAAAGACAGCCTCGCTTTCGGCTCGAAATCGGCGAATCTGGGCGAAATGCTTGCCGCGAATCTTTACGGTCTGACCGTTCCCGACGGCTTTACCGTGCCTTTTTACTGGTATGACAAGTTTATGAAGGACAACGGTTTCGACAAAATCATCGAAGAATATTTGGACGAAAACGATTTTATTCATAATCCGCGTCATCGCCGTCAACAACTGGAAAAGTTACGCGCCAAAATTCAAGGCGGCACGTTCGACGAAGCATTGAAAAAGCAAATCATTCAAAAATGGAAAGTTCAGCTTGGCGGACGTTCGGTTTTTGTCCGCAGTTCGTCAAACTCGGAAGATTTGCCGAATTTTTCGGGCGCGGGACTTTATTCGAGCGTGCCGAACGTAAAGGAAGAAGAAAAACTCATCGAAGCCGTCAAAAAAGTTTGGGCATCGCTTTGGAAATTCGAGGCTTACGAAGCGCGGATGCGAAATTATGTTGACCAGCAGAGCGTCTATATGTCGGCGTTGATTCAAATCAGCGTCAATATGGAAAAAGGCGGCGTGATGATTTCAAAAGACCCGTTTGACGCGGAAAACAAAAACTCGGTCTATATCAGCGCGGTTTGCGGTCACAATTCAAAAATCCCCGATAATAACGGCATTCCCGAACAGGTTTTGTTTAATCCGAAGTCGAATTCCGTGATCGTAATGACGCTTTCGCAGCAGGAAAACTCGCTCAAGTTTGACGAAAACGGCGGTTTAATCGAAACGCCCGACACCTGCGTCAACAAACAAACAAAGCGCGTTTTAACCGATTTGCAAACGCGCCAATTGGCAAAAATCGCTTTGGATATTCGACGCATTTTCGGCAATAAGGCTGAACAAGACATCGAATGGGGAATTATGAACGGACGAATTTATGTCGTGCAGGCGCGTCCGTATATCGAGAAAAAATAGTTTTTAGCTCAGAGTCCCGCCTTCAGGCGGCAAACCGCCGCGCTTCGCTGGCGGTTAAGACACGCTAAAGCGTGGACTCAAAACAAATTTATGAAAAAAATTGTAGTTTTAAGTTTAGCGGCTTTAATTTTTACGGCTTGCGGCGATGCGAATCAGCCAACCGTTAATTCAAACGCGGTGCCGCCGCCGAAGACGACGCAGAACAATAACAACAGTTTGGTTGTTTCGAGTCATTCGACCGACAAAACCGCGCCGTCGAATCCGTCGAATTCGGCAAATTCGCAGTCGCCGAATTCGCCGATGGCAAAACCGATTGACGTAACCGCGATGACGGCGAAAATCGAGAAAGCCGACAAAGAATACAAAGCCAAACCGACTGACGCGAAGTTGAAGGAAACTCTGGCGGCGGCTTATTTTGAACGCGCTTCCGCATTGACCGAAGCCGCGCAGTATCGCGCCGCGCTCGGTGATTTTCGGAAAGGTTTGAAGCTCAATCCGAACGACAAAGATGCCAAGGCAATGCACGACCAAATCATTGATATTTTCAAAAGCATCGGGCGCGAACCGCCAAAAGATGGCGAAGAACCGCCGCCGATGCCGATTAAATAGTCTCGAGTCTCGAGTCTCGAGTCCTGAGTCCTGAGTCCAAAACATTTTTCGACTCAAGACTCGAGACTTCAGACTCGAGACTTTTCTTGGCTAGACAAAATCGTCCTGCAAAAACTAAACTATCTCTTTTGCAATTATCAACAAATTTTTAAGATACGGAGATTTTTAAGTAGTTTATGGCACAATCGGCAAACGATATTAGAAAGGGAATGGTTATTTTGTTTGAAGGAACGCCCGTCAAAGTGATGGAATTTCGGCATCACACGCCGGGCAATCTTCGGGCGATGGTGCAGACGCGCCTGCGGAATCTTTTGACGGGAAACTCGTTCGAGCATCGTTTTCGCTCGAACGACACGCTCAACGTCGTGCGGCTCGATCAACAGCAGATGGAATATCTTTACTCGGACGGCTCGCATCATCATTTTATGAATTCGGAAACCTACGAACAGGTTTCGCTGACCGAAGAAGAACTCGGCGACGCGGCGCAATGGCTGATGCCGAATCTCAAAATCGAGGTCGAATTTTACGACGGCACGCCGATCGGTATTTCGCTTCCGGCTTCGATGGAATTGGTCGTTACCGAAACCGAACCCGTGATGAAAGGCGCGACCGCCTCGAATTCCAACAAACCGGCAACTTTGGAAAACGGTGTCACGCTTTATGTCCCGCCGTTCATCGTTCCCGGTGAAAAGATTCGCGTCAATCCGTCGGAATCGAAATATATGGAACGCGTTAAATAGAGTCGAGAGTAGAGAGTGGAGAGTAGAGAGTCAGAGGATTTTTCTCTCCACTCTCTACTCTCGACTCTCCACTTAAAATGTTCACATTTTACAGTTTTCTGCTCGCGGTCGGCTTCATTCTGATGTCGCCGATTTTTTTGCTCAAACGCGAAAAATACGCTTCGGGGTTTTGGCAAAGATTCGGGTTTTTGCCGAAATTTGAAGCCGATGAAAGGCGCGTCGTCTGGCTTCATTGCGTTTCGGTCGGCGAAACCAATGCGGCGCGACCGCTGGTTGCAGAACTCACGAAACAATTTCCCGAACATCGTTTGATAATTTCCACGACAACCAAAACAGGTCAAGACCACGCCCGAAATATTTTCAAAACCGAAGCCGAAACGATTTTTTACTTTCCGTTCGATTTCCGGTTCAGCGTTCGCCGCGCTTTGCGCCAATTTCAGCCGAGCGTCATTCTTTTGATGGAAACCGAATTGTGGTTCAACTTTCTGCGCGAAGCGAACAAAAACGGCGCGAAGATCGCCATTATCAATGGTCGGCTTTCCAAGAAATCCTTCAAAAATTATTCGTATATCAAAAATTTCATCCGCCGCGTTTTGAGCTATGTTGATCTCGCGCTGATGCAGGCAAACGCCGATGCGAAACGCCTGATGTCGCTCGGAATTCACCCGGGCAAGGTCAAAGTGACGGGCAATATCAAGTTTGACCAAGGTTTTGAAACGAGCGATTTGACGGAGGTTTTGTGCGAACGCTTTGCCATTTCAAAAGACGCGCCGTTAATTGTCGCGGCAAGCACCCACGCGCCCGAAGAAAAATGGATTCTCGAAGCGTTTAAATTGGTCTGGAAAGATTCGCTCGAAAAACTGCCGCGTCTTTTAATCGTTCCGCGCCATCCCGAACGCTTTGCGGAAGTTGCCGAAATCATTGAAAAAACGGGTTTTGAATGGGTTCGCCGTTCAGCGGATGCGACCGAACGCGACAAAACGGCGGAAATAATTCTGCTCGATTCAATCGGCGAGCTTCGTGCGATTTATCCGCTTGCCGAAATCGTTTTCGTCGGCGGCAGTCTGATTCCGCACGGCGGACAGAGCATTTTAGAACCGGCGGTCACGGGAAAAGCGATTGTCACGGGCTTTTACACGATGAATTTCACGGCAGCGGTCAAAGAGTTTTTAGACAAAAATGCGCTCATCCAATTGCCCGCGACAAACGAACAATCTATCGCCGAAGATTTGGCGCGAGAGTTTGCAGAACTTTTGAAAGACCCGGAAAAACGCGCTGAACTTTCAACAAACGCGCTCGAAGTAATGCAGAAAAATCGCGGCGCAACCGAGAAATCGATCGAGAATTTAAAGCCGTTGCTTTAGGACTGGAGCGCAAGCGGCTCGCTTGCATAAGCTGCTTGAAAAGCGGCTTAAAAATGCTTCGATTACCAAAAACTTGAAAGCAATAAAACTTTTTGAGCGTCATTCGACGCTGGCAAGCGAGCCGCTTGCGCTCCGGTCTTGATTGAATTTTATGATTTTTGTTTTCTACATGTTCGCCGCCGCGCTCGTCTTTTTGAGCTATAAATCTTTTCGCGGCGGGATTGATTATCTGAATTTCTACAAAAAAGAACTCGCCGAACCGCCGTCCGCTTTCGCGCCGTTTGTTTCGATAATCGCGCCGTGTCGCGGGCTTGACGAAGATTTGGAAGAGAATTTCAACGCGCTTTTTCGCCAGAATTTTCCGCGTTATGAAGTGATTTTTGCGGTTGATTCGGAAACGGACGCGGCGGTCGAAATTATAAAAAGACTTTCACGCAGAGGCGCAGAGAACGCAGAGGCAAAACTTGTCGTCGCGGGAAAAGCCGAACACGAAAGTCAGAAAGTTCACAATTTGCGCGAAGCCGTTTTGCAGGTTGCCGACGAATCGGAAGTCTTTGTTTTTGTGGATTCCGATGCGCGTCTTTCGGAAGATTGGCTGCGGAATTTAATCGCCCCTTTGGCGGATGAAAAAATCGGCGCGGCGACGGCTTATCGTTGGTTCATCTCGAAAAAAATTAGTTTTGCGTCGGAAATGAGAAGCGTTTGGAATGCTTCGATTGCGTCGGCTTTGGGGGCGAACCGGAAAAGCAATTTTTGCTGGGGCGGTTCGATGGCTATCAGGCGCGAGACTTTTGAAAAAATCGAAATGCGCGAAAAATGGCGCGGCACGCTTTCGGATGATTTTATCGTCACGCGGACAATGAACGAAGCGGGTTTGCAAATCTGTTTTGTGCCGCAAGCGTTGGCGGTTTCGGTCGAAAATTGCAACTGGCGCGAATGTCTGGAATTCACGACGCGGCAGATGAAAATTACGCGGGTTTATGCGCCGAGGCTTTGGAAAATGTCGTTTATCGGCGCGGGGCTGTTTAATCTCGTGTGGATTTGGGGAGTTTTCAATTTATTTCTTTATGCGCCGGATTCTTTCGCGTTTTGGCTTTCGTTCGCTGCGTTGTTTTTGATTTCGGCGTTTAGCGTCGGCAAATCGTGGTTGCGGTTAAATGCCGTCAGATTGGTCTTAAAAGATTACGAAAACGAGTTGAAAAAACAGTTCTGGACGCAAAATACGCTCTGGATTTTTTCGCCCGCATTGTTTTTTTACAACTCGGTATGCGCTTTGCTTTCGCGCAAAATCGTCTGGCGCGGGATTAGTTACGAATTGGTTTCGCCGGTCGAAACTCTCGTAACTAAAGAAAATACAACGAATAAAACCTTGGCTTCATCTGACAGGTTGAATTAAATTCCATAAGAGTTTAGTTTTGATTGTCGAATAAGGGGAAGAATCTATGTCGAAAAATTACAGGTTGAGCCGATACTCTTTCTCGGTGCTATTTACTTTGTCACTCGTTTTCGGGCAAAGCGTTTGGGCGCAGGACGAAAAGAAAGATGAAAAAAGCGAAGTAAAAAAAGAAGAAAAGAGCGAGAAAAGCGAGAAAAAAGACGATAAAATAGTTGTCAAAAATACGGCGAAAGGCAGATTGCCGGTAATTCTTATTCCGGGTTTAATCGGTTCGGAGCTTGTCAATAAAAGCACCAATAAAACGATTTGGTTTGATCTCACCCGCGCCAAAGACGATGATTTGCGTCTGCCGATTTCGCCCAATCTCAAAGCCAACCGCGATAATCTCGTGCCGGGTGATATTTTGCGGGAAGTGCAGTTCATCAAATTTACGCCGAAGGTCGAAGTTTATCAAAAATTGATTGAAACTTTGCAGACCGATGGTTTTACCGAAGGCAAAATTGATTTTCCCGAAGCGGGCGGCGATGCCGATACGTTTTATGTTTTTCCATACGATTGGCGGCTCGATAATGTCGAAAACGCACAGATTCTTTTGCAGAAATTAGATAATCTTCGCGCTAAACTGAATCGTCCCGATTTGAAAGTCAACGTCGTTGCACATTCGATGGGCGGTTTGCTGACGCGCTACGCGGCGATGTATGGCAACGCCGATTTGACGGCGCGAACGGGGCGACCGACTTGGAAAGGCGCGTCATATTTCAACAGTATTTCGCTCGTTGCGACACCGAACACGGGCGCGACCGGCGCACTCGATTCGATGATTAACGGGTTTTCGCTTTTCGGGAGCGGCAAACTCAATCTGCCGTTTGTCCAAAATTTAAGCCGCGCCGACCTTTTTACGATTCAATCTATTTATCAGCTTTTGCCGCACGCGGGAACGGCGCGGGTTTTTGACGAAAACCTGAAACCGATGAGGATTGACCTCTATAATCCGGCGACGTGGGAAAAATACGGCTGGACGGTTTATACGGATGATGATTTTACGAAGAAATTCGACGCGACCGAACAATCTCAGGCAAAGGCGTATTTTCGTGTCGTTCTGCTTCGCGCAAAACAGTTTCAAGCCGCGCTCGATGCCGTTCCGGCGGCAAAAAATCCGATTGCGATCTATTATCTCGGCGCGGAATGCCGTCAGACGATTGACGGAATGATTCTTCGCCGCGATTCAAAAAAAGGCGTTTGGAAAACCGAGTTCGGCACGGCTTCATACACAACCTCCAGCGGCAGAAAGATAACGAAGGAAGATACCGAAAAGGTTTTGCTTTCGCCGGGCGACGGTGTTGTGCCGAAACGCTCATTGCTCGGTTCGTTCTTTAAAGTCGGAAACTTGAAGAATGTAAATTCGAGCGTGATTCTCAACAGCACGCCCGATTCGTGCGCCGAACATAATCGTTTGACAGGCGATGCAACGGTTACCAAAAACATTCTGAGCGTTTTGAACGGCAACGGTGTCGAGGAAAATACGGCGGCAAAAGTCGTCAAATAAAAGTCGTTAAATAAATAAAACGCGGGCGGACACTTTGAGAAAAATGTCCGCCCGTTTTGTTATTGACGAATTTCGCATAAAATAGTGAGAAGCTGTAAATTTTAATGCGGAGAAAGAAAAGATGATAAAAAATTTGCTCAATGCAGACGAAGACCCACCGCCGGGAATCAAGGTTGTTGTCGAAGAAACAGTTTTAAATCCGCCGACCGAACCGCAAAATATTGAACAATCTGCGGAAAATTTAGAAACGCGCCAAGTTTTCGAGATTCCCGAAGACGCAAAATTTTTTGCACCGCAAACCTCCGAAACAACCGATGAAACGGCGCAATTTTCCGAAGTTTCTCAAACCGACGAACCCTTTATCGAAACGCCGAATGAAGAATTTGTAAATTTGGAATCGTCCGAGGTTGAAGTTGAAAATTCGTTAATTGCCGAACAAACTGAAGATGAAAAACCGAATTATGAAACGTCTGGAACGCTTTTCCAAAGCGAAGTCAAACCGCAATCGGCGGGCGAAACAATCCGTCAGAGCGGAATGGCATATTCGGCGGCAATCGTTCTTTTCGCGGCGGTCGTTTTTATGATGATTTTCGGCTGGTTTGCCGATTTGCTTTTGGGCAGTTCGCCGTGGGGCATTGTCGGCGGAATAATTTTGGGCGGAATTATCGGGTTTATCCAGTTTTTCCGAATTACTTCGCAAATCTTCAAAAAATAGACGGCAATTTGAGAAAAAATGCACAAAATCCGTTTCGTGCTTTGAAATTTGCCGATTTCCTTTGTAAAATCAAAGTTTCGCAATGAGCGAAGATTCCGAACAGATCACAGAGGAACAGCAATCAACTGTTCAGACTCTTTCGCACAAACGCATTTTGACATTAATGGCGCTGGCGGCTTTACTCGGTGCGATTGCCGGTTTTATTTTCAGCGGACCGAGTTTCGGAATCGGAGTTTTGATTGGCGGCAGTTTATCGTTGGTCAATTATTATTGGCTCAAACGCTCGCTCAAAGTAGTTTTTGACAAAGCCATTGCGGGTGAAGAAACGCAATTTTTAGCGGGAAAATATATTTTGCGCTATCTGGCTTTCGGTGCGGTTCTGACGTTTGTTTATTTGACGAAAACCGTTCCGATTGTCGCGGTGCTTTTGGGGTTGGCGAGCTTTGCGCTGGCGATTATTTTTGAAGCAATTATACGTTTATTTAACAGCTTTTCTAACAAAAAGGAATTTTAAAAAGAGATGTTTTTATTAGCAGAAGGCGGACATCATACGCCGTTGATTGTCGAGTTTATCAATAAGTATTTGGGCGAACCGGCGTTGGCATTTGAAAAGGCGGTTACGATTCCGGCGTGGAACTGGCTTTTCGGCAAATTGGGCGTTGATACGACCGCCGAAAAAATGTTCGGACCTTATACGGTTGAAACGGCGATTCCGTGGTATACGATAATGTTCGTGATTGCGTGTATTCTGACTGTCGTTTTGATTTCGATTTTCAAAGGCAAATTATCGGAAGACGATCCGCGTCCGGGACAATTAACGCTCGAAGCCGGATTTTTGGCGATCAAGGAGATGGTCGTCAGCGTGATCGGCGAACACGGGTTCAAGTATTTTCCGGTTGTTGCAACCTTTGCGACACTGATTTTGGTTTCCAATTTGATGGGGCTTTTCCCGCTCTTTATGTCGCCGACCGCGCATATTTCCGTGACGCTTGCGCTCGGTCTTACGTCGTTTATCTATTACAACTACGTCGGCATTAAAGAAAACGGAATTGTCGCGCATCTCGGGCATTTGACGGGACCGATCTGGTGGATTGCGCCGCTGATTTTCTTGATCGAATTGTTCAGTAATTTGATTCGTCCGATGACGCTCGGGATTCGTTTGTTTGCGAATATGTTTGCCGACGAACAGATTTCGCTGATTATTTCGGGATTGTTTCCGCCGTTCACACAGTTTATCGTGCCGGTTGTTTTGCTTCCGCTCGCGGTTTTCGTCGCGCTTGTTCAAACGCTCGTCTTTACTTTGCTTTCGATGATTTACATCAGCGAAGTTTCGCACGCGCCGCACGATCACGACGACACGCACGAACACGAACATCTCGGCGAAGCAACGACTGCACACGCTTAAAAGTGGAAAACGGAAAGTTGAAAGTGGAAAGTAAAAAACTATCAATTATCAACTTTCAGCTTTCCGTTAATTAAAAGTTTTTTGAAGGTTTTAAGTTAGATTGATTTGAAAACTTGCAATTTATATCGGATATGCCCGCACGCATCAGGAGCCTCGACTCCAACGAGAGTAGAAATCGAGTGCATACCGGAAGTGAGGCGAAATAATAAGAGAGCCGCAAGTTTTATAAAGATTCGATTCAGCCGAAAAATCTTCGTAGATTAGATAAAAATAAATTCAGGAGATAAATATAATGAAAAATTTGAAAATAGTTTTCTTTGCGATGATGGCAATCGCGTTAATGTCAATTTCGGCTTTCGCGCAAGCGGGCGCGGCTGATAACCAATCAACAGTTGATGGTTACAAAGCGTTGGCGGCTGGCTTGGGCTTCGGTTTGGCGGCTGGCTTGGGCGGTATCGGTCAAGGTTTGATCGGTTCGCGCGCGGTTGAAGGCGCGGCTCGCAATCCGGGCGCAGCCGGCACCGTTCAAACGATGATGATTATCGGTCTTGCGCTGATCGAATCGCTCGTGCTGTTGGCACTCGTTATCGTTTTCGCAAAACTATAATCGAAAAACACACAATAATTTGGCGGGCGAGTTTAATATAAACTTCGTCCGCTTTTTTTTCGACTGGAGCGCAAGCGACTCGCTTGCCCGCGCGTCCGAGCGAAGCAAGGACAGGCGCGATACGCTTCGGATTTCTCGAAAGTTAATTTTAATTGAGGCGTGTTCCGTTCTTGCTTCGCGTGAACGGTGCAAGCGAGCCGCTTGCGCTCCGGTCTTTTTGCAACCGTCCGCGCAGACTTTGAATCATATTTTGCAACTTGTATAATTTCAAGAGCGTTTATAAAAGTAATGATTGATACATTTATCGGAAAAACTTTAGCGGACAAATACCGGATTGATTCGGTCATGCGCGAAACCGAATTGGGCAAAGTTTATCACGGGCGGCATCTTTTGATGGAAAAAGCGGTCGCCGTCAAGATTCTTTCGCCCGCGTTTGCGGTTGACGAAAATATCGTCAAGCGATTTTCGTCGGAAGCGCGAAATATCTCGAACGTCTCGCATCCGAATATTTTGAACGTCACGGATTTCGGCTCGGATGCGAACGGCACGGTTTATATCGTTTTTGAAGACGGGACGGGCGAAACGCTGAAAAGCACGATTGAGCAGGACGACAGTTTCTCGCCCGAACGCGCCGTCAACATCGCCAAACAAATCACTTCCGCGCTCTCTGCCGCGCATCTCAAAGGCGTGATTCACGGCAATCTGAACAGCGAAAACATTCTGCTCGGCGCGGATGATGCGGTCAAGGTTCTGGATTTAGGAACGGTCAAACTGGACGCGGTTGCGGTCGCGGATGATGAACTTTCTTTTCCGAAAATCGAATATCTTTCGCCCGAACAATGCGCCGACGACGGCGATGCCGATGAGCGTTCGGATATTTACAGCTTAGGCGTGATTTTGTATGAAATGCTCGCGGGTGAAGTTCCGTTTAAGGCTGAAAATGCGAGCGAATTGATGATGAAACACGCGCAGGAACCGCCGCCGCCGCTTTCCGCTTTTCGTCAGGATTTACCGAATACAATCGAGCCTTTGATTTTGCAAACGCTGGCGAAAAATCCCGAAATGCGTCATCAGAACGCCGCCGAATTGCTTGACGATTTGAACCGCGCTTCGCGCTCGATTGCCGAATCGCCAACAGCCGTCAAAACTTCGAATAATAATCTTTGGAAAACGGCTTTTGTCGCGCTGGCGGGAATTGCGCTTCTTTCAGCCGCGCTGATTTGGGCGACTTCGAGCAAGCAGACAAATCCAACGACGATGCAAGCCGATTCAAATTCGCAGCCCGTTCAGCCGCTCAATCCGGCGACGGGAATGAATGAACAGGGCTTGGCGACGATTGTTCCGATGTCTTCGGAAATGTTGTCGAATTCAAATATGACGCTGACCGCGCCCGAAACGCTCGGCGGCAGTGACGGCAATCCATACTGGCAAAGCGGCTCGGTTCCGCCCGGTGCGCCGCAATATATTCCGCCCGGCGGTCAAGTGGTTGACCCGAATAATCCGAACAGCGTTTTTAATCAGGACGAACAACGCTCGACTTATATGTATGACAGCAACACGGGCAAATATTACATGATGGTTCCGACCAGCCCGAACGCCAATGCCAATACACAGGCATCGCCGACCCCGAAAGGCACAAAACCGCCGTCGAACGTCATTCAGCCGACAATTGTTCCGAACGAAACGCCGAAACCGCAAACATCACCGACACCCGACGCGAAATCAACTCCGGCGAAAACTCCGGCACCAAAGCCGACCACCCAACCGAAAACTTCGCCAAGCGGCAAAACACAAGACTCGGATTAATTTAGGATATTAGATTTTGGATTAAAACTGCGCTGATTATTTCGCGCAGTTTTTTTTCGTCGTCGAAAACAAGACGGCTTTCAACGACAAAACACGGCAAATCAAATTTTAGATTCGCTAATTTAACCGCATCTTTAGCCGTGGTCAGCAGAATTTCCGCGCCTGTTTGTTTGGCTTCGGTTTCGAGTTTTTCGATGTCGGCTTGCGCGTAGCGATGATGGTCGGGAAATTTTTTTGTCGAAACTAAATTAAATTCTTCTCTTCGTAATTGCTCGAAAAAATTATCGGGATTGCCGAGAGCGCAAAAAGATAAGGCTTTTGGTCTTTGGTCTTTGGTCTTTGGTCTTTGGTCTTTGTGAAAATCTTCCAGTTCGATCAGGTCGGCGATTTTGTTTTCCGCCGTCAAAATCGGGCAATCAGAATTCAGATTTGAAATTTCAGATTTTAGATTTGAAATGTTTTCAATCAAATTAGCGCGTGTGATGACGATTAAATCTGCGCGTTTCAGGTTTTCGAGTGATTCGCGCAAAATGCCGAACGGCAGGGTTTTCGAGTTGCCGAACGGATTGGTCGCGTCCAATAGAACGATGTCCAAATCGCGTTTCGCTTGACGATGCTGAAAAGCATCGTCAAGCACGAAAGCCGTTATCTGAAAATTTTCCTTTGCCCATTCTGCCGCCGCGACGCGGTTTGCGTCGGCGACAATAATCGCTTTTCCGAAAAGTTTTCGGGCAAGCTCAAACGGCTCGTCGCCCGCTTCTTTAACATTAGCTAAAATCTTTTCGCCGTCGGAAACCAAAACCCGTTGCTTCGGGTTTTCGCGTCCGTAACCGCGTGTCAGAATACAAACTTTTTCGCCCTGTTCGGCTAAAATTTCGGCAACGAAAGCGACCAACGGTGTTTTGCCCGTTCCGCCGACCGTGATATTTCCGATGCTGATGACGGTTGCGCCGAGCGCGTGAGATTTGAAAACGCCGCGTTCGTAGAGCGAGTTTCTAAGGTTGGTAATTTTGCCGTAAATCCAACTGAGCATAAATTCCGTATTTCAAATTTCAAATTCCAAATTAAAAATGGCTTTCAATCTGGAATCTGGAATCCGGAATCTGGAATTATAACCGAATTATCGTTTATTTGTCGTTTGAATCAATCTGTCGAGCTTGTTTTGCGCTTGTCCGCTGTCAATCGCTTGTTCGGCGAGGCGGGCGGCGTGAATCGGTTCGGTGGCGATTCCGCCGATGAGAAGGGCGGCGGCGGCGTTTATGACGACCAGCGAACGCGCTTCGTCGCGGCGTTTACTGCTCAGAACGTCGCGGATGATTTGCGCGCTTTCTTCGGGTGTTTCAGCCTTCAGATGTTCGATTTCACCGCGCTGTAATTTGAAATCTTCGGGCGCGATACGAAATTCGCGGACTTCCGTTCCCGTCACTTCGACGACAAAAGTTTCGTCGGCGAGCGTGATTTCGTCCAAACCGTCCGAGCCGTGAACGACCCAAGCCTTTTCCGTGCCGAGAACGGCGAGAGCCTGCGCCATCGGTTCGAGCAGCGACGGATGCCAAACGCCGATCAGTTGTTTCGGCGCGTTTGCGGGATTTGCCAGAACGCCGAGTAAGTTCAGCGAAGTGCGAATGCCGAGAGCGCGGCGAATGTCGCCGACGCGCCTGAGCGAAGGATGAAATTTCGGCGCGAACATAAAGCAGATTCCCGCGCCGTTCAGACTCGTCTGCGCGGTTGCCGGTTCGGACGCGATTTTGACACCGAGTTTTTCCAGCACGTCCGCGCTTCCCGTATCGCTCATCACGGCGCGGTTGCCGTGTTTGGCGACGGTCAAACCTGCTCCGGCGGCGACAAATGCGGCGGCGGTCGAAACATTAAAGGTTTTGGCGATGCTCGAACCCGTTCCCGAAACGTCTATAAAATTTTTGTGGCGCGATTTGATTTTGACGGCTTGTTGGCGCATTACACGCGCCATTCCCGCGAGTTCGGAGGCAGTTTCGCCTTTCGCGGTGAGCGCGGTCAGACAGCCCGCAACTTGCGCGGGATTGGCGTTAATATCGGTCAGAGCGCGGAAAAAGTCCGAGGCTTCGTCAGTTTCCAGATTTTCGCCGCGAATCAGGCGGTTCAAGTAAGGAAAAAGCGGCGTATCGGCTTTGGTATTGGTCGCTGATAGCGGCGCGGCAAACAGCCACTGTGTTTTCGACATAAACATATTTTAAAGTGAAAAGTGGAAAGTGGAAAGTGGAAAGTGAAAGAGGCTAAAAAATCTGGAATCTGGAATTTGAAATCTGGAATCTGGAATCTGGAATCCAACCCCAACATCTACTATCTCAGAGATTCAGGAAGTTTTGCAAGAGTTTTTTGCCTTCTTTCGTTAGAATTGATTCGGGATGAAACTGCACGCCTTCGATTTTCAGAGTTTTATGGCGCAGAGCCATAATCAAACCGTCGGGCGAAGTTGCGGAAATTTCCAATGAGTCGGGCAAGGTTTCGCGCTCGACGACGAGCGAATGATAACGGGCGGCGCGGAAACGGTAAGTTAAATCTTTAAAGATAGTTTTCCCGTCGTGGCAGATTTCGACCGGCTTGCCGTGAATCGGTTCGGGCGCACGAATTACTTTGCCGCCAAAAATCTGTCCGATTGCCTGATGTCCGAGGCACACGCCCAAGATTGGAACTGTTTCGCCGAATTTTTCCAACACTTCGAGCGAAACGCCCGCGTCGTCAGGCGTTCCCGGTCCGGGCGAGATTAGAATCTTTTCGGGCTTCAAATCGTTTTCGATTTCGTCAATCGAAACTTCGTCGTTGCGCCGCACCTGCATCTCCGCGCCGAGTTCGCCCAAATATTGCACGAGATTGTAGGTGAATGAATCGTAATTATCGATAACCAGTAACATAGAATTTATTTTTCAGGAACAGATTTTTCAGGAACATTTTTCTCCGGCAGAATTTTCCCGTCAGAACTTTTTTCTTTATTTGTTTCTGCTCCCGTCAACAGCTCGATTGCTTCCGTAATTTTACGCTCTTTTGCCCAAGCGAGGGCGGTTTTACCGGCTTTGTCTTTGATGTTTTTGTCCGCGCCTTTGTCGAGAAGCGATTTTATTATTTCGCGGCGCACTTCGGGCGATAGTCTGACGTTTTTCGACGCGAAGATCAGGAGCGTCGAGCCGTCAATCTCCTGTTTATTAACTTCGGTCATTTTTTCCATCAGCAATCTGAACGCTTCCATATCGGGACGATACGCCAGAATGAGATCGGAAATCGGCAACGAACCGTCTGAGTCGGCGCGGTTCGGGTCGGCACCTTTTTCGAGCAGTTTTTTGATGAGATCGGTTTTTTCGCGCAGGACGGCAACATATAAAACGCTTTGGTTTTTGGCGTTTTTGGCGTTTCCGTCGCTGTTCGGGTCAGCACCTTTTTCGAGCAGATAGCTGAAAATCTCGTCACGCGGTTTTTTGATCGCGGCGAAAAGCGGCATATTGCCGAGCGCGTCGCGTTCGTTGAGGTCGGCTTTTTCCGCCAGAATTTTGACGGTCGGCACGTCCGCATATGCCGCCGCCATCGTCATCACCGTTTCGCCCTGTTTGTTTTTGATGTTCGGATTCATTCCGCCTTGCAGAAAAAGTTTGACCGCCGGCGCGTCGGCTTGTTTGATTGCCTTGAAAAAATCGTCTTCGGTGAAATTAAACCCGCGAATCTTCAAAAGACTCTGCGCCATTTCGGGCGTGGTTTCGTCCGAACGCGCACCACACGCCGTCAGACCGAAAATCGCCGCCGCGAAAAGTAAAAATGTGAAAAAATATTTCATAACAACTGATTTTACCTAAAAAGCATTGATTCTGTCGCTGAAAACGCCCGTTTGACTAAGCGAGTTAGCCGTCGGGCTAAATAATTTGCTTTCAGTCGCAAGAACATTGCCCACAGTTCTTAGCAAGTTGCCCTTCTCTTTAGGCTCTGTTGAAATAAGTAGATTCTTCGACTGGAGCGCGGGGCGTTCCCCGCTTGCAAGCACCGCGTTTTTCAGCGGTGTCACGGCGTTTGCTTCCAATCAAGTTGAATTTATCACCAACGCTTTTTCGCGTTTCACGCTTATGGCAAGCGGGGACGCTTGCGCTCCAGTCTTTATGTCAACACGACTTAAGCAAAACGCGCTTGAATCTTAGCTTTCAGGCTTTCGTTCAAATGCTTTTGTCAAAATTTTCTGCCATTTCGATGGCTTTGACGAGCGCACGCGCCTTATTTATCGTTTCCTCGTATTCTTTTTCGGGAACGGAATCGGCGACAATGCCCGCGCCGGCTTGAATCGCCGCCGTGTCGTCTTTTAATCGAATCGTCCGAATCGCAATGCAGGTATCGAGATTTTCGGCGTAATCAATGTAGCCGATTGCGCCCGCGTAAACGCCGCGTTTCGACGGTTCGAGTTCGTCAATGATCTGCATCGCACGAACTTTCGGCGCACCCGAAACCGTTCCCGCCGGAAAACACGCGCCCAACGCATCGAAACGGTCTAAACCGTCCTTCAGACGCGATTTCAAGCTCGTGACAAGATGCTGAACGTGCGAATATTTCTCGATTTTCATCAGTTCGGCAACCTCGACCGATCCGAATTCGGAAACTCTCCCGAGATCGTTTCTGCCCAAATCAACGAGCATCACGTGTTCGGAGATTTCCTTCATATCGGAGCGCAAATCTTCCGCCAAAATCCAATCTTCGGTCTCGGTCGCGCCGCGTTTCCGCGTTCCGGCAATCGGACGATATTCGAGCTTTTTGCCGCTGCACCTGACGAGCATTTCGGGCGATGCGCCGATCAGAGTTTCTGCGCCGAGCTTGACATAAAACATATACGGCGACGGGTTTGTCGTTCGCAAAGCGCGGTAAATATTGATCGGTTCAGCGAAAGTCTGACGCTTGAACTTCTGGGAAAGCACGACCTGATAAGCGTCGCCCGCGAGAATGTGATCTTTGACTTTTTCGACCGCCGCGAGAAAATCCGCCTTTTTCCAGTTTGATGAAAACTGCGTTGATTCCGCCTTTTCGCGCTTTTCGGAATTAACGATTGGCAGAGAACTTTCCGCCAGAATCTTTTCGAGCCGCGCTGTTTCGGCGACCGCTTCGTCGTAAAGTTTTCGGAGTTTTTCGTCGTCGCCTTTCGCTTCGTCGGTAAAAACAATCGAAACGATTTCGATGCGCTGTTTGAGGCGGTCAAAGACGAGAATGTTGCGGAAAAACATCCAAATTGCGTCCGTCTTGTCGCGTGTCGTGCCGTCGTCCAAAATCTTTTCAAACCAACGCGCCGCGTCGTAGGCGAGAAAACCGACCGCACCACCGCACAAAGGCGGAAGTTTTTCGCGCCGTGCGAGCTTGTGCCGCGTAAAATGATTTCTCAGAAACTCGACCAGAGTGCGGTCTGGATAAAGTTTGCGCGAGCCGTCCTTTTCGAGAATCGTCTGCGATTTGTGCGAACGCACGGTCATAAACGGATTCGCCGCGAGAAACGAATATCGCGCCAGACGCTCGCCGCCTTCGATTGATTCGAGCAAAAAGGCTTGCTCGGCATCGTTCGCCACGCGCAAAAACGCGCCGACCGGCGTATGCAAATCCGCCAAAACGCTCCGCACGACCGGCACGACATTGCCTTTGCCCGTTTCGGCTTGAAAATCTTCAAATGTTTTTGGTGATAGCTCAATCATTGAAAGCTAAATGTTAAATGAATTTCCCGTGTGTTTCAAAGTGAAATCTAAAATGACTGGAACGCAAGCGGCTCGCTTGCATTGAGCGTCGGCTTCCGTCGCTCAACCGCCTGTTCATTTGCGAAATTCTAAATTGGCAACCGTCTTTTGAGCGTCCGAAGCGAATGCTCAATGCAAGCGAACCGCTTGCGCTCCGGCGAAATTTTTATTTACTATTTGTGCCGAACAATCTATGATTATCAAATGTTTCAACGAAAAATTATCGCCGTGCTTCTTTTATTGATTATTTCCCAAGCTGCGTTTGCCCAAGTTACCGACAAAGACGAGCCGAAAGTTGTAAGCGATGATCTTCGCAAGGAAGCCGTCGCTTTCTTGCGCGAAACGGGTGCGGATGTCGGCAATCTGCGTTCGCTCGAAAACCGCATCAGTTTTTCGTCGGAAATGGCGGGTCTGATGTGGTTTTACGACGAAAAAGAAGCCGCCGCGATGTATCTGACGGTGATCAACGATTTCAAACAACTGCTTGCCGATTACAATTCGCAGATCAATGCTCTGGGCGTTACGCCGAGCGAATCCGAATATCGCGCCAGTCTTTTTGGCGGGAATCAGGACGATAAAACGCGTGTGACGCAGAAATTTTACAAAGCGATGGGCGTGCGCCAGCAGATTGCGATGAGCCTTGCGGAACACGATGCGACGCTCGCCTTCAATTTTTATTACGACACTTTGAGCATTATCACGAACCCCGAACTTCGCAAGACGACCGAAGAGCGCGATTCGTATTTTGAAGCGCAATTTATCAAACAGCTTGCCTTAAAAGACCCGTCGAAAGCGGTCGAACTCGGACGCAAATCGCTGGCGAAAGGCGTGAATTGGATGCACGCCGATCTGCTCCGGCAGATTTACGAAAAAGATGCCGACAAAGGCGCAGAATTTGCCGCCGAGATTTTCAAAAAACTCAAGGACGACAAAGTTTCGCTCAGTAACATCAGTTTCCTCGGTGCTTTTCTGCGTCTCGGCGCGGAAAATTCCGATAAAGTTAAAAAGGAAGGCGGCAAAAAGCCGATGTTCACCGAACAAAATCTGCGCGAGATGGCGGAACTTCTCGCACGCGGAATTTTGGAGGCAAAAGCCGGAAGGGAATTGTATGAGGTCGCCAATTCCATCGAACTGATTGAAAAATATGCACCTGCCCGCGCCGTTCAGATTCGCGCTAAATTTCCCGAAGTAGTAAAGCCGAAAACCGCGACAGTTGTTTCAAACGATTCTGACGAGCCGCGGGTTTCCGTCAAAACTGAGGCGATGACCAAAGAAAATGTTGCCGAAAACCAAACGCGAAAAGAGCAGGACGAGATGATGAAAAACGTCCAGAAGCTCGGCTCGAAGGAACTTCCGAAAGAAGAACGCGACAAAATCGTCGCGCAATCGCGGAAGATTATCGGCGGAATGGGGCGCAAAGAAGAAAAGATTATGGCTCTGAGTATGCTCGCGTCGCAGGTTTCGGCGGCGGGCGACAGGGAACTCGCCTCCGAAATTATGAAGGACGCGCAGACGCTCCTTAATCCTTCACCGAAAAACTACAAGGATTTTATGGAAATCTGGTTTCTGGCAAGCGCGTATGCGGCGACCGACCCCGAAAAAGCGTTTCCGATTCTCGACGACACAATTAACCGGCTTAATGACACTCTTTCGGCTTTTATCAAAGTCGGCGAATTTATAGACGTTTCGGGCGAAATGATTGATGACGGCGAAGTTCAGCTCGGCGCACTCGGCGGTTCGATGATCAACGGTCTGACCCGCGAACTCGGCATCGCCAGCTCGACCATCCGCAATCTGGCAATCGCCGATTTCGGCAAAACAAAAGCCCTGACCAACAAATTCGACCGCCCCGAAGTCCGAATCTTGGCGAAGATGCTCATTCTCCGCGCCGTCCTGGGCGATAAAACCGAAAAGAAAGAAGCGGAGTTGGAAAAAGAAATCGAAGGAATTTAGTAGAAGCTATCTCAAAAATAAGATTGCCTCCGTTTAGAGGCGGTCTTTGACCGCCATTCTTGCGATTTTAGGGTATTTGGCGGTCAAAGACCGCTTCTAAACGATGATTTGATATTTTTGAGATAGCTTCTAGTAAAAATCGGTTGAGAAGTTACTTCCCGGACTAAATTGATTTCAAGTGATTTTAAGACGATGGATATTTGGGATATTTTTACAAGTCTAGGTAATTTGGCAACTTTTCGGAATATTCTGTTGGTAATTCTAATGCTGCCGCTTTTGACGATGGTCGTTTTACTGCCAATCTATCAATATTTTTCCAAGTCAACAAAAGAATGGATCGCCATCTTCGGTGTATTCGGATATTTGGCAAACGGTGTTCTGGCTGTTGAATCAGCCTTTCGAACCATTGCCGAAGTTTTCTACTATTTTACTCAAAAATCATCATTATATTTTGACAGCAAAACAGGCAGAATGGTTTCCAAATAC
Organism: Acidobacteriota bacterium; assembly: GCA_031412675.1. Classification (GTDB taxonomy): domain Bacteria; phylum Acidobacteriota; class Blastocatellia; order Pyrinomonadales; family Pyrinomonadaceae; genus JAFDVJ01. Next base: position 9,551 of record JANODL010000074.1, on the reverse strand, counting down.
GATTCTTTTGACTCAAGCTGGATTGTCTATTTGATAGTGTTGGTCGTTATCGCCGTTTTGTCGGCAACTCTTACGAATTATTACAATCCTTCAAAAAATGACAGTAGAAAACGAAACCGAGATTCCGAAATAAATTCGTTAAATCTGTAAAACCGAGCAATTCAGAACAGGCGAACTCAGCGGCTCTGCGTGAGGAAACATTTCACGCAGAGCCGCTGAGTTCGCAGAGATAAAATTAACCGAAACTCGTTCCCAAAAGCCATTGTCCGCCGTCAACAACCAAAGTTACGCCGTTGATATAACTTGCCGCGTCTGACGTTAAAAACAGCGCGGCATTTTCAATGTCTTTGATCTTTCCGAATCTTTGCAAAGGAATTTTTCGCGTCAGTTTATCCTTTAATTCAGGCAATAAAAGTCGTTTCATACCTTCGGTATCTTCGATCGGTCCGGGCGCGATGCCGTTAACACGGATGCCGTGTCTGCCCCATTCGACCGAAAGATTGCGCGTGATCGCGTCAACGCCGGCTTTTGCCGCCGAAACGTGAATCTGCATCGGTGTCGCGAGATAATGAAGCGTCGCCGAGATATTCAAAATCTGTCCTTTCGATTTTTTCAACTCTTCAAACGCGGCGCGGCAGACGTTGAACGTGCCTTTCGTGTCAATATCAACGACCGTGCCGAACCCGTTGGGCGATAATTCTTCGGCTTTGCAAAGAAAATTTCCCGCCGCTCCGTTGACGACAATGTCAATTTTGCCGTAATGTTCGACCGTTTTGGCAATCGCGTTTTCGACCGCCGCGTAATCACGGACATCGGCAACGACCGCGAAACATTCGCCGCCGTTTTCTTCGATAAACTGCTTTTGGGCGATTAGATTTTCTTCCTTGCGCGAAGTAATTGCGATCTTCGCGCCCGCCTCGACAAACGCCCGCGCCACGCCGCCCGTAATTCCCGTCGCGCCGCCTGTTACAAACGCAACTTTACCTTGTAAAATATTATCTGCGAAAATTTTATCCATAATGCAAAAAATATTACCACAAAATTTAAAAGGCAAAGTAGGGAAGGCAAAAGTAAAAAGTAAAAAGGTAAAATTTTTTCGGCTTTTTACTTTTTATTTTTTACTTTTTACTTGCGCCTTTTGCCTTTCGTGCAGTTCGCCGCCGACCGATTTGCGGACATTTGTGCCTGCCGACACGCTGGTTTATCTCGAAACCGGCGATTTGGGTAAAACGCTGAATGCTTTGACCGAAAGCAAAGCCTTTCAGGATGCGGCGAAAAAAAAGCCCGATTTTTCCGCGCTTAACGGAATGCAGGTTGCCGTTGCCGTGACGGGTTTTGAAGCGTCGGAAAATCAGGTCACGGCGGAAAATTCCGTGCTGAATTTCAAACCGCGTTTTGTCGCCATCGCCGACACGCACACTTGGAATCGTTACACTTTGCAGTTCACCGAAGAACGCTTGGGCGAATTCGTCAACGAAACCTACGGCGGCGAAGTCGCGCTCGAAGCCTCAGACAAAAACGGCGGAAAATCTTTTGTCTGGACAGCGAAGGACGGACGAAAAGTTTTTGCGTTTGTTAAAGACAGCAAAATATTTTTCGGCAACGACGAAACCGCGCTCGAAAAATCTTTGGCAGTTTTTCGCAATGAAGCCGACAGTTTAATAAAAAACGAATCGCTCGCAAAGATGCGCGAAACTGCCAAGAATTCGCTCGCGTTCGGCTATGTCGCTCCCGACGGAATCGCGCAAATCTCGAATCTTGCCGGAGTTTCGACCGCGATGGACGCAACCGAAGACGACGAAGGCAGGAGTTTTATCGCCCGCGTTTTACCGCAAATTTTGCGCGGTTCGGTCAAGGAAGTTTTCTGGACGGCAACGAAAACAGAAACAGGAATCGAAGATAAATATTCGGTTTCATTGATGCCCGAAACTACTGCGGTGGTCAAAGAAACACTCGTTCCGTCAACGCAAAATCAAACAAATTCCGCCGAATTTTTGCCGTCGGAAGTTTTTTCGGCGACGCGCTACAATCTGCAAAATCCGCAAATCGCGTGGCGCAGTTTGCTGCTTGTCGCGGGAAAAAACACGGACGCGATGAGCGCGAAAATTTTAATCGCGTTTTCGGGAAGTTTGCTCGAACCTTACGGAATCGCGGACGCGGAAACTTTTTTGAGTGCGGTTGATTCCGAAATCTGGACGGCGACTTTTGACGCGGAAGGCGATAAATCGGTCGCGGTTGTTGGAGTCAAAGACGCGGAAAAGTTGAAAAAGTCCATCGCCGAAATAAATTTCAAAGTCGCGGGTGAAAAAAGCGAAAATGCCGAATTCCGGAAATCGGCGGACGGGACGAACGCGGCGGCTTTTGTCGAAAATAAATTGATTTTGGGCGAAACGGAAAGCGTTTTGAAATGTTTGCAGGTAAAGCAAAGCGGGCAGAATTTTACAAAAAGTCCGGTGTGGAAAAAGTTTAGCGAAACTGGTGCGGTTGCCGTTACATATGGAAAAGATTCAACCGAAAAAACGGTCGAGGTTTTAGGCGAAAAGAAAGCGGAAAATCTGCAAATACTGACGAATTTTACGACCGAAACCCGTTTTAACGCTTCGGGAATTGAACGCAAAACCGTTTCGCCGTTTGGCTTAATTGGCAGAATCTTGGCGCAGTTTGACGATTAAGTCAGAACCATCTGCGGTAGCGGATGGTTTAGGCTTGTAATTGGAATTTTTGAATAAAGAACTTCAACCACCCGCTACCGCAGGCGGTTCTGACTTTTTCGTTTCAGATGCTTTATGTTTTGCTCGATCCAACTTTCCGCTTCTTCAAAATATAGAAACTTTTTTTCGTTGCGGCGAAATGTGGGCGTGTGATTGTAGCGCCTGCCGTTTTGGTGAATCGTCGGGTGAAAAATATGGAGCATTTCGTGGAAAACGACGAATTCGACAACATATTTCGGCACTTTTCGGTCGTCCAGAGATTGGCTGACAACAACCGTTTCGTGTGCCGAATCGTGATGCCCCAAGATTCGGTAAGTTTTGCGCGACGACCACGTTAAAACGGGTTTCGGCAGAGAGTTTTTGAAATAAGTTTCGTTCAAATCGTCGAAAATTTCGTCCAAATCGTAAAAATTGCCTTGCGCCGAACTGATAATTTTTCGTCCGCGAGTCTTTTTGTTTTCAGTCGCTTTGTCGCGTATTTCCTCAGTTTTGATGAAATCTGAATAAATCTGACGCGCTGCGGGCGGAACTTTTTTTCGGAGAAGTTTGGCGACGAGAATAAAGGCGAGAGCTTTTTGCGCGTTTGGCGGCATTGTTTGACAGATTTCCGCGATGCGGACGAAAACTTTGCCATTGCGGACGCGGATCGTGTGATTGATGCCGATGTACGGATAAAAACGGACTTCGATTTCGGGGATTTGCCGTTTCGCGTCGAATGTTTGGAAGGCTTCTTCGTAAAATAATTTTATTTGGTTGAGTTTGTCGGTCATTGCGAAGATATTTTCACCTGAGAGACGTAAAGAACGCAAAGGTAATTTGTCAGAACCGCCTGCGGTAGCGGGCGGGTAAACCTTAAAAATACAAAGATTTTAATGCAAGACTCAACCCGCCCGCTACCGCAGGCGGTTCTGACTTTAATTTCTGTTAATCATAGTTTAACTAATATTTGTTGACAGGTTTAGCTTAAAAATGTTATCTGTTTTAATAGCGGAAGCATACCGTTTTCAGCGGTCTGCATCAAACCCACCGGAAGAAAAATGTCTGTCCGTGATTCACATCTAACGTCTGACAAAATAAACTGCCCCGATATTCGCGGGCGGGCGATACTTTCGGCTATTATCGGCGAGCATCTCATTACGGGCGAGCCGGTCGGTTCAAAAATAATCGCGGAAAAATTTGTCAATTCCTACGGCTTGAGTTCGGCAACCATCCGCAATGTGATGGGCGAACTGGAAAATGCGGGCTTGCTCGAACAACCGCATACTTCCGCCGGACGCGTTCCGACCGACAAAGGCTACCGCTTTTATGTTGACAATCTTTTGGGAGTCTTGAGTCTTTCCAACGAAGATTTGCGCTTTATCGGCGATGAATTCGGGTTTTTGGAAAGCGAATTAATGGACACGCCCGACAGGTTGATGGAACGAACTTCACAGCTACTTTCTGCTCTTTCAAATAATATCGGTATCGTCGTTTCGCCTTCACTGGCAAGCGACCGTTTGCAGCATATCGAATTTGTCAATCTTTCCGACAAGCGCATTCTTGTCGTGCTGGTTTCCGCGCCGAATATTGTGCATAACAAAATTATCCGGCTCAAAGAAACCTACAACCAGGAAGACCTTGACCGCACGGCGCGATATTTAAATGTCGAGTTCAGCGGTAAATCTTTGGCGGAAATTCGGGCGGCAATCTTAAAATTGATGCACGAAGAAAAAGCACTTTTTGATAAATTACTGCAAACGGCGATGATTCTTTGTTCACAGAGTATCGAGGACGAAGACGATAATCGCGGCGAAGTTTATGTCGGCGGCACGTCGAACATTCTAAGCAAGCGCGATTTTGCCGATATGGACAGACTTCGTGAACTTTTGCGGACGATTGAAGAAAAATCGCGGCTGATGCAGATTCTCAATGAATGTATCGTGCGCGATTCGTCGGCGAGAGGAAATGTTCAGGTTGTCATCGGAAGCGAAAATTCGGCTTCTACCTTACGAAACTGCACTTTGATTACCGCGCCTTACCGAATCGGCGAAGGCGCGGGCTACGGAACTTTGAGCGTTCTGGGTCCGACGCGCATCGAGTATGCACGGATAATTTCGATAGTCGGTTATATTGCCCGAATTCTCGAAAAACATATGACCAAAGAATACTCAGTCAATTAAAAAAAAGGTAATTTTTGCTTTGCTATAATCCGTCCGAAAAGGCGGTGTCCCCAAACATCAACTGCCAAACAAACCACAATAATGAATTTCAATAACGAATTAGAAAAAGAAGATAACCTTGTAAGTGAAATTGAAGGAGAAAATTCGCTCTCGATCGAGGATTTTATCAAAGAACTCGAGGCGAAAGAAAAAGACCTGCATATTTCATCCGATTTAGCGATTGAAATTGACGAAGCCGATTTTGACGACACAAACTCTGAGTTTATTAGGTCGGAATTTGCCGTCGAACCTGTCAAAATGCCGCAAACCGCCAAACCGTCGGTCAACAATCTTGCCGCGAATAATAAATTTGTTGCGGAACTCGAAGGCGAAATTTTACAATTTAAGAAACAAGTCGTAAAACTGGAAACCGAACGCGCCGAGTTAGCCGAAACAATCCGGCGCAGACAGCTTGATTTTGACAATTTCAAAAAGCGAATCGAGCGCGAACGCGGGGAAACTTTTCTTAGTCAGATAAGTAATCTGGCGACGCAAATGCTGCCCGTTCTGGATAATTTAAATCGCGCATTGGATTTTTCCGCGCATCATTCCGAAGGACGTTCGCAGGATTTTCACCAGTTTTTTGAAGGCATCTTTTTAGTCAATCAGCAGTTGAACGAAGTTTTGGCGGAAATGGGCGTGTCGCAAATTGCTTCGGTCGGCGAGCATTTTGACCCGTATTTTCACGAAGCCGTGGCGACGGAAACCTCCGGCGAATTTCCGCCGAACACCGTGACGGGCGAACTGCTTCGCGGTTATCGCATCGGCGACAAGATTATTCGTGCGGCGATGGTCAAAGTTTCGACTTCCGCGCCCGTTCGTCCGAATCCAACCAATATTTCACCCGAAAATAATCTGAAACCGTCAGAAGATATTTTAGAAACCGAATAGTTTTCCGCAATTTTCCCGTAGTTTTCCCGCGTTATTTCACCCGAAAGGCTCTGTAAAATTTATGAGTAAAGTAATTGGCATTGATTTAGGAACAACCAACTGCTGCGTTTCCGTTCTCGAAGGCGGCGCGGTGCAGATTATCCCGAACAAAGAAGGCGGCAGAACAACGCCGTCGGTCGTCGGTTTTACGGAAAAAGGCGAGCGGCTCGTCGGGCAGATTGCCAAACGCCAAGCCGTCACGAATCCGACAAACACGCTCCACGCCGTCAAACGGCTGATCGGGCGCAAGTTCGATTCGGCGGAAGTGCAGAAAATGCGCGAAAACGTGCCGTTTGAAATCGTCGAAGCACCGAACGGCGACGCGCACATACAGGTTCTCGACCGCGTTTATTCGCCGCCCGAGATTTCGGCAATCGTCCTGCAAAGATTAAAGCTCGCGGCGGAAGAATTTTTGGGCGACAAAGTAACCGAAGCAATTATTACCGTTCCGGCGTATTTTGACGATATGCAGCGGCAGGCGACACGCGATGCGGGAAAAATCGCCGGTCTCGAAGTCGAACGCATCATCAACGAACCGACGGCGGCGGCTTTGGCTTATGGTTTCGGCAAACAAAAGTCCGAAAAAGTCGCGGTTTATGACCTTGGCGGCGGGACGTTCGACATCACGATTCTGGAAATTAACGACGGTGTTTTTGAAGTTCTTTCGACCTCGGGCAACACATTCCTCGGCGGCGAAGATTTTGACCAACGCATTATCAACTGGCTGATCGAAACCTTCAAAGTCGAAAACAACATTGATTTGAAGGAAGACCGTCTGGCTTTACAGCGTTTGAAAGAAGCGGCGGAGCGTGCCAAATGCGAGCTTTCGTCGGTCATGGAAACAACCGTCAATCTGCCGTTTATCGCGGCGGATTCGACCGGACCGAAACATATCAATACCGTTTTGACACGCGTCAAGTTTGAAGAACTCGTCCTGGATTTGGTCGAATCGTCGGTCGAACCGTGTCAAAAAGCCTTGTGGGACGCGAAACTTCAGCCGAACGATATTGACAAGGTTATTCTCGTCGGCGGACAGACGCGCTCGCCGATTATCACTAAAACCGTGACGGAAGTTTTCGGCAAAGAACCTTCGGCGGAGATCAATCCCGACGAAGTTGTTTCGATGGGCGCGGCGATTCAGGGCGGCGTTTTGACGGGCGATGTGAAAGACATTGTTCTGCTCGACGTTCTGCCGCTCTCGCTCGGTTTGGAAACACGCGGCGGTTTGTTTGTGAAGCTGATTGCGCGAAACTCGACGATTCCGCTTCGCAATACGATGACTTTTACGACCGTGGTTGATAATCAGCAATCGGTCGAAATTCATATTTTGCAGGGCGAACGCGAAGTTTCGAGCGGTAATCGTTCACTCGGTAAATTTGAACTCGTCGGCATCCCGCCCGCACCGCGCGGCGTTCCGCAGATTGACGTTTCGTTCGAGATTGACGCGAACGGCATCGTCAATGTTTCGGCGAAGGACAAAATGACCGGACTCGAACATGCGATGCAAATCACGCCTTCGTCAGGGCTTGCGCCGGATGAAATTGACCGTTTGATTATGGAAGCGGAAACTTCGGTCGAAAAGGACAAGGAAGTGAAAGACTTGATTATGCTGCGTAATCGGCTCGATTCGCTTTTGAAAAACACGCGCCGCGCGATGGTTGAATACGGCAAATCGCTCGAAGTCAAACAACAGCAGGAAATCAACGGCGTTTTAGGCGAAGCCGAAGACGTACTTTCGGCAGACGACCCGAAAGTTCTCGAAGAAGCCTTGAAAAAAGCCGAAGATGCCGCTAATAAATTAACCGAAGCCTTGATGGTGATGGCTTAATTTGAGGGATGAAGGATGAGGGATGAGGGATGAATTTAAATCGCTCTGCTTCTCTTCTTGCATAAAACCTGCGGATTGTCGCAAAATATAACAGAACGTCAGTTCATTTGATTGGGCTGACGTTCTTTATTTGAGTTCCGAATTCTAAGTTTCAGGTTAAAGGTCAGACGGCTTAAAACTTGGAACTTGGAACTTGGAACTTGGAACTAATTTATGAGCAAGAGAGATTATTACGAAATTTTAAGCGTGGCGAAAACTGCCACCGATGCGGAAATCAAAGCGGCATATCGCAAACTGGCGATTCAGCATCATCCCGACAAAAACCCGGACGACCATACGGCGGAAGATAAATTTAAGGAAGCGGCGGAAGCCTATTCGGTTTTGTCGGACGCGAACAAACGTGCGGCTTACGACCGTTTCGGTCATTCGGGCGCGAACGGACAAGGCTTCGGCGGATTCGATGCGTCGGGTTATTCCAACATCGAAGACATTTTCGACCTGTTCGGCTTCGGTGATATGTTCGGCGGCGCGGGACGCAGCGGCGGACGGCGCAGTTCAGCCCAACGCGGCGCGGATTTGCGTTACGATTTGGAGATTTCGCTCGAAGAAGCGGCGCACGGCAAGGAGGAAAAACTGCGGATTCCGCGACTTGAAAAATGCGGCGAGTGCGACGGCAAAGGTGCGGAAAAGGGAAGCGAACCCGAAACCTGCATCACTTGCCAAGGCAGCGGTCAGACGCGTTATCAGCAAGGCTTTTTCAGCGTGATGCGGACTTGTCCGAACTGTGCGGGCAAAGGTCAGATCATCAAAAATCCGTGTAAAAAATGTCACGGCGCGGGGCGGGTTGAAAAGGAAAAGACGCTCGAACTGAAAATTCCGGCAGGCGTTGAAACAGGCTCGCGGCTGCGCGTCAACGGCGAGGGCGAAGCGGGTGTCAACGGCGGACCGACGGGCGATTTATACGTCGTTCTGCACGTCGCCGAACACGAAACCTTTGAACGGCAAGGCGCAAATCTTTATTCGGCAGTTCCCGTAACCTTCGCGCAAGCCGCGCTCGGCACGGAAATCAAGGTCAAAACGCTCGACGGCGAAGAAGAGTTAAAGATTCCGGCGGGAACTCAAACCGGCACGGTTTTCCGCATCAAATCGCAGGGAATGCCCGCACTCGGCGGACGCGGCAAAGGCGATCTGTTCGTCGCCGTGACGCTCATCACGCCGAAAAACCTGACCAAAGAACAGCGCAAACTGCTCGAACAACTCGCCGAAATCGAGGACACCGAATTCCAAGACGAATCGTTTATGGACAAGGTGCGGAATATTTTCGGTTAAGCCGCCCTTTTTCAATTACGAAAGACGAATTGCAGTGTGAAGTTTGATAGCTTCTGCAATTCGTCTTTTTCTTTTGTTCCAAATGGAATTTCTTAGTGCAGAATTTTGTCTTTCGTGATAGTTTAGATGTATGGAACGATTGAAATTCACCGATGCCGAACTGGTTAATAAACCGGAAACCCGCAGTCTGGTTACGGGCAAGATTATTACGGCTTTCAATGTCAAAATAACTGAAAAAACCGTCAATCTCAACACGGGCGTAAAATTTGAATACGGCGACGAACTCTTCGAGATTATGAACCGAGAATCCGTCCAATCAACAACCGATTACTTAAAATTTAACTGTGCACACCTAACGCCGCAAAACGGCGAAACAATTAAGAATTAAGGTAGTGAACTAAAATCAATGTTTTGGAAAAAACTTTCATCGCCGGGAGCGCACGCATCCTTGCGTGCTGAGCGTGAAACGCGAATAAATTGCGCTGCAAGTCATTCAAGATTGAGTAACGCTTCTACGCCGCTTTCCAAGCGACGTTGCACGCAAGGATGCGTGCG
>JANODL010000073.1:0-28181 GCA_031412675.1 Acidobacteriota bacterium | reverse complement strand
GCGCACGCATCCCTGCGTGCCAGGTCGCGCTTCGCGGCGTATCGGCGTTGGTTGCGAAATCAACTTGCATTGATGACAAGATGTTTGAACGCTTCGCGTCCGGCACGCAAGGATGCGTGCGCTCCCGGCAATGACGTTCTTTTCCCAAAGCATTACTTTTAGTTCACTGCCAAAAGTAAATTTTTCGTTGCAAGGAGCAAAGTTTTTAATCGTTCACAAAAAGACGGCTCGTAAAACCGCTTATCAAGCCGCAAAACATTGTAATAAAATTACAAAAGGGGGAAATTTTATGAAACAGCAATACTTGAAATCAGGATTAAAATTATTTGTCATTATCGGTTTATTAAACGTCGGAATTTTCGCGCAGACCGAATTAGACAATAGGAGTTGGGGACTATTTGAAATTAACGGTCGCATTGTAAAATCAGAAGCCTATATACGAATCAATAAATTTAATGTTATAGGCAGCGCGGGTTGCAACCGCTTGTTCGGAACGGCGGAAATTTCGGGTAAAAACATCAGGTTTAGTAAGATTGCTGCGACAAAAATGTTCTGCGCCGAAAAAGGCGTGATGAAACTCGAAATGGATTTGTCGAATACTCTCAAAAAAGTGACGCGGTATAAAATAACGCGCAGCGTTTTGAGCTTATATTCCGGAAACCGTCTAGTCTTGAAATTTACAGCCGGATTAACTGATTTAGAGGAAAAATCATTTGTTAAACTCGAAGACAAAAAATGGATTTTGGAAGCAATCGAAAACAAATCTTTGCCGGAAATCGAAACCGAACCATTTATCAATTTCGTCAAAACAAAAGGCAGTGCGGGCGGCAGCACCGGCTGTAATTCGTTTGGCGGAAACTACACGGCAAAAGGTGAAACAATCAAAGTTTTCGGCGTAATTTCGACGATGCGAGCCTGCATCGAAGACGAACGAATGAACGTCGAGAGGGAATTTAACGATAGTTTGGGAAAAGCAAACCGTTATAAAATCGTCAGCGGAAAATTGAATCTTTATCACGACAAAATTCTGTTGCTGACATTCAGAGCGGAAAATAAATAATTGCAAAGTCTCTAACAAAAAGAAGCGTCGTGACTAATTTCACGACGCTTCTATTATTGCAGTTAATCGAAAATTATTCGATTAAAAGTTATAACGCAGACCGAATTGCAGTTGACGTGCCGGACCCGACGATGTAAAGCCGAGCGGCGAAGTCGTGGCAGTGCCTTCGATTCCGCGCACCCGGCGAGTTTCGAGATCAGCCCGCTGTGCCAGCGATAAAGTGCCGACCGAGTTGTTGATGCCCTGGAAATTCGTTCGATTGAAAAGATTAAACCCTTCCGCAATCAATTCCAGAGATTGTCGTTCGCCGAATTTGAATCTTCGGCTCAGACGCGCATCGAAAGTGTAGATGCTTTCGCCGATGCCGGTGTTTCGTCCGAGTGTGCCGGGACGGTCGGTTTGCGAACGTCCGTCGCCGTTCGCATCAACCGAACCGCCGAGCTGTAAATTGAACGGTCTGCCCGATCCGTAATTGAAAATCGGCGCGAAAACGAAATTGCTGAAAATTTTCGAAGCAAGCGAATCGCCGTATTTCGGCACTTGAAAAACGCCGCTGATAACGAGTCGGTGGCGTTGGTCGAATGATGAAAGCGCACGGTCGGCTCGTAAATTGAGCGGGTTCTGCGCCGAAAAGTCCGAGTTAAAATCGGTCACTTCGTCAATCGTTTTCGAGAAAGTGTAGTGAGCGTTGATGCTGAAGTTTTGGCTGAAACGACGGCGCAGAGCAAAGGTCCCGGCGTGGTAGAACGAATTCGCGCTCGATTCATACAAATTGTCCTGAAAACGGAACGGATTGCGAAAATCGCTGGTCAAACCGGCAGCCGTCTGCGCTGCAGTCGGAAAGCGAATGAACGTCGCGCCGCCACCCGGATTATTCGGATTAACGGGTCCGGTTCGTTTGAATTGGTTAACGTCACGGTTGCGCGTCAGGTAGATTCCGCGATTAAAAAGATAGCTGGCTTCAAATGAAAAACCGTAACCCAAATCGCGTTCGATTGCCGCGCTCGCCTGATAACTTTCCGGCGTTTTGTAATTGTTGTCACCGAGAAAAAGCACTTCGAGTGTGCCGTTTTCGCGCGGGACGATGCCGAAAAAGGCAAGGTCGGCGGCGGTTGCCGTGCGCTGGAAATTATTGGTGACAGCAAGAAAGCGTTGATAAACGGCAAACGAACTCGGCGCACGCGGTCCGGTCGGATTCGCCGGGTCGAGCGGTAAACCATTGGAGGTTGCCGTCGCTAAAACGATATTGATGTTATCGTCGGGAAACGCCGGGTTGCCGAGCGTTCTGATCACGCCGGAAACCAGCGTGTTGACATACGCCGAAAAAATCCCCGCGCCGCCGCGAATGACGGTTTTGCCGTCGCCCGTAATGTCATACGCGAAACCGACGCGCGGCTGGAAATCGTTTTTATCAACATTGAGATTAAACGGCTCTTTGCTGACCGAATAGCGCAATCCATAGTTGAACGTCAGATTCTGGCGAATTTTCCAGGTATCCTGTCCGTAAAAACCTACTCTTTTAACCGAGTCATGAGTCGTCGTGGTGCCGAAACCCTGCTGGTAAACAAAAGGTAAATTCAGATTATAGGTTTGCAGAGCGTTGACCGTTGCGCCGAGCGTTGCCAGCAATGCCGGATTGTTCGCCGTTAAATATGCTTGCAAACCGCCGACGGTTGCCGGTGCTGCGACTCCGCCCGCGACAATCGCGCTGGTCAGCGGCAGCACACCCGAACCGAAGTTGAAACGTCCGCCGAAAAATGTTTCGTTCCTGCCGGTGAACGGAATGTAGTTAAAGTTTCCGCCGAATTTCAGCGTGTGATTTCCGGTGACAAAGGTCACGTTATCGAAAAAATCATAATGGCGGTCAATTGTCGTCGAAGGCAGAAAGATGTCGCGCCCGAAATTGCCGAAACCGTCAATGTTGATTTCCGGTCCGAGCGGGTCGTTTGTCGTCAGATTTGATTTGTAATAAATGAAGTCGGCTTTGAATTCGTTGACGATGTTCGCGCTGAACTGCTGCGTGTGCGAAAGCAGAACGCCGGTGTTAAATTGATTGAGTCTGCGCCCGCGAGAAACGGCGGTCAACGCGCCCGCGCCCTGATTTTCTTCCAACAGGTCGTTGGCGTGAATCCTGATATAACCGCTCGAACGGGCGTTAAAAGTGTGGTCAACCCGCGCTGAGAAGAAATTTTGATTGGCATCGAACGGAAACTGTCCGCTCGCGTTGGCAAATAGATTGATGGTGCGCGGAAATGCCGCCGCCGTCGTCGTAAATGCGTTTCGCAAAGTTGCACCGAGTTGGTTTGCCGTGATGGTCGTTCCCGGTATCAAATCGGTCGCCGGTCGTCCCTGTAAAAAACTGAACAGCGATTCCTGCGACGCGCTGACGTTGTAATTCGCCGGATTGTTGAGATTGACAAAGGTGTTCTGCTTTTGGCTGAAACGTTCGATTGCCGTAAAGAAAAATGTTTTGTCCTGCTGAATCGGCGCACCGAGCGAGCCGCCGTATTGCTGACGGTTAAAATTCGATTTGCCGTTCGGATTAAAATCGAAAGCGTTGCGGGCATCGAATTTATCGTCGCGGAAAAGCCCGAAAAGGCTGCCGGAAATTTTGTTCGAGCCGGATTTCGTCACCGTATTGACGATGCCGCCCGACGATAAACCGAATTCGGCGTTGTAACTGTTTCGCAGAACCTGAAATTCCTGCACGGCTTCTTGTGAAATGGTGTCAAACACGCCGCCGGTCGTCGTAATGACCGCGCCGCCGTCAACCGTGACGAGATTGCCGCGCCCGTTGTTGCCGCCGAACGACAAGCCGGAAGATTTGCCCTGCGCGACGCGAAAATCCGAAAGATCGGCAATATTGTCGCTGTCGTTCACGCCCGGCGTAAGCAGCGCGAGGTCGAGAAAGCTGCGCCGGCTGAGCGGCAGATTTTCGACCTGGCGCGTGTCAATCACCGAAGACTGCTGCGTCCGGTCGGTTTCGACAACCTCCGAATTGGCGACAATATCAACATTGGCGGCAACTCCCGCCGCCGTCAATTGAAACGCAATATTTGCCTGCTGACCGATAGTTAAAGTCAGCCGCTGTGTTTTGGCGGCAAAATTTCCGCCCGCTGCTTCAATTTTCAAATCGTAATCGCTCGGCGGCACGACGAGAAAAATATACTCGCCGTTTTCATTCGTCACCGCCGTTCGCGTCGTGCCGCGACTGACATCGGTCAAAGTGACGGTCGCGTTCGGAATCGCCGCGTCGGTCGTGTCCGTGACCTGTCCGCGCAATTCGGCGGTCGAACTCGAAGCCTGAGCGAAAATCCCCGTCGTGCTTACTGTTAAACATAAACACGAAATGAAAATCATCAATAATTTTTTCATATAATCTAACTCCTTTGACTAAATTTTTATCCTTTTCAATTTTTGTTACTGCAAAACTTTTTGTTACTGCAAAATTTCATTAAGCCAATAGATAATTTTATTTTTCTTTTTGACGTATAATGCCCCGCAAAGCCATATCGCAAACATCTTGACAAACCTTTTCGACCGACAGTTTGCCGTTTGGGCGATACCAGCGCGACAGCCATAAAATCATCCCGAACAGTGTAAAAGTCGCCGTCGTCATATCAATATCGTTGAGTTTCGCGCTGCTTTGAATCTCGACTAACGTATCGCGCACAAAGTCGAAATATTCGCGCCGCCGTTTCACAATTACTTCGCGCTGCGTGAAACTGAGCGAATTCATTTCGTGTGAAACGATGATAACCGCGTGATTGCCTTCAGCCGCGAGTCGGGCGTGATTGAAAACAATAAATTTCAGACGCTCTTCGGCATCTTCAATTTCACGCGCTGGGTCTAAAACTTCGTTTTTAACATTGTCCAAGCCGAGTTCGACGATTCGATAGACAAGTTCCTGTTTGCTTTCAAAATAATAATAAAGCCCCGCTTTCGTAATATTCAGAGCATTGGCAATGTCGGAAAGCGACGTTGATTCGACACCTTTTTCAACGAATAATTGCGCCGCGAGCAGATAAATTTCCTGCGCCCGGTCAATACTTTTTTGCGTTCCGTTTCTTGCCATACAAAGGTTCGGAATACTTTAAAAGATAGTGTATTTGACAACTGCTTTACACGACAAACTTGATTGCTTCAATTTTTGAAATATGTTATTTTTTTACTTACCGTTCGGTAGAATTTTACTAAAGTTAATAAACAATTCCTAAATTGTCAAGATATTGACAACCTAAAATGGCAAATAAGTGAAAGTAAATTGGTAAGACCAATTATATATATATTTTTTTCCGCCAATTTACTCTCAATTGCGAGTGATTAAATTATGATGAGTTCAGCCGTCAAACCAAGTATTGTCAAGCCGCTTAAAACGAGTGAGGATTATCTGAATTCATTGCGCGGACGCGCCTTGAAAGTTTATCTTTTCGGCGAACTTGTCAAAGATATTGTCGAACACCCGATGATTCGCCCGAGTATTAACGCGGTCGCCGAAACTTATGATCTGGCGACGCGAGAACCGGAATTGGCAAGCGCGACTTCGCATCTGACGGGCGAAAAAGTCAATCGGTTTGTTCATATTGCGATGAACCGCGACGACGTTGTTTTGCAAAACAAAATGCAGCGGCGGCTCGGACAACTGACGGGAACTTGTTTTCAACGCTGTGTCGGAATGGACGCACTCAATTCGCTATATTCGACAACCTTTGAGATTGACGAAAAACACCAAACAAAATATCACGAACGATTGAAAGAATTTATCCAAGAAGTTCAAACAAAAAATCTTGTCATCGGCGGCGCGATGACCGATGTCAAAGGCGATAGAAGCAAATCACCGCACGAGCAATCCGACCCCGATTTGTTTGTTCATATTGTCAAACGAACTGACGAAGGCATTTTCGTAACGGGCGCGAAGGCACATCAGACAGGTTGTTTAAATTCGCATTGGTTAATCGTGATGCCGACGATGCGCCTGACGGAAAACGACAAAGATTACGCGATTGTCGGCGCGATTCCGGTCGAAGCTGAAGGAATTACATATATTTACGGTCGCCAATCGTGCGACACTCGCGCAATGGAAGGCGGCGAAATTGACCAAGGCAACGCGAATTTTGGCGGACAGGAAGCGATGGTTATTCTGGATAATGTTTTTATCCCGAATGATCTGATATTTATGGACGGCGAAACCGAATTTGCGTCAATGTTGGTCGAAAGATTTACCTGTTATCATCGCCGTTCGTATGTCTGCAAAAGCGGTGTCGGCGACGTTTTGATCGGCGCGGCGGCGCAGATTGCCGAATATAACGGCGTTGAAAAAGTTTCGCACATCAAAGACAAACTCGTTGAAATGACGCATCTTAACGAAACGATTTACGCGACGGGAATCGCGTCGAGTTATCAATCGAAACCGACGAAATCCGGCGCGTTCATCAACGATGATATGATTGCCAACGTCTGCAAACATCACGTCACGAAAATGCCTTACGAAATTGGACGTTTGGCGCAGGATTTGGCAGGCGGAATGGTCGTCACGATGCCTTCGGAAAAGGATTTTAAGAGCGAAGAGATCGGACACTTGCTCGAAAAATATCTGAAAGGTCGCGCCGATGTTCCGACCGAAAATCGTGTGCGGATTCTGCGTTTGATTGAAAATATGACTTTGGGCAGAAACGCCGTCGGCTATCTCACCGAATCAATGCACGGTGCTGGTTCGCCGCAAGCGCAACGCATTCAAATTGCGCGACAAATGCAGATTGAATTTAAGAAAACTTTGGCAAAAGAACTTGCGGGAATCGAAGACCGCAAACGTGAACAGTTGACGAGTGAAATTTCGGATTATTTCGGCAAAGTTTTTGATACAAAAGTCTGATTATCAGATAAAAATAAATACTTTGCTTCCTTGTATCTTTAAGCCTTTGGGTTAAAAATGATTTTGAGAAATCCATTTAACAAAATAAAGGAGAATTTATGTTCAAGAGATATTTATCAACCGTTCTCGTCGGTTTGTTGGTTTTTGGTGCCAATACATCGTATATTTTTGCCCAAACGAATAATAATGCCGAAAAGATTAAAGCCGCTGTTTTGAAACGCGGCACGAGCGAAAAAAAAGCGGTGCGCGTCAAGATGCTGAACGGATCAAAAATGAAAGGCTACATCAGTCAAATTGGGGAAGATTCGTTCACTCTCACATATTCCAAAACCAAACAACAAACAGTTATTGCTTACAGCGATGTCGAGCGGGTTGAAGGCAGAGGTTTGTCAGGCGGCGCAAGAGTCGGGATTATCGTCGCGGCGGCGGTGGGTGGAACTTTGCTCGTTTTATATATCGCCTTTCAGAATGCGATCAGAAATAATTAAGACCGCAATGGAGAACTTTTGAAGCAGTCAGCGATTGGATTTACGCGGACGGAAAAAGATTGACCGAAGAGTTGAAAAGAGCGGAATATTAGTTCAAAAAATAAATTCCGACAACTTCTGAAACTTCTTTATGAATGAGAAAAAAACTGCCGTTTGGTTTGCGCTTTTCGTGTTATTTGCGATTAACACGATGAACTTTTTTGACCGTCAAATTCTTGGCGCGATTGGTGAACCTGTTCGCAAAGAATTCGGTTTGAGCGATTCCGCGCTCGGCGCACTCGGCACGGCTTTTACGCTGCTTTATGCGTTTGTCGGCGTTCCGCTCGGGCGTTTGGCGGATAAAATCGGGCGCAAGGGAATTCTTTCGGCAGGCGTTTTTGTGTGGAGCTTGCTGACGGTCGGTTCGGGCTTGGCGCAGAATTTCTGGCAGATTTTTGCTTTGCGTTTGGGTGTCGGAGTCGGTGAAGCATCGTGCGCTCCGGCGGCGACTTCGCTGATCGGCGATTTGTTTCCGGCAAGCTGGCGGGCAAAAGCTCTGGCGATTTTTATGCTCGGTCTGCCGGTCGGCGTGGCTTTGAGTTTTGCCGTCAGCGGCACGATTGCCAAAGATTACGGCTGGCGAGCGGCGTTTTTTGTCGCCGGAATTCCGGGAGTTTTATGCGCGATTGCCGTTTTGTTTATCAAAGAACCGAAACGCGGCGCGGCTGAATCACACGACATCGGCGAACAAAAACGCGAAGGCTCGCCGTATAAATTGATTCTCGCTTCGCCGACAATGCGCTGGCTGATAATTTCGGGCGCGATTCACAATTTTAATATGTATGCCATCGGCGCGTTTATCACGCCGTTTTTGATGCGCTATCACGGCGAAGATATTCAATCGGCAAACTTTGTTTCGATGATTGTTTACGGCATAATGGGCGCGCCCGGACTTTTAATCGGCGGATTAATCGGCGATGCCGTGATGAAAAAACGAAAGAATGGACGAATGTTAGTCGGCGCAACGGCGATTCTGTTTTCGATTCCGTTTCTATACTTCGCGCTCACCCAACCGAAAGGCGCAACAACTTTATTTTTGGTTTTAATGGGCGTGGGCTGTGCGCTCATGTATTTTTATTATTCGACCGTTTATTCGACGATTCAAGACATCATCGAACCGGGACTGCGCGGCACGGCGATGGCGGTTTATTTCTTTGCGATGTATGTCTTGGGCGCGTCGCTCGGACCTTATGCAACCGGAGTTTTGAGCGATTTTTTTACGAAACGCGCCGCTCAAATCGCCGGAATCACGGATTTTTCCCATCCTTTTATTGAAAGCGCACTTGCATTCGGCATTGGTGGAATCGCAGGAAAAACCGATTTTTCTCAGATCATTCTTGAACCTTTTCGCGCCGAAGGACTTCATTCGGCAATGTATGCCATTCCAATCTTGAGCGTTTTGCTTGCGCTCGTTCTTTTCGCCGCTTCGCGCACCGTCACGAAGGATATTGAAAAACTGCAAAGTTGGATGCGCCAAGTGAAAACAGAACTTTCGGAATAACTGATAGCTGATAACGAATAACTGATAATTTGGTTCTCAAATCTCAGCCGTTTCTTAAATTAACGTGAGTTCGGGATAAGCAATTTGCCGATTGGAGCGCAGGCTGCCAGCCTGCAACGCCGCTTGAAAAGCGGTGTAACGCGCCTTCGATTTTCGGCAAGGTTGAATAAACTCAGACGTTCTGAGCGTTTTTCAAACGCTGGCAGGCTGGCAGCCCGCGCTCCATTCTTATCCCGAACTGACGTTATAATTATCGGCTATCAGTTTTCAGCTATTCCGAATAATAAAACGTAATATTTCAATAATTATGACCGCAAAAATTCCGCGAGACAGAGAAAACGATTACACCCGCGAAGCTGCCCAAGTGCGCCGCAATTTCGCTAAAGAACAAACCAACGCCGAACTGAATCACGTTGGCGGATTTTCGTTTGAACCGAATGTAACACAAGGCAATATCGAAAATTTTATCGGCGCGGCGCAAGTTCCGATTGGTTTGGCAGGTCCGCTTTTGGTGAATGGTGAATATGCCAAAGGCGAATTTTTCGTGCCGCTGGCGACGACCGAAGGAACTTTGGTGGCGAGCTACAATCGCGGAATGAAACTTCTGCGCGAATCGGGCGGCGTAACGGCGACAGTCGTTGACGATGCGATGCAACGTGCGCCGGTTTTTGTGTTCAAATCGGCGCGTGAGGCGCAGAAATTTTCTGTTTGGATCAAGGAAAATTTCGCCGAAATCAAAGCGAAAGCCGAAACGACCACGAGCGTCGGAAAATTGCGCGACATTCAGCAATTTCCGGCGAGTAGATTTTTGTATCTGCGGTTTAATTACACAACGGGCGATGCGGCGGGACAAAATATGGTCGGCAAAGCGACCAAAGCGGCTTGCGATTGGATAAAATCAGTTTATTCAGACATCGAACGCTATCAACTCGAAGGAAGTTTTGCCACCGACAAAAAGACTTCGTGGGTCAATACGCTCAACACACGCGGCAAAAAAGTTATTGCCGAAGCGACGATTCCCGCCGAAAAATTAAAATCCATAATGCACGTTTCGGTTGAACAGATTTTTGAAGCGCGTCTTGCGTCGCAGCTCGGCGGCTATCTCGCGGGTGTGAACAACAACGGCGCACATTCGGCAAATGGCATTACGGCAATTTTTATCGCTTGCGGTCAAGATGTCGCAAATGTTGCCGAATCTTCCGCCGCCGCAGTTTATGCGGAAATCACCAAAGCAGGCGATTATTATTTTTCGGTCACGATTCCGTCCCTAATCGTGGCGACCTACGGCGGCGGAACGGGTTTGCCGACACAGCGCGAATGTCTTGAATTATTGAATTGTTTCGGCAAAGATAAAGTGAAAAAATTCGCCGAAATCGTCGCGGCAACCGTTCTTTGCGGCGAATTATCGCTCGGAACTGCCGTGATTGCCGACGAATGGGTTTCGTCGCACGAGCAATTGGGACGCAATCGTTAAAAAAATAAAAGGCACGGAAACATTGTTCCGCGCCTCTTAACCTCTAAAAAATCCGCGCCTTTTAACCTCTAAAAAAAATGAAAAGACTATTCCGACATTTCATTCAATCTCGCAGGCTGAAGATTCAGCTTATTTTCACCACCGATAATGCTGACGGGCGAACTCCAAATCGCAAAACCATTGCGCGTTTTCGTAATTCCGAAAAGATAATAGCTGTCTGGTTTGACATCTTTCATCGAGGCTTTACCGCCGCCGTCGGTTGTTGCGTTGTATTTGATGTGTTTTTTGATGGCATTCAGCGCGCCGCGTTGAAAATCACCGTAGCGGTCGGGATATAAAACCGCCAAACCGAAGCTGTCCGACAAACTATTCCCTTCAATCGGTTCAAGGTCGGCATCGCTCAGAATGGTTTCCAAGTCCTTATCCAAAAGGTAAAACTTTTCGTTTTTCACCGATTGCGTGCCGGTTTTGGTCGAAACTTTCGCGTCAATCACGACCAAACCTTTGTCTGCCGGAACTGTTACCTCGCTTTGCGACGAAGGAACTGTCGTTGATGCCGACGGATAGCTCGGCGCGGTTGTTGTTGGCGGCGGATTGATGGTCGTCGAACTCGACGGAACTTCGACTTGATTCGGCGGATTGGCGGTTCTTGTCGAATCTCTCGAATCCGTTGATGTGCGCTGTGTTCCGAGATTGACGTTAACGGTTCGCGTATTGGCGTTTTCTTCATTGTTGCGCGTGATGGCAATCAGCAGAAAAACGACGACTAACGCGAGAATCACAATCGGCACAATTACCCATTTCGGAAAACCTTCGTCAGTCGGACGCTCGGCGACGATAACTTTGCGCTGAATAACAGGTGTCGGCGCAGACAACGGACGACCGCAACTCGGACAAGCCACCGCTTCGATTGATACTTCGTGTCCGCATTCAGGACAATTTGCTAAAGACATTTGGAATAACCTCCCTCGTTCGATTCAATAATTTCAAAAATAAAATTTGTATTAAAATCAGACAGTTTTTATCTGACTGTTTCTATGAATTGCAAGCCTTGTGCCGTGATTCTTCAAAGGCTGTAACTTTTGTAAATACTCGCTTTGAAAAACAAAAAGACGATTTTGCAATCGTCCTTTCAAAAAACATCAGGTTAAAAAATATGGTAGTGAACTGAAAGTAAGGCTGTTTGAAATTCTTGATCGTTGATTGAAAAAGAAAAGCGTGGTTCGCCGGGAGCGCACGCCTCCGTGCGTGCAGAACGCCGAGCGTTCAAAAAGCCTCGTCGTCAATTCAAGTTGATTTTAGAGAGACGCTTTTACGCCGCTTTGCAAGCGTCCTGGCACGCAGGAGGGATGCGTGCGCTCCCGACAATGACGTTTTTTTTCAAAGCATTACTTTTAATTCACTACCAAAAATATTTCTCAACCCGACAATTTATGCGAGCGGAAATAACCAAGCAAAGTGTTCTGTTGATTATCTCCGGCGGCATATCCGCTGACATCCATTGTGACCGCCGTCCAAATGAGTATAATGCCATGTCGGATAATCCTTCTGTCCGACTTTTTTTGCCGGATCAATCTGAACGGAAGAGAATCCGTCCCGAACGCGGCTCGATGTGCGTTTCGGAGCCGGATTCAATATTTTTGGCGCGGCAGTTTCGGTAGTGTTCCTTTTTTTATCGCTTGTGCCAAGATTAGCATCCATTAAGTGCCTCTTTAAATAAAAAAAAGCGGGAAAAGCTGTTTCGCAAACGGTTATGCACCGAGTTTCCTGCACGAAAAGCCACCCCGCATTATTTCCCGCGACATTTGTTTCAAACGCGGAAAAAACTATATGTTTCAATAATCGTGTAACCCACTATTTTCGTTAACACAATTACCTTTTCAATGATTCCGTATGATTATAATGCAACGTCCGTTCCACAGCCGCCAAGTTTTTTGAATGGTTTATAAGCTGTTGTAAAAAGATAGAGTTAGAACCAATTCGTTATTTCGTTCATAATCCGTTAATGAAGAAAAGTAAGTCAGTTTTGATACTCGCAATATCAAAACTGACATTACGGCTTCAAGACTATCTTTTAACCAGAAGCCTCGAGAGTGGACTTGGAATCATAAAAAAAGTGCGATGCTGCAATTTCTCGCTGCATCGCACTTTTTTGATTATTTCTCCTCGGCTGGCTAAAGCCTAAAAAATATTGGAGCCGGTGATGGGACTCAAACCCGCGACCTGATGATTACAAATCAACTGCTCTATCAACTGAGCTACACCGGCTTAAAGTTGCCTGAAGGCAACCGCAAACAAAAATACTACAAAAACATCCTGTTTTGTGCAAGCGGCGAGGGTAAAATTTTATTGTTAAACATTGTAAAATAATTGTTGACGAGTGTTTTGCAAAAAGGTTACGATAAGAGATGCCTTTCTAGGCAAAGTCAGTTCAAAAAAACCTCTTTCATTTAGTTTCTAAAGAGAATTTCAAAAATAAATCGTTAAAAAAGGAGTCAATCGTGAAGTTTCAGGATTTTTTCAAAAAAAGTTTCGGGATGCTTTTATTAGGTTTGCTGGTTTTTTCGGCAACCGTTTCGGCACAGAACAGAAAGTCAACGCTGGTCACAAGCCAAGCTAACAAGAATTTACCCGTTGCGGGTGCCAACAATCTGTATTGCGCGGGTTACGTGCAGACCGGCGAGGTTAATACGAGCCGCAAAATCGTCGGCGCGGAAAACGAGCAGGAACAGAATGTTTATTGGCAGGGCAACAATGTCTATATTAGTTTGGGCGACAACAGAAACGTGCAGGTCGGCGATATGTTTTCGGTCATCCGCCCGCGCGGACGGGTTGAAACGCGCTGGACGAAAAAAGACAATCTCGGGTTTTACGTGCAGGAAGTCGGCGCGTTGGAAGTCATCAGAGTCAAAAATGAAGTCGCCGTGGCGCGTGTCAAAACGTCGTGCGACAATCTTTTGCTCGGCGATTTGATTCAGCCGATTCCGTCGCGCACCAGTCCGATGTTCATGCAAAGACCGTCATTGGACGTTTTCGCAGACGCTTCGGGCAAGGCGAAAGGCAGAATTTTTATGGCGCGTGACGGGCAGGAATTGCTCGGGCGCGAACAGATTGTGTATATTGATTTGGGAACGGAAGACGGCGCAACGGTCGGCGATTATCTGACGATTTACCGTCCGCTCGGCAAAGGCAATTTATACAAAAAACAGCAGAAAGAAACGGTCAGCGCACGCGACGAAGGTTTTCAATCGGATGTCTATCGCGGCGGAAAATTCTCGAATCAAGCGGGACGCAAACGCAACGGCGATGCCGACGGCAGAGTCGAAACGACCGAAGGAGCCAAACAAAACCGCCCGAACGATTTACGCAAAGTCGTCGGCGAACTCGTCATTCTGAACGTGCAGGGCAAAACCGCGACGGCGATGATTGTCCGCACCGCACAGGAAATTCACACGGGCGACTGGGTCGAATTGCAGTAAGCTAAAAATAAAAAAAGAAAGGCAAAGCGTGATACGTTTTATCACGCTTTGCCTTTCTTAATATATTTGATTCGGAGCTTTAGACTGCCGCCAATTCCGTCGGCGGAACTTCGGACGTGTCAAAACTGCGGATATGTGCATCAACGGCTTCGATTGCCTCTTGTTTTGTGCGGCATTCGGCGATGATGTCCTTGCCGTAATAGACGACGACGTTTGATTTTGTGCGGTGCATCAGCGTTATCTTGATTCCGTCGGGTGTCAACGCGGTTTCGGATTTGCCCATCGTCGAATTTGTAAAGACCAGTTGTTCCATAAAATTACTTCCTTGCGCGTATTGGATGCGTAGGCTGAGTTTAGCACAATTTCGGATTTATTGTCGGTAAGCAGTCTTTTTAGTTGGCTGGCTTGGAATTGTTTGCGACAATCTTTTCGATGACGGTTTCTTTGAGCGATTGCCGTTTTTTGTTGTTCTCGGAGATGAAAAACTTGGAATAATCATAGAGCGACCAGACGGCAAGCGCGACCGAAAGCCACAGACCGCCGCGTCCGACGAGATAGCCGAAAACCTTCCAGTCGTTCGAGGTCAGCGAAAAAGCGGAAAGATTCGCAAACGCCGTCTGAACTTCCGCGACTTCCCAGAAAAATGCCGGCACACTCCAACCGAAATTCGAGACGGGCGGATTTCCGTTCGCACCCGCAACGAGCAACGCGACGATTGCCACGCATTGCGCCCACATCTTGATTTTCCCGCTCGTCTGCGCCTGTATGACGATGCCGTCAGCCGCCGCGACCGAACGCAAACCCGTCACGATAAACTCTCTGCCCAAAATGACGACGACCGCCCACGCCGGCGCGAGATGTTTTTCGACTAAAACAATCAACGCGGCTGAAACGAGCAGTTTGTCGGCAATCGGGTCGAGCAGTTTGCCTAAGTTTGAAACCTGATTGCGCCGCCGTGCGAGATGTCCGTCTAAAATATCGGTCAGCGAAGCCGCTAAAAAGATACCGATGGCGAGCGCGTAGCTGCTGATGCCGAACCAATTCTCGGCAAACGGAGTCAGCAAAATAACGACCAGCAGAGGCACCAGAACAATTCGCGCTAAAGTTAGATAATTCGGTAAATTCACGTCTTTTAATACTGCTTAAAGTCTGCTTCAAGTGTAGGTTTTATCGGCAAACCGTGTCAAGAAAATAATCCCGAATGTAACATTTTATTAAACGCGGCAGTGCAAATTATCGCGGCTTCAAAATTACGAATTATAATGCGGCGATAAATTTCCCTGCAATGCCTCAATAATAAAGTTAAGGCGTTTTGACTGGAGCGCAAGCGGCTCGCTTGCATGAGCGTCGTTTTTTGACGCTCAAAGGCGTTTGAATGTTCGCAACTCGCTTATCGGCAAAGGCGTTCGAGTGTCCGAAGCGAACACTCATGCAAGCGAGCCGCTTGCGCTCCAGTCTTTTAACTTTTTACTGAACGAGTAATTTCCCTTCAAAAAAATCTTTACTTTTTCGCTGAAATCATTTAAATTGCCGAATATAAATTGGTCGAAAGCTCTATCTGTTTTGTTGTGGACGTGAAGCCCACGCCCAAATTAGCGAAAACGACAGGCAGAGTTTTTATCACAAATTCAGTTCTTTAATTCAAACGGCGGATTATCCGAAACAATCCGGCAAAGAGGCAAAACACTATGAAATCTGCGTGTTTTTTCCGTTTTATCGCGCAAAACACGATGTCAGCCGCACGGTGCGGCGTTTTTCGTCGTGGTGCGCTGTTTTATCGCGTGGTGCGCCGTGCTGATCGCGCGGTGCGCCGTTTTTCGACGCGGTGCGGCGTGTCGGTCGCGTGGTGCGGCGTTTTATCGCGTGGTGCGGCGTTTTATTGCTCGGTGCGTGATTTTTCGTCGTGGTGCGGCGTTTTATGACGCGGTGCGCTGTTTTATGACGCGGTGCGGGATTTTTTCGGACAAATTTTCAGTTTAATTCAGTTCAAAGGAGGACAATAAAAAGATGGCAAGCAGAATCACCCGTGAAGGGGAAAGAAACATTCGTTCAAACGATTTTTTACAGGAAGACAAGGCTGATTTTGCCGCGAACGCTTTTGCGACGGCGCAAATCACGGCACTTGCGGCGGAAATTGCCAACACGGGCAATTTTTACGAGGAACAAATCTCGAACGACGGCGGCGCACGGCAAAACTACAATATTGCCGCCCAAGCCGAAGCCGTCCTGAAGCAGGCAATGGACGATATTGTTGATTTTGCGGAAACGATGGCAGACGAAATCGAAGGCATCGAGGAAAAATTCCGACGACCGCGTTCGGGCGGCAAACGCGGTCGCCTCGCCCGTGCGCGTGCCTTCGCCGCCGATGCCGTTCAGTATGAGGCTATTTTTACCAAACGCGGACTCGACGCAAATTTTATCGCCGATCTAACCGCCAAAGCCGACGCGCTCGAACAAGCCCTCGCGTCCGCCGTTTCCGAAACCGGCGCAAGAGTCGGCGCAACCGAATCAAAAATGCAGTCGCATAAAAAAGCCAACAAAATCATCGCGTCGCTCGACCCAATCGTCCGCAAACACTACCGCGACAACCCCGCCAAACTCGCCGCCTGGAACTTCGCCAGCCACGTCCAACGCGACGATAAACCGAAGCCGAAACCGACAGCTTGAAATTGAAATTTATGAAAGAGAGGATTTTACAAATGAAAAAAATACAGTTTCACATTTTGACGCTTTTTATATTATTGATTTCACTTGCCGTTGGAGTTTTCGGCGGAACAGTTGTCCTTGACACCACATTTAACGGCATCGGCTATCGTCTTCAAACAGTTAATTCGGAAGGATCACAAGGCACATCTCTTGCAATTCAACCGGACGGAAAGATTTTTCTCGGCGGTTGGGTTTACGTATCAGGATTAACTGATTATATGGCTTTGAAGTTCAATCCCAATGGAACTTTTGATACGAGTTTTGATACAGATGGAATAGCTACAACAAATTTAGGACCGGTTGATCTTGCAAAAACCATTCGTATTCAAGCGGACGGAAAGATTCTTTTGGGCGGAAACCGTTTTGGAAGTGCAGGGACAAATGATGATTTTGGTTTTGTCAGATACAACACAAACGGGACACTCGATAATTCCTTTGATGCAAACGGAATCTTTGCACCAAATATAAACGGATTTTCCGCTGAGAATTTGTATGATATGACTTTACAGCCGGACGGAAATATTGTTGCGGTCGGAACAACCGCTCCAACGACTATGCCTGACCAAAATCTTCCGACAGACCTCGCTATTATGCGGATCACTCCTGCCGGAACGCTTGACACTACGTTTAACGGGACGGGAATATTAGTCGTTAGATTCAATGACGTAAATGAAGCGGCAAACGCCGTTGTTATTCAACCGGACGGAAAAATTGTGATTGGAGGTTTCTTAAATAACTTTGTCAAAAATGACTATCTGATGATGCGTTTTGAAGCTAACGGAATGATTGATACAACTTTCGGCTCAGGCGGTTTGGTTATCACTTCAATAAATAGCTCAAACAACAATATTCGTTCATTGGCGTTACAAAACGACGGGAAAATTCTCGCCGGCGGAACAAACGCGATGGTTCGATATAGAACGGATGGATCTCTTGACGAAAGTTTTGGAAACAATGGAATTGTTAATACTACATTACAAGTTACCAAACTACTTCTTCTGAATGACGGAAAAATTTTGATTACCGGAAGTTCCGGCAGCAATCCCGCCGTTTCTCGTTATAATTCAAATGGCACGCTTGACACAAGTTTTAACGGCACCGGAACAGCAACCGCAAACTTGGCGAACAACACTTGTTTGGGAAATTCACTAGCGGTGCAAAGTGATAACAAAATTGTTGTCGGAGGAAGTTGTTCGCCGGGAACACCTAAATCTTTTGTTTTTCGTTTTCAAGAATTAAGAGCTAAAGGTTATCTCGATTTTGACGGCGATGCTAAAACGGACATCGGAATCTTTCGTTCGAGTGTCGGCGAATGGTGGATTAACCGCAGTTCGACTTTGCAGACGGTGGCGGCGCAGTTTGGGCAGTCAACGGATAAGCCGGTGCCGGCTGATTTTTCGGGTGATGGGAAGACCGATATTGCTGTTTGGCGCAGCTCGACGGGTGAGTGGTTTGTTTTGCGGAGCGATGATTCTTCGTTTTATTCGTTTCCGTTCGGGACTTCGGGCGATGTGCCGTTGGTCGGCGATTTTGATGCGGACGGGAAGGCTGATGCAGGTGTTTTTCGTCCTTCGACCAACGAATGGTTTATCTCAAAATCTTCGGGCGGCACGATTATCACGACTTTCGGGATTGCGGGCGATGTTCCCGTGACGGCTGATTATGACGGCGACGGACGTAGCGACATCGCGATTTATCGCCCGTCGGTCGGGCAATGGTGGATTCAGCGGAGCAGTAATTTGAGCGTTGTCGCGGCGGCGTTCGGGACTTCGACGGACAAACCCGTACAAGGCGATTACTCGGGCGACGGCAAGGCAGACATCGCATTTTTCAGACCTTCGACGGGTCAATGGTTTATTCTCAGAAGCGAAGACGGTTCGTTTTACTCGGTTCCGTTCGGCACTTCGGGCGATCTTCCCGTCCCGGGCGATTACGACGGCGACGGCAAATTCGACACCGCAGTTTTCAGACCGTCAAGCAACACTTGGTATATCAATCGCACAACTGCCGGACTTTTAATCACAAACTTCGGCATCGCAGGCGATCAGCCGATTCCCAATGTTTTTGTCCCTTAAACTCTCTAACCAAAGATAAAAAAAGCATCGGGCATCACTCGATTTCGAGTGATGCCCGATGCTTTTAAGG
Source organism: Acidobacteriota bacterium (assembly GCA_031412675.1). GTDB lineage: Bacteria > Acidobacteriota > Blastocatellia > Pyrinomonadales > Pyrinomonadaceae > JAFDVJ01. The sequence continues at coordinate 9,417 of JANODL010000073.1, read as the reverse complement.
GTCAGAACCATCTGCGGTAGCGGATGGTTTAAGTTTAGCAACTTGTTTCTCTAAAAGAAAAATTCAAAATTATCACGTTCAACCGCCCGCTACCGCAGGCGGTTCTGACTTTTTTCATCCTTCATCCCTCTCAAGGCGCGGGCGGCTGCATAAAGCCGAGATTGGTGTTGGCAAAGTTGGTGATCTTCGGGAAAACCGCCGCCAGATTTGCGTCCGGCAAGCCATACCAACGCGCCAGCGTCGCCGCGTATTGTTCGACCGAAGTGGTCGGAATCCAGCGTCCGCGTGCGCCCGTGCCGCTGTCGGCATCGTCGGGTCCGTTAAAGATCATCTGCGGATAAGGCGTGCCGTTGCTCGCGGTGTTGATTCCGTAGAAATCCGCCGCCGTAATGCCTCCGCCGATGACGAAATGATGATTTGCCCAGGCGTGGTCGCTGCCGACGACTGCGCCCGTACTTGCCGGATTGAAGGTGCGCGAAAAATCAGCCATCGTAAATTGCGTAACTTTATCGCTTAAACCTTGCAAGACCATTTCTTCGTAAAACGCCCGCATCGCTTGGCTTAATTGGATGAACAACGTATTTTGCTGGGCAACTTGTCCGTTGTGCGTATCGAAACCGCCGATTTGCACAAAGAAAACCTGCCGATTAACGCTCAAATCCGTCCGCTTTTTAATCAGCCGCGCCACTTGTTTGAGCTGAAGTCCGATGTTTGTGTTCGGGAAGGTTGCCGTTACTTCCTGAAAAGTCTGCAACGCCGCGTTTGCCGCCATCGCTTGATTGGTAACGTGGCTTGCCGCCGCGACCACCTGCGAACTCAAATCAATTCCGCGCAGAGAATTAAAAGCCGCCAGACGCGCCTGGGATGCCGCCGTCGTGTTAAAACCTGCCGGATTGAGAACCGCGTTAAGTCCCGTTCCGGCGTTTGCAATCGCCAACGGCAGAGTCGTCTGTCCGGCGGTAAAAAGCTGTGCGCCCGAAATTGACGTAATCATCGGAAGCAATCCGCCCGGATTGTCGGGCGAAGTTCGCAAATCCGAAATCCGTCCGCCCCAACCCGTGAACGATTCCAGATCGCTGCGTCCGCCTTGATACTGCGAAACCTGATCGGAGTGCGAAAAAAGCTGAAACGGTTTTTGCACCGAACCATTCTGATACTGCACTTTGGTCATCGGTGCAACGAGCGTTCCGACATTCGTCACAACCGCCATTTTGCCTAAACCCCAAAGTTCGTGAATGCCGTTATTAACGATATTTGTCGCCGGCTGCTGTGGTCCCAAACCCGGATGCAAACCGTAGCTCAAGCCGCCCATTCGCGGCACGGTAATCGGTAAAAGCGCGGCTTGTGCGATTGCCAAACCTTGCGTGTTCCGCGCATTGAAATAGGTTGCGTAATTGCTCAGCGTCGCGTCGTTATGATTCGGAATAACGGTATTGTTGCCGTCATTTCCGCCCGACAGAAAAACGCAGACCAACGCCCGATAATCACTCGGCACGGCGGAATCTTTGTTTGCGTCGTCGGCTTCCTGCGCCATTGCGCTCATCAATCCGAAATGGCGCATTTGCGTCGCCATCGCCGTCATACTCAAAGCGCAGCTTGATTTGATTAAAAATTCTCGTCTGTTCTGTTTCATGATTTTTACCTCTTTTATCTCTGCACCTGATATTGCGATGATGTAATAACCAGATAAAGTGCCGCCCGCGCACGTCCGAGCGGGTCGGTTGACGCAACCGCGTTGGTTGCCGTCATAATCTGGCTCCGCATCTGCGAAGACATTGTGCCGTGCATCAATCGTTGATTCAAAACATCCAACAATTGATTGCTTGTCGTATCAGCCGTCGCGAGCGCCTGCAATTCCGTTAAATTAAGTCTTGTCCCGTTTGGCGTGTTCGGCAACGAAACATTGATTTGTCCATAGATCATCGAATTGCCGAAATTGGCGCGACCGATTGCCGTTCCCGTGTTGAAAATAGCGAATTCGGGACCTAAGAGCGATGTTCCCGGCACGATGTAGTTCGGCGGATAAAAATTGAAAACCGTCGGCGCATTGAAAACATTTTGCGCCATGGCTGACGAAAAACGATTGATGTCGCCGTCACTCGATCCTGTTCCGGCGGCATCCGTGACACCGACCTGGCGGAAAAGATTGGTCATCAACTGAACCGGCTCACGAAGTTTTCCGTAGGTCGGATCGGTTTTGGCATTACCGCGTGCTTCAGGGTCAAGCAAAATCGCTTTGACAACTTCCTTCATCTGCGTCGGGCTTGTCCGATTCGCATTGAAAACCGCCGCAACGCGACCGACGTAAGCCGGAGTCGGATCGCTCGTGACCATTTGCTGAATCAGATATTTGCTGACAAACGGCGCGACATTCGGATGATTGTAGATATTATCCAAAGCCTGATTGAGCGAATTATTCGCATAGGTCGTAATTGCCGCCGCGTTGCAGCCCGTGCAAGCCGCGATGTTGGTTGTCGTCGAACCCGGATAGGTCAAAAGCGTTTTCGCCGTCAAGTCGTGATTGTTCGGCACAAGCATCATCGGGTCTTTGTAATTAGGCGAACCAGGAACTGAATTCGGACAACTTGCTAAAACATTGCAATCGCGCCAGCCGGTAAAGACTTTCGTGAAATTATTTACATCGTCTTGATCGTAAGTCGGAATCGGATTGCCTTGCCCGTCAAGCTGGAGCGTGCCGTTTTGATTGAGCATAAACAAACCGACGTTAAAAAGCTGTAAAATCTCACGCGGATAATTTTCGTTCGGATTGTTTCTCGTCGAGCGAATCATATCGAGATAATTGCCCATTCCCGGATTGAGCGTTATATCCTGCATCAAGGTTCGCCAATTGCCGAAAGCATTTTGGCTGATTTTTTGATGATACGTGAGCATCCAACTCGATTGTTGTGTATCAACGCCCGAAATTACCCAAAGTTGGCTTAATGCCCACGAAACGCGATGCTTGAGTTGCGGTTCGCCGTAAAGTGCTTCCTTGTAGAACCAAGTTTGCGGCTGATACATCGTGTAGGTATCGCGACCGCAATTGGCGGGAACGTCATCTGCTCCGCCGTCGCAGGTTGTCGGCGGAGTGGTCGGCATCAAAGCAATGTTCGGATACGGATTATTTGACGAAGGATACTGCGCGGCAAATTGTTCGGAAAGCCATGTCCGCAAACCGATGCGGCGAATCCGGTTGTCGAGCGCAACCGTCGGACCGAAAGTCGCCTGTTCCAAAAATCTGATGCGGTCGCCCGACCAGCGATAACCGACGTAATCGGTCGTCGGCGTTTCGCTCGAAGTTTTATACGGAACGCCCGAAATCGGTGTCGGAACTGCGCCTGCGTCGTTTTTGAGTTCGCCGCCCGTTTTTCCTAAACCGAGCCGCACGCGATTGCTTGTCAAACCGCGCCAAGTGACATTAACCAAAACGTCTCCGTCTTCCGAAGGCGGTTCCCAGAAACCGATTTCATCGCGGAGTTTGACGGTCAACGCATAAACTCCGTCAAAACTTTTGACGGGCTGTAAATCCAAGACCGGAAAGCGGTATTTTCTGCCCTTTGCATCTTCGACATAAACACGAAAAGCATTTGCGCCTTCGTCTTGGAGCAATTCAATGTTGGTTACATAAAGAACCGCTTGCGAATCGAGCGAAAATGCTCTGTCCGGAAATCTTAATTGTTTACCTCGTCTTACTTTCGTTGTCGGCAATTCCGTTAAAGCGCGGGTCGAATCTGCTTCGCTCAACAAAACCGGTGTCGGCGAGTCCGGATTCGGATCCTCTTCTTGCGCTAAAACAGGGAAAAACAACAGAAATAAAACCAAACTTGCGCTTAAAACTTTGATAGTTAAGCACGATTTTCTGCTAATCATACCCTTTCCTCCTAAATCTTTATCTATTTAAACTTTTTATATCGGGTTGAATTCTAACGGTCTGGGGTTATAAAAATTCCGTTAAATGATGTTTTACAACTTAATAATAGTAGATTTTGCCTGTAAAAAACAAGCCTTTTTTTAAAATTAAATTTCTATCAATATTATCAACCGATTTATTGTATTTGTTTCCCGATTTCTTAGACGAAGCAAAATTGTTTTTGGTCGAAGAAATGTCAAGATTTGTAAAGAAAAAATTTTATCATTAAAATTTCTTCTATGCCAATTAAACTTATTCTTGAAACGCCGCCGGATTTTAATTTCAAAACTACTGTTTACAGTCACGGCTGGAGCGAACTTTTGCCGTTTGAATTAGACGTTGAAAATTGGCGTTTGAGTTATGTGTTGACGGGTGAAAAACCGATTGCGGCGAACATTGTCGAAGATACTGGAAAAATTGAAATTGAACTTTTTGAGGAAAAAATCAGCACAGCAAGGAAAGAAAGCATTTTGCGCGAGGTTCGGCATATTTTGCGATTGGACGAAAGTTTCGGAGATTTTTATCGTCTAACCAAAAAAGAAAAGCGTTTGAATTGGATTGCAAAACTTCACGGCGGCAGATTGCTTCGTTCGCCGACGGTTTTCGAGGATTTGGTCAAAACTCTCTGCACGACGAATTGTTCGTGGGGCTTGACGAAAAATATGACGAGAAATTTGGTCGAAAAACTCGGGCTTGAATCATCAAACGGCAAACGCGCTTTTCCGTCTGCCGAAGCGATGGCAAATGTTTCGGCGGAATTTTACCGCGAAGAGATTCGCGCCGGTTATCGTTCGCCGTATTTTGCCGAATTGGCGGAAAAGGTGGCGAGCGGAAAATTGAATCCCGAAACTTGGCTGGATTCCGAATTAACGACGAAGGAACTCAAAAAAGAAATGAAAAGCGTCAAAGGTGTCGGCGATTATGCGGCGGAAAATCTTTTGAAGCTCGTCGGACGCTACGACGGACTCGCGCTCGATTCGTTTTTGCGCGGCGCATTTTATAAAAAACACAATAGCGAACAAATTTGCGATGACAAAAAAATCGAAGCTTTTTACGAGAAATTCGGCAGTTGGCGCGGACTCGCGATCTGGTGCGATATGACTGAAAAATGGCATTGATTAATTTCAGATTTCAGATTCCAGATTCCAAATTGAAGACCTATAATTTGGAATCTGGAATCTGAAATCTGAAATAAAAACTATTACTGACGAACGACGAAACTCGTTTTTGCTTAATAATTTACAAGAAAAAATATTTAATTTTTTTTGACAATTTCTTCGACTTTTTGAAAATCTTTCGCGTCTGAATAAACAGGGCAGGAAAATGCTCAAGGATTTGGAAAGGCATAATATTTAGATTATTGAAAAGATAAGGAGAGAGAAAAATGAAAAAATATTTTGTAAATTTATTCGTCGGATTAGCGGCAGTTTTGATGGTTTTGACATTTGCGGACGTGAGCAATGCACAGCGGCGCGAATCACGCGGCAGAATGAAATCGAAGGCGCAGGTCAAAGTTATCGTCAACCGCGTTGAAGACCGCGTTGATAATTTTGTTGATAATTACGACAAATCGCTCGATAAAAGCCGTCTGAACGGTTCGAGCCGCGAAGATTGGCTGATGAAACGCGCCCGCGATTTGGAAGGCGCGACCGATGAATTATCGCGTGAATTCGACCGCCGCGATGCATGGATTGAAAACAAAGAGGAAGTTCGCAAATCTTTGAACATTGCGAGCGACATTGACCGCAATATGAAAAATTATCGTTTCGGCGCGGCGACGGAAGCGAATTGGTCGCGGGTTCGCTACGAATTAAACACGCTCGCGGATGTTTATAATCTGCCGAAAGTCGGTGCGAATACTTACCGATAATCAAAAAAAAACGGGCATAAAAATCTGAAAGGCAGACTGTCAAAAAGTCTGTCTTTTTGTCTTTAGGCAACAAAATTTGGCAATTTGCGTAAAATCCTCGGGCAACTATACAGGCAGTTTGGATATTTTATAGTAAAATACCCGAGCAGTTCACCAAAAAAGGCAAGCGAAAAAAATGATTGAAGCGGGAAAGATTCTACAGGACAGGTATCGCGTCGAAAAGCAGATCGGGCAGGGCGGCATGGGCGCAGTTTTTGTAGCGACCGATGAGCGGTTCGGAAGCACTGTGGCGATTAAGGAGACGTTTTTCACGGACGAGAAATTCCGCAAGGCTTTCGAGCGTGAAGCGCGTCTGTTGAACAGTTTGCGGCATCCCGCTCTGCCGCGTGTTTCGGATCATTTCATTGACGGCAACGGTCAGTTTCTCGTGATGGAGTTTATCGAGGGCGACGATCTTTCCGAACAGCTCGAAGCGGAAGGCAAGGTTTTCAGCGTCGAAGAAGTTTTGGGTTGGGCAGATCAATTGCTCGACGCGCTCGAATTTCTGCACACGCAGGAAATGCCCGTCATTCATCGCGACATCAAGCCGCAGAATTTGAAATTAACTTCACGCGGGCAGATCATTTTGCTCGACTTCGGTCTCGCGAAGGGAAATATTACGAATGCCGAATCGGCGACCGCGGCGAAAAGCGTTTTCGGTTATTCGCGCAATTACGCGTCGCTCGAACAGATTCAGGGAACGGGAACCGATCCGCGCAGTGATTTGTATAGTTTAGCCGCGACGCTTTATCATCTTTTGACGGGAATTCCGCCGGCTGATGCGCTGACGCGGGCGATGAATGTTTTGTCGGATAAACCCGATCCGCTGATCGAGGCGAATAGAATCCGTGCCGAAATTCCCGTCGGAGTTTCGCTGGTTTTGAATAACGCGATGGCTCTGAACGCCGAGCATCGTCCCGCGTCGGCGAAGGAAATGCGGGCGCAGATTTTGGCGGTCAAGGACGAAGTGCCGCTCGCCAATGCCGAAACTATTACCGACGGTTTGCCGAATACGAATATTTATTCGCAGAAAACACAGCTTCAATCGGACGCTTCAAAAATCTCGAATCTCAAGCAGTCGAACATTTTGACCGAAACTTTTCCCGACGACGAATCGAAGGTAACGCAGATTAAACCCGTCATTACGGGCGATTTTGAGGAGAAAAGCGCGCAGATTTATCCGCTTGCGGCGGACGGCAAAAAATCGCGGCGCGGTTTGGCAATCGGCGCGGCTCTCGGCAGTTTGCTGTTGGCGGTCAGCGCGGTTTTGGGATTTTACGTTTACAACCCCGAAGTTTTCGGCGTGAGCAATAATCCGTCGAACACGGACGCGGATAAAAAGCTGATAATGGCGCAGTCTCCGCCCGAAGCCGCGAATGTTGCCGTAGCGAATACGAACACGGAAAACTCGAACGCGTTGGCGCAAAATCCGACGAATACGAATGTTTCGACCGAAACAAAACAGAAGGAGACGGTTGCCAAGACCGAGACGAAACAAACCGAAACAAAGGCAAAGACGGAAACAACTACGCCGACTAAGCGCAACGAAACCGCCGCCGTTGACGAACCGCCCGATATAATGGTTGAGGATGACGAAAATGACGACGGTTCGACATCGCCGACCAATCCGCGAACCAAACAAAAGTTTCCGCCGATGGTCTGGCGGAAAATGTCGCCGCAAGACCGTCAGAAATTGCGCGAGGCGTTAAAAATCCAACAGCAACAGGAACTCGAACGACAAAAACAAGAAAACCAACGGCGCAATATTCCAAAACCGCCGACTCCGAATAATTGAGAAGAGGAGAAGAGGAGAATTTAAGTTCTCCTTTTTTATTTGCGCCGAAAATAATTTGGATATTGCCGTTTTAAAGTTTCGAGCCGATAATTTCGACGATTTGCGCGGTGAGTTTTTCGAGATGTTCGCGCATATCTTCTTTGTCGGCGGGTTTCGGAACTTGGAAAAGCGGGTGATAAAAGATTTCGACCTTGCGGAATTTGGGGCGTTTCATTGTTTGCGACCAGACGCGGTTTGCGCCTTTGACTGTCACGGGCAAGACGGGAACGCCTGCTTCCATCGCAATTCGTATCGCGCCGGTTTTGAATTCGAGCAGTTTGCCGTCGGGAAATGTCCGTGCGCCTTCGGGAAAAATCAGCAAAGTCGCGCCGTCCTTTAAGGCTGAATAAGATTCGCGCAAAACACTCTTTGTCGTGCCGCGTGAAGTGTCCACCGGAAACGAGCCGAGATATTTGATCAGCCAGCCGACCAAAAACCAATCGAACGCTTTATCCCAAGCCATAAACCGGAATTTGTGATTAATCGGCGCACAAATCCAAAACGGATCGAAATAAGTCTGATGATTAGCGACAATCAGCAAACCGCTTTTCAGATTCTTCGGGATGTTTTGCTTGTTGTGATATTTGATGCGCCAGAGAATTTTGCCGGCGGCATATGAAACAAAACGAGCCGCGTTGATCGCCAACGGCGGTGCATATTTAATCGGGGCAGAGTTTTTCACGCGGTAATCGTAAATCGTAAATCGTAAAAAGTTAATCGGAATACGGTGTTTTTCTTACAGTTTATCAAGTTGTCAGGCTTTTTGCCTGAACGATTTACGATTGCCGATTTACGAATGGTTTCTTTAATCGGCGGTTAATCTTCTTCGTCCTCCGAGATTTCTTCTTCGTCGCGAATGTCGGTCGCGTCGGGCAGCGAAACTTCTCCGACGGGGAAAGCCGCGTTGATAAATTCGAGATGAATTTTGGGCAGTTCGTGTTCGGAAGTCTGACGGTTGCGGACAATCGCCTGTGCCGAAAAATTATGCTCAATGTTGTTAAAATTGACCGAATCGCCGACCTCAACCTGCAAATCCGAAAACACCGCCGCGCCGGTCAAACTGATATTCTCGGTCGCCGCTTTGTCGTCCGAAATTAAATTCATTTCCGAATCGTGAGCGACCAGCATAACTTCGAGCGAAACCCAGTAACGCGGATGACGGCGGACGACAAAAGACGTTTTCGCTTCGACGATGCGCCACGTTCCGTCTTCCTTCATTCCCGCGATGCGATACGATTGAAGCGGATTTTCGTTGTAGCTCGGCGGCGGATTTTTACCGATAAAAGCCACGCCGACGTGAAAACCCGCATCGCCGTCGCGCGAAACTTGACTGCAATGCTGAATCAAACCCCAAACGCGGTATAATTCCTTGTCGCGGTCATAACAACGCAAATGGCGCGGCATCGGCATCATCAGCGAAACCAAACTGCCGACCTCGCATTTTCGTTCGAGATAAAATCCCGCACCCGAACGCGAAATGCTGACTAATTCCGTCGTTTCTTTCCAAAAATCATCCGTGCTTTCTTTTGCTTTGACAACGGCGGAAAGCGAAAGCGAAATGCGTTCGTTGCGGCGTTTGTCGGTAATAGTTGCAGATTTCATAAAATCTCCTGATTATTTAAGAATAACCTCAGTTCGGGATAAGGAATTTGCCAAACGGAGCGCAGGCTGCCAGCCTGCAAGCGTTTGAAAAACGCTCACAACCTCCGAATTTATTCAAGATTACTGAAAAGCAAAGTTCGTGACACCGCTTTGCAAGCGGCG
>JANODL010000072.1:0-42341 GCA_031412675.1 Acidobacteriota bacterium | reverse complement strand
CGGCTTCCAAAGCAACTTTGGCTTTGAATTCCGGTTTATAGACATTTCGTTTCTTGGTGGTTGCCATAGTTTTATTTCATTGGCAATTTTATCATCATTTCCCACCTTAACTACCTGTCCGAATTATGGGGTTCATTATAGTTTAAGAGCATAACCACAAGTGAGGCAAGAAATACGGCACCAATGAAGAGTTTAGCAAAAGCCTTTATTGGAGAATTTTGAGGCTTTGTTTTCTTGGTGTTTTAGATTCGATAATTGTCGCTGAAGCAGAATGGTCTTTATAAACATTTTGTTTGGGCGGAACAGGTTGAATTGGCTCAATCTTTAGCGAAGATTTTGGTTTTACGAAGGTTTCGGTTTCGGTTGAGATTTTTGGAACAACACTTTCGCCACGCAAAACTCGACGCAAGTCTTCACGCATTTCGCTTGCGGTTTTGTAACGATTTTCGGGAAGTTTAGCTAAGGCTTTGGCGATGATTGTTTTCAGACTTTGCGGAACATTCGCGGGTAAAGGCTCAAAATCTCTTTGCAAAATCGCATACATTCTTTCCGAAGGATGTTCTTGCGGAAACGGCAACATTCCTTTTAGAAGTTGATAAAATACTACGCCAACCGACCAAATATCCGTTTGCACCGAACGCTTACCCATAAAAGATTCGGGCGACATATAAGCATCTGTGCCGATGATTGTCGAACTGCTGTTTGAAGAGGTGTGCATCGCCCGCGAAATGCCGAAATCAGCCAGACGCGGCGTATCGCCTTGAAGCAGAATATTTTGCGGTTTGATGTCGCGGTGAATGATTTGTTTTTTGTGAAGAAATTCTAAGCCTTTTAGTATTCCGATTGTCAGCTCAATCGCTAATTTTACGGGACACGCTCCGTGAGTTTTTAATCTGTCTGCCAATGAACCACCGTCTGCGTATTCGCTGACAATAACGACTTGTCCATCGTAAATATCAGCATCAATAATCGGCAAAACATTGGCGTGTCCGCTTGCCTGTTCCCAAAGTTCGGCTTCTTGCCGAATCGCGTCAAAATTCACTTGGTCATCAAGCGGTAATTTGACGGCGACTCTTTTTGTAACAAACTGCGAACGCTTTTCCGCTAACCAAACTTCGCCGAAACCGCCTTTACCGAGTTTGCGGATAAGTGTGTAACTGCCGATTTGTTGCCCTTGGGAAAACATAGAATTTAACTTTGTTCTCGCGCCAAATCGCGCACGGTTTTGAGCCATACGGAACGCTTTAAGGTTTCGCTTTCGGCTAATAGTCGCGTGAGGATTTCGCTTGTAATTTTTGGTAAAGCAAAACTTTCGGCGGATTCGAGATAGTTTTCACCGTCAAAAAGGTAAATTTTAACTTCGTCATCAGTATATCGCCAGATTTCCGGCACTTTGAATTCGGCATAAATCGGGAAACGGTTGATTGAAGGACTGAAAATATTAACTTCGATAACCAAATCGGGCGGAAACTGTTCGAGGTCAATTTTTTCGATTCCGAAAACTCGTTCGTAGCTTTGCAGATAGTAACAACCATCCGGCTCAACGCCTTTTTTCGCGCTGTCTTTCTTAAATGTTGTTGAGCGAATGCTCAAAAGTTCGATTTCACGTTCTTCAGCAATTGTTTTGGCAATATCTCCTAAAAATTCTGCTTTTTCTTCGTGTTTTTGCGATGGCATATAAATCTCCAAACATCCTTTGTCATAGATAAAACGCGGCGCACTTCGGTCTTCGTGGTCTTTCATTAACTGTTCATAAGATTTCCACGAAACGCCGCTCAAAACAACGTGTTCTTCAATCATAATTTGGGTTTTCGGTTCGGTTAAAACTGTTGCCATATAAACTCCTTTTCGCCTCGATTTTATCATAACTTCAAGAATTTCAAAGTTTTTCGGTTGAGTTGAACTGATTAGGACAATTCGCCTATTATTTGTGGAGTATGAAAAAGATTTTTGCGGCTTTTGTTTGGATGTTTGTTTTGGTTTCTTTTGTTTCGGCGCAGACGAATTCGTTTGTTATCAAGAACGCGCTGATTATTGACGGCACAGGGAAATCGGCGTTTCGCGGTGATGTGCGGATTGCGGGTGATAAAATCGTCAAAATCGGCAATCTTAAGGCGAAAAAGGGCGAAACGGTTTTGGACGCGAACGGTCGTGTTCTCGCGCCGGGTTTTATTGATATTCATAATCATTCCGAAAGCGGTTTGCTCAGAGAAGGCACGGCGGCGAATCAGGTTTCGCAAGGGATTACGACGATTTTAGTTGGTCCCGACGGCGGTTCGCCTTTTCCGATTTCGGAGTATTTTGCCAAATTGCAGGGGAAAATTGCGCCGAATGTCGGAGCGTTTATCGGTCACGCGAGCTTGAGAGAAGAAGTGATGAACAATGATTATAAACGCCAAACAACGCCGGAAGAACTCGCCAAAATGCTGATTTTGATGGAACAAGCGATGAAGGACGGCGCGTTCGGTTTATCGTCGGGACTCGAATACGATGTCGGTTTTTCGGCTTCGACCGAGGAATTGATTGCGCTTGCCAAGATTGCGGCAAAATACGACGGAATTTATATGACGCACATGCGCGACGAGGAAGAAGGAATGCTCGATGCCCTGCGCGAATCAATCCGCATCGGCAAAGAAGCGAAACTTCCCGTCCAGATTTCGCACATCAAGATGGGCAATAAAAACGTCTGGGGAAAGTCGGCGGACGCGATTGCTTTGATCGAGACGGAGCGCAAAAACGGTTTCGATATTACGGCTGACGTTTATCCTTACACGGCTTGGGCTTCGACGATCACGGTGCTTGTGCCTTCGAGAAAGCACGACGATAAGGCGGAAGTCGAAAAAGGTTTGCAGAATGTCGGCGGCGCGGACAAGGTTTTAATAACTTCTTGCGCGGCGCATCGTGATTACGAAGGAAAAACGCTCGAAGAAATCGCTCGTCAGCAAAATGTTTCGCCGATTGATGTTTATATCCAAATCGTCAAAGACGGCGGCGCGGGCGTGGTCTGCAATTCGATGAACGAAGCGGATGTCAAAGCGTTTTACACACAATCTTGGACGATGGTTTCGAGCGACGGCGGAATCGGCAGCCGTCATCCACGCGGAACGGGAACTTTTACCAAAGTTTTAAGCCGTTTTGTGCGCGAAAATAATTGGTTTTCGCTTGAAGAAGCCGTCCGCAAAATGTCGGCGTTTCCCGCGAAAAGATTGGGTTTGAAAGATAGAGGTTTGATAAAAAAAGGCGGACGCGCCGACCTTGTTTTATTCGACAAAGACAAAGTAATCGACCGCGCCACATTTGCCGCGCCGCAGAATTTGTCGGAAGGCATCGAGATTGTCTGGGTGAACGGTCAAAAAGTTTGGGAAAACGGCAAAATGACGGGCAATTTGCCGGGCGAAATTTTGCGGCGCGGAAAGTGATTTGCCGGATTTTTACGGCTCGTGATATTCCGTTCCGTTTTTGTCAATATAAAATATCTTATCGCCAAGTTTCACATTTGCTATTCCGTCTTTAAATGAACCGGCGTTATCAAATCTTGGCTGAATAACAAATTTGCCGGAACGGTCAATGTAGCCGTATTTGCCCAAAGAATCTTTGACGAGGGCAAGCTCTTCGAAGAATTTTTCGATTTCTTGGAAGCCTCCCATTGTTTCGTTCGCCAATTTAACCTCGTTTCCGGTCTTATCAATAAATTTCGCCGAACTAAATCGGTCAGCTTTAACAATTGCTCTGCCATCGGAAAATGCCCCGGTTGAATCATATTTAGCCGGAATGATAATATTTCCGGTTTTATCAATATAGCCCCATTGAGAATCAGAAAGTAAACCTACTTTGTATTCCGAGATTCCTTCGCTGAAATAACTGACATCATCGAATTGGAGCGGCACGGCAAGGTTACCGTTTTTATCAACAAAGCCGCATTTGCTGTTGTTGCAGACGCGCGCCATTCCTTCGCTGAAACCGGAAGCCGTCGGGTATTTGTTGGCTATGACGAAATTTCCGGTTTTATCAATAAAGCCCCACTTTCCGCCCAATTTTACCGCCGCCAAGCCTTCCGAAAAAGGGTCGGCTTCGGCAAATCGCGGCGTAATCACAAAATTTCCGGTTTTATCAATGTAGCCTTCTCTGTCGCTTGTTCTGACCGCTGCCAAGCCTTCTCTGAAATCTCCGCCAGTATCGAATTTATGGGGAATGACAAGATCGCCTTCTTCGTCAATATAACCGAATTTTTCGTCAAGCCCGACGACGGCTAAGCCTTCGGAAAAACTGCCGACCGAATCAAACTTCGGCTCGACAATGATTTTTTTGCTAACCAAATCGAATATTCCGTATTTGTCGCCGCGCTTAAAACGGCGCGGAATCGTCTTTCCGGCGAACGGCGACGACGTGTTTTTCGTGTTTGTCGAACCCGTTTGCGAATTCGCGTTTGAAAATATGTTTGAAATATTCGCGTTCTGCGAACGCTTGTAATTGCTGACAACCTTATCTAGAGCAAAAATTAATCCGATAAGCATCAAAAACCCGACCACGCCGGCAATTCCATATTCTAAGCTCCTGCTTTTTCCGGTCAGGCTTGAGACTGAGCCAGCCGATGTCGGCGGACTGTTCGGCAGCGTTTTGCCGGACATTTGAAACTGCGCTGCGGGTAATTTATCGGCTTCCTGCGTCGGCGAAAACGCAGGCTCGTTTGTTATCGGCGGAGTTTCTTTGAAATTCGTCACAACCGATTCCTGTTGAAACGAGGCTTCGGTCGGCGCGGGAAGATTGATATTTTGCGGACTGACAACGGTTTCTTTTTCAGACTCGTTCGTTTCGTATTTATTCTCGAGCGTCGGAATCGTCGGCAAATTTTCGGTCGGAATATGAAAAACCTCCGTTTCGGCAAAAGTCGGATGCGCGATGCCGAGCAAGGCTTTTTGCAGTTCGTCGCGCATTTCCGAAGTCGTTTGATAACGGTTTTCGGGCTGTTTGGCTAATGCTTTAGCGACAATTCTTTGTAAATTCTGCGGAATTTCCGCCGGCAGAGATTCGAATTCTTTGGTCAAAATCGCAAACATTCTTTCGGACGGATGTTCCTGCGGAAACGGCAATTTATCCGCCAGAAGCGCGTAAAGAACAACGCCGACCGACCAGATATCGGTTTGCACATTGCGTTTGCCGTCAAACGATTCGGGTGACATATAGGCATCCGTGCCGATAATCGTCGAACTGACAATCGTCGTATTCATCGCCCGCGAAATGCCGAAATCAGCCAGACGCGGCGTGTCGCCCTGAAGCAGAATATTTTGCGGTTTGATGTCGCGGTGAATGATTTTGCGGCTGTGCAGAAATTCCAGACCATTGAGAATTCCGACAGTTATTTCAACGGCTTTTTGAAGCGGAAGTTTGCCTTCGCGTTTAATGCGATCAGCAAGTGAACCGCCGTCGGCATATTCGCTGACAATGACGACCTGCCCGTCAAAAACGTCCGCATCAATAATCGGCAAAACATTCGGATGCCCGCTCGCCTGTTCCCAGAGTTCGGCTTCTTGCCGAATCGCGTCAAAATTGACCTGTTCGTCAAGCGGAAGTTTGACGGCAACTCTTTTCGTGACGAATTGCGAGCGTCTTTCCGCCAGCCAAACTTCGCCGAACCCGCCTTTGCCGAGTTTGCGGAGAAGTGTGTAACTGCCGATTTGGCGACCTTCGTAGAACATTTGCTACCTCATTTTTTTCTGTGAAGTGTAGCATATTTTAGAGAATTATTGGGATTTTTTTTAACCGTTCAGCGCGTATCTTTGAATCGTAAAAAGGTGATTGATGCCTTTTTCGGCGAGTTCGAGCATTTCGTTCATCTGTTCACGGCTGAACGGCTCGCGTTCGGCGGTGCCTTGGATTTCAATAAATTTTCCGCTTCCCGTGCAAACGATGTTCATATCAACTTCGGCGGTCGAATCTTCGGCGTAATTCAAATCTAAAACGGCGATGCCTTCGACGATGCCGACGCTGACCGCCGCGACTTCCGAAAGCAACGGATTTTTTTTGATTTTGCCCGTAATCAGCATATTTTTGACTGCCAGCGCGAGCGCGACACACGCGCCCGTGATCGAAGCACAACGCGTTCCGCCGTCGGCTTGAATAACATCGCAGTCAACTATAATTTGCCGTTCACCCAAAAGTTTCGTATCAACGACGGCGCGCAGACTGCGCCCGATCAGCCGCTGAATTTCCTGCGTTCTGCCCGATGGTCGAAGCGTTTCACGGTTGGTGCGCGAATTTGTCGCACGCGGAAGCATCGCATATTCCGCCGTCACCCAACCCGTTCCTTTATTTCTGAGAAACGGCGGCACGCGCTCTTCGACGGTCGCCGCGCAGATAACTTTCGTGTTGCCGATTTCGATCAAAGCCGAACCTTCGGCGTAAGGTAGATAATTCGGCGTAATTTTTGTTTCACGCAATTGGTCGAGTGCGCGGTTGTCAATTCTTGTGTAGCTCATTTTATTTTTTTGCCTGCGAAAGAAACGAAAGAAACGAAAAAAGAAAGAAAATCTATCTATTTTATTTTCGTATATTTCGTGCATTTCGTGGGCTAATTCTTTTTTAATTCGTCCAACTCGATAGCTTCGAGTTTCGAGGGTTTTGCACCCAAAAATCTTTCGGCGACGCGGGCAAAGCGTTCCGCCGCGTCCGTCACATAAAAATGGTCGAGGTCGTCGCAAAGCCGCCGTTCGCCCGTCACCTTGTTCGGATTTGCCAAACCTTTTTCATTAAGCAGTTTTTCAACTTCTTCGGCGCACGCCTCGCCCGAATCAATGAGTTTAACATTTTCACCGACTGTTTGCTGAATGACTTCACGCAAAATCGGGTAATGCGTACAGCCTAAAACTAACGCTTCGGGCTGAAATTCGATGATGTTTTGCAGATATTTTTTAGCAATCGAAAAGGTTTCAGGCTCCTTTATCCAATTTTCTTCTGCCAAAGAAACGAACAGAGGGCAAGCCGTTTGGATAATTTGTGCACTTACCGAGGCTTGTCTGATCGAAGCCGCGTAAGCATCGCTCTGGACGGTTGCTTCGGTTGCAATGACGGCGATTTTTGCGTCTTGTTTGGTAAGTTCGATCGCTTTTCTTGCACCGGGACCAATCACGCCGACGACATCCAGCCCAATTTTTTCGCGGATTTTCGGCAAGGCAAGCGCGGAAGCCGTGTTGCACGCAACGACGAGAATTTTGATTCCGCGTGAAGCCAGAAACTGCGAATTCTCAATCGCGTAACGCTCGACCGTCGCTAAAGATTTTGTTCCGTAAGGCACTCGCGCCGTGTCGCCGAGATAAATAAAATGCTCGTTCGGCAGACGATTGTGCAGGGCGCGGTAGACCGTTAAACCGCCGACACCGCTATCGAAAATACCGATTGGCAAAGTAGCAATCGCTTCGGATTTTTCGGTAATTTTATTCATCAGGCGAAAAAGGAAAGAATAGTTTCAGATTGCGGTAATGTCAAAACAAAGATTTTTTGACCTTTAAAACATACCTTTTTTTCGCTTGACCGCTTCACGAACCGTTCCGAGACATTTTCGCAAATCTTCTTCGAGTTTTTTCACGTCGTTGTCCGTTTGATAAGTAATATCGGTTTCCTCTTTTCGTGAACTGAACGAACTGAACCAATGTTCAAGCGAAACTCTCTGCCGTAAAACCTTGTAAGTCCAAGTTCCCGAACGGTATTTCCCCTGCGTGTGCGCTTCAATTTCAAACTCTTTGAAGACGATTTTCGATTCCTGCCCGATGCGCTCCAAGCATTGGGCAACCGCTTGTTTTGCTTCTTCCTGCGTTGCCATTTTCCCTTTGATTAACTTGATTAAATTTCCTAGATCCTGACTTGTATTTGAACTATTCGCCTAAAAATTTGGTATATTTCGCTTATTGGCGAATTTGGTGTATTTGAACTGTTCTTCTCGTCACCACCAACAAAAAATGATAGTGCTTACCGAAAAATTTGTTATTCAATAATCAATTTAAAAAAGAATGTTGTTAGATGAAAAACAGTTCAAGTTAATTTATTTTGACTACATTTGATTTCATAATATTTGAGTTTCAATTAAAGTCCTACCTTTGTAAAGCCCATCAGAAATCATTTCTTGCCCATCCACACAACGACCAAAAGGCTTTTTGTTTTGAATTTCAGCAGTGGATTATCAAAAGGCAAAAGACCGAGTTGAAATCCGATTGATTTAGCTTTACTAATACCAATTTTATTTCCAATAGCCAGGTAACTTGACGAAATGGGATAATCTACGAAAATCATATTTTTGTAATTTGTTTGTTTCTAACAATTAGCAGTCTTAATTGCTTGAAGCATTAATGTTAGGTTAGCAAAAAAGCAAAAGAATTAAAGAAGCTACGCATCTGAAAAGTAGAATACGCCTTTAGTCTGCTTAAAAACATTTGCTTTCAAAGCCGTAATTAGTTAAAACGGAAATGAACAAACTAAAGGCGTATTCTACTTTTTTCGGTAATTTTGTCCACTTTTTTTTTCACCTGCATAGCTTCTAAAATCAGTTAATGTGAAATTACCTTTAGTCAGAAGACGATTTCACCTAGTTTGAGTGATTCCAGAAATTCGATTATCTTATTTCGTGTTTCCTCATCAACTTCTCCTTCCGACCTGAAAGCAACCGAATACCTTCTTGCATGTCCTTCTATCTTAATTCCGTTTACCAAATTCAAACTAAACTTATAGGTCGGACCGTTACGTCGGTTTTTATCTCGATATGACGTAATCAAAAAGGCTTTTTTTTCAGGATCGGTTTCTTGAACGAATTTCGTTATTTTATCCACATCCTCCTGACTATAGTCTTTTGGATCAATATCGACTTTAGGGAAATATTGTTCCAATCTATCTAGTACTTTACTTGGGTCGAAAACTGCCACCCCTTCGCCCGATGGATCAATTTGTGATCTTATTTCCATAGAACAATTAAAACTCCCTCCAAAATACACCGCCCGGAACTTTAGGAAAATCCTTTGGCTTAATGTAAAGTTCGTGACTTTCCATACCCGTCCTTGGTTTGTTCAAAACACTTTCCAAGTCAGATCTTTTAGCAGCAATTACTGCAGGTGTACCGCCACGAAGTAATGCCCGTCCCTCAGCATATCCCCAAGCTTTTTCAGGGTCGGTTGTAACGAAAAAGCCTTCTTCATCAATACCTGTTGGATCAGAATTTCTCCACTTATCTTCATCCAATCCATTTTGCACTATATCATCCGCAGATCCTTCTGTAGTCCCATGATACACCAAATCTTCATCATCTTCCTCATCACTGGAGAGACAATTTGTTTGATAACAAGCATTAGCAGCAAACCAAATTATTTTAGCAGCAGTTACTTTCCAATCACCTGAAGTGTCAACATCCGTCCCCGGTTCAGCTCCTCCGGCATCAACTTCACCTCCACCAGTGTCGGAACCGCCAGTTGGCGAACCGCCCGGATCAATTGGTTCCAGAGGACCGGGTCCTGGGCTCGTAGGCAAATCTATAGTCGGAGCGGTCGTCGTGGGTGTTGAAGCAAACTCGCTCTGTATTGTTGTAGCTACTTCGCTTGCAACAGTTGAAATGGTTTCAATGACATCGTTGACAACATCTACCTGTTCTTGTACAACCGGCTCGTTTCCAACCGACTCAATAGTTATGCTGCGATCTTTGTTAAATGTTACCGTTGTTCCCGGAGTAACGCATCCGGCTACGGCATCACACCCTCCGTTAAGTGTTATTGTTTGTCCGGTAACATCCGTTCTACCCTTCAAATCTTCATCGTCTGGAATCCAATAGATTTCGTTGTTTGCGTCCTTAACCCACCTTAAGCCGTTGGGATCCGTTCGATTAATAGGATCGTTTCCGGTATAAGTGTAGCGGTTAAAAGTTTGTGGATTAAACGCATCAGCCGATGCCATCAATGGGTCGACTGTCGTAAATCTACCGTGCTTATTCTGATACATTCGCGCATTTGCATAATCAAGATTGGTTTCCTCGTCTTTCTCGTAACCCGTAAAGCGTTTCCTAATATTATCAATGCCTGTAGTAGAGTATTTAAGAGTAGCGGTTCTTGCTCCGACCCCGGCATAGAGTTCTTCACCATATGGCATAAAATCGCGTCGCGAAATAACATTGCCGTTTTTATCGGTAATAACTCTAGGACTTCCTAAGCGGTCAATTGTCAAATAGCTCGTCTGCGGTTCTGGATTTTGCTGGGTAGAATATTCGGCAACCAGCGTACCGCTACCATTGTACACAAAGACAGTTGATTCTGTATTAGTTACTTTTTTGACACGCGCCCCTCTACCGTCGTAATAATACCGACCAATAATGTTTGCGTCCGGATTGTTTGTCGATGTAGGAATGGTTAAGTCCCGAACTTCCGTTTGTTTGTCATCTCCATTAAATGAAAAACTTCGGTTTTGGGAGTCCTGAATGAGATTTCCATTATAGTCATAAACATATCCTTGTCCTGTAGTAAATTGATTGGTATAAGGATCAATTTGCGGTAGAGTTTGATTATTGATAATCAGCACATCATCGCCGACTTTCTGGTAAAAACCCGTGCGATTTCCAAATCTGTCGTAGGAAAAAGTTTGCTTCCAGTTTTGTGAACCGTTTGCTGCTGTCTCCCTGGCTTCTGATAGCCTATTCAAAGCGTCGTATTTATAAGTTTGAACAAAACTAGTCGTCGGCAGAGTGATTGTTTGTCGCGCAACACTACCATTGTTTTTTAGGATGTTAACGGACGGATTACTTTCATCGCCATTTAGTTCGCCATATTCATAATCGACTTTCCAAAGACTTTTATCTGTTGCGGAATTACCCAGACCGATTTGAATCAACTGATTAAGTTCATTGAACTGCGTAGTTTCCCAGCGTCCGTTTCCGAACATCATTGCCTTGACAGCACCATTCGATGAGTAATCGAAATTAGTTGCGTAGGTTTTGAACTGACCATTAGACGTTTTACTACTGACTGTAGCCAACCCGCCATCAGAATCCGCAAAGTTTTTAATTACTCGTCCGCTTGGATATGTTTCTTCTATCAACCCACCGGCAAGATTATATTTGTATGAGAAATTATAGGTTTGTCCATCTGTAATTTGCTGACTTGTAAGGAGTCTTCCGTTATTGTCAAAACTTACATAGCGATTTTCAGAAATGGAATTTGTTACTTTAGTTAAAGCCCCTCTTGAAAATTGCGGAACTTGAGATAGTCCTTTGCCATCGTAGTAATAATTGACCGATGGCGTATCCAAACTTAATTCAGAACTAGATAATCCGCTGCATTGGATCGCAGTTGTTTGAATCTGCGATTTTGTATAACATCGATTAACAAGACGACCTACATTGTCATATTCATTGATAATATTTACGCCTTTGGCATCGGTCATCCGTATAACATTGCCTAAGATATCGTAAGTATAAGCCGCAGTCCACTGATTGTTTTCGGGATTGCCTGATGTCTGTAAATTAGGATTTGGTATTTGTTCAGGTTGCCTGACCCTAATGATTCTACCAAGCGAATCATACATAAAATACCGTTTCTGATAGGGTTGTCCTGCTTGCTCAGGATTACCTTGAGTAATTTTTATTAATTCTCCGTTAATATTGTAAGAGTAAAAAGAAGATTGATTCGGATTTTCTAAAGTCCCTAAATCAGTAACAACATTTCCTGTAGTTGCTGTAGCTTCATCGACTCTTAAAATCCCATAATCCCCAGAAATTGTCCTAAACTGTCTTCCTGAAGCATCTTTACTGATAACATAAGGTCCGACGAAATCTTGTATGGTTGAAATCCCTAACTCTACTTTCCACAAGCTGTTACCGGTTAAACCTTCGGGTGCCGGAGCGTAAGCTTCGACGACTCTATTTAAATCATCATATCTCGGTTTTGCCCAAAGAATTTGTTCGCCCTGTCGGTAAGGACTCGACCTTTTTTCAACCCTGCCCAAACTGTCATATTTTATTTCAGTAAAAATATCTCCCTGCCGATCTTTTGTTTTAGTTTTGTAGAGTCGCCCTAACTTATCAAAAAATCTTGTTTGTTCAGCCCAGTTATTGTCGTCAATCTGTTGCCTGACTTTTATCCATATATCATTTACATCATCATTATAAATTGTTTCAGCAACGCTACTGCCAGCGGGAGGAATAACTCTTTTAGGACGTAAAGCACTATCATATTCGGTTGTTGTTGTCTGACCGTTGGCATCTGTAAAGGAAAGCATTAAACCAGTCATAGAATCAAAGGTGCGGGTGGTTTCCGATCCTTCTGCCATTCCATGAATACCTGTTGTGTCTGGAGCTGGAACTTTTATCTTAGTGGCATAAGCATATTTATAAACCGGATCGTATTCAGTTTCATGATATCTGGAGGGTGAACCATTTGCTTCCCAGACCTTACGAACATTGCCGAAATTATCAAATTGCGTATGAGACTCAAGCCAAGTGTTTGTATCCTTTAGCCATGTTCTTTTAGTTGTCACGTTTCCGCGTAAGTAAGAGTAATTTCCAGTTGGTGCTTCATAGCCGGTTGTTGAGCCATAATCTAAAAGTGAATAATACAAATTTTGCTCGTCGTAAACATTCTGGCTTCTGCTAAGAACTTCGCTAGGATTGAGTGGATTGAGCATTCGCGTTTCAGTTGCCAATCCAATTAAATTTCTTGATAGGTAGTAAGAAGTATATTGGTAATCCGCCTCTCGAATACTAATGGGCGTTTTATTCGTGAAATAATTAGTTAGTGATTGTATATTTGCAGTTTGAGCGTTAGCCAAATCCATCGCAACATAACCGTAGCTTTTGATTTGTTTAGGATTTAAATGAGCGTACTGATAGTAATTCGAGTTTGAATCATAAACAGTTTGGGACATCGTTGCCAATGCTTGATTCGATCCTGGTTCAATAATTATATTAATGGTTTTTGTCAGGCGAAATTCCCTGTTTGCACCCGAATAATTGATGGCAAAAGTGCTGTTTGGGAGAGACGGAGGCGTTCCAACAACACCAGAATTTTGGTATTCATTAATAACCCTTTTTACCAAGACTCCGGATGAGTTATAAAACTTTTCTTGAAGAAATTTTCCCGACCTAGCATCTTCAAATCCGAACCTTGTAATATTCGACGGTGTACTATAAATTCTTTCTGATTTGGTATTATCAGGGTATATTGTTCGGAAAATCCCATGACCAGGATTTTCATACTGCCACAAAATTTCATTTGAAGAATTTCCGTCTTTACTCAACCATTTTTTAACAATTCCCCTATTAGCTAAATAATATGGTTCTCCAACGAAAGACGTTCCCCAGATTTGAGCATATTCGAATCTTTCGTAAGCTCCAGTCGGATATACTATTTTATCGATTTCACCCCATACATTATAAGTAAATTTATACGACGTTCCATTCGGAAGGACTATTTCGCTTAAAACTACCGGATTAAAAATTTCCCGTCCTGAGTCGCAGATAGCCCCGCTAACCCCATCATCACCCTGAAAAAGGCTCGGCGATAACGGCTGGCTTAATTGACCGCAATTTCCTAGGTAGCGAAGCGGTTGGTTTTCCGTCAAAGAGTTTTCTAAAGCCTGCCACTTAAATAAATAATTGAGTGGTACACCGTTTAGTCCAAGTACTACATAATTTAAATTTTGAACTCCCTGCGGAAACGGTAGATATGGGATTTGCCTACCCATAGTATCGGAAATATAGCTGGAAGTGTAATTGACGACATTACCGTTAACATCTATATATTTGGAAAAAGAGTAGCTATTTGGCTCGTGCACATAGCGCGAACCGTCCGGCAAATAAAGTGTTCTATCATATGTGTTATACCTCATTTTGGAACCATCAACTGAATAAAAGTCTCCGACCCAAATATTTGTATTACTTATGCCATAGTGAAACTCGGCAATCCAATCCCCTCTTCGAAACTCTTTAACCGACCCGTCCGGCATACGAATCTTAAGTCGCGGGACGACCCAATAAGGATCAAAATATTCCCATTCACGCGGGTTGTCTAAATCTACTGCACTACCGTATTCATCATAACGTCTTAGCGTATCTTCAAAATTTATAGAGGGTGCCGCTAAACTACTTGACCATCCAGCTAAAGAATATTGACTATAAACTGGCTCTGTATATGTTAAAGTGCGGCTATTGGCAACGTCATATTCAGATCCGTTAAACCTAATATCCCATACTTTTGAATTGTACCGGAAGATTATTGGCAGTCCGCTTTTTCTTCCAGGGTAATCTGCAAGTTGTATCGTTAAATTTAATCCGAGCGAAGAGGGATCAACTCTAGAACTAAGACCAACTTCACCGTTAGAGTTGCCATTAGTATATTGAACATTTTGAGCTTTAATATTTACTACTGTAATTAAAATCAATAAAATGTATATCTTTAACATATAACTTACGAAGATTTTATTCATAGATGCCCCTTCAATTTATTAGTTTCTTGACCAAATGTTATTAAATAAAAAACAAGTTTCCTATTTCTATCGACGGTAAAAAGCAGGAACGGGAATATCACCCGACATGCCCCATTGTTCTTGCCGAAGTGCGCCACCAGAGCCACTTTTGCGGATATACCAGATACCGTTCGTGTTGTTCCAAACCGCCACGTCAACCTTGCCGTCGCCGTCATAATCGTTTTGCACCAGCCTATCTCCGCTTGCGCCCCATTGAATTTGTTGAATTGTTGCCGGATTGCTGCTGTTTCTCAAATACCAAGTGGCGGTTGAATTGCGGAACAAAGCGTAATCGGCTTTCCCATCTCCATCATAATCCGCCGAAACCGGCGCATCGCCGTTCGCGCCGAAACTTGCCGTTGCAAGCTGCAAGTTCGAGCTGTTGAGCGAATAAAAACTGGTGTTGGAATTTCTCCAAACCGCGACATCGGCTTTCCCGTCGCCATCATAATCTGCCGGTGCGGGAACATCTGTAGAAAGACCGAATTGAATTTGTCCGGGCTGGTTGGTGCTTGATTGATAGATATACCAAGTGCCGTTCGCAGGACGAAAAACCGCCATATCGGTTTTGCCGTCGCCGTCATAATCGGCTTGCGCGGCTTGATCGCTGGATGCTCCATAGGTGACGGAATAATAGGTATTATCCGAAGATTTCATCACCCACCACGCATTTGAACCTGGACGAAAGATCGAAAAGTCCGTTTTGCCGTCGCCATCGTAATCACCGGGAACGGGTGTATCGCCGTTCTGCCCCCATTGAACGGAGGTTTGCTGTGAACCTGTTCCGCCAAGAACCCACCACACGCCGGTTGAAGGTCGCCAAATGGCAAGATCGGCAGGCGGTGCGGCATTCGCATCAGCATCTTCAACGGCTAATAGCCGTGAACCGGCATATAAATATTCTTTACTAAGTTGCGGTGGCGGATTGGGCGGCGGGTCGGGAAGGAACGGATTGACTTTGTTCAGGAATGACTGTTCGCTGTTTTGTTGATTGAAATTGTTTTTAGAAGCGTTACGACGGGCGATTTCCGTTTTGGCGGATTCATCCAGATACTTAAGCGCACTGCCCAAAGCTCCGAATGCCAGCAACGCGATGATGCCGATCGTTAATAGATTTGGGCGAATATTGAAATCGAACAATCGTTTTCTTTCGCCATCACTTTCGGTTTCGATTTTCAAATCGTCATGTTCCGGCACGCTTTCCGGTTGAGAGTTCGCTGTGTTTTCGCTTTGGCGACGAATTCTTCTTTGCTTTGCCCTATTTGCCATAAATTATAAATTCTCCGCAACTTTTCAGATAAGCCTTTTTATTTTTAATATGAATTAAAAAAGCCAGTTCTTTACGCCACAGACGCAAAGAACTGGCTTTTTCGAAGTTTTTACCCTAACCAACAACATTCTTCCCCAATGTTCACACTCGAAATTAAAAACCGAATTTTAAGATTAGTTAATTCGATTTTAAATTACTGATTGTTAACCTGAATAAAATAGTTCCCTAAGCTATTTTTCCAGCTAATAGCTTCGAACATCCGGTTAAAGATGTTTGAAGTTTCTTGTTTTTGTCGGTTATACAGAAGTCTTAAATTGCAAATTATCATAAGCGGCAAAGAAAAAGCAAGCTTTTTTTTGAAGCAATTATTTTTCGCTTTTCCACCTTTCGGTTTGTTCAGTTATTTCAAGTATTTATGGAGAAGATTTATTTTAATGCTCTGGTCAATAAAATGTTTTTCCCAATATTTTGATTGTGCTCCGGAGGTAAGTTTAGCCAACATCTATAAAAATGTGCTTCTAGTCGAACAGGTAAATAGTTCCACATGTGACCTAATTCAAATAACAAATCGTTACATGATTGACTTGATTCTAGAGGATTATTTAATTGAATAGACAATATAACAGCCGCTTCTAATACAAAATAAACCCAATCTTCTATTTTATTTGTTATTCCTTGATGCGGGCGATATGGATATTTTTCGGCTAGTTTATAAACCATAATCTTTATCCATTCTAAAAGTTTATTTTTCAAGCCATCAGGTAAGATGTCTTTTTGCCTTAATATGAAAAACAAAATTATTTTAGCCAGTTCCGGATCTTTATCCCAAGCTTTCTCAATATCAATTTTTTCCGCGACTGCAATAAATTTCTTCCGGTAAGGTTCTTTTAGACACAAGCCCTCGGCTGAAATATTCAGGTAATGCCAAGCGTCCTTATCATAATAATCTTGGTTTAGATCATCTAAGACCTTTATGAAGTATTCTTCAACTGTTTCGGGCAAGGCAAGAATAATTGTCTTTTCAGTTTGCAGCCAGGAAACATCGTTTAGCGTTCTTGAAAATAAAATCGAAGAAGTAAGATTTGTTCGAACGCTAAAATCTTTTGCCATTATGATATGGGAAAAAAGCAAATCATGAGTTTCGTTAAAAACGGCTTTTTCTAAAAATTTGTTCAATCCGATTTTTTCAACAAGTTCTGAAGGAATTTCACTGAACAAACAATAAGAAGCGAACCCGTAAAATGAAGATAATTCTAAAAAGCGGGGATGCAGTGCATCTGCCCATAAAATAGGATTGAAATTAAATATTTCGTATGATGGGATAAATAAGCTTCTTTCGATATATTGAAGTAACCCCTTACGCTCTTCAGGCTTTTCTTGGCTTATCAGAACCAAGTCAAATATTTTGCTGGTATGCGCCCAAGTCAAGAGAAGTTTTATAGCAGGAGTCCAGTTTTCCGCTGGTTCACTTGAAATAATTGTTTGATAAATTGATTGCAAAGTCGCTTTAAATATTCGAAATTCAATTTTCGCTTCATCCGAATTAAGTAAATATTCGGCTTCTTTCTTAGCTCGTTCCAACACTTCTTCATCTTGGTTCAAGCATTTCAAAACTAAAGTAAAATAATGAAGTTTACCTAAAGGCGAACGCCAAGCCAGCCGAAACTTTTCCAGCAATTCTTTTCTTTCGTTAAGCGGCAAATCATTAAACGCTTCAATAAGTTTTACTGGCAATTTATGCGGAAAACGTGCCATTTTGCTTATCGCTTTTTCTAAACCTTCTTCGGCGGTAAGTTGTTCAGCTATATTTTCCAAATAACTCGGAATATCTGCATAATTATCATCAGTTAAATTTAATCTAAAATGTTTCGGAAGTCCTTGAATTGGCAATTCTGAAATTTCTTGCCATCCAAACGACTTGGTTCGTCTTATTTGTCGTTCGAGTTTAAGATAGGCTCCTTCAATCGAATTATCAGATATTTCTTTAACAGCAAAATATCTTTCCGTTGGATCTTCAATAGCGGCAATTCGGCGACATTCCGACATAGATGAGGATTCATCGCAGTCAAATTCGTTTCGGCGAGTGGAAAGAAATTCGAATCGTTCGGATTCCGTTTCCATAAAAATTCCAAACTCGGTTTCCGGGAGCTGAAAAACAATTTCATCGTTTTCCTTAATATCGATGTGCCTTACGCCATTATTCTGAATGACAGTGGAAAAGACGACTTTTTTCTCGGAATCTCTACTGTTTACTTTTACTTTGCTTTCTTCATTACAAAGTGATGCCTTAATCCCCTGATAAAAATCTCTACAATCAAAAGAATACTCGCCCATTGATATAGAAGAGAAAGGCTTTATTTCTAAAGAATCCGTAAATTCGTTATTTTTTAAAATTTCTTCCTGTAAAATATCAGGTAATAAAGTAACCAAGATTGTGTATATTGATTTTGTAAATTTCTGAACATCAGAAATTTTTATTTCCGTAGGAACTTCTTGATCAAACGGTTCTTTATTTGAATTTGTAATAATGCCGGAAATAATTTTTGCAACTTCTTTCAGAAGATCTGCATTCTTTTTTAATTGGTGAACAAATAAGCCATTTACCCAGTTAAAATAGCCTTTGGGTTTTTCATTATTCTTATCAACTGCACCAATTAGCGTAAACCCCTGCAAATATAAATCTGCTATATCCCAGCTAGAATGAAAAAAGCCGTTTTTATGTATTTCGTAGGTCGGTAAGATATGGCGAATTAGAAAGACGCTCGGGTAGAAATTGAAAAAGATAAAATTAGTTTTTGCTTCCGCTAATTCTATTGAGTTTTCCTCTTTCCAAATCCGGGAGATATATTGAGAAAAGACTCTTTTGCTTTGAATAACAAATTCCAATTCTCCCAAGCCGTTTTGCCCCGGAGGCAATGGAAAGCTGGGTTTTTGTAAAAAATCGCTGTCTAGGAAACAACCTGCCAAATATTGCCGGAGTTTTTTTAGTTCTTGACTTCCATATGTTTCCAAATTTTCTTTACTACATAAATTCAAATAGTAATTGACTTCTTTTTCAGTAATGGGTAAATAGCGAAAATTCTCGTTCCTTAATTGAAGAAGCTTTTGATAATATTCGGCTTCGGAAATCTGTTTTTCAAATAACAATTTTTCTAAAATTTCAAAAACACCGATGATTATGATTTGGTTATTAATGGTGGGAAATCCGCTGAAATAACGGTCATCAATACCCGCAAATGATAATTCTTGTTTGTTTAAGCGAATCAAGTCCTGAACGGATTGGAAGCGGTAGTCGTTTATCAGCGAAGCCTTTTCACCTCTAGTCACAGGAATCGGATTAAGGTCTTCTTCAGAAACAAGAAAATACTTTGAATTTATTTTCCCCTTGATTTTATTTTCCAGTTTTCGGACTTGATCGCTAAGTTTTTGCCGATTTCTAAGTTCTTCAATTCGGGCTTTGGCTGCTTTAACGGTCTCCGCATTGAGATGAATTTGGAAATATTGTTTGGCTTTTTCCAACAATTCTAGAGAAAGAAAATTTGAAAAGGCTGTTTCGGAAAAAAACAACTTTGAGTTTAACGGTAAAGCATCAGAATTTTCGTTTGATGATTCAATTAATTTTTGACATTTATTAATTTCTTCGAGCGTTAATAAAGAATTATCGAAAAACCATTTTATTACCAAAGTCCAGTTTTTAGCTTGCGGAAATTTACCACTTATATTAATTTCCTCATTCGTTTGGAAGTTATGAATCGGCATTTCCAAAAGTGCAATTCCGCCTTGTTCCTCAGCAACGTTAAGCGTAGCTATGTCAATATCTATAATGCCTTTTGAAAGACTTGGGTTTTGCTCTTTATATGATTTGATTTTTTGATTATCTATTTCAAACGTTTCAAATAGGTTTTCACCGAGAGCATCGAGTAGTCGCTGCTTTTGTTCGGTTACTTTAGGTTGTCCATCACCCAGAGCTTTTATCTCCGATTCTAAAGCGTAAAGTATTTTATTGGAAAAATAAATATTTGCTGTTTCTTCCACTCTTTCCAGCAAATTCAATCGATCAAGTAAAAGCAGTGTCGAAATATCCAAATATAAAACTGGTTTAGCAGCACTCAAAAAGGGTTGGTTGTTATATCTGAAACGGGCAGCATTTCTAGTTAAAATTTTAGGTTTTCTGAAAATTACATCCTCTTTAGCATTCCGGGCTGGAATAGAGCCGTAAATTTCGGATAAAGTCAGATCTACCTTTTTTCCTAAGAAATGTAACGGTAATTGTCCCCTAAAATATAAGTCATTACTTTCCCGTTGTTCATCTGTTTGTTTATTATAATTTTCAATTGTTTCATCAATATTAAGAATTTTAATTCCCGCTGCTTTGGGGTTTTCTAAATTATGAACTTTAGCAAAAAGATCTCCTACTTCTTCATCAAGCCCAAATTGAAATCCTAAATTAATAGCATCGGAAATAAGCTGATGGGCATTCTCTAAGGTTTGTTGTTTAGCTTCGCGCCACAGCTCTTTCGCAAATTCGGGATCTTGAGAAAAAATAGTTTGTGCGATAACAAATTTAGCTCTTGGTTCGATTAAATCTAAATGCTCACGAATTTCTTTCGTGGCTTTAATAATTCCGGAAACATCGCTTGTATATTTTTTAATGGTAAACAAAGTTTCATAAGCTTCGGGCGATTTATATTTCTCAAAGTAAGTGGTAATTTCTTGATCGGCTTCAATAATTTTCCCGGTTTTAAATAAACTATAAGCCTTGTATTCTTGAAACTTAATCGGTACTTTTTCGTTTGGATAAAGAAAGCTAAACCTCTCTATTAAATCCAAGCATGCTTGAAATTTGTTTGTTTCATAATGTGCCGTTACCAAAATTATTGCCAGATTCAGATTATTGGCAAATTTCAGCAGTCGTTCGGTAATGTTGACTATTTCCTGAAACTTTCTATTTCGATAACAAGTTTCCGCATAAAGAGGTAAATGTAAATCATTTTTCGCTCTGTTGGTTATCTTTTTCAAAAAATTTAACAATAAACGGCGATTCTTTCTACTTGGACTTCGGTTTACAAGATTCTGCAGAGAAAGCACTTGTAAATCCTGCGATAACTGTTTGTTTCTTAAATCTAACGCATATTTTTTGAAAACTTTTTCTTCATTTTTGTTTCGAATTTCTATTTGGCATTTCCAATAATTGTATAAATCGTCCTGAGATTCGGAGGCGAGTAATACTTTTAGAGTTCTTAAATAGCGCTTAGCTTTTGTAATAAATCTTTCCCGTAAACAAAGATTGATAAGCAAAATACACTGATTTATATCTGTGGAACTATTATTTTGCGGATCGTTAGAAAATTTATTCTCTAATTCTTTTAGGCTTTCCGAATAATCAAGCGGGAAGTTTCTGTTTATTGCCCATAGCAAGACGTAGGGATGAATTGGGTTATGAGCTAAAACATTCTTACAATAGTCGATTGCTTCTTCCTGTAAGTCATAAGTATCGGCTAAACAGGCTAACCGCCAACTTTCAATGACGAGCCTTTGTTCTTCTTCCAAATTTTCCGAATGTAATACTTCTTCGAACAATTTGCTCGCAGTTTTTCTTTTATCATCTGAAATTTCATCGGCTTTTAATGACGTAATAGAATAAGGGATCGGATGAGTCAATGAATTAAAGTTTATAAACTGCTCGGGAATTCCGTTTAAATAATAAATGACCGCTCGGGAAAGTTTTATGGTTATCCAATCGGGCTTTTCTAAAGCAGCTTCATCAATTATTTCGGTAGCGTGGGTAATATTTCTTTCAATAGTTAAACATAAAGAATATAGTCTTTTAGTTTCAGTATCATATTTCAGGTTATTTGTTTCGGCTGAATAAAGCTGCAAGAATTCTGCGGTTTTATTTAAGTTCAATAAAAAATACAGTTTTAGATTTAGGGTTTGAATATCCGGGGTCGATTTTATTTTCTCCAAAGCTTTTTCAAATCCAAATTCTTCATTTGCGATTATGGCTTCAAGAATTGTTGTTTGAAAAGCAGGATCTGTTTTCTTAATTTGAGCAAGCGTTTCTTTCGCTTGTTCCAAAGTTCTTCTTTGAGGAAAAAATAACCTGATATCGAATGAAAGTAATTCGGCTTGCGCGTCCGGTTTGATTAAAGCAAAATGCTTTTCTTTTAGTTCCGCAAAATCCTTCTCCGCTTCAAGTTGTTTTCCGTTTCTAACCTTCTCGCGAACTGGACCAATGAGAAGCTTAAGGTCATCGGATATTACTGTTTTGTAAGTATCTAAGCCTAAAACTTCCAACGTGTCTTTATCCGAAGAAGGTCGTGAATACTTAGCCGCCATCATTTCGGCGTATTCATTCGGGCAAAATCTTTCAAAAAAATATAAACCTAAATATTCTCTAACTAATTCAGGATATTTTTTTATTTCTCTTTCTAAATCTTCCTGCCACCAATCTATTAATGTAATTCCGTACTCAAATAATTTTTCTTTTTCATTTTGAATGGCTTCAAATTGACCATCGGTAGATTTGGGCTGAGCAATAATCAGGTAAAATTCCACAACCTTTTTCGGTTTCCAAAAAACATCCCAAGACTTCAAAAAATGGTTTACCGCCCCTTCAATATTATTTTTAGCAAAAGGTGTTTTTATGTAGTGTTTACATTGGGCGACAATGGTATTAATCGAATTTTTAATATCTGCAACTACATCGCCACCGTATTGGTTGTACCCAGTATTCTTTATTCTTTTGGCATTGTGTAAATGAGATTGGCGGGAAATAAGGTCACGACAAAATTCTTCAAATCTAATGTCGGATTCAATGTTTGCAAAAGGATTGTCTTCTGTTTTAGACATATGATGTGGAGCGTAAATACAAGATTTGATAGATGATTATACCTAAAAAAATCATTTCTACCAATGAATTCTTAACTGGAATTATTTATTGCTGGCAACTAATTTTCACAGCAGGAATTAGGTAAAAATGACGTTGTTGATCAGAAGAATTACAATTATAACCAGCGAAGATTAGTCTTCATCTACGAAATTTTCACAAATTTTGTGAAACCAACTTGAATTCTCTATTTGTAACATATAAGTGGTTAAACAAAATTGAACAGTTTTATTGGAGGCTGAATGAATAAAAATATTGTCTGCTCGAAATGCGGATTATCCGACAAAATTATGACCGCTGAAATGGTCGAATGTCTTTACGAATCTAATAGCGAATCAATCACTAATTCGGTAGGCGCAACCGTTTCCAATTCGGCAATTAGTATCTCGAAATCCCGTGCTCAAACAAACGGCATAACGAAAGCGAAGATTCTTGAGAAAATACCGCAAAAGCCGAAAATTCCACAAGCACTTGGGGTCAATGTGATTTTTTCGTTTCTATTTTCCTCACTTGCAGCGTATTTTTTAGTCAAATGGACGAACATTGAGATCACGCTGTTCGTTGGTTTTTTGATTGGAACTGTTGGTGTTTTTGGAGCGTTAATGCTTTTTCCTATCGCTAAAAAACTTTTTCATGAGGAAGCCGAAAAATATTTTAGTGAAAAAGATTTCTACGACAGATTTTGGGTTTGCCTGCGGGACGGAGAATCATGGCTTGAAGAAGTAAATTAAAGGCAGCTGCATTGGTGACGGGCGTTATTAACCTTGGCTGAATCTCAATCATCAATTAAAGCAAAAGGGCGGAAACATTTCCGCCCTTTTGCTTTTCTTACCGATTAATACGCTTTACTGCTCAATAATAAAATCGTCGCAATTATCGCAATTAATCTGAAGATTATTTTCAATAATTTCATTGTAGCTCCTGCTTGGAAGATGCCCAAACACGACTTGACTGTCGGCAAATCATCTTGTATCAATGACTTACCGTTAGGGACGGTATCGGGCATCTGCCTGATGAAATCCGGGGATTTCGTTGGAATCCCCGGATTTTGCCAATAAAAATAAAATGTTCGCGCTGATCGACTGCGCGATTCTCAAGCTGAAATTGTTTAATTTCAGTATCCGTAGAATCTGAAATTAAGCTTCTATGTAAATTGAAACTGGGTAATTTTTCGGTTAGTCAAAATCTGCGACTAATATATGGTAAGTTATTCGTTTTTTCATTATCCACCTTTGTGATTAAATATCCAAATATTTTATTTTTCTAATACTTTTGAGAAACTAAAAAACCGCCTTTATCGAGCAGTTTTCACAAAATAAAATTTAATAGTTCAATCACTATTTATCTGATGAGTCTCTTTCGAGCTCTCTCCCAAGGACATGATGACTTTAGAAATTGAATTTTTGCCAGATATTCCTTTCGGTTCTAAAATGAGGCGGTGTCTTCGGGCGATTGAATACCGAATTAGTATTATATTTCACTACGGAAATTTAAAGAAGGATGTCGATTTCTAAGCTCACGAATCATATGATCTTTAACAATGTGAACATATCGCTGGGTTGTTGCAATCGAAGCATGCCCCAGAAATTCCTGAACGATTCGAATGTCGACACCGTTACGCAGGAGCAGCGTCGCAACTGTGTGCCGCAACATATGAGGCGTAACATTTCGCTTTACACCGCCGTCCTCGCGAAGCTGCGTAATGATTTTTGCTATTCCCTGCGTTGAAAGCCGATTGCCGGCAGCGTTTAGAAATAGTGCGTGACTTTCGGTTCCGATTTTCATTCTTGCCTGTAAATATTCGCGAAGGATTTGAAGCGTCACTTCATCGACAATAAATGCCAGCCTTTCTCTTCCGCCCTTGCCTTTTATTTTGAACATGGATTCTTCTAAAACGAAGTCGTTAATATCAATGGAGGAAACTTCGCCGACACGTAATCCGGTCGCAAATAAAAGCTCCAGAAGAGCAAGATTTCTTAAAGCTCGGTAATTACGAGCATATGCTTTTGGATTATTTAAATATTTCTTCACTTCTTTTGGGCAGACGATTGAATTCTCCTGTTTGGCTTGCTTCAAAATATCGCGCATTTCTATTTCCGTTAAAGCACGAGGAAGCTGTTCTATCCTCCCGTAGCTGATTTTAACGCGCCAAAAGGGAGATTCTGACATTGCTCCGTTTCTTACCCAGTATGAGCAAAATACTTTGAGAACAATAATCTTACGGCGGATTGAAGCTGGCGAATAACCCTTTTCGCGAAGTTCCGCCGCCCAGTGTTCGATATGACTACCTTTTAGCAGCGAAAGTTCTAAATCAACGCCTATAAATGCCCCGAATTGATTAATATCAGACGAATATGCCGACCTTGTTTTTTCGCTTCGTTCGTGGGTAGAAAAATACCCTTTCAGAAAGTCAATACCTGCCTGATTTATTTGCATAGCTAAATATTGCCTTCTCAATTAAGAAAAGCAATTTGCATTATTTAATTTCGGATTAACTTAAGAAAAAAGCTTCCGGTTAATTAACTTTTATTCTTTATAAATGGAACGTCAGTGATTACAATACCTTAATAAATCTAAATACAAGTTTTTAGAAAGCAATAATAAATTTGTAGTTCCTGAAAAATTTGCCATAATGCGGAATTTGGTGCATAATTACGTGCAAATCAGCTCGCAAATTCAAGAGTTTATTATTGTTGATTTTGTCATCTTGTAAATTTCCTGGTAAAGATAACTTAGAATTATTGTGACTCAAATATCTCCATTTCGCTTAATGCTTATTCTCTTCTCTGGACTGGGAATAAGCGTTGCCTATGGTTTATTAGGATCAGCTCTGCTGTGGTTTATAGATGGTCAAGCCGAAGCTCAAAGTTTTTTCGTGGCTTATACCAAATCCTTTAAAACTATAATTTCGTTAGGGCTTGCAATTGGAACAGCATTGGTCATATTTCGAACACAGGATGAGGTGCCGAAGATAATTGAAACAGCTTTTATAAAGACACAACTATCCAAGACGAATTATTATATTTATGAACAGCACTTTAGGAGTTTGTTTCGCACAATAACGTTCGCGGCGCAACTGAGTGTCATAGCATTTATTATTTTTTCATATTGCAAATTCCCGCTATCACAACGAGCAGAACCTTTGATGATGATTGCCGTTTGCGTCCAATATGCATTAGGCGCATATGTAGGTCGCAAACTGGTATATATCGGAATGATGCTTCATGCGCTGATGAATGTAAAAGTTACGCGCAATCTTTTTAAAGAGCGTGAACTTGATGAGATTAATACATATGTTAATGTGGCATCTACACTGACAATTATTTCTGTGTATATTCACGTTATCAGCTATTATAACGGTCCATTCATGTTCGACAGTGTGGTTCTGGAAAGTATAAGAATTTTTATTATTTTCCCGGCTGTTATTGCAACACCTGTATTATTGATTTTTAATTTCTACCCACGTGCAATTCTCCGAAAATTGTATAGCCAATCTATCGACATAGAGATAAAAAATTTACAGGAAAAGCTACAGAGTGAATCATTAACCGCTTTTGAAAAACACTCTTATCTAATAGAATTTAAAAAGATGTCTAGTGATGAAT
The DNA here is from genome assembly GCA_031412675.1 of Acidobacteriota bacterium. Classification (GTDB taxonomy): domain Bacteria; phylum Acidobacteriota; class Blastocatellia; order Pyrinomonadales; family Pyrinomonadaceae; genus JAFDVJ01. The sequence goes on along the minus strand of JANODL010000072.1, from coordinate 16,093 downwards.
TACGCTACAGTTTACAACTTACGTTAAGCGACTTGCCAATCGGAATAACTATCTTGTTCATGTTGCTAGACCCTTTATTGAAGAAGTAGTCTTTACCACTCACATAAGAAAATAAAGTCCGACCAAAAACTGGAGTTTCATCACATTTGTTGCTCGTCTGTAGCGTGCTAACTTAAACCAATAGAAGCCAGATACAACTTGCAACAATATCATTGCAATTAGATCAATCAAATCTCCTAATTTATATACCTCGGTCGACAAAAGCAATATCCCGATTACTTGTAGACTGAACGCAATAACGGCAAGTGTAACAGGATTAATACTATGCATAAATGAAACGGAGTCGCCAGCTCTATCTTGTATATTACCGCATATTTCCCTCCCTAAAGTAAGTAGAAAAACCGATCCAGCAACGGTGTATAATTTTGTCTCGGTAGGATATGATGCCGCCATCATCAAAAACGGAATTGAAACTGCCAAGGCAACATAAGGCGTTTTAAGATTCGGAAGCCAATTAACTATATAGCGATAACTTATTGATAAAATAGTAATTCCGTAATACCAAAAGGCAATATATGGTTCAACATAGTGTCTCGTTGAAAAAAGAGCCAATGCTAGAAATGTGAAATACAGAATTACAGCTGAAGTTGAACTTAGATGCCCGGATGGCAGCGGACGTTCCGGGTGATTTATTCGATCTTTCTCTACATCGTCAATATCATTAGCAATAAATGTACATATACAGATAAATAGAAAAGGGATTGCTTTAGTGAGGCTTAAGGCAAAATCTTTAGTCCGTGCTAATAACGAAAGAAAAACCGCGAGAAAGCCAAGTAAAGAAGAATCCAGCCGTATAAGTCGAAGTATAGCTCGGACAATTATCACAATAATTCTAAGTTATCTTTACCTTTTAACCTGAATTAAATGCGTATTTTTAATGTATGATCTAAACAATTTGGGGAATTCTAGTACTTAAAAAAAGTGAGGTACCAATTCTTACTTTTATTGATTGTAAAATTTTGAGCGTATAGCTAAATACTATTTTAGGGGACTTTAGCACATATCCATCTAGCACATATCCCACTAGAAGCAAGTCCAACCAAGCCACCAACAATAATGCCAGTAATAGTTCCGATCAAACCTCCAATGATGGCTCCTATAACAGTTAAAATTAACATAGTCATTACGACACACTTGTTCATTGCTTTGATAGTGCTCCTTTTGTATTTTGTTAATGCTAAATCGCCTTAATCGAACACATAATAGCATAGACCGAAAATTAGAAAAAGATATTTTTATTTAGATAACGGCGGAACTCCGGTCAACAAACTGCCTTGTTCAGCGTAGGGAACGCAAATCTTTAATTTATGACCAGCGACGTTTCCATCCAAAGGCAGCAAATAGCCTTTTTTCTTCTTACCCGAGCCGTCGAAAGTGTGAAACTCTTCTGCATTGTAAATAACTGCCGTAGCTAATTGAATCGAATCCGGCGAACTTAACCTGATACCTTTTTGGTCGTAATGATCTCTGATAAAACTAGCTTTTTCGCCAATTCTCGGGTTGATGTCCATTATTTGACAGTTTCGCCGGTTGAAAATCTCTTTCCATTTCTTTTGAGCTTCCGGCGATAACCTGCTTTGCAGCACTTCGATATTTGTCATTTGCGAAGTCAGTAGAATTATCTCGCCGCCGTTGATTTTACGCACCATTTCTTCAATGCCTTCCATTACGCCCGGCTCGCGCCGCTCGTCTTGAAGCCATGCTAAAAACACGCACGAATCCCAAGCTATTATTTTTTTACCAATTGACATCTCTTATTGAACTAATGAAATCCAAAGAATCCAGATTACCCGTCGCTTGCGGCGCAATACCTCGCAGATCGAACAACGTCGGCAGTTCGCTCTCATCCGGCAGAATTTCCAAATCCTCGACATCCATCGCATACGGAAAATTGTCGCGGCTTTTATAGCGTAATTCTCCGTAAATTCGAACATAACGATCGATTGCCGAAATAACCGTTTCTTTCAACTCACGGGAAAAATGACATCTGACCTTTCTGGCTCCGATAATCGGGTAGATATTAAAAGCGTTCGCGTTGTGAAGATTTATCCATTCTAAGTTTCCGGTCAAAGAGCCGTTCGAAATTTCGTCCGGTCCGATGATAGATTCAACCTTGGAATTAAAACTCTTGTCTATCCTGACATCGACGCTGGAATTGCTGATTTTGATTGATGAAACGTTTTTATCGAGCAATGCGCCCAAGTCTTTGTAGGATTCCAAAGCAAAAGAATCCACCCTGCTCGGGACGCGACCTTTCGTGTTGATCTGTCTTAAATTCTTAATAAAATTATTAACGACTCTTTTAGAGATTTCCGATTTTCCTTCTTTGATCGGAACGGCTTCTAAAACGCAGGTAACGGGGCTGTTATGAGACAAATCAACGACGCGATAATAGACCTGCCGCTCATCTTTTCCTGTCACGGTCTGCTCGGTATATTTCAAAGCCGAAGCGACGAGCTCCAGCTGCTTGATAAGCTCGTTTAGACGCAAATGCCCATAATCTTCCGTCGAGCCTTCAAGCTGGATTATTATTTTGTCTCCAAGCATGTTTTAGATTATTGTATCTTGATATTGTAATCGTCAAATTTGTTTCTATAAATCATTGTATTGAGAAAAATCACTTTTCACCTAACGGTTTTCGCTAAAATAATAAATACAGGTCTAGGGAAATGGAGCATAATACTTAATTGTCGGTTTATATATGACTCCTAAAGAAGATAATCAAATAAGATGATTTTATTTTAGATTAAATAAAATCAGTGCGGAATATTTTCGCTAAAATCAAACATAAAGTGATATATTTTTAATTTATCATTGTCTTTATCTAAATGAGTTGACTCGTATTGAAATTCAAATTCGCTGATAGACTTGTTCCTTGTTATATATTGGGTGGTAACAGGTTTCCCAAAAGATTTTAATAGCTTATTTATTTTCTTAATATTTAGGTGAATATCCATTTCCTCAACTACAAACCCAATCATGGCATTTACCCGGTGATATGAGGAGTAGTATTTATCGGTAAACCTGCATATACCATTCTCGATATATTTTGCATTTAACCCCGTTGTGCCTGTTGTGTTTTTATTATCCAGTCGCTTACATTCTATGATGTAATACGCTTCCTGAATCAAAAATGTATTTCTGGAAATTATTTTTATATCGGTTCTTCCAACGGTAGAATTCTCTTGAACTTCGCGCTCTAGATGCCAATAAAGTAATTGCAGCTGATTTCTTACCTTATTATTACTCAAATAATCTAGATACAACACATTTCGAATTTTATTTTCATCATTTTCTAAAACAATATTCTGCAACTTCATTAGCAGGTAGCAATGTGTAATTTTGGAAAGCAGAACTTCAAAACTGCTTTCATAAAATTCTCCAGAATCACCATAAATTGTTGCATCTAGTCTATCAAACATGGACTTTGCTTTTTCTACCTGCTACTAAAATGGCATCTATAAATTCGGTTACGTCTAAATGTCCTATTGCTTTATGCCAAAGTTTTCGTTCGTTAGGTTTAATAATATAAAAACCGTCTTCTTCAAAGCCTCTAATATCTTTTTGAACAAAAAGGCGATCTGTAATTTTTTCGGCTCCAAGTGAAATTAAAAAATTGAGAATTGATTTGTCTTCTACAGGAGATAAACGAGTACGTGCAATGTCAGAATTGAGAGGGACTCGCTTAAAAAATAAACCAATAATTTGATCAGAATGTTGAATTTCAACAACTAATTTTTGATTCATTTTTTCGTAAATAGGGCTTAACTGCTTGAAAAAAATTTCTACATAGTCATCTAACTCAGTACTATCCAAATGTAGTGGAGCAAATAATTTTTCATATCCCTTATGTTTCATTATAATCGGGATCGTTGCGTTTATAGAGTATTCAAAAATATCTTTTTCTATTTCTGAAAATGAGAAAGTAGTAAGTACAACAGAATCTAACTCTTTAATCTTTTCAGTAATTTCATGTAAAATATGTGTAGCAAGAATCGGCAATCCCAATGAATGCTCTTCAGATTTTAATTCAGAAATAGTAGAAACAATGGAAGCAATTTCATTGCTATCAACAAAGGGAACCGTCATATTCTCGACTTCGTGCGCCTGCTCTCTTTCAATTCCAGAAGAACTAAATGTTTGTAAGCAAAAATACGAAAAAAACGAGGAATTCAAAATCCCGGAAACCATTTGAAGTGTTTTTTTATCGTTAATCAAGCTCTTAATTGCAGTTACTGAATCAGTAAATATGGCATCAATATCACAAACTGCTGAAACCGAATGAAATGAAGAATTAATGCCTTTTTTAATCAAAACCATTGGCGCTTCATATAATTTAGGATTTCTAGGACGATGAGCTGTATCAAGTTCCCATTTATTTTTAGGGGTGGGATTTACAAAGAATGATTCAATATCTTTTCTAGTATCAAGAAATAACTTTCCCTTTAGGTGAGATGCCGGATTATTATCACCACCGCCAACAGTTGCTCCTTGACCAATAAGAAAAAGATTCTCATCTGCAGTGACATCCCCAATGGTCAAATAAGATTCTTTATTTTTTAATCGCTTTATTAAGTTGAAGTCTAAATAACTACCGTAAACTAAAATTTTCCATAAATAATCGTAATCTTTTAGATTTTTTTGAGATACCTTTTTATAATCGCTTCGGTTAATTGTAAAAACCTTAAACAGAGAGAAGAAACGATTGGGCTTTAGAGTAATATGTTCAACGATATTTTTATCGGTATTTTTATTTTCAGCATATTGATAGAAAATTACAGCTGGCGGAGCAATTGCTTTGTCATTAGACTTATCGAAAACCTCTCTTCTGACAGGAGCTAATTCAAACACTCTTCTGATAATAAAATTATCCAATAAATATTGTCTAAATCCTGATGCGTTACGGTTGTAAAGAATTTTGCTGGTTACAATCAAGCTAATGCTTGTTTCAGCCGAAGAAAAGTCACTTGTTCTTAACACAAACGCTTGCGCTATTTCAGCATTGCTGATTGTAATTTGGTTTTCCCTATTTTCTTTTTTCTCTAATTTTTTTCTCGCTTCGATATATTCAACGAATCGCGGGTTTTCTTTTTCTCCCTTTCCTCGTTTCCAAGGCGGGTTTCCTAAAATAAAATCAAACTTAATATTCTTAAAAATCTCGTTAAACTTCGCATCAGTATCAAAGAAATCTGAAACAAAGAAATTATTCTCAAACAACAAAGGAAATTTAAATGTTTCAATGTCGGAAGGCTTTTGATAATCCAAAAGCGTTAGATAGATTGAAAATATTGCTACATTGACAGCGCTTGGATCTTCATCAACTCCAAAAAGATTTTCGGATGCCAGCCTTCTTAGATCTTCCTTGTATTTATCAGGATTATCACAGTTATTTGGATTGTTTTTTTGGTATTGAGCTATTATTTTTCTTAGCGTTTCTACTAAAAAAATTCCCGAACCACACGCCGGATCAAGCACTTTACAACTAAATTCCTCAAGTTCCTGAATCTTTTTTTCAACTGTTTCAGCCAGTATGTAATCTACTAAAAATAATGGCGTGTAATAAGCACCTTGGCGTTCTTGTTCATCCTGACCTATAAAAAGTTCATAAACGTTACTGATAAATTCAACCGGTATAATTGAGAAATTGTAAAAATCGAATAAAGATTGCTGACCGGTAGTTATAGAATTTCCTGAAAGTAAGTCTACAATAACGGAGAGACAGTTCTCTGGAATAGAATCAATTTCCTCCTCTGAAATCGGAAACAAATCGCCATTAGATTTTCCGTTGAATTTTCCTTTTAAGTATTTAAAGAAACTACTTAGTTGATTTTTGTCGGATAGAACATCGCAGAATTCACGATTAGTCCATTTTCGCGATTGTCCTTTTTGTTCAAAATCTAACTTAACCTCTCTATCTATTAAGTACCGAACAAAAATAACCTTCCCGATTAGAGAATTCGCAAGGTCTGATGCCAAAGATCTATTTATAAGAATTTCTCGTGCAGCTTTAATATTTGAAAGAAGATGATAGTCAATTCTATTTCGTGAATCAAAATCTTCTTTATATTTTTCCCATGTTTTACCCGTTACTAAACTAAAGTAATTAAAATCATTAAGTACTTCTTCAGTCCCTAGCAATCTAAGGGTGTTCTGTTTAGTAAGAAATTCAAAGCCATTATAAACTTCTACTGAGCTTTGATCTATAACTATAACAATCGGACATTCATTGAAATTCCAAATTTCTCGAAGCTTACCTTTTTTGTCAGTTAAATTCTCGAAGAAAAGAATGAAAGGCTTATTATCTATGCAAAAAAGTGCATCCGGTTTAATAGTGTTTGTCAGTAACCTTTCTACACGATTTGAAAATAATCCCTCCCAGTTATCACCTTTAAAGAAAAGTCCATTCTCGGTCGAGAGATCCAATTTTTCCAGTATTTGTGTTAAATGGCTCAATTATCTCGCCTCCCATTTTCAGCACTAATTTGTAAAACAGGAAGGCGTTTATTTTGGCAATAGAAAAGAGACTTCAATACGAAAAAGTTTCTAACAACCTTGGTTGCAAAAAATTTAGGTAGGTATAATTTTGCAATCTCTTTTTGATAAACTAACAATAATGAACGTGACTCATCGTCAAATACATAAAAATCTAATTTTTCTAAATTTTTATTAAACAGTCCGATCATAAGATTTTAATTATTCAACAGTTCTTTCCGCATTATCTTCTTCAAAAACAAGTAAATCACCGGGCTGACATTTTAAAACTTTGCAAATTTCATTAATTGTTTTGAAATCAACTCTTTTCACTTCATCTCTAACCAAGGAATAGACTGTCGCTTCCAATAAAGTGGAATTGCGATGTAACCAATAAGCGGTCTTTCCGCGAGATTTAAGAAATTCAGCAAGCTTTAGCCTAATCACGCAATAGCTATAACATAATTATAGCAAAAAAAGCTAGTGTAACTAAAGTTATGGTAGAAATTTTTACCTTAATTTTATTTATCTTATATTAAATTACCTTAATAAATATTATCTTAATTCTATTTACCCTAATCCTAGATACCCTAACTTAAGTTAGGGTATCTAGGATTAGGGTAAATAATTTAGGGAACTACTGTATATCAATAAATTATTATCTGTTTTTCAGGGAAAATAGTATTCTTAATGCAAAACATTTGCAAGGATGAAACGCCTACAAAAACATTCAGTATTGGTGGTATTTTGATTATAGGCGTAGAGGACAAATTAAATTTATTTTATTAGTTTTCGTCTTCAGCTGATAATATTTGGCAAGCCTAAAACAATCTACAAAGAATCAAGTTTTTAATTTTTCGGTAGTGCCCTAAAGTTGTGACGCTAGAAATAGAAAGCGAGGACAACTTTGGTTGTCCTCAAAACATAAATCGCAACAAATTTTGCTATGTTTGCTCTTCCAAAATAACTTTACGCGCTTCACTACCATTTACAAGTTGTTTGAAATAATGAATAAAAGTTTTTTTATTAGCATCAGGGCGTATTATACTGACTAGTTCCCATCCTTGCGCCCCAATGTTGTTAAGCAAATCTTCAGACATTAAACCTTCGAAAACCACTGCATCATATCTCCATTTTTGCATAATTATTCTCCTTAATATTTTAGTAAATTTTTCACAGTCCAAGCCGCTTTCGTCAAGCCTGCTTCCATCGCAGATGTGTATAAAGTTTTATGAGCTCTTCAAAAAGTTTTTCTGCATAATAAGTTTAGATTAACATATACAAAAGGGTGGTTCTAGGTATTAGTCTCTGTCAGCATCAACAAGATTAGGACACTATTAATTTCGCTATTTTTAGTTGGTATTTTATTAATCACTTTTCAAAATAAATTGTGGTATTGGAAATGTTCTAACTCAGAGCTATAAATAGAGAGAATAAAAATATGCAAAGTAAAAATTTTTAATTTCAATTTTATGAAAATTAATTTACACCCGAATGCAGCGAAAAACTTCGATGAGAAAGCAACCGCTTTGTTATCAAAATTAGTTCTTGATCCGAATATTAACCAGCCGAGACCAGAAAGTTTTTCTTCGGAGATGTTTATTAGAGAATTAAAAGATGTTGAAATAACTTCTACCGGCTATTACAACGAAATGGAAGGCGACATCGCCAAAACTTTTTCCGATGGGCATAATGTTTGGGGATTATTTGACGAAAATTACAAAGAATTAATAAGGCTCGCCGAAAATTTACAAAGAACGAAAGGAGTTTCCGAATTTGTCAGCGTAAAACTTCTTATTGATTTGATATTCGAATGGATTGCTAATTTTTACACTGGTAAAACTGGGCTTTCAATGTGTGAGTATGTGCTACCTAAATGCGAAGAAAAAATAATTCGTTCCGAACTATGGTTTCCCGTTCATCGAACATTAATTGAAAAGGAAATACCCATCGGGAAAATAGTATTTAAAGTCATTACCAAACAAATGATAGACGATTGGCAGTCCGCACTTGAACCACATATTATTGGGAATAAAGAGCAAGCACAGGTCAGATTCGACAAAGACCGCGAAAATCTTCAGGGCTTTGCTGCCGCCACAATGGAAGTTGAAGCCGAACCGGAGAGGGCTTTTGAAATCGCTTTCGATGAAGCGGAAAAGGCGATCAGTCTTTTGCGTTTTTATACGGGCTCAGCGTTTTATCCCAGATTAGTTTCCCATTGCGTTTTACTGGGCAGAGAACATTACGAAGGTTATACCTTACTGAAAGTTAATGACGGTAGAATACAAGGCTACTCTGAACAATCTTTGGATAGAAATTCTCCTTTTACGAAAATAAGCTCGGAAGCCGTTGAAGAAAATTTTCAACATGGGTTAAAGGAATTGAGTGCATTACTTACTAAGGATAATCGAACCGAATTCGAAGAGGAACTTTTAAATGCAGTCATTCAATATTCCAAAAGCTGTTTAGCCAAAGATATTTCCGATAAACTTATTTACATTCTCGTCGCATTAGAATCAATTTTGTTAAAAGACAATAACGAACCGATTCAAAAAAACATCGGCGAACGAATGGCTGTTTTGTTTGGACAAACGATGGAACAACGGAAACTCATCATCAAAAACGTCCTGCAAACTTATGGCTTGCGATCTTCTTTTATTCATCACGGCAAAAAAATGTCGTTCGAGAATAACGATACATTAACCGAATTTATGATTAACACATGGGAAACTTTAGTTAGAATCGTTCAAATCGTTACACATTATTCGGGAATAACGAGGCAACAATTTTTCGATATGGTTGAAGAAAAAAGGCTTTCATATTAACACTCTAAAAAGATGTTAATACCGAACTATATTTTTTAATCAACAAAATTCATTTGCCGGAAAAGCGAGAAAGAGTTATCAATGACAGGGATCGGATGCCGATCGAAACCGCGCCGAACGCATCGAGTAAAATAGATTTGTAAATTGTGAAGTAGAGCTATGATTGAAAGTAACAACGGAAATAATCAGGAGAAGCGGATTAATTCGCTTGTGCGATCATTTGACCAGCGATTTGTCGAAGCGTATTTGATCGGTAGCGGGGTTTTATTAATCGCCATCGTCTTATGCCTGACTCTTGTTAATTTATTGCTGATTGCTGATGTAGAAGCTTATTTGAACAGTAATTTAATGACGGGATTAGTAATTATCGCTAATCAAATTTTTATATGCGTTTTTGCCGCATTGATTTATAAGAAAATTACTGGCTTTTTTTCAAAACGCTCGCACCGCCGCGAACAGTTTTGGGGAAAAACATATCAATACGTTGAAAACAGACGTGCGAAAAGTAAAAATCGAGGTTTTAGGCAACTATTGGCTGAAAAAAAAACAGAAAGAGCCAATCAATTACTGGACGAAAAGAGACCGAACTCGGAAGCCCGTGATGATCGCTTCGTATTTTCGGCAGGCTTTCGACCGAAGCAATTTTCGGGTTATTTGCTAAATTATGATTCGCTGAACGAACAAGCAAAAAGCGAGCGAGATTAATTTTCGTAAATGACCGTTCTTATCAATTCATAGCTGTACTCGTTTGCGTTCATTTTCACCGAAACGTCGCACCACGCGGGTAACTTGTTCACCTCGAACGGCAGAGTTTCAAAGTTAAAATTGATTTTCATTTCTCCTGATGATGCCAACTGCTTAAATATTAATTGGTAAGAATTCGAACCGGTTTCTTTTTTGGCGGGTAGATTATCGGTTTTTTGTTTTTGATTACCGCTCTTCGCCTCTTCAATGCCAGCTGGCATTTGAATCTTACCGGGATCGGCGATTGGTACTAAATTGCCTTGTCGATCATAAGCGCTGAAAAATACAGATAGATCGCCGAACGTTCCAGTTGATTCGCTGTTTTTCTTTTGCACGAAACGGAATTCGCCTTCGCCTGATATTCGAACTTTAAGCAGTTCGCCGCTCGCATTCCGCGTTTCTTCAACGAAAATTTTCATCGGCAAGAACAATTTCGCCAGATCGGGATTCGAATCGTTCTTCGAGACAGCGAATTTTCGTCCGTTTTCGGCTTGAATTAAATTTTTCGTTCCGATTGCCGATACCAGCTTCGCGTGCCGGAGCAAACAGCTTTTGCCGTTTTCGTTGTAGGCATAGTTTATTCCAAATCCGCGAAGAACTTTGCAGCCCTCCTCGGTAAATAAAATATCTATATTTTCTACATCCGCTAATCCATACACTTTTAAGGCGGCTTGAGAAAATAAGAAATAACTGGAACTCATCAATATGACAACTGTTAAAACCAAAATCGAAAAGAATGCATGCGTTGTGAAACTGCTGCGACCTTTCTCCTTATCATCAATCGCTTTCATGCATTGCGCGGCATTCAAAGATAAAATCGCCAGACAAGTGCCGGCAATCACCGTGACGAGTTTCAAGAAACCATCTTGGGGGACGGTCTGAACGCTGTATTTTGAGTTGAAAAGCACCCACACAAAAAATGGAATAACGACGAGTATAAGAAAGTTAAGTAACATCGCTCCTGCATAAATTATCCAATCTTTCCAGCCGAAGCGCTTCAATCCTTTTCTTTTAAGATGCAGATAACAAAAATATCCAGTAAGTAGAGCTAATATGTAGAAAACCGCGACGGCAATCCAAAAATTCGCTTCGGTAACAATTTCTTTGCTTACAAATATCCACAGACTTATGGCTGCCGCCACAGTGACTATAACCATCGGAAACCAAAATAAAATTACAATACTAGCGGCACGCGTTTTTGATTTACCATCTGTAACTTTTTGTGAATTTTGCCGAAGCCCGCTCATCGCGCCGTCGCCAAAATCGGTGTTGATAAAAAGCGACCAAATCATCGGGTTGATATTCAGGGCAAAGCCCACGCCGGCAATCATCAACAAGGTAGAAAAAGCTACAGTAATCAATAAAGTCAGCGAAGTAGTGAAATCCAGATCTGGAAAGTAGCCGTTGTATAAAAAATGTAACGTTATTGATATTCCGCCGATAACGGCAATTAATGTAGAAAGTAAAAGATGGGCTTTCTTTTCGTATAAATCAAAGATTGTATTAACTATCGACGGCAAAGAACGATGTTCTTTATTAATCTGTTTTCGTGCTTTTCTTTTGTATGGCATAAAAATACAATTTTTAATTCTTTTGTTTGTGATTTACAGGATTGGTATGTTGTTTGAAAGGAGAAAATTATGGGAATTTATAAATGGTGTTGTTACCAATAAAAATCTATCATTTAAAGAAAATAAATTCTAGGTCTTTTAAATTAAATTCAAGAATTTAATTTTTAGGTTGAGAGTATTTAATCTTAATAGGTAAATCAATCCTATCGTCTATTAAAACATCTGTTGAAATCTGTGCGAGTTGGGCATATTTCAAAAGTATAAGCAATGGCGGCTCACGTTCTCCACGTTCATATCCGGAAATACTTTTTTGCGTAATCGCCTCCGGATTTCCTAATCTTTCCAAGAAAGCTGCTTGCGATTCATTAAACGCTTCACGAATTTTTAATAACTTTTCACTCAAATGCTTTGGCGCGTGTTTGTCCATTCGCTTCGCTCTACCCATTAAAAGTTTCCTCCTAACGGGCAAAAATTTTCCGCCTCTACGTTCTTGCTTTTAAGGCTAATTAGCCTTAAAGTGTCATCACTTTGATATCTTGCCGAACATTCGAATAAAAGTAATTTCTGTTCGGCGGCGTTCATTTTCCTACGTTGAACGCTCCGGATTTGGCATAAGGATAAGTCTAATTTTCAAGAAATAAAGAATACCAGAAATCAATTTTCGGCGCGAAGTCAAAGCAAGGAGTATAAAAATATGAAAAATAAAAATACAAAAACTGAAAATCACTTCGCCGTTAAGTTACTGTTGGTCAGTTTCTTATTCCTTTCTGTATCGTGTTCATCAATCGGTGGTTTTAGCCGCAGCACGGCTGCCAACTTAATTGAAAACAATAATAATTATAAAGCGCCCGCCACAATGACAATTGATATTGGAGGGCGTTTGTCGAACGCTGGTGCAAAAGCGCCGCAACTTTCTGCCGATGAACCGGTAGAATCAGCAATTTCTCGGGCTAAAGACGATTTTGCCAAGCGGCAGCCGCAAATTATCGTCGCCGAAAATTTAGGTTACATAAAACTCTACTTTGAAAAAGCCGAACTAAGAAACCCTAATATCGGAGAGCCGAATTACCGAACTGACCTAAAAATCTGGACGTTTCGCCCGCGTGCAGAAATTACAGACAAAGGTAGAGGACTATGGAAAGAATTAAATTTACAAGTAGACGAGGAAAACTTGTTGTTAGCTGTTCGCGGCGCGGCAGAAGTCACCGGCTTGAAGGATGACAATGCAACGATGAAAAGCGCAGATTTCACATATAAGTGGCAGGCTACCGAACTGGGTGAAGCGTTTAGCCCAACCAGTTCAACTTACAAAAAACTGCCCGCCGATCTTCAGAATGCGCTCCAACAAACGCAATTCGATTTATTCGGGCAAGGGAATAATAGCGTTGTGGACTTTGATAAGCCGAGAACAGGTCGTGCCGTCTTTCAAAAATTTGACGACGGGTGGCGGCTAGGACAGCTATTTTTCATGTAATCCGATTACTTTCAAATAATTAAACTCTAAATAAAAAGCTCCCACTTTAAATTCAAAAATTATGTCTTGCCCGAATCGAGATCCACAATGTCTCAATCAGGGATATTGTAACTGCGGTTTTTACGAAAATACGGCGGAAGCATCTGGCGGCTGCGGCGGAATTTTGTTTCTCCTGTTTATTGGAATTTTTGCTTCTTTTCTGTACCCGGCGATCAGAATTTCCCGGTCAAATGTTGAATTCGATTCGAGCGATACGCCGAAATTCGCAGGAGCAATTTGGCTTTCGGGATCGCCTCTATTTGGCTTTCTGGCAAATACGCTTTACCAAATCGTGTTTTCGATCGCAGCCTGCGCGGCGGAAGCGACCAGCAGCAATATAACCGCATCGGTGTATATTGCCGGAATGTGGCTTATTTACGCGTTGGCAATTGGTTTAGCGGTGGTTACTTTCATTACTAAAAACCGAACTGCCATAAAGCTTTTCGCAATTCAGTCTTCCGGCAGAAGTTTTAGTAAAGCTGTTATTTTGGCGGGCTTATTTTTTATGACGCTGCTGGTTTTTGTTTCTGTTGCCGGAGTAATATTTGCAGGAATAGACGGTTACTTTACAATTCAAAAGAATTTTCAAACTGCTCCTGAAATACAAAAACCGAAAAGCAAATCCGGGCATTTGCGCTAAAAGTTTTTAATAAATATGCCTTTCCTAAATAAAGCGAAACGATATTATTCAATACAGCATTGAAAAATATTATTTTGACCACTTGACTGTTAATTACCGCAGAGCTAGATTCACACACACTTCAAAGGTTTTGGAAAAATAAAATTCCAAACAAAGCAAAAATGAAATGGAAAAATTTACTTTTCATTTGCGGCTAGAAGTGTGTTCAAAATTAGGAAAAAAGTTAAGGAGTAAATAAAAATATGGAGCAACAAATTGAGAAATTAAAAAAAGAACGCGAAAAGCTAACTTCAGAATATAAAAATAACCAAACCGAATACAAAGCGGAAATCAAGCGAATAGACAGGGCAATTAGGAACTTCCAACGCGGCATGAACGAACTTAACGGCAATAGTAATCCGAAAGTGAAATCCTCCTCCGTAATTGAAGAAATTTTAACGGAATCGGGACCGCTCCACCTAAAAATATTGTGTGAAAGATTACATGAACGTGGAATTCCCATGCAGTACCAATCGCTATCCGGATTACTTCAAATGTATGCCAAGGCAGGAAAGAAATTTGAAAAGACCGCACCGGCTACTTTCGGATTGCTTTCTGCCGCGCCGGAAAATACAGAAAAAACGGCGAACGAACAAATAAAAGCCGAAGCGGAAAAAACGATAAGTGAAGAAAAAGCAATAAAGAAAGAAAAACCGCCGAAGGAAGGAAAGGCAGCAAAAAAGGAATCTGTTGAAGAAGAAACGACTAAAGAAGTCGCGAATGCACATGATCGGACAATCGTTTATGACCAAGACGAAAACAAAATTATTTCGGAGGATTAGATGGCTGACGTGGAGGATAATACGTTAATTTTCAAAGGCGTGAAAACTGCGTTTGCCTGCCGGTACAAAACCTCATTCGAATTTCGGCTTATGAACCGATTTGAATTAGCGGCAAAAGTAAAACGTTTTTACCAGCCGCATATTATGGTTTTAGTCAGAAATTTCGGGATCGAGCAATATATAAAAATCGACTTTTTCGTTGAATACCACAGCGGTGAGGTGGATTTGCTTTATATTGAAAAGAAATCTTTTACCGTTGGCGAAAAAGCTGAAATTTACATTTTGAAGAGGCTTCAAGATTTACCTAAATTTGGTGTCGTTATCGTTAATCAGGAAACCGGAGACTTTCGCAGGATTCGTAGTGAAAGGATAAAACGCAGCTCGGATTTAACCATACTTGAAATATGCTTTGTTAATTTTAGCTACATCAACTAAGTGACTATTTCGGCAAAAAACAAAATTATTAATTTGATTTTTGTGGAAAGTTTTAAAAGGTGAGATACTTACTTTGCGTTAAAGCAGCAAAAAGATTAACTGTAACGCAAAATAAGTATGGAAACGGATAATGCCGAAGAAATCGTGCTCATCGGTAAGCTGATAGCGACAGAGGAAGAATTGCAGCAAGTTCTACTGAAAAAGCTCAACGCTTCCTACGCTCGCAAGAAAGAATTGCTGGCGGAGCGGATAAAAATTACCGGTAATAAAGATGTAGATGATTATTCTGATTTAGCGATTCCGGATTTGTTGGAAATGATTTTTCGGAGATACGGAAAGCAACATATTACGCAAGCTGCTGTGTTATTAGAATCGGAATTTGGACGAATCGCGGACACGCAAACAATTTCCGGCGCTCTTTTTCGCTACGTCAAGCAAGGAAAGCGCTTCAAAAAAGTAGGGAAAAATATGTTTAATTTAATTGACGCTAAGAAGGGAGTTCAAGATATGAAAAATAAGAATATAAATTAAATAAAAGAAACGAATAATTTTTTTCGCGTTAAAAGGAATAGGGCGTAGCTGTTACAAGCAGCTGCGCCCTGAAATAACCTTTTTTCGCGTTGTACCAAGCAAAAAGCACATTTCTGTGCAAAGGTCGTATTGTCATTGTTGACTGATACGACCGAAAAATCAAGTGAGAAATTATCACTTCGATAATAAGGAGTAAAAAGCAATGATAAACACCGAAGTAAATATTCCGCGCATTGAATCATTGTCGGAAAAACAAATCGTTAGTCTCGCCCAAAATCACTGCTTTGTTTCGGCGGTCGAAAATGGCGCATCAATAAAAAACGCTTTAAGACTAACCACAAGCAGGGCTTTCCTATAAAAAATTCATTACCTTCAATGTTATAATCAGATTGTCAAAATCATCGGCAAAATTCTCTATCCGGGCTTTTTTGTTGTGACACTTGGTTTTCTGCAAAATTGTCGTTGCTAAAGTTCTGATTCCT
>JANODL010000071.1:0-44976 GCA_031412675.1 Acidobacteriota bacterium | reverse complement strand
GAACCCGGACCGCCGTTAAACGAAAACATCAAAGGACGATTCGCGGGCGGATTGTCGAGCGTGTAAGCCATAAAAAAGATTTTGGCTTCCGTCTCGCCCGTTTGCGCGTTGCGAATCGGCATAAATCCGGTCGAAACCGTATAATTCAGCGTTCTGCTTCCGACACGCAGGGAATGTTTTGTAGTTACCGGCGGTTCGTCTTTAACCTGCGGCGTTTCGGGCGATTTCGGCGTTGGAGTCTGAGCGGTCGGCGGAATGTTGGCGGCTTGAAAAAGTAAAAAGAAAGACAAAAATATTGATGCAAGCATAATTTACCCGGAATTGAATTTATTGAATTATTTGAATTGGAACTGCAAAAAAAGATTATCACAAAAGCATTGATAATTAACAACAAGTTATCAAACTTCTAACAGTAAATTAACCACAGTTCGTTATTCTGGTTTTGTTTTATGAATAAAAATTAATAGGAGTTGAAAAAGTAATGGCAAGTGATGAGTTTAATGAAAGTGAAGTTGTTGAAATTGAAGAATCGGCGGAAACTGCGGGCGATGAGGAAGCTGAAGAAGTTGTCGAAGATGAAGAAGAAGATTCTGTTGACGATGCTGATGAAGCAGAATAACGAATACGGGGAAGAGTTTTACACATAGCCTCCGGCAAATTCAAAAGCACGGAAAATCAGCCGTTTTTTTGGAAAAGCCTTTTGAAGCGGAAGAGTGAGTAGCTCCGCTTCATTTTTTTTTGCTTTTCGTAATTATAAACCCAATGATTCCAACGCCAACGCAAAGTTAATGGATTGGACGTATGATAAAACCCGAAATAGACGCTCAGACGTTTTTGAAGATAGTAAATCAGAAAAATAAAAATTCTCAACATATTGCCGCTCCCCCGAGAGTGAATTATCGAAAAGACTTCCAACATTCTGAACAATCCGTCTGACAAAAATGTAACGCTCGACTTAAATTGCAGAAAAATTTTATGTGCAATTTTATTAGATTTATTTTAAAAAAGGGTTTGAGCGCAACCCAAAATCAATACGCCGATTGAAAATTAAGTTCAAAGCCGCAAAGGTTACTTGAGTCCGAAGGCAAAACAGCAAAAGTCGGAGCGGGTGAAGTTTAACTGAATAAAGAAACCTCTTTCTGGAATTTGTGTCTTGTGCTAAAATGTCGGCAATTAATTGAAGACCGGACATAATTCAAAGTTATTAAAAACGGGCGTTTGACTGGAGCGCAATCGGCTCGATTGCCACACCGCGCTTTTCAGCGGTGTCGAAGATTTAGGATAAATTTAAGTTGATTTCTCCCTCAACGCCGTGACACCGCTAAAAAACAGCGGTGTTGCAATCGAGCCGATTGCGCTCCAGTCAGTTGAATTATGTCCAGCCTTCAATTAATTAAAGAACCAGACATCGCAACAAATAGATTTTGTGAGGAGATTGAGAAACTATGAATTTTGATTATCTTGAAAAAATTGGGGCTTTGAATCTTCAACAGCGTTTATATTTTTACGAATTGTTCGCGCATTTTCTGACGGTTTCGCTGCGCGGTGTTTTGTTCACCGAAGGCATGGCGGACTCAGAACGTGTCGAACGTGCCAAATGGCTCAACGAAATCGCACACCGCATCACTTATAAAATTTTCGTGTTGAATAAAAATCCTAATGCTAAATGGACTGACGCGGAAATTCTGGAAATGATTCGGATGAATGTCGAAAAATATCCCCCAATCGAAACGGATGTCAACGCGGCAATCGAATTGGGCTACGGGTATGTGATCGAAAACGAAAGCAACAGCCTCGGAAAAGCCGCCGAGTCTTAAAAAATCTAATAAATTAAACCAATCGAAGCGTTTCGCCTTATTGGGCGGGCGGTTAGTGATGTCCGCGCTCCAATTTTTTACACCCTGATTTTAAATTGGTTTCTTTGCAATTTGGGAGTCAAAATGTTTTTATTATTTTAGAATTTATTTTTGTGAAATTATGGCAGAAACATTTAATCTTGCACCTTTGAAACTTGAGGAATACACGCTCGAAAACGGTTTGCGTGTGGTGTTTAATCAGGACAGCACGATTCCGGTCGTGTCGGTCGCGGTTTATTATGATGTCGGTTCGCGCAACGAACGACACGGGCGGACGGGTTTTGCGCATCTGTTTGAACATATGATGTTTCAAGGCTCGGAAAACGTCCCGAAAGCCGCGCACTTTCAATATATTATGAAAGCCGGCGGAACGATGAACGGCACAACTTCTTCAGAACGCACGAATTATTATCAAACTCTGCCCGCGAATCAGTTGCCACTTGCGCTGTGGCTCGAATCCGACCGAATGAGAAGTTTGGCGGTCACGCAGGAAAATCTCGACAATCAGCGCGAAGCCGTCAAGGAAGAAAAACGTCTGCGCTACGACAATCAGCCTTACGGCGAGATTTTCGACATCGTTTTCGAGATGATCTACAAAAACTTTGCCAATGCGCATTCGACTATCGGTTCGATGGACGATCTGGACGACGCGACGGTCGAAGACGTGCAGGAGTTTTTCCGTGTTTATTACGCGCCGAATAATGCCGTGATGGTTCTCTCGGGCGCGGTCGAGATTGACGAAGCAAAGCAGTTGATTGATAAATATTTCGGAACGATTCCCGCACAGCCGAAACCCGCGCCGCTCGATGTCTCGGAACCCGCCGAAGTTGCGCTGAACTACAAAGAATACGAAGACAAACTCGCGCCGCTGCCCGCTTTTTTGATCGGCTGGAAGATTCCCGAGCGAAGAACCCCCGAATATTACGCGCTTTATTTAGCAGGGAAGTTGCTTTATGACGGCGACAGCTCAAGGCTTTATCAAAAATTGGTCAAAGGCGACGAATCATTGATTCAGCTTTTCGGCTTTACCGACGACCGACGCGGACCGTCTTCGATGATTATCGGCGCGATTCCGAAACCCGATAACGATTTATCGCAAATCCGCGAAATCATCATGGAAGAAATCCGCGACATCGCCGCAAACGGTCCGAGCGCGGCGGAAATGGAGAAAATCCAAAACCAATTGTTAAACGACACGATTCGTGTGCGGCAATCTTCGATGGCACGTGCTCAAAACATCGCCGAATTCGCGCTTTACGATGGCGACCCGACGCTGATTAATTCGGAACTCAAAGAACTTTTGGCAATCACCGGCGAACAAATCAAGGAAAACGTCGCTAAATTTCTAAATACCGAGAACAGAACTCTGCTCGATGTTGTGACAACGCAAAAGCAGTAAAATAGTCGAGAGTAGAGAGTGGAGAGTAGAGAGTAAAATAAAAATAACTCTCCACTCTCTACTCTCTACTCTCCACTCCAAAAATTATGAACGAAGATTTTCGCAAATCCGCACCTGCGCCGCTTGCGCCGGTTGCTTTTAATATTCCTCAGCCGTTTGAAACGACTCTCGCCAACGGTTTGAAGCTGGTTATTTTTGAAGACAAGAAATTACCTTTGGTTAGTTTCCGCCTTATTTTTCGGGCGGGCGGTATTCACGAACCTGCCGATGCCGTCGGACTGAATTCGGCGGTTGCTTCGTTGCTTTCCGAGGGAACGGAAAGTTATTCGTCAAAACAATTGGCGGAAGAAATCGAACGGCTCGGCGCGAGTCTTTCGGCGAGTTCGGGTTCGGATAATACTTCGCTTTCCGCCTCGAGCCTGACGCTTTATGCGTCGGATATGCTGCGTCTGATGGCGGAAATGATTATGAAACCGACATTTCCCGAAGAAGAACTCGACCTTTACCGACGCAACACGATTGAGCATCTTAAAATGCAGCGTTCCGAAGCGGGTTTTCTCGCCGACGAACAGGTTTCGCGCATTATTTTCGGCAAACATCCGTATTCAAAAGTCTCGCCGACCGCCGAAGACGTTGAAAAAATCACCCGCGAAAAGCTAATCGAACATCAGGCACGAACTTTTATTCCGAACAACGCGGTTTTTGTCGTCGTTGGCGATGTTGACAAAGACGATTTGATCGCCGAAATCGAAGACAAATTCGGCGAATGGGAAAGCGGGGAAGTCGCGGATTTTGCTTTTGATTCGATGCCGCGCCGAGCGGAAAAAACTCTGACGATTGTTGACCGCAAAGGTTCGGCGCAATCAAATATCATCCTTGCAAATCCGGCAATCGAGCGCAATCATCCCGATTATTTCCGCGCTCTTTTGATGAATCAAATATTAGGCGCGGGCGCGTCGTCGCGGATTTTTATGAATCTGCGCGAAGAAAAAGGCTACACTTACGGCGCGTATTCAAAATTCGATTTGCGAAGATTGGCAGGCGCATTTGAAGCAACCGCCGAAGTCAGAACTTCCGTCACGGGCGACAGCTTAAAAGAATTTTTCTACGAATTAAACCGCATCCGCGACGAAAAAGTTTCCGAGGAAGAACTTCAGGACGCAAAGAATTTTCTCGCCGGAGTTTTCCCGATTCGCGCCGAAACGCAGGAAGGTTTGACGAGTTTAATCGTTCAGCAGAAGATTTATGATTTGCCCGCCGATTATCTGGAAACTTACCGCGATAAAATCAACGAAATCACGGTCGCAGATGTCGCCGATGCCGCAAACAAATACGTTCAGCCCGAACAAATGGCAATCGTCATCGTTGGCGATGCCGAAGACATTCTGCCGCAAGCCAAAGATTACGCCGCCAACGTCGAAATCTTTGACACCGAAGGCACTTTACAGGACATTTCAAATTACGGAAAAACTATGGAAGCAGCAACAATTGATTTGACGGGCAAATGGAATCTGACGATTGATTTTCAAGGACAAAAACTTCCGGTTTCATTAACCTTGGAACAGACGGACGGCAAAGTTTCGGGAAAGCTCGATTCGATGCTCGGTGAAGGCAAAATCGAGAATGGAAAAGTCGCCGGAAACAGTCTTTCGGCTGTGGCAGTCCTTGAAACGCAGGGACAGGCGTTTGAGATTTCAATCAACGGCAGCGTAGAAAACGAAGAAATCACCGGCACGCTTTCCGGTCCGCAATTGCCGCATACCTACAATTTCAGCGGTCGAAAGAAATAATTTTTAGCTACGAACAAACACGAAAGGACACGAAAATTATTTATTTATTTTGTGACCTTTCGTGTTTGTTCGTGGCAATTCCTTTATATTGATTTACTAAACGATTCGCAATTTTCTCTTTAAAGTTCTTTATTGCCTTTTCAGTTCCATCCCGACCGCCAGAGATTCTTCACCTTCGGGCGAGACGTTATACATAATTATTTTGAATGAATTATTGCGTTCCGGTTCGATAATCGTTTTCCAGCCCCAATCGGGATGTTCGGGAACGGCGTAAAAACCTTTGAGCGAAATCGCACTGTTCTCGAGGCTACCTTCGGAAACCATAAATTTGTCGCTCAGATGCCACGAATCAATCCAGAAGGCTTTGATTAAATCGGAATCCTGTTCGTCGCCGATTAAAATCAAGCCTTCCTGAACCGCGTCGTCGAACGTCCAATCGTATTCGATTTTCAAAAATCTGCCGCGTGCCGTTAATTCAACGACGGCAATCGAAACCGATTCGCGGACGGGATTATCCTCGATCCAAGTCGTGTGCAGACGATTTACTCCGCGCCATTTTCCAACCAAACTTTCCAGTATTTTCGGGACACTCATATAATTAAAGTTAAAAAAAGGAAACAGACAAAAGATTTTTGGTAAAAGATTTACTACCGCGAATCTTTTGCCCGTTTCCCTTTAAAATTCGGGTTTAGGCAAATTCTAATTCAATTTTCAGGCTTGAGTTGTGTCCACAATTTCTGCGCCCGAAGCGTTTGTTTGAACGGATTCGATGCCTTTTTCACAAGCCGCGTCGGAAGAATACATTTCGCTTCTGCCGATTTCCTGCCCGTTTAAGGCTTTCAAAATGAAATACGGATCGCCTTTTGCCGATTCGCGTTTTTCAAAACGAGACGCATCAGCCGAGTTTTTCTTGACCGATTCGATGCCGTTTTCCGCCGCCGATTTTGTTTCATACATCTCGCCGGACAAAATAATCTGTCCGTTTCCAGCCTTCAAATTGAAGTGAAACTTGCCGTTTGTTGATTGTTTAATTTCAAACTTTCCTGCCAATTTATTTTCCTCTCAATTATGTTATTTTTTCGGGGCAAGATTTATGTTTTTTGACATAAATTGCTTGAAATATAACATGACACCGGAAAAAACAGAAAAGCTCAAAATATTTTTTCAAAAAGTGTAAAATTTGTGAGTGA
Organism: Acidobacteriota bacterium; assembly: GCA_031412675.1. GTDB lineage: Bacteria > Acidobacteriota > Blastocatellia > Pyrinomonadales > Pyrinomonadaceae > JAFDVJ01. The sequence continues at coordinate 38,741 of JANODL010000071.1, read as the reverse complement.
GGATTGAGTTGTGAATGAGGTATTTATAGCTTCATGGAGAAAGCAGACGGTTTTTCACAACTCAATCAACCGAAAAGAAACTGCGCGGATTTTACTTCGCGCAGTTTCTTAAACTCAGCTTGCCCGCCGCATCGGGACATTTGCATCGGCTTCCTGATTTTTCTGCAAATCCTGTAAATGTTGAATCAAGCTCGAAGCCGCTTTTTTCGACAATTCATCGGTTTTGCACTGCATAATCGTGTTGCATTCGTGGTCGGGATCAACACCGATTTCGCGTGAGATGGCGCGAATCATTCCGAGCTGTTTTGCCGTCACCAAATCAGACAACGAACGGGCAATCGGGTTCGACGGAATTCCGCCGTTATCGTTCGGCGGCTGAACTGCGCCGTCGCGTTCGATGACTTCCGATTCGCGTTTGTAAAGATCGCGGGCGATTCCGAATTTGACCGCCGCACGTTTGAGCGCGTCGTGTTCGGCTTTTTTGATGCCGAGTTCGGATTCGGCAGTGCCGGTTCCGATGCCTTCGCGGGTTACGCCGTCAATCGTAATGGCGACCGTGACCGTGAAAATATCGCCGATCTGGCGAATATCTTTGACGGCGTGCGACCAATTCGGCGCGTTTGAATCTAAAATGTCGGCAACCGTGTGCCATTCGACATAATCAACGTAATGCGTATTGCCGTTTCGGTCGCGCCAGCCTTCGCGCTGTTTGACCAGATTCGGGTCAACATTTTTACGAAGCTCTCTGAGCGTTGACGTAAAATTCAAAACATTGTTCGGCGTATCGCTCATTTCCGCTTCTTCCGCCGTGACAAAACTATCTAACTCTCTGAAATTTTCCTGTGTCATTTTATTTTCTCCTTGTGTGTTCGCAAGTTGCTGAAAGTCGGCTTCAACTGCTTCGGATTGTCCGTTTTCCGAAACATCTGCCTGAACTTCAACAGTCTTCTGTTCGCCATCCGTGGACATTTCGGATTTCGGATTTCGGATTTCGGATTTATTTTGCAATCCCAAATCTACATTCCGCAATCCCAAATCGGATGACTCAGTTGCGCTTTTGTCTTCCGAAACAATTTCCGTTTCAGTTTTAATTTGAACGGGTTGTTTCGTTGCGGGTTCGGTATTTTTTGCGACCAAGGCGTATTTGACCGCCAAAATATGTTCGCAACGAAATGCCGAATCCGTGACAGCCGCTTCTTCAAACTCCAAACAATTACAACGGATTTTTCCGCTCTGGTCGCGCCAAACTTCATACGAAGTCTGTTTCCCGCGCAAACTCGGCGTTGAAACGCGGAATTTATCATTCTCACGATTGACTAAACCCATTGCCGCAATTGATTTGGCACGTTTTTCACGTTTCTCCGTTATATTTTTTTCGACTACGATTGCTGTCATCTTTTTACTCCTAAAATTAAGTCCGCTTTTCCATAACCGCTAAAAGCGGATTCAAGATTACTATGATTACTGTGCGACAAAACGCCCTCGTTTCATCTATGAAACATTGTATCAGACGAATTTATTTGTTGCAAGCGTGAAACGGAGTGTTGCATATAAATTTTTCTTGTGCTATGTTTGAAACAGAGTTAAGACCAATGCAACAAAAGCATTGAAATCTTTGGATAAAGTGGAGAAAGAATATGGTATATAAAAATGATAGTTTCATTAACACGGTTGAGTTGGGCAGAGCAATTAAACGCCGCCGTGAAGAATTAAGTTTGAGTCTGCGCGATGTCGCTGACGTGACACTGGTTTCGGCTTCGACACTTTCGCGGATTGAAAACGGAACGGGCAAACCTGATGCCGACAATATCGCACGTTTGACGAGCTGGCTCGATATGCCGGTTGACCGTGTGATGAAGAAAAACGGGAATGAAGCGACGATTGAACCTGTAATCTATTATCCGCACGAAGCCACGCCGGAAATCGTCGAAGCGCATCTTCGTGCCGATAAAAATCTGACACCGGAAACGGCAAAAGCACTCTCGGAACTTTTCCGCGTTGCTTACGCAAATTTCAAAAATCCGGTCAAGTAAATTTTTCGGCAAGTGCTTGAAGTTTAAGCGTCAGTTTTTTTGCAGAGTTTAAAGATATGAAAACATTAACGCAAATCGAACAGATTGAACGCTCTCCAACCGCAGATAAAAGTTTTGCGATTGACACAACCTTTGTTCTATTCTTTTTGGCTGTCGAATTCGGGCAAATCATTAATAATTTCGCATTAGACACAGCATTTTTTGCGATTACTCTTTTGATGTTGATTGTCCTGCCTTATTTCCTTTCATCGGATGAAAAACCGAAATTCGGAAATTGGGTTTTAGGCAGAACCTTGATTGCCGCGTTTGCTGTTTCGGTCGGCGTGATGTTCAAACAATCGCTCAGCGTTTTACCCGAAATGTTCAGATTTCTGCCGATGACGCTTTTGATTGTGACAGCAATGCTCAGCTGCTACATTCAATTTTACGGCTTACTAAAACTTCGTTTGGCAAAATAGGCAAAAGGCGAAACGAACAACAAAAAATCCGCGCTTGTTTCGGGAAAAACAGGCGCGGATTTTTTTTGCTTGATTTGATGTTATAACAGTTGTTATATTGTAATGTATGACGAACAAACTGAAAATTACGACAATCGGAAACTCGACAGGTATAATTTTGCCGAAAGAGATTTTAGAAAAACTCCGCGTTTCAAAAGGCGATACACTTTTTGCGGTAGAAACCTCAAAGGGAATTGAATTGACACCGTTTAATCCCGAAGTTGCCGAACAAATGAAATTTGCCGAACAAGTAATGCGCGAAGACCGCGACGCTCTGCGAAAGCTCGCCGAATAAATATGACCGAAATCAAATGGCTTTTAGAAGAAACTGTCTATGTCATTCACAAACGCCAAATCGCCGAACATGGCGGAAGCGACGGTGTGCGTGATGAAGGTTTGCTTTTATCGGCATTGGCGCGTCCGCAAAATCTTTTGGCTTACAGCGAAGAATCGACCGACATTTCCGCGCTTGCCGCTTCATTAGCTTACGGAATCGCCAAAAATCATCCGTTCATTGACGGAAATAAACGAACGGCTTTAGTTGTTGCGCGAACATTTTTGCTTCTTAATGGTTTTAATATTGAAGCTACTCAAGAAGAAAAATATCTGACTTTTCTAAAACTGGCAGAAGGGAATTTAAGCGAGGAAGAATTGGCGGATTGGATTCGGCAAAAGTTAATTCAAAATGAATAAAAGGCGGCTTGGTTGCCGCCTTTTATTTTTTGCCGTTTAAGTTTAAATTTTACGCTAACGCAATCGCCATTTCTTCTTTGGCTAAGATTTCGTGAATCGCGTTGACTTGGGAGTAAAGCTCGGAATATTGGTCTAAAGTCAGGGCTTGTGCGCCGTCGCAGAGAGCTTCTTCGGGACACGGATGAACTTCGATAATTAGACCGTCTGCGCCGACCGCAACACCGGCGCGAGCTAACGGATTGACCATATAATTTCTGCCCGTTCCGTGCGACGGGTCAACGATTATCGGCAAATGCGTTAATTTTTGAACTGCCGGGACGACCGATAAATCCATCGTGTTGCGAGCGTGACTGCCAAAAGTTCGGATGCCGCGTTCGCACAAAATCACATCGTAATTTCCTTCCGCCATGACATATTCGGCGGCAAGCAAGAATTCGTCCAAAGTCGCCGCCATTCCGCGTTTCAAAAGTACGGGTTTGCGAGTTTGCCCGACGTATTTCAGAAGCGAAAAATTTTGCATATTGCGTGCGCCGATCTGGATGCAATCGCCGTATTTTTCGACCAGATCAACGCCGCGCTCATCCATCGCTTCGGTCACGATGTTCAAACCGAATTGGTCGCGCACCTGTGCCAAAATCTTCAAACCGTCCTCGCCTTTGCCCTGAAAAGCGTAGGGTGAAGTTCTTGGTTTAAATGCGCCGCCGCGAAAGAATTTCGCACCGCTTTTGGCAACGGCTTCGGCGGCTGAAAAAACCTGTTCGACCGTTTCGACCGCGCAGGGACCGGCGATTATCGCCAGTTCATCACCGCCAATAGTCGCGTTTCCGACTTTGATGATTGATTTTTCGGGACGCAGATCCTTTGAAATCAACTTATACTGTTTGGTCACGCGAATCGCGTCAGCGACACCCGAAAGATTTTCAAAATGTGTCGGGTCAATTGCGCCCAGATTTCCGGTAATTCCAATCGCGGTGCGTCCTTCACCGGGCATCGTGTGCGGGCGAAAACCTAATTTTTCGATAATTTCCTCGACGCGGCGAATATCTTCGACCGTTGCGTCGGCTTTCATAACAATTAACATAAAATTCTCTAAATATTTTGGCAAAGTGCCGAACAATTTAGCATTTTGCCAATAAAATCAAACTAAAAAGTCTAAATTCTCAAACTAAACCCAAACATTGCAAATAGCTTGCCAATCCCAAATCCGAAATCTCAAATCCCGAATCGAACTACATTCTGTCGGGAACTTCGATGCCCATTGTTTTCAAACCCGAACTTAAAGCGCGTCGTGTCAAATCGGCGATGACAATTAAAACGGCGCGTTTGACGGCGGTTTTTTCTGAAATGATTTTGTGATTGTGATAAAACAAATTAAAGGCTTTTGCCAGATTAAAATTGTATTTCGCCAAAATCGCGGGTTCGGATGCAGAAACGGCTTGCGAAATCGTTTCTTCCAGACGCGAAGAAAGCGTGACCATTGTCCAAATATCGTTGCCGATTTCCGAATCGAAAATTTCGGCAACCTCTTGCGGATTTTCGGAAACTGTTTTGATCGCGTTTTCCAAACCCTTTTCTTCGAGTTTGCGGAAAATCGAATTCGTCCGAACCGCCGTGTATTGGCAATAAACACCCGTTTCGCCTTCAAAAGCCAGAGCTTCTTTGAAATCGAAAACAACGACTGTGTTTTTTGTATATTTCAAAAGAAAATAACGCAACGCGCCGACGGCAATCTGATGTGCGATGAGTTTCTTTTCATCAACGGAAATATCTTTGTGCCGCGCTTCGACTTCCTTGAAAGCATTTGCCTCAAGACGATCAATCAAATCGTCGGCTTTCACGCCCAAACCTTTGCGACCGGACATTTCGATGAAAGGTCTTTTGCGGTCTTCTTCAGAAAGCTGAAAACCTAATTCTTCCGCTGCCGCAGGTGAAAGTGCAACCATTTCATAATTTAGATGAACGCTTGCGGCTTCGCCTTTTTCGGGAAAAATTGTCGCGACTCCTTTTTTGACGACTTCCTGCGGGTAAGATTGTCGCGTGTCAATTACGTTGTAAACCGTTTCGCTGTTGCCGAATTCGGGAATATTTCCGTCATCGCTCTTTTCGGCAGTCGTGATCCAAACTTGTTTTCCGTCGGCGTAAGTGTGAAAAAGTTTGTAGTTAAAATCCAAGCCCAGGAGTCCGAGTTTCCACATTTGATACGCAATGTCTTTGCCAGTATAAGTGACGGTTCCGTTTGAACGGACGAGAATTTTATCGGCTTCGTGTTCTTCGTTGGCAGTGTGCGAATCGAACGGCATCACCCAGCAGCCCGCGTTTTTGCCTTCGGTTTCAAGATGAATCACGCCGCGCTCTTTCATCAATTCAAAGGCTTTCTGCCAGAAGTGAAGATGCAGAATTTCCGACTCACGCGGAAGCAGATCGTAGCGAATGTCGAAACGATTCATTGTTCGCAAAATACATTCGACGTTTCGCGTCGAGACAAAATCGGCAAGCTCGTAGATTTCGCCTTCGCCTTTTTCGAGTTCGTGTAAAGTTTCAGCGCGAAGTTTTAGATTTTCTTCCGCTTTCGCGTAAAATTTGCCGACCTCGGTGTATAAATCCCAGCAATAAAAATCGAACGGTATTTCGAGATTTGCCTCTAATTCCTTGATTTGTTCGAGATTCATTTTTCGCAAATGAACGAATCCGACGACGACATCGGCGACTTGAACGCCCGTATTGTCAATATAATTCTGAACCTCGACGCGCTTGCCGTTTGCCTTCAAAATCCGCACGAACGTATCGCCAAGCACCGAATTTCGGACGTGACCGATGTGCGCGGCTTTGTTCGGGTTGACCGATGTATGTTCGACGCAGACTTTCGGCGGAAGGTTAGCAGAAGCCCGCACGTGAGCAAGGGCGGATTCGGTTTCTAAATCATTTCCGCCCTTGCTCACGCGCGGGCTTCTGCAATTTTCAGCCAGAAATTTAGCGCGATTGTAAAAAACATTAAGATAACCCGCGCCGGCGACCTCGACGTTTCCGACAAAATCGAAACTTTCAAGCGCGGATTTCAAGGTTTCGGCAATATTGCGCGGATTTTGCTTTTCGCCTGTCGCTTGTTTGATGCGTTTGGCGAGTTCAAAGGCAATCGGGAACGCCAGATCGCCGAGTTCGGTTTTCGGCGGAACTTCGGCGGCGATTTGCTCAAGCTCGATATTAAATTTTTCCAGCGCGGTCGCCGCAACTTTTTCGCGCAAGGTTTCCTGTAACTCTAAAATGCTCATAAGACAAAAAGCAAAGTATAGCGAATTAACCTGAAAGAATAAAACGACTGGAGCGCAAGCGGTTCGCTTGCCTAAGCGCGGAGCGCGAAAAAAACGCTCCAATTAAACTCAAATTGATTTCAATTACCGGCGATTTTTAGATTGCTTTCGCAATCTTGCAAGCGAGCCGCTTGCGCTCCAATCATTTGGCAATTAGACTTTTCTTATTGTTTTCAGGTTTTATCTTTGAACGAATTTTTATGAAAACTCTTTATTTTGATTGTTTTGCGGGCGCGAGCGGGAATATGATTCTCGGCGCGCTGGTTGCGCTCGGCGTAGATGAAAAGGAACTGATCGAGCAAATCAAGCTATTAAATATCACGGATTTTGAAATTGAATTTCGGGCGATGGATAAATCGGGAATTTCGGCAATTCACGCCGATGTCAAAGTTCCGCACGAACACGCGCATCGTCACTTACACACAATCGAGAAAATCATTAATGATTCGCGGCTTGATGAAAAAATTAAGAGGCGAGCAATCGAAATTTTTACGCGTCTTGCCGAAGCCGAAGCGAAAATTCACGGGATTGATGTTCAAAAGGTTAATTTTCACGAAGTCGGCGCGATGGACGCGATCATTGATGTCGTCGGCGCGTGTATCGGTTTCGAGATTTTGGGCATTGAAAAGTTTGTCTGCTCGAAAATTCACGTTGGATCGGGTTTTGCGAAAATGGCGCACGGAAAATTTCCGATTCCGCCGCCCGCAGTCGCCGAACTTTTACAAAATGCGCCGATCTATGCTTCCGAAATCGAAGGCGAATTAATCACGCCGACGGGAGCGGCAATAATTGCGACGGTTTGTGACGAATTCGGAAATTTGCCAGAAATAATTGTCGAAAAAACAGCTTATGGCGCGGGAACGCGGGATTACAAAGATTTTCCGAACGCTCTGCGGTTAATTTTAGGCGATGTCCAAAGTCCAAAGTCCAAAGTCCAAAGTCCGCATCTTTTACAAATTGAAACAAATCTCGACGATGTTTCGCCAGAGATTTTGGGTTTTGTGATGGAGAAGGCATTTGATTTAGGGGCGATGGATTGCTGGTTCACGCCGATTCAGATGAAGAAAAATCGTCCGGCAACGCTGATTTCGATACTTTGCAAGCCGTCTGAAAAAGAAAAATTTATCAATCTTTTAATCAGCGAAACGCCGACGCTCGGCGTGCGGGTTAGTGAAGTCGAACGAATTTGTCTGGAACGTGAAATTTCGAGCGTTGAAACAAAATTCGGCGAAATTCCAATTAAAATTGCGCGGTTCGGCGAAAAAATCGTTAATATTAAACCTGAATTTGAAATTTTAAGGGAAATCGCAAAGCGTGAAAATCTTCCGCTTCGCGAAGTCGAGGCAGAAGTTCGGAAAATCATTGGTAAAATTGATTTTGGAGGAAACAAATCAGTATAGAGAGCGGTAACGAACATTTTGATTACCATTCAAATTGAATGACAACAAACCTGCTCACTATCGTTCGCTATACTGATTAAAAATTCATTGGCTATAAATAAGAAAGTTAATTTAAAAAAGATTGCAAAAGGCGTGCGGCTTATTCTGGAAGGAATCGGCGAGGATGCCGACCGCGAAGGATTGCAGAAAACGCCCGAACGCGTGGCGGATTTTTATGCTGAACTGACCGACGGAATGTGGGAAGACGCGGCATCGCACATCGTTCCGCTGCCGGGCGATTTGCACGATGAAATGGTGATTGTCAAAGACATTTCGATTGCCTCGGTTTGCGAACATCATCTCGCGCCGTTTGTCGGAAAATGTCATATCGCGTATATTCCGAAAGGCGGACGCATTGTCGGTTTATCGAAACTAGCGCGAATCGCCGAAATTTTTGCGCGTCGTCTGCAGGTTCAGGAACGTCTGACACAACAAATCGCGCAGACGCTTTTTGACGAACTTCAGCCGCTCGGCGTGATGGTTGTGATCGAAGCCGAACATACTTGTATGACCTTGCGCGGCGTGAAAAAGCCGGGCGCGAAAACGATAACTTCAAGTGTTCTCGGCGGTTTCCGCAAAGATGCGCGAACCCGCGCCGAAGCGATGAGCTTTATCAAAGGTTAAAAATTATGAGCAAGGAACTCGTTACGATTGCGACATCTTACGATATTGTCGAAGCCGAATTTTTGAGAAATCATCTCGAAGCCGAATGTTTTGAAGTTTATCTGGCGGACGAAAATATTGTCGGTGCTTACAATTTGCTCGCCAATGCGGTCGGCGGAATAAAAATCAAAGTTCCGTCGGACGATGCCGAGGACGCGATTGCCTTTGTCGAAGATTTACGAAATGCAGAAATCATCGAGGAAGGATTTGAAGATTTTGACGCAGGTTACGGCGAATGCGAAAAATGCCAAAGCCGCGATCTTTCCGTCAAACGCGAGGCTCTCGGAATAAAAGGAATTTTGTTGTTTTTGGGAATTCCGCTCGTCAAACCGAAGCGCAAACTGGTTTGTAATGAGTGCAGTTTTGAGCGAATCTATGAATAACTTTGAGAAAAATATGATTATCGAAAATATTGTTAAATCGTTTATCGTCTTGTGCTTGCTGAGTTCTTTTGCGTTCGCGCAAAAAAACAGCTACACGAGTTTTTTCAACGAACAAGAATTAAAATCAACCGTCAAATTTTTGTCGGACGATGCTTTTGAAGGTCGTGCGCCGGGCAGTCGCGGCGGCGAACTGGCGGCAAAATATATTGCGCTGCAACTGCAATCGCTCGGCATAAAACCCGGCAATAACGGCTCGTATTTTCAGCCGGTTTCATTGGTTGCGGTCAAGGCAAATCCGAATACGGCATTGAAAGTCGGCGATGTTTCTTACAAATTCGGCGAGGAATTCGTGGCTTTTACGGGTGCCCAAACCGAAAATGTCGCGTTGAATTCGGAACTCGTTTTTGTCGGTTACGGAGTTGATGCGCCCGAGCAGAAATGGAACGATTTTAAGGGCAATAAGGAAGATTATCGCGGGAAAATTCTGGTGATGATGGTCAATGATCCGCCCGCGACGGCGGAAGAACCGAATCTTTTCGGCGCAAAGGCTCTGACCTATTACGGTCGCTGGACATACAAATTCGAGCAAGCGGCGCGAATGGGCGCGGCAGGCGTGATTTTGATTCACACGACCGAATCGGCAGGCTATGGGTGGAATGTCGTGCGAACCTCGAACGGCAGCTGGCGATTTGACGTGGCGCGAACGGCGGGCGATCCGACACCGTTTTTGCAGATGCGTTCGTGGATGACGGAAGAAACGGCGCGGAAAATTTTCGCGCAATCGGGAAAAAATCTCGACGAACTTCGGAACGCCGCCAAAAAGCGCGATTTCAAACCGGTCAATCTCGGTCTGACGGCGAACATCGAGATAAAAAGCGAGCTTAAACGGCTTGATTCAAACAACGTCGTCGGCATCTGGGAAGGATCGGACGCGAAACTGAAAGACGAATACGTTGCTTACACGGCGCATTGGGATCATCTCGGAGTCGGTGCGCCGAATGATAAAGGCGATACGATTTATAACGGCGCGTTAGACAACGCTTCGGGTATCGCACAGATTTTGGCGATTGCCTCAGCCTTTACGAAATTGCCGAAAAACAAACAGCCGAAACGCTCGCAGATTTTTATTTTTACGACTGCCGAAGAACAGGGACTTTTGGGCGCGGAATGGTATGCGAGAAATCCGGTCGTGCCGCTTTCCAAAACCGTTGCCAATCTGAATGTTGACGGCGGAAATTTTTACGGTTTGACAAAAAATTACGGTGCGCTCGGAGCCGAACGCTCGAATCTCGGAGATGTCGTCCAATCGGTATTGAAAGACAGAAATATGACGTTTTTGGCGGACAATTACCCCGAACAAGGCTATTTTTTCCGCTCGGATCATTTTCCGTTTGCAAAGGTCGGCGTTCCGGCTTTGAGTATCCGAAACGGCGACGAATATGTCGGTAAAACCAAGGAATTCAGCGACGCGCTGTTCGCCGAATTTAACTCGAAACATTATCATCAGCCGTCGGACGAATTCCGCGATGATTGGAGATTTGACGGAATGGTGCAAATGCTCGACATCACAATGGCAATCGGGATGCGAATCTCGAATTCAACGCAAATTCCGCGTTATAACGAAACGGACGAATTTTCGGTTGCCGACAAAAAACGCTTCGGCAAATAATACGGAAGGCAAAATCAGTAGAGCGAGCGGTAGCGAGCATCTCGACTTACTCGAAAGTTTGAGTTAGACGGAAGCGACTCGCTACCGCTCGCTCTACTGATTTTTGGGCTAAGAAAAGCCCGCCGTGTAGAAAAATAAAAAATTACGCGCTACACTTTAATTTTTTCGTTTATGAAGACTTTTTACATTACAACACCGATCTATTACGCGAACAGTTTGCCGCATCTCGGACATCTTTACACGACGATTGTTGCCGATGCGATCAAACGGCACAAAAAACAGCGCGGCTTCGACACGTTTTTTCTGACGGGAACGGACGAACACGGCATCAACATTCAACGTGCCGCCGAAAAAGAAGGTAGAACGCCCAAACAGCAGGTTGATTACATTTCGGAGAAATATAAACAGATATTTCACGATTTTCGGCTCGACACGGAAAACGGCGGTTACGATATTTTTATGCGGACAACCGCGCCGTTTCATTACGAAGGTGTGCAGAATCTCTGGCGAAAAATTGCCGGAAGCAAAACTCCGAAAGGGAATTCGACAATTTACAAAGGTTTCTATGAAGGCTGGTTTTGTGCGCCGTGCGCGGCTTTTAAGTTGGAAGACGAGTATTTTTTGATTGAAGGCTCGGACACGCCGCTTTGCAAAATTCACGAACGCACCCTCGACAAAGTTTCCGAGGAAAGTTATTTTTTCCGCCTCTCGGATTACGACGAAACACTTTTGAAAATCATCGAGGAAAATCCAAATAAACTGCGTCCCGAAGGTCGGAAAAATGAAGTAGTTTCGTTTATCAAAAGCGGTTTGCAAGACCTTTCGATTTCGCGTGAAAAAAATTCTGTAAGTTGGGGAATTCCTGTGCCTGATGACGAAAATCACGTTATGTATGTTTGGCTCGACGCGCTTTCAAATTACATAACGGCAGTCGGTTACGGAAATTCCGAGAAAAGCGGTTTTGATAAATACTGGCAGAACGTAACGCATCTGGTCGGAAAAGATATTTTGCGTTTTCACACGATTTACTGGTGGTCTTTTCTGTTGGCGGCGGAATTGGAAGTTCCCGAAACGGTTTACGCGCACGGAATGTGGCTCGACGCGGAAGGCAGAAAAATGGGCAAAACGCTCGGCAATGTCATCGAAATAGACGTTTTGCGCGAGCATTTTCAGATTGACGCGATCCGTTATTTTGTTTTACGCGAAATGGTTTTCGGGCAGGACGGAAAATTCGGCTACGAAAATCTGATCGAACGCGCCAATGCCGATTTGGCGAGCGGTTTGGGCAATCTTTCGTCGCGCACTTTGACGATGATTACAAAATACCGCGACGGCGCGATTCCGAACGGCAAAATCAGCGAGCCGAATTATCTGAACGCCAAGCGGCACGGAATCAACGCCGATGAACAGGAATTGGTTTCGGTTCTCGGACACGCGAGAGACGAATTTATCCGCCGATTTGATAATTTCGAGTTTAGTCACGCGCTCGAAACGGTCTGGAACGTCATCAAACGGATTGACACGATGATTTCCGACGCGAAGCCCTGGGTTTTGGCGAAGGATGAAGAAAACGCCGAGATTTTGAACGCCGTTTTGTATCGTTCGGCGGAAACTCTGCGCTGGCTGAGCGTTTTGCTTTATCCGGTGATGCCCGAAGCGACCGCGCAAATTTACGCGCAGCTCGGTTTGAGCGATGATATTTCAAAAATAAACCCCGAAGAATTAACTTACGGAGAATTGAGAGCGGAAACAAAGATTGGCGAAACAACCGCGGTTTTCCCGCGCATTGATAAAAACAAAGTTATGAATGAAATAGTGGAAAGTGGAAAATTGAAAGTGGAAAATGAGGAAGTAAAACAAACTGAAACCCAAACAACCGACAACGAACAACCGACAACGAATGAAGAAAACTTCATCACGATTGACGATTTTCTGAAGGTCGAACTCAAAGTCGGCGAAGTAAAGGTCTGCGAACGGATTCCGAAAGCCGATAAACTTCTGCGTTTTGAGATTGATCTCGGCGAAGAAAAGCCGCGTCAAATCTTAGCCGGACTGGCGGAATATTACGAACCCGAAACACTAATCGGTCGCAAAGTCGTCGTCGTCGCTAACTTAAAACCGCGAATGATGCGCGGACTCGAATCGCAGGGAATGATTTGCGCGGCATCGCTCGAAGACGGAACGGGCGAAAAACCGGCGTTGGCGGCATTTATCGAAAACGTGGACATCGGCGCGAGATTGAAGTAAATGGAATTTCATTGGGACGAAGAAAAAGCCGAAAAGAATCTCAAAAAACACGGCGTGAGTTTTGAAGAAGCAAGCACCGTTTGGGACGATTTGTTTTTTATAGATTTCTATGACGAAGAACATTCGATAGATGAAAATCGGTTTTTGATTGTTGGCGAATCCAAACAAAACAAACTTTTGATTGTTTCTTATGTCGAGCGGGAAAATAGCGTTAGAATTATTAGTGCGAGAGAAATAACTCCGAAAGAAAGACGAAATTATGAACACGGAAACTTTGAATGACGAATTAAAACCTGAATATGATTTAAAAAGTATGAAGGTTAGAAAAGTGGGCGAAGGCAGAAAACTGTTAAATCAGATACAGCTTGATGTAGATGTCGCAAAGTTCTTTCCCGATTCAGCGTCGGTAAATGAAGCCTTGCGGTTTCTGATGAGAATTACGAAGGAACACGAGGGCGAATTAACTCACAAATGAATTTTATTGACTCACATTGTCACATTGACGGCGAAGCGTTTGATGCAGACCGCGATGAAGTCGTGCAAAGAGCGCGAGATGCCGGCTTGAAAGCGATGTTAGTCGTCGGAACCGGCAATCCGCACGACGGGGAGATTGCGAAAGCGGTCGAAACTGCCGAGCGTTATGAAAATGTCTTCGCGTCGGTCGGCGTTCATCCGCACGATGCGAAACTTTACGATGATGCGGCGGAAGAAACGCTTGTCAGTCTTGTCAAATCAAGTAAGAAGGTGATCGCGTGGGGCGAGATCGGGCTTGATTTTTATTACGACCACAGTCCGCGCGATGTGCAGATCGAAGTTTTCAAACGGCAAATTAGAAAAGCGAGGGAATTGAATCTGCCGATCATCATTCACAGCCGCGATGCTGATGATGAAACCGTCGAAATTCTGACGCAGGAATGTTCTTACCCGAATTTCAAGGGAATAATGCACTGTTTCGGCGGCACGGCGCAGATGGCTGAGGACTTAATGAATATCGGTTTTCTGATTTCTTTTGCGGGCAACGTCACTTTTAAGAAAGCCGAAAATTTGCGCGATGCGGCGCGCATCGTTCCGCTTGAAAGACTTTTGATCGAAACCGATTGCCCGTTCTTAACGCCGATCCCGTTTCGCGGAAAGCGTAATGAACCGATGTATGTCGCGGAAACGGCGAAGTTTTTGGCGGACTTTTACGGCATTGAAGTTGAAATACTTGCAAATCAAACAACGCGGAACTTTTTAGATTTTTTCAAAATCAGGTTAGCCACAGAGAACACAGAATTCATGAAGAAATAAAATTCCTACTCTGTGAACTCTGTGTTCTCTGTGGCAAAATAAAATTATGGCAAAAGAAAATTCATTCGATATTGTATCGAAAACCGATTACGCGGAAGTTACGAATGCGCTGAATCAGACGACGAAGGAAGTTTCCCAAAGGTTCGACTTTAAGGGCAGTAAAGCGACGGTCGAACTGGCGGATAAAGACCTGATTTTGTCGGCGGAAGACGAAACGCGTCTGCGGAATATGAACGACATTCTGCAAGGCAAGCTCATCAAACGCGGAATCTCTCTGAAGGCTCTCGATTATCAAAAAATCGAACCGGCGGCGGGCGGAACGGTGCGCCAAACGGTCAAGATTCAGCAGGGAATTCCGATTGAAAAGGCAAAAGAAGTCGTCAAATTCATCAAAGACGCGAAGTTAAAAGTTCAGGCTTCGATTCAAGGCGAATCGGTCAGAATTTCGGGCAAAGACAGAGATACGCTTCAAGATGTTATCGCCAAATTAAAAGCGAAAGACTTCGGGATTGATATGACTTTTGATAATTATCGGAGTAATTAGTTCTATAGTTCTATAATGAAAAGGTTTTTACTGATTCAGATAATTATTTTAACTTTTTGTTTCCTTTCCGCTTGTTCCGCCAAGCCGGTGGTGGTTGAAGGAACGGCGATGAAGCCTTCTTTTAATAACGGCGATAGAATTCTGGTTGATAAAAACTTAGGCGAACTCAGGCGCGGAGATTTGATTACGTTTCTTTATCCGAAGGACAGGTCAAAATGGTATTTTAAAAGAGTTATCGGATTGCCGAACGAGACAATTGAAATTCGCGCCGGAAAAGTTTATATCAACGGACAGGTTATTGACGAGCCGTATGTTGATGAGGCTTATAATAAGTCGAAAACAGGTTTTCCGCCGAGAAAGATTGAAGAATATCAATATTTTGTAATGGGTGATAACCGCGATAATTCTTCGGATTCGAGATATTGGGGAACGGTTGACGAAAAACTTATTACGGGCAAATACACGATGACTTATTCAAAAGCGGAAAAATAAACGCAATTGTTGGTAGTAATTGGAAAGTGATTTTAGTTATGAAAAGAGAATTTAACATTTTCATCGAGCAAGACGAGGATGGATTTTTGGTGGCTTCCGTTCCTGAGCTAAAAGGTTGTCATACGCAGGCGAAATCGTTTGATGTTTTGATTAAACGAATCCGTGAAGCAATCGAGCTTTGTTTGGAAGTTGAAGGAATCTAATTAATGCAGACATTTTCACCAATCAGAGAAAAATTAAACCCGCAAATCGCGGCGAAGAAGATTTTCAGCCTGATCAAAAACGAAATGCTGCTTGTCGAGTCTGAATTTCAGCGGCAGGCTTCGTCGAATATTCAGGTTATCAATTATTTGGGCGAGTATTTGCGGGCTTCGGGCGGCAAGCGGGTGCGTCCGGCGTTGTTGTTGTTGTCAGTTTTCGCGGTTGGTGGCAATGCTTCAAGGAAAAATGTGATTCGGCTGGCGACCGTGATGGAAATGCTTCACACGGCGACGCTCGTTCACGACGATATTATTGATAATGCGAACACGCGGCGCAATCGAACGTCGGTCAACGCACGTTTCAGCAACCAATCGGCGGTTTTGATGGGCGATTGGTTGTATATGTCGGCGTTTGAAACTTCTCTGAAGGAGCGAAGCCTCGAGATTCTCGATATTCTGACGGGTCTGACGCGGAAAATGACCGAAGGCGAGCTGATTCAATTAACAATGCTCGGGCGTTCGGATATTACGGAAGAAGAATATTTAGATATTTTGAAACGCAAAACCGCGTTTCTCTTTTCGGCGTGTTGCGAGATCGGCGCAATTCTCGGCGGTGCGACGCAGGAACAGCAAATCGCTCTGCGCGATTACGGAATGAATCTCGGAATCGCGTTTCAATTGGCGGACGACGTGCTGGATTTTGTCGCCGACGAAGACGTTCTCGGTAAAGCGGCAGGCGCGGATCTGCTCGAAGGGAAATTGACTCTGCCTTTGATTCTGTTTGTCAAAAAAGAGCCTGCGGTCAGAAAAGATTTGGAAAAGATTATGCAGGACGGCGATTATGCAAATGTTTCACGCGAATCGCTTTTGGAAAGGCTCGAAACGGCGCAGACAATCGAGGAAACGCGCCGACGCGCTTACGCTTACGCCGAAAAAGCGCGAAAAAATCTTGAAGTTTTAGCAAAAACAGAGTATCGTGTAGCCTTAGAAGACATTCCCGGTTACATGATTGAAAGAAATAAGTAAATTTGGTTTAAAATTTGTATCTGTTTAAGGTTATGCCTGATATTAATGAATTAATCATTTCGCTTAAGCAGGGTTTGGAGCAAGCAATGTCAGCTTTGCATCAATTGCTTGAACGTCAAATAGAGTTACACAAACAGCCGAATCCCTCGTCAGAAGAACTTGAACAGCTTGAAGCAGAAATTGCAGTCCTGTCAGAGCATTTAAAGCAAACTGAAGAGGCGATTTTAAGTGTTTCCAGACTAAATCAAAATGGTGAAACCGATGACTTTTATATTGAAGCAACACGACAATGAACTTTTTTAAAGTTTTAGAATAGGTCGAATGCTCGAGGAGTTTATGTTGGACGAGAATCTGATTGCTACACTTGAACAGAGTTTACGACAAACGCGCAATGCCCAACAGCGTTTG
Organism: Acidobacteriota bacterium; assembly: GCA_031412675.1. Classification (GTDB taxonomy): domain Bacteria; phylum Acidobacteriota; class Blastocatellia; order Pyrinomonadales; family Pyrinomonadaceae; genus JAFDVJ01. The sequence goes on along the minus strand of JANODL010000071.1, from coordinate 21,849 downwards.
ATTACCCGTCTGAATGAGGTCGAGGGCGAAGCCAATCGTCTGCGGCAGGAAATCGAAGCGTTGGAAAACAGTGCGGCGCAAACCGAGCAGGCGATTTACAGTCTGCTCGCCACGATGCGTTCGGGACAGCAGAACTGGAATCTGCCGAAGAATTTTCAGGTTGACGACGATTACGACATTCCGCAGGACATCAAGCGTTCTGCGCCGCGGATGAACCAAAATAATTACGGCAACCAGAACCAGAATCCGAACCAGAATCAAAATCGTCCGCCGAATAATTACCGCAACAATCCGATTTCTTATATCAACCATAACAATAATTCGCGGAACATCCCTTCGATTGCGCCGAATATCGAGCCGGTCAGTCATCGCTTCTCAGACCGCACGATTACGCAGGCTTGCACTTTGCTGATGCGCGAATATCAAAGACCGCTGCACGTCAACGAGCTTTACAATATGCTCGTCGCGGGCGGAATGGAATTCAGAGGCGAAAATCCGACGATTTCAATCGCCGTTTCCTTGAACCGTAACCGCCGTTTTCGCAAAGTCGCGCCCGGCACGTTCGATCTGATCATCCGCGATGCGTCGCAAACGGGATCGTAATTTTTAGAAACTCAAAGGAAAGGACTTTTTACTTGTTTTTTCGATAAAAATAGGTGAAAATGCTTTTTTCTGCATAGTTTTATTTATTCCCTTCTTTTGGAGACTAATGAATTTAAAATTTTTTAAGCAAATTAACTTTTTTGTTGTTTCGGCAGTTTTACTTTTACTGTTTTTGGGTTTGAGCGAAACCGCTTCGGCGCAAAAAGTCAGACTACGTTCGCAAATCACGCCGACCTGCGGCACGACCTCGGCTTTGAAATTCGCCGACATTTATGCTGACGGAAATATTGCCGTGATGGGAAGCTATAACTGTCGCGGAGCGTTTATATTCAATATTTCTAACCCAGATGCGCCGACTTTGGCAAGCTGGTATAATCCGGGCGCGAATCAACAATTTCTCGAAGCGATCGTCATCGGAAATCGCGGTTATTTCGGAAGCGGCAACGGCGGCGGCGTTCACATTGTTGATTTAACAAATCCGGCAAGCCCGACACTTCTCGGAACGGTGAACTCAGCCAACGGCGGCGGTCATAACTCGATTCACGAGATGAATGTTTTGACGCAAAACGGTGCAACCTATCTGATTGAAAATTTTAACGGTTTCAGCAGCAAAATCATCAAAGTCATCAACGTAACAAATCCGGCGGCACCGGTTTTTGTCCGCGACATTAATCCGACCGAAGTAAACTGGGTTCACGCGATGCACATTCGCGGAAACCGTATGTTCACGTCCGGCTGGGGAAATTCGACAACTCGCGGCAGAACGGAAATTTACAACATTTCAAATATCGGCACACAAGCACCGACGCTTTTAGGATTTATCCAAGACCCGACGAGTGTGACCGGCGGAAACAGTATGCACAGCAGTTGGTCGAGCGAAGACGGCAATTATCTGTATAGCGCGCGCGAAACATCAAACGGTTCGGGCGACGTTCGTGTTTACAATATTACTGATCCGGCAAATCCGCTTATTGTCAATAGTTTGACGATGAACGGTTTGAATCTGAACGCCGTGACACCGCATAATCCGGTCGTGATGGGCAATAAACTTTATGTTGCGTGGTATCAGGCGGGTGTCCAGGTTTTCGATATTTCGATTCCTGCACAACCGAAACGCATCGGTCAATACGATACTTTCCAAACAATGTTTGCGCCGCCCGAAGAAAGTGCGACCAACGAATTGAGCGCAGAGCCTTGGGATGTTATTTGCGGCGGCACGAATCTGCAAAACGCTCTGCCGACAAGCTATGACGGAAATTGGGCGGTTTATCCCTTCCTGGGCGAAAACAAAGTTCTCGCCGGTGACTTAACCTACGGTTTGGTCGTGCTTGACGTTACGGGAGCAACCGCGCCGCTGAAAAATACGGTTTCGGATTTTGACGCTGACGGCAAAACCGATCTGTCGGTTTATACCCCGTCAACCGGAATCTGGAAGGTCGAACGAAGTTCCGATAATGCTTATTCCGAAACCAATTTCGGTTTGAGCGATGACAAAATCGTGACAGGCGATTACGACGGCGACGGCAAAGCCGATAACGCGATTTTTCGTCCGTCAACCGGAACTTGGTGGATTCGCCGCAGCAGCAATCCGGGAAATTTCTTAGCAGTTAATTTCGGGTCGAACGGCGACGTTCCGGTCGAAGCCGATTACGACGCGGACGGCAAAACCGATATTGCCGTGTTTCGTCCTTCAACGGGCGTTTGGTATATTCTGCAAAGCACGCTCGGAATTCGTATACAGACCTGGGGAATTTCGACCGACAAAGCCTTTACGGGCGATTTTGAAGGCGACGGAAAAGCCGATCTGGCAATCTTTCGTCCTTCGACCGGTGTTTGGTATATTCTGCAAAGCTCATCGAATATTGCGATAATTGCCAAATGGGGCATTTCAACCGATTTGCCGGTTTGGGGTGATTTTGACGGCGACGGCAAAGCCGATTTAGCGGTTTTCCGCCCGTCTGAAGGAAATTGGTATATTTTGAATTCAAATAATGCTTCGGTTTCGATCTATCACTTCGGTTCGACTGGTGACATTCCGATTCCGTCCGATTTTGACGGCGACAGCAAAGCCGATTTCGCGGTTTTCCGTCCGAGTGAAAATGTCTGGTATCGTCTGAATAGTTCAAACGGCGCGTTTTCGGCGCGGGTTTTTGGTCAGACGGGCGATACGGTTTCGCCGACCGCGAATCAACCGCAGTAAAATTTTTGCCGGTTAAATTTGAAAATCCAGAGTTAAAGTCTTCCAAAGACTTGACTTTGGATTTTTTGTTTCTAAGATTGCATTATGAAATTGTCCTTGAATATTCAGTCCGGTTCGCTTGCCGGACGGAGATTTGAACTGACCGACGGTTTTTTAACGATTGGTCGCGGTGAAAGGTGCAATATTAGGTTTGACCCGGTAACCGAACGAATCGCATCAAAGGAACATTGCTACATCGAAGCAAAACCCGACGGCTTTTATCTGACTGATAACGGAAGCACGAACGGCACGATTCTTAACGGCGTAAAAGTTCCCTCCGGCAAACTCAGCCCGGGCGACCGTCTGCAATTCGGTAAAAACGGTGTGACGGCGGCAATCGAGATTGAGGATGCGGTCTTATCGAATGAACAAACGAGCGTTTTGCCGAATCAGAGCGCGGAAACACAGCTTCATATTCCCGAAGTCAAACAGTCCGGGATTGCCACCCAGTATTACGTGCCGCCTGATTCACAGCCGAGCAGTCAACTAACCCGGGTCGCGCCGAAAATCGAGTCGGCATCAACCGTCGCGTTTCAACCGCCGCCGCCGGCATCGCCTTATCAATCGGATTTTTATGTTCCGCAACCGAACCGTGCATTCGAGAATCCGCCCGTTAATTTACGAAATTCGCTGCAAAGTCTCGGAATGGGAAATCTTGCGCCGCAGTATTTTCCCGAACCCGAGAAAAGCAACACTTTAAAATATGTGGCGATTGCCGCGACGATTTTCGTCATCATTTTTCTTTCGTTCATCGTTTCGCTTTTGATGTTTGCAAGCGTCGGGATCGAGTCGGCAATTATGGCTTCGGTCGTCGCGTTTATTCCCGCAATGTTTTATCTTTTGCCGCTCGTCTGGCTCGACCGATACGACCCCGAACCCGCGTGGCTTCTCGCGCTCGCATTTGCGTGGGGCGCACTGGTCGCGGTCATCGTTTCGTTTATTATTAACACGCTTTTGGGGAGCATTTTCGGACAAGCCTTCGGAGCAGTTGTTTCTGCGCCAATTTTTGAAGAAGGCTCAAAAGGACTCGGCATTCTTTTGATTTTGCTGTTTTTCCGTAAATATTTCGACGATATTCTCGACGGAATCGTTTTTGCCGGAGTCGTCGCCCTCGGATTTGCGACGGTCGAAAACGTGCTTTATTACGGACGCGGAATTTACGAAGCAGGTTCGACCGGACTGCTCATACTGTTTATCGTGCGCGGCATTATGTCGCCTTTCGCGCACGTTACTTTTACCGCGATGATCGGAATCGGCTGCGGAATTTCACGCGAATCGCACAATATGGCGGTGCGGATTCTGATGCCGCTTCTCGGCTACGTCTGTGCGGTGATGCTCCACGCCATCTGGAACGGAATGGCGGTCATCGGCGGTTTGGGCGGATTTCTGCTCGGTTATCTCTTCCTTGAAATTCCGTTTTTCCTGATTTTTGTCGGCTTCTCGTTTTATGTGATGTATCGGCAAAACAAAATTCTCAAGGAAATGCTCGCCATTGATGTCGCACGCGGAATGATTCCGCCCGAACATCTCCAAAGAGCGACTTCGGCGTTTAGCTCGACAGGCTGGTTAATCAGCGGACTTTTTTCGGGAAATTTCCGTGCGCGAAGCGCGTATTTACGCGCCATCGGCAAACTCGGTTTATCTTACTGGCACATCCAACGCGCGACCGCCGCCCAAGGTCACACCGCGAGTTTTCAGCAAAACCCGATCTTACGCGCAGAAGTTTTACGCTGGCGCGATCAGGTTTAAAATAGTTTCAAGTTCCAAGTTGGTAATATAAAACTTGGAACTTGAAACTTGGAACTTGGAACTATTAAGTTTTATGAACTTTGAATTAAACGAAGAACAATTGATGGTCAAATCTTCGGTGCGCGAATTTGCCGAAAACGAAATTGCGACACGCGCCCGTGAATATGACGAAGCCGAAAAATTTCCCTCGGAACAACTCGCGGGTTTAGCCGAACTCGGAATCTTAGGGATGATAATTCCCGAAGAATACGGCGGCGCAGGTTTTGACACGGTTTCTTATGCGGTCGCGCTCGAAGAAATCGCCCGCGCCGACGCGTCGGTCGCGGTGATTGTTTCGGTGACGAATTCGGTTTGTTGTTACCCGATTTTGAGTTACGGGACGGAGGAACAAAAGCAAAAATTCCTTGTGCCGCTGGCGAAAGGCGAAAAGCTCGGCGCGTTTTGTTTGAGCGAACCGCAAGCCGGAAGCGACGCGACGAATCTCAAAACCCGCGCAGTCGAAGACGGCGACAATTACATCATCAACGGCACGAAATCGTGGGTCACGAACGGCGGTTATTCGGATGTGCATATCGTCATGGCGGTGACGGGCGAAAATAACGGCAAAAAGGAAATCACGGCTTTCATCGTCGAAAAAGAAACCGAAGGATTGGCGGTTTCGTCCATCGAACACAAGATGGGACAACGCGCTTCGCAGACGACCGAACTGAGTTTTACGGACGCGAAAGTTCCGAAAGCGAATATTTTGGGGAAATTGGGCGAGGGAATGCGCGTTGCTTTTTCGAGTCTCGATAACGGACGCATCGGCATCGCCTCGCTCTCGGTCGGAGTCGCGCAAGCTGCATTAAATGAAGCGCAAAAATACTCGAAAGACCGCATCGCCTTCGGCAAACCGATTGCCGAACAACAGGCAATCCAATTCAAGCTCGCCGATATGGCGACCAACACCGAAGCCGCGAGATTGTTGACGCTTCGCGCCGCCGCGATGAAGGATTTAAATCACAAACAAACAGGGATTTTCAGCGCACAAGCCAAACTTTTCGCGTCGGAAAACGCCAACAAAGTCTGCGCCGAAGCTATTCAAATCCACGGCGGTAACGGTTATTCGCGCCATTACAACGTCGAAAAATATTACCGCGACGCACGCATCACGACCATCTACGAAGGCACGAGCGAGATGCAGAGAATCATCATCTCACGCGGAATTTTAAAGGATTAAATATTACCTGTGTTAAAATTTTTCCGATGAATCTTGATAACTTCAAAAAACAGCTTGAAGAAATCTGCCGACAGAACGGCGTGGCAATGCTCGGCGTTTTCGGCTCGGTCGCCCGCGGCGAAGACACGCCTGAAAGTGATGTTGATTTGCTTGTGAAGTTTAAGGAAACGCCCGATTTTATTGAATTTATTCGTTTAGAAAATAAGTTTGTCGAACTATTTGAAAAAAAAGTTGATCTTGTCACCGAAGGCTTTTTGCATCCGCAAATTAAAGAAAATGTTTTGAAAGATTTGAAGATTTTATATGAAACAGCGTGAGGAAAAGTTATTCGTTCAAGACATTGCAATATTCTGCGGACACATTGCTCAATATATTAACGGCGTTGAAAAGAAAGAATTTTTGTCCAATCTGATGTTACAAGATGCGCTGGTGCGAAAGATTGAAATCATCGGCGAAGCAGTCAAAAATATCTCAATCGAAACTCGTGAGAAATATCCAAATGTGGCGTGGAAGGAAATTGCCGGAATGCGGGATAAAATAATTCACGGATATTTTAGCGTTGATTTGGATATTGTCTGGAAAACCGTCACGCAATTTATCCCGAAACTGAAAACTGAAATTGACCAAATTTTAGAATCCTTTCCAAAAGAATAAAAATTTCGCGGGGAATTTTGAAGGATTAGGAGCAAAAAGTGATTGACGAGGCAACTAAAAAGAAAATCTTCCGAATATTGTTAATTGCAATTACAATAATGCTGAGCATTGGCGGATTTTTAATGCTTTTGCTTTCGCAAGCCATTCATTACTACAACAAGCCGTCGCCGTCGGCAATCACTAAAGGACACATCTACGTTACGCAAAAAGCATCCCGCAAACAAGGCGCAAAATGCTCGATTATTTACGAAGTCAACGGAAAAAAATACGAAAACTATATCGGGAATTGCACTTGGTTCAGCAGCGGCGACGAAGTAACGGTCTATTACAAACCCGACGACCCGTATAAATCCTCGATGGATGCCCGCAAAGTCGGCTATTTTTTCGGTGTCGTCGGATTGGCTTTAGCGATTACCGCCTTTTTTTTGGTTAAAAATTTCTTGGCAAAGCTGAAAGAATAATTGAAAAATCAGTATGGTGAGCGGCAGCGAATATCAATGCTGTCGGAGTTGATAAACGTGAAACTTGTTCGCTACCGCTCACTATACTGATTTGTAAAACGGCGTTTGATACTTTTTGTGCATTCGTTTCGCGTTAGCAAACGGAGAACATTTTCTCTTTGGAGCAAAACAAGATGAGTTTAATTTTACGCGCCGGCAAACCCGAGGATGCCGAAAAAACGGGAAAGATTTGTTACGAAGCCTTTAAGACGATTTCCGAAAAACACAATTTTCCGCCCGATATGCCGAATCCCGAAACGGCGATCGGTTTGACGACGATGCTTTTGAATCGCCCGGATGTTTATTCGGTCGTTGCCGAACTCGACGGCGAAATCGTCGGCAGTAATTTTCTGTGGGAAGGCAATCAGGTTTCGGGTGTCGGACCGATTACGATTGACCCGAACGCGCAGAATTCGTCAATCGGCAGGCAATTGATGGAAGATGTCATTCGCCGTTCGGATGAGAGAGGTTTTCCGTCAATCCGTCTGCTTCAAGCGGCGTATCACAACCGCTCGCTCGCGCTTTACACAAAGCTCGGTTTCAATCCGATTGAACCGATTTCAATTATGCAGGGCAATCCTTTGAACATCAAAATCGAAGGTTGCAATGTCCGCCCGATGATCGCCAACGATGTCGCGGAATGTAACCGTCTGTGTCTGCAAATCCACGGACACACACGCAATCAGGATTTGCTCGACGGCATCGGACAAGGCTTGGCAAGCGTCGTCGAACGTGACGGCAGAATCACGGGCTACACGAGCGTTCTCGGCTTATTCGGTTACACCATCGGCGAAACGAACGAAGATGTCAAAGCCCTCATCGGCGCGGCAGATGCCTTTCACGGAGTCGGTTTTCTGCTCCCGACCCGCAACGCCGAAATCCTCCGCTGGTGCCTCGAAAACGGTTTAAAAATCGTCCAACCGATGACCCTCATGAGTCGCGGAATCTATCAAGAACCACGCGGCGCATTTATTCCTTCGATACTTTTTTAGTACAAAGTAGGTATTATTTGGTAGTCAAATCCTCACATCTCTCTTTTATTTTTTAGAATGTGAATATTTTTCAAAAATAAAATTACGTGGAATAACAAAAAGCTATTGCAAAAAAACTCAAAAGTATTTACTATGGGTGGCAAGCCAAATTAACTAAAAATCTTATTCGTTTCTAAATTTTTTAGTAGGCTTGTAATTAAAATCTTATTTACAGGGATTTTCCCATGATTAGAAACTACATATTCTTTTGGACGAAGACATATCTGCACAGATGTCCTGATGGAACTATACATAGACTGTATAAAAATCCTGACAAAGCATTTCCCTTAGCATTAACTGACTCGAAAAAACATTATGAAGGAGTGCTTAAAGGACTTGAAGGCATTTCTGAAATTGGTGCCAAAATTATTAATGAAAACAATCTCAGCAGTCTGTTTCTTCAAATAGATAAATCAAACAATTCAATGATGCCGAAATTTAGATCTGCTTATATGCTATATATTTCGGAACCGTGTAAAGGTTATAAACATTATGTCCGTATGACTGATGAAATTCATAAAGAACATAAAAAACTCCAAAGGTTACTTGCCAAAATCGAAGGTTTAGTTAATCTGGCGGGTTTAGCTAAGGACAACAAAGATTACAAAAATCTCGTGAATTTATATGCCGATTTAGTAAATGAACTTGGGGGAAGAGGGATTTCGGTAATTGCCGCTCTACAAATTGAGGAGTCTGTAAAAATAGCTCAGGATATGTTGAAAAAGTAATATTTATCACGAAAAACTATGGCTAAATCAATTTGCATGGCTAGTGCTAAAGGTGGTTCCGGTAAAACTCTTATTACCGCGACATTTGCAACATTTTTAGCCCATCTTGGAAAGAAAGTTTTGATAGTTGATACTGATGCTTCAACTAATGGACTGAGTTTACTTTATATTAAGGAAGTTAAAACTGCCCGGGATTTTTCAATTTCAAAGAAAAGAAATCCTATTGGGGTGTATGAATGGAAAAAAATAGGCGATGAGTTTCAAGTTGTAAAGTTGAATGAAAATCTTTCTTTAATTCCGGCAAATTATGAATTCATTGATTTATTCGAGGATTCTTGGGAAACATATCAAGCATCATTAATGGAAATCAAAGTTTATTTCAGTGATAAATTTGATTACATTTTTTTTGACGCGCAGGCTGGTTCTGACAGATTTGCAAAAATCGCTATGAATCCAAATATAACTGACGAAGTTATTATTGTCAGTGAATATGATCCGCTATCTGCTGCGGGACTTGAGCGGTTAAAAGGTTTATTACCCGAAGAACTTAATTATTATCGAACGTGGATATTAATCAATAAAATTTTACCCGAATTTGCTACTGCATTTAGTGACTTTCTGGAAATCGCCCGATATTTAAGTCCCATACATTGGAGTGCTGATATTGTTCGTGCCTATGCGCGAAGACAGGTTTACCTTAAATTAGAGCATTGTGATGAAACAACTTTTTCGATAGCAAAAACATTAGAATCTTTTCTTGGTGATGAAATCAAAAATGAAATTTCTCAGTGGTATGAAGAGCAAGACGAAAAATACAAGCTACCCATAAAAGGTCAAATTGAATCAATGAAAAATCAAATTGAGAAAACCGAAGACCAGATTAAAAGACTTGAAGACCAGTTTTCAAAACCTTTGGGTACTTTTGCCAGAAGTTTTCAAGGTTATGATTTTCGACTTACTTTTATCATAGTATCACTTGGTTTGTTTGTTTATTTTTCCACTTCCAAATTCATTGACGGAACAATTTTGGGCGGAGTTAAAGAGATTTTTATCGCGTTTTTTATCTTGTTTATTTTAGTGATTATAAATGTTTTTTACGACCGTTTTATTAAAAAATATTTTTTGGTGAAGGACAATAAAATTTCAGATTTCCAAAATGATTTGGAAATCTTATTAGAAACAAAATCTGACTTAATAGATAAATTGGAGATGGATACTCAAAGACTTATTATTTTGAAAAAAAAAGAAAAAGGATTTATGAACAAATAATATTGTAATATTTTTCATTGATTAAATTCTAAAACTTAAAGGAGACTTAAAGATAATGGCTAACTCAGCAGATTTTACTTTTTTGAATGTTTGTCGGCGGCATCTTGTATTTCGATTTTTAGAGTTTTACGGCAATTAAATCAATGTAAAAAAGGTGTTATAATTTTCTCGTTATGATAGTTGCTGAAAAGGTCACGGACAAATTGCGGCAATTGCCGAGGGCGACGCAGGAAGAGGTTTTGGGTTTTGTCGAGTTTCTTTTGCAGAAAACCGAACGCGGCGAAAACGTGCGGTCATCCGAAACGCCTCAGCAAAAAGCCGCCGCGATTGAAAAATGGGCGCAAAGCCACAGCCCCGAAACGCCCGTGATTATTGACGACCGCCGCGAAATTATTTACGAGGATTAGTGAATATTCTCGTTAGTGTTACACTAAAAAAAACGTTATCGCCGGGAGCGCACGCATCCTTGCGTGCAAGATTGCGAAGTGAAACGAAGCAATCTAAAGAGCGTTTCATTACCAATCAACTCGAATAAACCAAAACGCCGTTACACCGTTTTTCAAACGGTGTTGCACGCTGGGAAGCGTGCGCTCCCGGCGATAACGTTTTTTCCCTGAATTAATACGCCTTTGCGAACACGACGCGTTTAGCGGATTCTTTGCCCGAATAGACGCAGTTGCCGGACATTTCCGACGAGTTGAAAGGGAGACAGCGAATCGTCGCTTTCGTTTCGTTTTTGATGGCTTCCTCGGTTTCGGCGGTGCCGTCCCAATGTGCCATGACGAAGCCGCCTTTTTCGATTTGCGCTTTGAAATCGTCCCAAGTATCAACGATAAAAGTGTTTTCCTCGCGGAATTTCAACGCTTTATCGTAGATTGCCGTCTGAATTTCGTCGAGCAGGTCGGCGATGTAGTCGGCGATGCCTTCGATAGGGCGCGATTCTTTCGTCAGAGTGTCGCGCCGCGCAACTTCGATTGTGTTGTTTTCGAGATCGCGGCTGCCTAAACCGAGTCGGACAGGCACGCCTTTGAGTTCGTATTCCGCGAACTTCCAACCCGAACGCTGTTTTTCGTCGTCGTCGTATTTCACCGAAATCCCTTTTGCTTTGAGTTCGGCAATCAGTGGCTCGACCCTGGCAGTAATCGCCGCCAAATCTTCGGGAGTTTTGTGAATCGGGACGATGACGACCTGTATCGGCGCGAGTTTGGGCGGCAGAACCAAACCGTTATCGTCCGAATGCGCCATTATCAACGCGCCCATCAAACGCGTCGAAACGCCCCAGCTCGTCGCCCACGGATAATCGAGTTGTCCTTCTTTGTTGGTAAACTTCACGTCGAAACCTTTGGCGAAATTTTGTCCCAAGAAGTGCGAAGTTCCGGCTTGCAGGGCTTTGCCGTCCTGCATCAAAGCCTCGATGCAATACGTATCAACCGCGCCCGCGAATCTCTCGGACGGAGTTTTGACACCTTGAATCACGGGCATCGCCATCCATTCTTCCGCAAACGTCGCGTAAACGCCGAGCATCTTTTCGGTTTCTTCAACGGCTTCCGCTTCGGTCGCGTGTGCCGTGTGACCTTCTTGCCACAAGAATTCGGCAGTCCGCAAAAAGATGCGTGTCCGCATTTCCCAGCGCACGACGTTGCACCATTGATTGATTAAAAGCGGAAGATCGCGCCACGATTGAATCCAGCCTTTATAGGTGTTCCAAATGACGGCTTCGCTCGTCGGGCGAATGATGAGCTCTTCTTCGAGCTTGGCGTTCGGGTCAACGACCAGACCTTTGCCGTCGGGGTTGGCTTTTAGACGATAATGTGTGACGACCGCGCATTCTTTGGCGAATCCTTCGGCGTGTTCTTCTTCTTTTTCGAGAAAACTTTTCGGCACGAAAAGCGGAAAATATGCGTTTTGATGCCCTGTTTCTTTAAACATATCGTCGAGCGCACGCTGCATCTTTTCCCAGATCGCAAAGCCGTAAGGTTTGATCACCATACAGCCGCGCACGGCGGAATTTTCCGCTAAATCGGCGCGTTTGACGATTTCGTTATACCATTCCGAATAATTTTCGCTGCGTTTTGTAATACCTTTACTCATAAATTCGTTTTGCCGCTGAGAACACAAAGAATACAGATGATTCACAGCAAAAATAAAAATGATACGGCAAAATTTTGAAAGAAACAACGCTGCAAAATTTAAAAGCCTGCTCATAAACTCTGAGTTCTTTGCGGCTCTGTGATAAATTATAGTTTTTATGAGCGAATTCAAACTCGATTTTCAGGATACGGCAACCGCATTTGCCGACAAAACCACGTCGGAACTCAAAGAAAAACACCGGCTTTTCAAATTGATGGGTTCACCGTCGCTGGTCAATTTCGGGACAAAAATGACCAATTTTGCGTTATCAATCGGTTTGCCCGTTTCGGGATTGATAAAATACACGGTTTACGAGCAATTCTGCGGCGGCGAAACGATTGAAGAATGCCAGAAAACGATTGAAAAACTCGGCGAATCGCACATCGGGACGATTCTCGATTATTCGGTCGAAGGAAAATCCGAAGAAGAGGATTTTGAACACACCAAAGACGAAATTATTCTGACCATCAAGCGCGCCAACGAGGACGAGAATATTCCTTTTGCCGTCTTCAAGGTTTCGGGCATCGCGCCTTACGGAACGCTCGAAAAAGTCAGCGCGGGCATCGAATTACCTGAAAAAAGCAAAGCCAAATGGCAGAGAATTCAAACCCGCGTCAACGAAATTTGCGAATACGCGCATTCGCTCAATCAGCCTGTCTTTATTGATGCCGAGGAAACTTGGATACAAAACGCGATTGATTTGATGGCTGAAAATATGATGGAGAAATACAACACCGAAAAGGCGATTGTCTTTACGACGATTCAACTCTACCGCGCCGACGGTTTGGTGTTTTTGAAAAGCTCGCACGAAAAAGCGAAGGAAAAAGGATACATTTACGGAGTCAAACTCGTGCGCGGCGCGTATATGGAAAAAGAACGCGAACGCGCCGAAGAAATCGGTTATCCGTCGCCGATTCAGCCCGACAAAGCCGCGACCGACCGCGATTATGATGAGGCGGTCGAATATTGTCTCGACAACCTCGAAACAATCGCTTTCGTTGCCGGCACGCACAACGAAAAAAGCGTTCAATTACTCGCGCAAAAGTTGGAGAAAAAGAACATTCCGCACAATCATCCGCACGTTTTCTTTTCACAACTTTACGGAATGAGCGACAATCTTTCATACGTTCTCGCCAAAAACGGCTACAACGTCTCGAAATACGTGCCTTACGGTCCGGTCAAAGATGCCGTGCCGTATTTAACGCGCCGCGCCCGCGAAAATACGTCCGTGCAGGGAATGATGAGCCGCGAACTGGAAATGATTGACAAGGAATTGAAACGCAGAAAAGCGTAACATCATAATTTTGGATTTTAGATTTCGGATTTCGGATTTGAAAATGATTAGATTTTATTGCGTCTTTTTTAAACTAAAAACATTTCAAGAGTTTTCGCCGTATAATTACTTTTGTGATATTAATAAATCCAAAATCCGAAATCTAAAATCCAAAATCGAAATATGTTTTGCCCGAAATGCGGAAAAGCCGACCAATCGCCCGAAACCTATTGCCGTCAATGCGGCAATTATCTGCACGATTACGATAAGCCCGTCAAAAAGAAGGTTCAGCCCGAAGAACATCTCAAAGCCAATCTGTTTCTCAATCTTCTGACGGCAATCACGAGTCTGACGCTCGCGATTTTGCTTTATTCGATCTTTCTCGGAAAGCAAGATACGCCGTTGATAATCTATGTCACGGCAGGTTTTCTGACGGCGATGACCGCTTGGCAGGTGCAGACATTCTGGCGGACAATTCTTTTGCGGAAACATTTCAACAAGCGCAAAGATGATGCGGAAAATCAAATAATCCACGAAACCGAGCCGCAGCAATTTGAAAGAATGCCGACCAAACAGCTGTTAAACGAAGCCGATTTGGGCAACCTCGTGCCGACCAGCGTCACGGAAAATACGACCAAACATTTAAGCGAAAAAGTTATACGCAAATCATCTTAAACCGAGCATCAAACGAATCGAACGGTCGGAAACTTCCGCCTTTTCGCTTTGTTTAAATATTTCCAAAGGCTTCAATTCCGCATCCGTCAAAGCAACATTCGACATCCGCGCAACTTGCGTCGCTTCAAACGCGCGGTTCGTCAGCGCGACGTGCGGAACGCTCACGGTCAAGCTCAACGGATTTGCCAATGCCGCATCAGCCGTTTCAATATCGAGAAACAACTCGTTATAAGCCGCCAAATGCCAGACCTTTTCGCCGCCCGCATCGTCAATCGCCAGGATTCGCAAAAGACCGTAACCGCTTTCGATCTGAAAGATTAAATAATCGCCCGCCTGAAAGTTTTGAGACATATATTAATTGCGATTTTAGATTTGCCATTTGCGATTTGGCAAGCCGATAATTGAAAATACCTCTGATGAATGATTACAAAAAAATGCTCGAAGTGGCGATTGAAGAAGCGAAAAAGGGATTGGCAGAAGGCGGAATTCCCATCGGCGCGGCGTTGTTTGACTGCGAGGGAAATCTTTTAGGCAAAGGAAATAATCGGCGGATTCAGGAAGACGATCCGTCGGTTCACGGCGAAACCGACGCTTTTCGGAAAGCCGGCAGACAGCGAAACTACCGCGATAAAATTATGGTTACGACGCTCGCGCCGTGCTGGTATTGTTCGGGGCTTGTCCGGCAATTCAACATCGGCACGGTCATCGTCGGCGAATCGGTCAACTTTCAAGGCGGAATCGAATGGCTCCGCGAAAACGGCGTTGAGGTGATTGATCTAAATTCCGCCGAATGTGTCGAAATGCTCAAAACCTATACTGAAAGCAATCCCGAAATCTGGAACGAAGACATCGGCGAAGAATAGTGGATAGTGGAAATTGATCGTTGCAAGTCCGGAATAAAATGTTAATTTTACCGGAAATTTGGCAAAATACTGACATTCGGAGTTTTTTTTGTGAGGAACATCACATAAAACTTTTATGAAAACTATTTCAACGCCGAAAATAAAGTTAAAATTGCAGACCGTTGTAAAAACAATGCCGACCGTCGCCATCTCAATCGTCACCTGGAACAGTTCTGCGGAAATCGGCGAATGCCTGCGAATGTTAAAGGATTTGCCTGAAAATTGGGAAGTTTGGGTAGTTGATAACAATTCGGCTGATAACACGGTCGAGCTTGTCGGAAAAGAGTTTCCTTTTGTAAAACTGGTTGCCAATTCCGATAACAAAGGGTTTGCCGAAGCCAACAATCAGGTTATAAATCAAACCGCCACCGATTATGTTTTACTGCTCAATCCGGATACGCAGGCAACCATTGAAGGTTTGGAAAAGTCACTTGAAATCATTGAAGAAAATCCGCAAATCGGGCTTTTGGGTGTCAAACTCCATAACGACGACGGCAGTTTGCAGACGACTTGTTTTCATTTTCCGACGGCGTGGAAAAATTTCGTTGATGCTGTCGGGCTGCAGAGGATTTATAAACGAGAAAAAATTGTCGAAATGTTTGCGGGCGATTGGTTCGCGCATGATGTTTCCCGAAAAGTTGATTGGGTAAAAGGCGCATTTATGCTCGTGCGGCGCGAAGCCATTAACAAAGCGGGCGCGGTTCCCGAAGATTATTTTATGTTTGCCGAAGATCTCGATTTTTGCTGGCAGATCGCAAACAACGGTTATGAAATCCGGTTTTCGCCCGAAGTCAGCGTGCTTCACAAATCAAACAAAAGCGCCGGACAGCTGTCTTCAAACTGGCGCGTCGAGCGCACGACTTTGAGCAAATATCTGTTTTGTTTGAAGAACTTCGGTTTTCTGAAGGCGCGTTTCATCCAGCTTACCGATCTGCTCGGTGTCAACTACAAAATTTTTCGGCGTGGTCTGAAAGACCCGAAATCAAACGATATTCTTGAATGGAAGGGATCGCGCCGGGAAATATTTAAATCAGTTTTTATGAGCCGCAAACAAATCGAAGCGAAATTAAAAGAAAGATAATCAAACCACTTTTCGTCAAAATCAAAGTCGAGCGTATATAAAACGCCTTTTGTGAAAAGCGTTTTGCCCGCACCAAAATTGCCGAAAAGCAAAAGCCTTTTGCTTCTCGAAAAGTTTGTTGCCGAGATATTCGCCGAGATCGAAGGTTTCTGGCGGAGTTTCGCAAAATAGTCTTGAGTGCCGAGTTTCTGAAATTGTCATTTATTCGCAGTTTTCCAATAAATTTCACAGATTGTTGGTAATAATACGAAATCAAGTTGAATAGTGCATATTGTCAGAACCGCCTGCGGTAGCGGGCGGGTTCTTCGCACAACATTTACCCGCCCGCTACCGCAGACGGTTCTGACCTGTTGAATACGCACAACTTCATTTGAATCGGTATAATTTTCCCATCTCTTCCGAAGTAAAAAAATCAAAATCAATCGTTTAATTTTTGGATGGCTCGATTTTAGTTTAATTATTGATTTATAAGCAGTAAAAAATATGTTACAACCTTTATATTTTAATGCTTAAATAAATTTCCAACTCAAGGTAACATTCCGAAAAATGCAAAATTTTACGAGTAAAGTCAAAACCAGCTTTTCGATCTCCGATGTTTGGGGCGGTTTGGCATCATCTACTATGCTTTTGCCGCAATCTATGGCTTTTGGGGTGGCACTTTTAGCTCCGCACGGCGTTTCAGCCGCCATTGGAGCAATGGCTGGTCTTTTATGTGCAATCGCTTTGTCAATGGCTTCAGGTATCTCCGGCGGAACACGCGGTTTGGTCAGTTCACCAACCCCGCCGATGCTTATTTTGCTCGGCAGTGCCTTGGGTTTGATTGCCGGAAATATCGGGGAAGGAAATATACTGCCTGCATTGATCGTCCTCGTAGTTCTGACCGGAATTATCCAAATAATTATTGGAGTTTCCGGCGGCGGTATATTGATAAAATTTATTCCTTATTCGGTCGTCGTCGGATTTCTCAGCGGCGCGGGAATATTGATGTTTGTTTCACAAATCGCTCCCCTTTCAGCCGGAAGAAATCAGTTAAACTCACCGTTTATGTTCGCAATTCCGTGGCTGACGGCATTTGTCACGCTCGCCATCACCTTTTTAGTTCCGCGCCTGACCAGCAAAGTTCCGGCAATCTTATTGGGATTGATCGGCGGAACTGTTTTTTTTCATATTCTGACAATGTTTTCATCCGGTCCGATTCCTTCAAACTGGGTAATCGGGAAATTACCTGCGCTTAGTTCGATAAATCTCGGCTTCGATTTTTCCTCAGTCGGCTCTCTGCCCTGGGGAATGTTGATCGTTGCGGCTTTGGCATTGGCAGTTTTAGCATCGCTCAACACACTTTTAACCTCGGTTGTCGCCGATGTTGCTACCGGAACACGACATAATGCCCGCAAAGAATTGGTCGGACAAGGATTCGGGCATATCATCAGCGGATTGACAGGCGGAATAGCCGGCGCAGGCACTGCCGGAGCTACGACTCTGGCAATAAAAAGCGGCGGACGACGTTGGGTTGGTGTCTTTACGAGTTTATCGCTGCTGGCATTGGTCGCGGTCGGAGGACCTTTAACCGCGCTTTTGCCGATCGCCGTCCTTGCCGGAATCGTCATTCGCGTGAGTTTCGGAATGTTCGAAACGGACATCCTCAAATGGCTGACCCGTAGTGAATCGCGTTCCGATGCGATCATCGCAATTTTAGTTACTACTGTAACAGTGATCTATGATCTGATGGTCGCTGTCGGTTTGGGTGTTTTGATTGCCATAATTATGTATCTGCGCAATCAGGTCAAAGAGTCGGTCATTCATCGCCGTTTTTTCGGTTCGGAATTTCATTCGGTCATACAAAGACCTAAAAATCAGCGGTTAATTCTAAAAGAACACGGCAAACGAATCGTCATCTGCGAATTAAAAGGCGATCTGTTCTTTGCTACAGCCGACAGCTTATTTGAAGAATTGGAGCCTTTTTTCGAACAAGCTCAATGGTTAATACTTCAAATGAGACGGGTTCGCCGGGTGGATCTGACCGGAACAAAAATTTTACAACAACTTGTCGAGCGGATTCATAAAGAGGGCGGAGAGATAATTTTTTGCGAGGTGCATGAAAAGATCGGTCTCGGACAAGATGTCGGAAAATCGCTTCTTGAAGTCGGTCATACCGCCTTAGATGTCGGTGTGCGGACATTTATCGGGCTTGATGAAGCATTGGAATATGCCGAAGATTCATTGTTGAAATCGAATAATGTCGGACTCGATCCGTCTGACGGCAAACGTGATCTGAGTTTGTTTGATATTTTATCGGGTATGGACGCTTCTTTGCTTTCCAAACTAAAAGAACGTTTGAAATTTCATAAATTCAAAAAAGACGAACAGATCTTTCAGGAAGGAGATTTCGGCGCGGAACTGTTTTTCGTATTGGAAGGCGAGGTTGATATTCATCTCGATACATCCGAGCGGCATTATACGCGTCTGGCAAATTATCCGCCCGGAACCGTTTTCGGAGAAATCGCCTTCCTCGATCCGGGCGAAAGAACGTCCGATGCCGTCGCCGTCAAAGACAGCGAACTGGCTAGTCTGCATCGGGATGATTTTCACGAATTATCGAAGGAATATCCGAAAGCGGCGATCGGCTTATTGTATGGTCTGAGTCTGCGTCAGAGCGAAACCCTGCGCTGGTCGGCTCAGGAAATACAACGGCTTGGCGAGTGGTAAAATGAAAGAACCGTAGAGAACGAAATCGTTCGGCTCTACAGTTCTTTCAGGATTAAAAAACGCAAATTAGTTTGACGCTGCGAGAATTTTTGTCTGATTCTCCAATATTTTATCCTGATTTGCTATAATTTGGTCAAGTTTGTCTTGATTGCTCGTAATATTCGCCTGGTTCTCCAGAATTTTATCCAGTTTGTCTTGATTACCCGCAATATTTGCCTGATTTTCCAAAATGTTGTCGAGTTTATCCTGATTTCCTGCGATTTTTCCCTGATTCTCCAAAATTTTGTCAAGTTTCACCTGATTGGCAATGATTGACTGTTGATTTTCGATAATCGTTTTCTGATTAGCCAAAATTTCTGCTTCCATATCATTTATTCTCCTTTAGTTGATGTAGATTTAGGACTCGTATTATGCCTTAACTTAAATTATTTTTCAACCAAAGTTTATAGCAATTAATGATAATTTAACTTATGCTTTTTTAAGTTTTGTCACTAAAAAAACTGTTTGCTTCCTTTTTTTTAATTTTTATGGAAAAACCCTGAACGATAAACAGGGCTTTCTCATAAAAAAGGTGTGGAGCAATCAGTATAGCGAGCGGTCGCGAGCAGGTTTCTTGTCATTCGAGTTTTCAGGTCGCAAAGGTGTTCGCGACCGCTCACTATACCGACTTGTTTTGTTTTTTTGAAGTAATTTATTTTTATGAGAAAGCCTTGGAACGATAAACGAAGTCTTACTAATTTGACCTTTGCCTGTGTGATAATCAAAAATAATTTTGGTATCATCAAGAATTTAGTTTATCTATAAAAACGAAATCTATATGGCAGAATCAAAAGAAGCAGTAATAATCAGCGCGGTACGCACGCCGACCGGAAAATTTCAAGGTTTGTTAAAGCCGTTTTCGGCGACCGATTTGGGCGCGATTGTCGTGAAAGAAGCAATCAAACGCGCCGGAATTGCGCCGGAAGATGTTGACGAAGTGATTATGGGTTGCGTCGTGCAAGCCGGTTTGGGACAAGCTCCTGCAAGACAAGCGGCTTTGAAGGCAGGACTTCCGCCCGAAGTTTCGGCTTTGACGATCAATATGGTTTGCGGTTCGGGTTTGCGGGCGGTCAGTTTGGCGGCGCAGGCGATTGCGCTCGGCGATGCGGAGTTTGTCGTCGCGGGCGGAATGGAATCAATGTCGAATATTCCTTACGCGATGCCGCAGGCGCGAGACGGTTTTCGGATGGGTAACGGGCAGGTCGTTGATTTGATGATTAATGACGGTCTGTGGTGTCCGTTCGAGAATTGGCATATGGGCAACACGGGCGAAATCGTTGCCGACAAACATCAAATCACCCGCGAAACGCAGGACGATTTTGCGTATAATTCGCACCGCAAAGCGAACGAAGCGCGTGAAAAAGGATATTTTTCGGACGAAATCGTGCCGATCGAGATTCCGCAGAAAAAAGGCGACCCGATCATTTTGGATTACGACGAACCTGTTCGTCCCGAAACGACGGTCGAGGCTCTTGCCAAACTAAAACCGGCGTTCAAAAAAGACGGCGGAACGGTGACGGCGGGAAATGCACCGGGTGTCAATGACGGCGCGTCGGCAATCGTCGTGACATCGGCGGCGAAAGCGGCGGAACTCGGTATCGAACCGCTGGCGCGAATCGTTTCCTACGCGACTTCGGGCATCGAGCCGAAATATATTATGCTCGCGCCGGTCGAAGGCGTTCGCAAAGCCGTCAAAAAAGCCGGCTGGGAACTCTCGGACGTTGAACTTTTTGAACTCAACGAAGCATTTTCCGTGCAAGCCTTGGGCGTGATGAAGGAACTCGGCATCAATCCCGATTTGGTCAATGTCAACGGCGGCGCGGTCGCGATGGGACACGCCATCGGCAATTCGGGAAGCCGTGTTTTAACGACTCTGCTTTACGAAATGAAACGGCGCGGCGCGAAACGAGGCGTTGCCGGATTATGTTTGGGCGGAGGAAACTCGGTCGCAATGGCAGTTGAAAGAATTTAGTTTTTTTTGCCACGAATAGCACGAATAGCACGAATAAAGAAAAAATAATTCGTGTTATTCGTGCTATTCGTGGCTAATATTTTTTGAGGGAAAATAAAATGAGTGAAATTATCGGAGTAATCGGCGCGGGAACGATGGGCAACGGGATTGCACAAACCGCTGCCGCGAGCGGGTTCGACGTTATAATGTGCGACATTCAACAGGATTATGTTGACAAAGGATTTCAGAATATCAGCAAAAGTCTCGACCGTTTCGTGAAAAAAGAAACGATGACCGAAGAGCAGAAAGCAGAAGTTCTCGGGCGCATCACAACGACGACGAATATCGAGGATTTGGAAGACTGCACGCTGATTGTCGAAGCCGCGACGGAAAATTTTGAGATCAAAAAACAGTTATTTCAGAAACTCGACGAAATAACGTCGGAAGAATGTATTTTGGCATCGAATACTTCTTCGATTTCGATCACGAAAATCGCCGCCGTGACCTCGCGCCCCGACAAAGTTATCGGGATGCATTTTATGAATCCCGTGCCGTTGATGAAATTGGTCGAAGTCATTCGCGGGATTGCGACATCGGACGAAACTTACGCGAAAGTTAAGGAAATGTCCGAAACGATGGGCAAAACGCCGCTCGATTGTCAGGACTTTCCGGGTTTTGTCGCCAACCGAATTCTTCTGCCGATGATTAACGAAGCGATTTTCGCGCTTTACGAAGGCGTGGCGACGCGTGAGAGCATTGACGGCATTATGAAGCTCGGAATGAATCATCCGATGGGACCGCTCACATTAGCGGATTTTATCGGTTTGGACGTTTGTCTGGCGATTTTGCGCGTGATGCACGAAGGTTTGGGCGACCCGAAATATCGTCCGTGTCCGTTATTGGTCAAGATGGTTGACGCGGGTTGGCTCGGTCGTAAATCGGGCAAAGGTTTTTACGAATATAATTAACAGAAACAGAAGCCCGCGCGTAAACAACGGCGGTAAATTAGAAGTGGAAATACGGCCCTTCTTAGCCCCGGGGGTATTTTTGTGTTTATTATATTTTGTAAAAACAATGGACCCATTAAGAACGCGCCAACC
>JANODL010000070.1:0-22601 GCA_031412675.1 Acidobacteriota bacterium | reverse complement strand
CGCCGCTTGCAAAGCGGTGTCACGAACTTTGCTTTTCAGTAATCTTGAATAAATTCGGAGGTTGTGAGCGTTTTTCAAACGCTTGCAGGCTGGCAGCCTGCGCTCCGTTTGGCAAATTCCTTATCCCGAACTGAGGTTATTTTAAACTCAGCGGTCGCGGCGAAGGTGTCGGCTGTTTTTCGGCTTCACGGATTTTTTCGCGTTCCTGTTGAAATTTCTGCCATTGTTCGGCGTTGAGAACTTTTTGAAGTTTCTCGTCATTTTGATTGCGGATTTCCTGCAAACGCGGATCGGTTTCCTGCCGTATTTTTTGAATATTTTCGCGGGTTTCGCCAAAGATTTTCTGGACTTCCGTTTTTTGCGTTTCGTTCAGCCCGAGTTTATTAAAGGCTTCTTCGTATTTTTCCTGTTTGGTCGGTGCTTTTGCCGCGCCGAACCATAAATAATGAGCATTCAGCGCAAACGCGCCCGCGACAAAACCGAGAATAAAAATACTCAGCGTCGCAATGCGGATTTGCCATTTACTTTTGCTTTCGATATTCATCATCTTTTCACTGCATCACGTCGTTCGGTATAAATTACTTCCAAAGCCTGCTCGGTTGTGATATTACGCGGCGGATTTTGGTTCAGGATAACCGAATCGGTCGAATAAAGATTATAGGTCGAAACTGCCTGTTCGCTGTTCGACTTCGGCGCGAGAATCGTCAAAGCCGCGAGCGTGACGACGATAAACAACATCGAACAAACGAGCGCGTAAGACGCTTGCCACCAACGCCGAAACGCGGCAATCGGTTTTCGCAAATTCTGCTTTTCGCGGATTGCCGTTAAAATCTTCGACCGGAAAAACGCCGATGGTTCGACCGCCGGAATTGCGGCTCGGACATCTAATAAAACGGCGGAAACTCGCGCCGCTTCGTAAGCCTGACGGCAATCCGAACAGTTCGCGGAGTGAATTTGAATAGACTTCAAATCATCTTCGCCCAATTCGGCAAATACTGCCCGATCAAGAATTTCTAAAATATGTCTGTCTTTCATTTTACTGATTTTTCGGTTTTTAAAAATTTTCCGTCCTTCGCATTCAAAAGTTTTTGCACGGCTTCACGCATTCGCCGCCGCGCCCGAAACGCTTTAATCTTGACTTTCGATTCGCTCCAACCCGTCGTTGCCGAAGCTTCTTTGATGGACAAGCCTTCGCCGTCAATCAACTGCAATATCAACACGTCTTCGGGCGGCAAAGTTTCCAGCACGCGGCTGACCAAATCGGCGGCAATCAGTTTGTCTTCTTCGTTTTGATAGTTTGCGGATGAAACATTTGCCAGTTTATTGTCGAGCCACGCCGTTTCGTCTTCGGTCAAATCGGAAACCATCAACTCGTTTTGCGGTTTGGTCGAACGCAAAATATTGATGCACGTCGTGACCGTAATGCGCGTCAACCAACCTTCGAGCGAACCGCGTCCTTCAAAATTTTTCAACTGCGTAAAGGCTTTTAAGAAAACTTCCTGCGCGGCTTCTTCGATCAAATCGTAACGCCGAAAAAAGCGCGACGAAAAACTGAAAACACGCGGACTGTAACGACGAACAATCTCGCCGAAAGCCGTTTCATCGCCTTGCACCGAAGCCCGCGCCAAATCCGCATCCGGTAAATTTTGGTAATCGTCCGCCAAACGTGTTTCCTTGTCGAAGGTTCGGCAAATGTTTCAAAACATTAAGTTTTAATTATTTGCCATAGTCACGATTCTAAGCGCGTTACGTTGTTTTTTCAAAAAACTTTTTCTTATTCCCGACAATTTAGACACGCAAAGCCGTAAAATGGTTACAGACCGATTTATTTTTACGCTTTACAATTTTTTGCAATTGTCCTTTGCAGGAAGTTGTAAGGTTTAAATTGAGTAGGTTTTGGGAAGAAATAGCGAATTTTTAAGTTTTTCGTGTTATAGCTTTGAAATTTTAATATTTTAATGCGGCAAGTTTTTGTAACCGATTCCGAAAACTACTTGTCTAATTTTCATTGAAGAGAAATTGGAAGTATTTAAATCTTTTAACCGATTTCTCGAATTGAACGCGAATCATATTATGAATTTTTTTAAGTTCGGACGCTCATCAGCCGTCCGATTATTTATCTTGACCTTAATAATTCCGGCTCTCTTTGCCGCGTGCAGTAGTTCGGAATCGAAAACGCGCGGAGCCAACACCAATGCCAATACGCAAGAGGAAGTCATTTCGGTAACGCAGACAAAAGCCGAAGCGCGGCAAGTTCCGTCGGTGATTCAGGCAACGGGCAGTTTGGTTGCCGATGAAACTTCCGACATTGCGCCGAAAACTGCCGGAAAGGTCGTCAATGTTTCGGCAAATGTCGGTCAATTCGTTTCGCAAGGTGCGGTCATCGCCAAAATTGACGATAAAGACGCTTTGCTTCGTCTGGCAGAAGCCAAGGCGAGCGTGACGCAGGCGATTGCCGGCGTTCGCCAAGCCGAAGCACGTTTGGGACTTTCGCCGAACGGAACTTTTAACGCCTCGATAATTCCCGAAGTTCGCGCTTCCAATGCCAGTTATGAACAAACACAATCGGAATTGCGTCAGGCGGAAGTTAGTTTGCGTCAAGCGGAAGTTAATGAACAGCGTTATCGTGAATTGGTTGAGTCAGGCGATACGCCGATGATAACTTACGAGCAATTTCGCACCACTCGTGATGTTGCCCGCACCGCCCGCGATACGGCGCGCGCGCGTGTCAACAATGCCAAACAAAACCTCGAAGCGACCATCAATACCGCCAAACAAAATAATCAGGCGATAAAAAGCGCACAAGCCAACGTCGAAGCCTCACGAACGCAAGTTGCGACCGCTGAACAAGCGGTTGCCGATACGGTTGTTCGTGCGCCGTTTTCGGGTTACATCAGCGCACGTCAAACTGCCGTCGGTGAATTTGTTACCTCGGCAACGGCGATTGCCACGATTCTGCGGACGAATCCGATCAAAGTTCAGATTCAGGTTGCCGAAGCCGACATTCCGTATATCGGGATCGGGCGCGGCGTTTCGATTCAGGTTGACGCTTACAAAGACCGCAATTTCGGCGGCACGGTCACGTCGGTTAATCCTTCGATTGACCCGACTTCGCGTTCGGCAATCGTCGAAGCGCAGATTGAAAACGGCGACAACGCGCTTCGTACGGGAATGTTTGCAACCGCCAAAATTACCCGCGACGGCGGAACTTTGGGAATTTTCGTCCCGAAAGAAGCGGTGTTGAACGACCAAAGCACACAAAGCCAACGCGTTTTCGTGATTGTCGAAGGTGTGGCAAAACTCCGCACCGTTCAGGTCGGCACGGAAGAAAATGGAACGATTCAAATATTAAACGGTATCGCTGCCGATGAAATGGTTGCGACCAGTAATTTACAGCAACTTTACGAAGGCGCAAAAGTAAGTTTCTAGTTCTAAGTTTCAAGTTTCAGGTCAAGGCGATTTTAACTTGAAACTTGAAACCTGAAACTCAAAAAAAATTATGCAATGGTTAGCTGAAGTTTGTGTTCATCGTCCGGTTTTTGCGACCGTGATCGTGATGTTTTTAACGGTCGTCGGCGGATTTAGTTTTTTTACGCTCGGCGTTGACCGTTTTCCGAAAATTGATTTGCCGACGATTTCGATTTCGACCTCGAACACGGGCGCGGCTCCGGCGGAAATCGAAACGGAAGTCACGGATATTATCGAAGGCGCGGTCAATACCGTTCCGGGCATTGACGAAATGCGTTCGTCGTCTTCACGCGGAAGCTCGAACGTGACGATTACCTTTAATCTTGAAAAAGACCCCGACCAAGCCTATCAGGAAATTCAGCAGAAAATCTCGACGGTCGTCAATCGTCTGCCCGAAACGGCTGACCCGCCGACGGTTCGCAAATCCGATCCCGATTCGATGCCGGTTTTGATTTACGCGATTAGTGCGCCGCGCAATGTCGTCGAACTCAACGATTTTGTCGAAACAAATATTCAGGAACGCATTCAATCGGTTGACGGCATCGGCGAAGTCGTCATCTTCGGCGGACGGCAAAGACAAATTAAAATCTATGTTGACCCGACGCGGCTGCGGGCTTTTAACCTTTCGATCACCGAAGTTTCCAACGCGATTCGCAACCAAAATTTGGAACTTCCGGGCGGAAGTTTAATCGAAGGCGCGAAAACATCAGGGCTTCGCACCATCAGCAAATTAACGGATGTCAATCAGTTTCAGGAAATCGTCATTACGACACGCAACGGTTTTCCGATAAAAATCAAAGACATCGGGCGTGTGCAGGACGGCGGCGCGGATGCGACCTCAGCCGCTTCGCTCGACGGCGTGCAATCGCTCTATCTCGGTATCCGCAAACAATCCGGCTCGAATACGATTGCGCTCATCAACGGCGTGAAAGAGCGAATGAACACGATCATTCCGACTTTGCCGCCCGATATGAAGGTTGTCGTGACCCGCGACCAATCGGAATTTATCGAAAATTCGCTTCACGCAATTGAGGAACATCTTATTTTAGGCGGTCTGTTTGCGGCGATTATCGTGTTTCTTTTCCTGTGGAATGTCCGCACGACGATTATTGCCGCGCTCGCGATTCCGACTTCGATTATCGCGGCATTTGCAATCATCGCCGCGCTCGGTTACTCGCTCAATCAGATGACGATGCTCGCGCTGACTTTGATGGTCGGCATCGTGATTGACGACGCGATTGTCGTGCTTGAAAACATTTACCGCTTCGTCGAAGAAAAAGGAATGAATCCTTTTCAAGCGGCGATTGAAGGAACGCGTGAAATCGGTCTGGCGGTGCTGGCAACGACGCTTTCGCTTCTCGCTGTTTTTATTCCGGTCGGTTTTATGACGGGCATTGTCGGCAGGTTTATGTCCTCGTTTGGTTTGACGAGCGCGGCGGCGATTGCCGTTTCGTTGATCGTTTCGTTCACTTTAACGCCGATGCTCGCGGCACGTTGGATTAAACCGCGCAAGGAAGAAGAAGAGGAGAAAGGGAGAAGAGGAGAAGCGGAAACAGAGCTTGAAAATTCGGGCGATGGAATGTTGGAAACAAACAAAGACCGAAGACCAAAGACTGAAGACCACGACTCTAAAGATTCTTGGTTTTACAGCAAAATTGACGGAACTTACACATGGCTTTTGAAACTTTCGATGCGTTTCCGCTGGGCGGTCGTCTTGATTTGCGTTTTGGTGATTGCTTCGATTTATCCGCTTTTCAAAATGGTCGGGATGGCATTTTTGCCCGACGAAGACGAATCGTCGTTTTCAATCTCGCTTCGCGGTCCGCAGGGAACATCGCTTTCGGCAACGCAATCAATTCTCGACCGCATTGCCCGCGATGTTCGTGAACAGCTTCCGGGTGTCAGAAATACGCTGGTTCAGGCAGGTGGTTTCGGCAACAGCGGCGGCAATTCCGGTAATGTCAATGTCAGCCTTGTTCCGGTTGCCGAGCGGGAATTTTCGCAAGCCGAATTGATTAACAAAACGCGGGCGATTCTCAAAAAATATCAGTCAAAGGATTATCGAATAAATGCTTCGGGTTCATCTTCGATTTCCGGCAGTTTGGGGTTAGGTCGCGGCGGTTCGGGCATCGGTTATTACATTGCGGGTCCCGATATGACTCAGCTTAATAAATACGCCGATCAGCTAGTCGAAAAAATGAAGCAAGACCCGGCTTTTCGTGATCCGGACAGCTCGAATGAAGTCGGCACGCCCGAAATTCAAATCACGATTGACCGCAATAAAGCGGCGGATTTGGGTGTCAAAGCAGGCGATGTCGCAACCGCGCTGAACACTTTCGCCGCCGGACAGCGTGTGACGACTTTCAGCCAAAATAACAAACAATACGATGTCGTATTGCAGGCTGACGAAACATATCGGCGCGACCGCAATAATTTGCAGTATTTGACGGTTGCTTCGACCAACGGCGGCACTATCGGGTTGGAAAAACTTATTAAAATCGAAGACGGTTTGAGTCCGGCTTCAATCAGCCGTTTGAATCGTCAGCGGCAGGTCACGGTGAGTGCCGGTTTGCCGCCGAACGCTTCGGAATCCGATGCGGTCGCAAAGCTCGAAAGTTATGTCAAAGAACTCAATCTGCCGACCGAATACACGGCGGGCGTAACCGGACAATCGAAGGAATTACAACGCGCTTATCAATCGTTTTTGTATGCGTTTTTGCTGTCGTTCGTCTTTATGTATCTGATCTTAGCGGCGCAGTTTGAATCGTTTATTCATCCGATCACGATTCTGCTGACGCTGCCGCTTTCAATTCCGTTCGCGCTTGTTTCGACATTGATTGCCGGACAAACTTTAAACATCTTTTCCGCGCTCGGGATTTTGCTGCTGTTCGGGATCGTCAAGAAAAACGCGATTTTGCAGATTGACCATACGAACACTCTGCGGAGTCGCGGAATGAATCGTTACGACGCGATTATTCAGGCGAACCGCGACCGTCTGCGTCCGATTTTGATGACAACGCTTGCGCTCGTTGCAGGGATGATTCCGCTGATTTTGGGAAGCGGCGCGGGCGCGGCGACCAACCGTTCAATCGGCATCTTGGTCGTCGGCGGTCAATCGCTCTGTTTGCTTTTAACTTTACTCGCAGTTCCGGTCTTTTATTCGCTTTTTGACGACGCGCAGGAATCGCACGTTTTTCAGCGGTTCAATCAAAAATTCGCGCCCGTCGGCGGATGGTTTCGCCCGATTACCGAAAAGTTAGCCGATGCGGCATCGCTTTTTACGCGGCGCAAGGAAGCCCCGAAAAAAGATTCGGATGAAAAGGTAAAAGACGATTTTCGTGATCCGCGACCGACCGAGTAAAATGTCGAATATTTTTTTAAAGCAAAGACTGGAGCGCAAGCGGCTCGCTTGTATAAGTCGCTTGGAAAGCGGCTTAAAAACGCTTCGATTTCTTAAAAATTTTGAGTAAAGAAAGTTTTGTTCGCGTCAAAAAACGACGCTCAGCGAAGCAAAGCAAGCGAGGAAGGTCTCGCGCTCCAGTCTTAGGTTCTTTAGATATGAATAAATTAGTTTTAAGTATTGCAATTATATTCTGCGCGTCTGTTTTGGCGGCGGCGCAAAATCCGACTGCGACACCGAATCCGGCGGCAACGCCTCCGGTTGTCAGTACGCCGAACCAACAGCAAAACCAACAAAATCAGCAGCAGCAAAATCCGCAGACGCAACAGCAACAGCAGAATAATACTCAACAGCAACAGCCAACTACGCCAAATCAAACGAATCCGACACAAACGAATCCGGCGACACCGACACTGACACCGCAACAGTCAGTCGGAAATTCGACGGGAATTGCGCCGGCTGAATTGCCTGAAGAACCGCCGCCGATTGCACCTAATTTTGAAGCTCCGGTGCGTCCGCTTCCGTCGGCTGACCGCGTCGGCGTTGATGTTGCCAATCAATTGCCGATTTCCTTGCAGGATGCGATCACGCTTGCTTTGCAAAATAATAACGATATTGATTCGTCGCGCATCGGCGTGCAGATTTCCGAGTTTAACTTGCGGGCGGCGCAGGGCGTTTACGATCCGAATTTTATTTCGGAGAATTATTACGAAAGCCGCACGACACCGACGGCTTCGACCATCGGCGGCGCGACCAACGGTTCGGTGACGCAGAGAAGTTTGGCGGGCGGTTTCGGCGTGAACGGTTTTTCGCCGTATCAAGGCGGAATTTACAGCGCGGATTTTTCGTCGTCGCGGACTTCGACGACTAACCAGAACTCGACGCTCAATCCGCAATATCCATCGCTTTTGGCACTGACTTATACGCAGCCGCTTTTTCGCGGGCGACGAATTGACAACAATCGGCGGACGATTGAGATTGCCAAAAAGAATCTGAGTTTAAGCGATGCGCAGTTTCGCCAGCGCGCCATCGAAGTCATCGCGCAGGTCGAACAGGCTTATTGGGATTTGGCGTATTCTTTGAGAAATCTTCAAGTGCAGATCGATGCCGTCAAACAAGCGCGTTTGCAATTAGAAAGCAATCAGCGCCTGGTTGCCAAAGGCGTTCTCGCGCCGATTGATATTATCGCCGCCAACGCGCAAATCACGACCTTTGAACAGAATGTTTACACGGCGCAGGAACAAATTACACAAGCTGAAAACACTTTGAAAACCTTGATGCTGCCTGACCGCAGTAATGAAATTTGGACGCGTGCGCTCGTGCCTGTTTCGCCCGTCGAACTCGATGTGCCGAAAGTTCCGCTCGAAACGGCAATCAACGCGGCTTTGACGAATCGGCAGGAAATCGCGCAACTCAAAACGAGTGCCGAAATCAACAAAATCAACGAGAAATTTTTCCGCGACCAGACGAAACCGCAGATTGATTTGGTCGCAAGTTATTCAGCAAACGGCTTGGCAGGTTCGACCACCGCCGCGTCAATTAATCCGACGACGGGCGAAAGCCGTGTTCCGCCGAATCTGATTGGCGGTTATTTCAAATCGCTGGGAAATTTACTTCAACAAGATTATCCGACTTACCGCGTCGGCGTGACAATTTCTTTGCCGTTCGGCAACCGCACCGCGAAGGCGAATCTCGGCAGAACGCTTGCCGAAGGAAATCAGATCGAGAATTCAAAGGCGCAGACCGAACAAACCATCGAAGCCGATGTCCGAAACGCGCTTCAGACGCTTCGTTCGGCGGAAGCGCGTCTGCAATCCGCCGCCGCGACCCGTTCCTCAGCCGAACAGCTTTTTGAGAGTGAACAGCGTCAATTCCGCGCCGGAACTTCGACCGTCTTTCTCGTCTTTCAACGTCAAACAACGCTGATTTCGACTCGTGCCATCGAGCTTCAAGCGCAAACCGATTTGAATAAAGCGATTTCGACTTTCCAACGCGTGATCGGCACAACGCTCACGGCAAACAGCGTCGAAATTACCGACAACATCAACGCGCCGCGCTTCAATATGCGCCGACCTTTCGAGTTCGGTTCGAGAATCTTTACGGCAAAGAAGAATGAATAACGGTTATTTGTAAGTTCGCTGATTGCAGCGTTTTTAAACTTGATCGGAAGGTGGAGGATTTTGCGCTTTTTGCAGATGGGCAATATCCTCTTCGCCTATTTGGCGGAAAGAAACTCGGTAACCTTGATAGACCGCAATTGCGTAAAAAAGCAAATCTATCGGGCTGAATGTTTCCTTTAAGATTTCCGCAACGATGGTCGGATTCGTTAGAAAAGCCATCAAAATTGACGAAAACGGCACGCCTTCCTGCAACGAAGCGGCGATAATCGTGGTCAGTATATTTCCTAAAATACAACCGAAAAGCGAAAATACCGCGCCGACAATTCCGAATGTCGTGGTCATGCCTTTGCCGAGATAATTAACGGCGTAGCCGACCAGAAACCCGACTCCGATTGCCATAAATCCGATTTGATATTTGGTCGCATATGTAATAACTGCCCACAGCAGTGCCGCGACGATTGATGCAATTAAGCCGCCCAAAATTGCCATCGAAAGGCTTTGCTCGGACTTTAATTCATCCATCAATTGGGCAAGTTTATGCGGGTCAATTTCGGCGTTTTGTGTTTCATTTTCGGGCGTAACAGATTGGAAACTCATAGATTGGTTTCTCCTTTTAATTAAGTTTTTAGATACAAGTGCTTTGTCAGGTTAGAAAAGCTGCTGAAAAATATTACTCTATAATTTTCAATTCGCGGAAGACTTTTTTTGTAATTTCCTTGCGCTTTGCCGCGTCTTCGTCTTTTCAGGGCAAATTTTAAGGCTCATAAAAATTATCAAAACCTTTTTTGACCAATCCAATTTTAGGCGTTTGGTCATTAGTCCAAAGTTTTGCGTTTAGTTCTAAAGCGAGAGCCAAATATGAAGTATCTTTCGGGTCAACTTCGCGGCACAGACGGTGCGCTTCAACCCAACTTCCGACGGAAATTAGCTTTTCGTCATAAAATCTTACTCGACCGACAATATTAGTGAGCAACGCAGATATTTCTTCATCGGAAAAGTGTGAGGCTTTTTTAATTCTCTCAAAATGTTTGAAGAGTTCGACAATAACAAAATTGGGAGTCGCAAAATTTGAACTTTCAAGCAAAAAGCCGCGTAAAATTCGTGGACTTTTTGAAATCAGACAAGAAAATATAAGGTTGGCATCAACGACCGTTATTTTGTTCATTCTCGGCAATCATTTTGTAAATGCGGTCTTTATTTTTTTCCCACCAAGAAGCAGTTACTTCATCTGCCAATTCGTCCGCTTGGGCTTGCGTCATCTTACTTTTTCGGACGATTAGCTCCATTTTGAGATAGGCGAGAATGTCGTCTATCTCATCAATTTCCATATCTTCAATCGGAATGGAAATGGTTAATGTTTTATCATCTCTGCGGGCTTCCAAAACACTGCTCATAGATTTAGATTACTGCAATTTCGACCTGATTAAAAGAATTTATTCGATAACCTTTAAACTTTTCAAAACATTGCGCGTGATTTCCTTACGCTTTGCCGCGTCGTCATCTTTTTTAATATCAATTTCGGTTGCAAAGAAATAAACGTCTGCGCCGCGTTCGACGTAGCCGATCCACCAGCCGATTTGCGGCGAATATGCGTCCGACCAGCCCGTTTTGGCGCGAAGTGTGTAGTCCGGAGTCTTTTCTTCGATGAGAATGTCTTTGACGACGGAAATCACTTGCGGCGAGAACGGCAGGCGGTTTTGATGAAACTTGACGAGAAACTCGATCTGCTCACGCGGCGTTACGCGCAAATCGCCTTTGTTCCAATAATCAACGCCGAAGCCGTTCGTGTTTCGATTGCCGTATTGAGCAGCGTCGTAATATTTCTGCATCTTTTCCTGCCCGACGCGTTTTGAAACTTCCGTGTAAAACCAAACTGCCGAAACCTTTAACGCCGAGCGCAGATGATGGTCTTGATTCCACGCTTCGACCGAGCGTTTCGTGCCGTCCCATTTCAAGGTTTCGTTTTCGTCCGCAATTGCGCCCGAATCGAGAAAAATCAACGAATGAATGATCTTTGAAGTCGAAGCCGGAACAAAACCCGTGTCCATTCGTTTGCGGTCGTAAATCGTGTATTTGTTTTTGTTCAAATCATAAATGTAAATTCCGCCCGTCACATTCGCTTCGTCAAAAAACTTTTTCAATTCCTTGCGTTCTTCGATTTTCGGTTTTTTCGGCTTTTTGTCGAGACTTCCGGCAATCGAAAAAGGAATGTCGTAAATCGCATAAGTCTGCCAGTCTTTATAATCGAAATGCCACCATTCGTTCGCGTTGACCGTAAAACCTTCGGCTTCCATCAATTTCCGAAGCATATCGCGGTTGCGCGTTTCCTCCGCGCTTCCGCCTTTGTAATCGGGCGAAGCGCGTTCGGTAAATTCGTCGAAATCAGACGGCATCGGCACGAGCTTGCCTGTTTTCAAATCGTAAATACTCAAATCAACCGCGCATCCGCGATTATGTTTCGAGCCTGTTTTCGGATTCGCCACATATTTTCGCTGTGCGTCAGGCGTTACTTCCCAGAAAAGTTTCGTTATCGTCCACGGACGATAACCGTCGAAAATGACGATTCCCAAACCTTGTTTTTTCAAAAGCTTGTGAACGCGCACAACCGCTTCGGCGGCAGGACGTTGAAGAAAAGCCCGCGCTTCGTTATAAACGACTTTGCCGACA
Source organism: Acidobacteriota bacterium (assembly GCA_031412675.1). Lineage (GTDB taxonomy): Bacteria > Acidobacteriota > Blastocatellia > Pyrinomonadales > Pyrinomonadaceae > JAFDVJ01. Next base: position 10,946 of record JANODL010000070.1, on the reverse strand, counting down.
AAATTATCGGTGCGGGCGTAACGAATATCTAATTTGATGGTTTTATCGAGTTTGACGAGTTCGAGCAAATCAGCCTCACGTTTATCGGGTTCCTGCGGCGGTTTGTTTTGAGCAAACGCTGTGGACGAAAAAAGAATAAAACAAAAAAGTAGTGTGGTAAATTGCAGAAATTGTTTTTTCATACTTTAGGCAAACTTATTATCATTTAATTTGAAAACATTATGCAAAATGAGTTATTTTCTATGAAGCAACAATGAACGAAGAGCCGAAAAAAAGAAAATGCCCCGCCGTTAATTGGGTGAAACGCTTCGGCGCGGCAGGTTTTCTTTTTTTTCTGATTAAAGGTTTGCTCTGGCTGATTGTTCCCGCGCTAGTCGCTTATTTCGCGGTCAACTAATTATTGATTCGGTTTTTCCTCGTCTTTTACTTCTTCTTCGTCGCCGTCCAGAATCTTAACTTCCGAACCGTATTTCTGATATTCCTTAAAGCGAATCACGTTTTTCGATTCGTAAATCTGCTTGCTTTCACGAAAAGTCAGACGCACGTCAGAAAGCGACGGAAGCAAATATTTTTCCTTGTCAATCATTACCCAATCATAATCAATCACACGCTTTGCCGAACGAATCGGGAAACTTTCGGGAATTTCGGTCGCTTCGCTTTCGATTTTCAAAACGCGAAAGTTTTCGCGGTCAATCCAGATTTTGCCTTTCATTCCCGTGATTGTCGAATCATTAAATGTGCCGGACGAGATAAGAACTTGCCGGGCTTTTTCGCGTTCAATCGAGTAATAAAGGACAACGGCGCGTCGTCCGCGAATTAAATCCGTGTCGGCAATTTCAAATTTCGTCTCGCTTTCCGTCTTAAAAATTTTCGCCAAAACCGTCACGAATTCGCCCGTCGAACTCGTTCCGCCGGTTTCTTCGTAGGAACTTTTATTCTGCGGATTATTTTGCAAAACGCCGTTGACGGACAAAACTTTGTATTCTTCTTTACCTTCGGCGCGATAGCTGACCGCAACCACCAGACGGTCGAGATTGCGAAAATTATTTGTTCCGGCGTAAGCGGCAGCACGCTGAATTTGCTGTTTGACGACAAAATCGGGCATTTCTTCGACCGCCGCAAGATTTGCTTCACGCGCTTTGGTCAAGATTTCCGCGATTTCTTTTTGGCTCGGAAGTTGTGCGGCTTCAGGGTTTGCGCGGCGGCGGGCGGCTTCTTCCAATGTGCGTTTCAATTCCGCGTTACTGCGGCTTTTGGAAATCGTCAAACCTCGCAATCCGTCCGTTAATTCAAAACCGATACCGCGTGTGCGGACTGTTTGAATCAATTCGTCCGCTTTGCCCGGATTTTTCTGCAAATAATAGAGCATTTGGACGTATTCGGCTTGCGTTAGAGGTTTTTGCTGAACGGCGGTGCTTTGCGCGAAAACAAAACTCGACAATATTAAAACTAAAATAACGGAAATAATTTTTTTCATTTGCTCTTATAAGGATGCTTTCAAGACGGCTCACGTTTGCTTTATCAAAAATCAAAAGCGGAGAAATTTTCGCAAAAATCTCTCCGCTTTTCCAATTAAAAAATAAAGAAGAATGGATTAATTAACCCATTCTTCTTCGTAATTTAGCTGCCAGTGACGTGTTACCCAATTTTGGGCGGCAGTCAGGACGATTTGTTTCCATTTCTTCAGATTATCCGAAATCGAAAGCGCGGCTAACGGTTGGCTCGGGTCACGCTCAACGCGAATGACATGAGTCGGAACTTCAATGATTTGTTCGTCCTCCTCAAAAATCCGCAATTGCACTTCGCTACCGACCGGCGGCAAAACTTCGAGATTCACCAATGTACTGGTTTCACCGACATTTTCCGTCACACCTTTAACTAAAATAGTTTCTCCGCTAACTGCATCAACCCAACTTGCCTGCACCGACAAATTCGCCATAATCCGTTGATTGAACGGCGATTTATTTGTTGATGTTGTATGATCTAAATATGACATAATTTGAATTCCCCCTTTATCTTTTTCTCTGTTGCTTTTAAATAATAAAAATTCATTTAATTGCGCGATTACTCTAAACTAAATTTACAAAAAAGTCAAGTTTAGTTGAATCGCTCAAATCGCTCACAGTAATTTTCCTAAAATATCCATTAATTCGATAGAAAATATGGATGTCTATCAGTTATTTGACATTCGTTGCTTAAATATGATTACATAAAACGCATAAACCGCACATTTGGGGTTTTTATCCTTTGAGCGGAATTTATTAATCAATATGTTTGTCGAAAATTTCAAAAATCATAACGCCGTTGCGCCGTTCTTTAAAGACGTTCCGAGCATTCAAAAAGTTGCAGAATCTCGACTTCCGACCGAAATCGGCGAATTTCGCATTGCCGGTTACCGTTCTTTAATCAGCGACGAAGAATTTGTCGTTTTATATAAAGGCGAATTCGACGAAAATATTCCGACGCTGGTCAGAATCCATTCACAGTGTTTGACTGGCGATGTGTTCGGTTCGATTAAATGCGATTGCGGTCCGCAACTTCATCGGGCGATGGAATTAATCGAAACAGAAGGACGCGGCGCAATTGTTTATCAACAACAGGAAGGACGCGGCATCGGCATCATCAATAAAATTCGTGCATACGCATTGCAAGACGAAGGTGCCGATACGATTGAGGCAAACGAACGGCTCGGACTCGGCGTTGATTTACGCGAATACAATCAATGCGTCGAGATTTTGCGCGATTTAGGATTAAAAAAAGTCAAGGTTTTATCAAACAATCCCGAAAAAATTCAGGCGATGCGCGATGGTGGTTTGGAAGTGACGGAACGCGTGCCGATTGAGTTCACGCCGTCGAAAAACACACTTAAATATCTGACAACAAAAAAATTACAAATGGGACATCTTCTACATCTTGTGAGCTGATAGTGAGCTGAGTCATTATTCCTTCTCTTTGCCCTGTGATTTACAAAAGCGAAAATTTTGTAAATCACAGGTTTTTTTTCTAGCCAAAAGCCATTTCAATACGCTATACTTTTTCTGCAAACCATAAGTCTTTCTTAACTAAAAATTTTAAATTAAAGGGTTCAGATATGCGAAAATTTTTGTTCATTCTTTTGTCAGCCGTTTTTTCGATTGTCTTTTTAGCGTTTAATTTGCAAGAGCAAGAAGCGCAGGAAGGCGTTGTTTTTAACATTGCCACCGGAAACACACCGCGTCGGTTTGAAGCCGCTTTTCAAGAGCCGTATTTCAAAGACCGCAATTCGCCAACAAAAAGTTCAAACATCAAAAACATTCAGGTTTTCGGCGAAAAATCAGGTATTGCTTACACAAACGACACGCTTTTTAGAACCGACGAAAACGGCGAAAGCTGGCGCGAAATTCAACTGCCGAAAGATTTTTCGGAAAAAATCGGCGCAGTTTATTTTGAGAACGCAGCAAATGGTTCGGCTATTTTAGGCGACAATCAAAATCTCCGTCTTGCGCTTATCCAAACCCGAGACGGCGGAAATAGTTGGACAAAAACGCCGATTGCACTAAGAAATGAAGATTTGCCGGAAGCCGATTTGGAAAATGCTTCGCTTAAAATTAGTTCTAGCGGCGAACTCATTGTTTCGGTTCGTATGCCGACAAGTTCAAATTTTTCGGGAAGTGTTTTTTATCAATCTTCGGACAATCGTCAAAACTGGGAATTTAAGGAACGTGTGGTTGAAATGCGCCGAAATGATGATGCTTCGGGCGTAAAAACTCATGATAAATGGATTTTGAAAACCGACGGAAATTGTGAAGGCTTAAAAATCGGATGTGTGCAGGAAACAAAACTTTTTAACGAATCGAAAGAAATCACGCCGCCAAGCATTAAAGAACTTATCCGAATCGAAAAATTAAACGCCAAATTACAGGCGGAAAATTCTGTTTTTGCCGCGCCGCCAAACGGCACGACGCGGATTAGTTTGAATCGCGGTTTCGATAAATGTACGGCGGCGACGGTTGCACAAATGCAGACTTGGTGGAACAATTCGCCGTTTTATGATGTCAACATTTATATGAGCGGAAGAAATCGCGGCTGTTCGCAAGCGCAATTGACGGCGGCTTGGGTCAATAGCATAACCGCGCAAGGTTGGGGATTAATTCCGACAGTGGTCGGTTATCAATCACCCTGCACTGTCAGCACGACTTCGGCGAAATTCAGCACCGATCCGGCAGTTGCCGAACAGCAGGGACGCGGCGAAGCTGACATTGCCATCACGGATGCGAACAATCTCGGGCTGACGCAAGGCACGGTGCTTTATTACGATATGGAGCGTTACGACGACCTCAGCGGAACCGGTGCGTGTTCGACTCCGACGAAAGCCTTCTTGAAAGGCTGGACTGACCGTTTGAAGGAACTCGGCTATATTTCGGGTGTTTACGGTTCGCCTTTTAACGCGAACGGCGATTGGATCAATATGCCGCAGGCAAGTCAGCCGGATATTGTCTGGCTGGCGCGTTGGAATAATGTTATGAGTGTTTGGGGCGTAGCACCGCTTCCCGATACTTTCTGGACAAATCATCAAAGAATTCATCAATGGCTCGGACCGCGAAATGAAACTTGGGGCGGCGTGACGTTTAATATTGACAACAATATTTCCGATGCGCCGGTTGCCGGATTGGCGATTGCCAAAAACAAACGCGCCGATTTTGACGGCGACGGCAAAAGCGATATTTCCGTCTGGCGACCCGAAACAGGCGTTTGGTATGTTACGAACAGCTCAAATTCGAGCTACACGATTTTGAATTTCGGCGTTTCGACCGATATTCTCGCACCGGGCGATTATGACGGCGACGGCAAGACGGATTTCGCGGTTTTTCGACCTGAAACGGGCGTTTGGCATCTCTATTCGCGTTCGATTTACCGCTCGTTCGCTTTCGGGACAAACGGCGACATTCCCGTTCCGGCTGATTACGACGGCGACGGCAGAACCGATATGGCGGTTTTTCGTCCTTCGACAGGCGTTTGGTATATCTGGAACAGTTTTGACAGTCGCGGAACTTCCTACACGATTTTGCAGTTCGGCGTAAGCGGCGACAAAACCGCGCAGGGCGATTACGACGGCGACGGACGTGTCGACATCGCCATTTATCGCCCTTCCTCGGGCGAATGGTGGATTCAGCGCAGCAGCAACACAAGCGTTTACGCCTTCCGGTTCGGCACGGCGACCGACAAACCCGTGTCGGCTGATTACAGCGGCGACGGCAAAACTGACGCGGCTTTTTGGCGACCTGCAACCGGCGAGTGGTTCATCTTGAGAAGCGAGGACAGCTCGTTCTATTCGGTGCCGTTCGGCGCTTCGGGTGATCTTGCGGTAACGGGCGATTACGACGGCGATAACAAATCGGACATTGCCGTTTTTCGACCCGCGACGGGCGTTTGGTATGTTTTGCAAAGTCAGTCGGGTGTGCTTATTACACAATTCGGCGTTTTGACGGATAGCCCGATTGCAGCGGCTTATACGCCTTAGAAATAAAACTTTTAACACGGACTTAACTTCAAAGTAATAAGTTTCTAATGAAGCAAGTTTATAAATAAATTTGCGGAACTCAATTTGCTTAAAAATAAACGCCTGCTTGTGTTTACCCTTTGGCATTTTTTCATAAGTTAAATTATGAATATGATAATAGTGTGTTAATTCAACAATTAGGCTTTTTTTGTGAAATTATCCTGAAAGTTTTGGTTTTAATTTTGTCGAGGTTTTTTGAAGAAAATCCAAAAATCAAAATGTAAAATCCGAAATTCAAGATAGTTTTGCGTAGATTACTAAATATATTAAGCAATTTTGTTCTATAGATTTTATTAAATATCGAGGTTAAAAAGATAAATGAATAAAAATTTTTCGATAAAATTTTTAACAACAGCCATTTTTTGTTTGCTTTTGAGCATCGCGCCTGTTTTTGCTCAATCGCAGGGCAGTACCGGCTCAATTACCGGTGTCGTTTCCGACTCGACCGGTGCAGTTGTTCCGAATGCAACAGTTACCCTGACAAGTAAAGACACAAATGCAACTCAGACAGCAACTACGAGTGATGACGGACTTTACCGTTTTGTCTTACTACAGCCGGGTGAGTATATAGTTAAAACAACGGCTACTAATTTTGCCGAACAAACGCTTAACGTAACAGTTTTTGTTGGAAGAACGGTTGATGCCAATGTTACCCTTGGCGCGGGAACTGTCGGTGCTGAAGTGACTGTTACGGCGGAAGGCGTTCAGACTACGACAAGTAACTTTGACGCTGTTCAAACCGATTCGTCAATTTCTACTTTACCGATTAACGGGCGCAAGTTTCAGGACTTTGCAACATTAACGCCAAGCGCACAAATTGATCCTTCCCGCGGACAAATTTCGATTTCGGGTCAGCGCGGCATTAACTTTAACATTAATGTTGATGGGGTTGACTTTACTCAGCCGTTTTTTGGCGGTATTCGCGGCGGTGAACGATCAAACGCCGCTCCGACACTTCCCCAAGAATCCGTTCGTGAGTTCCAGGTTGTCGCTGCCGGCTATTCGGCAGAATTTGGGCGCAGTTCGGGAGGCATTATCAATGTCGTTACTAAATCCGGCACAAATAATTTTCGCGGTTCGGCATTTTATGTAATTCGTCCTGAACAACTTGCCAGACCAAACAGCTTTGCCAGGGCTTTGGCGGAACAACGATTAAATCAAATCGTTATCAATGGGGTAACAGGTCTTGATGCCACACTCGCCCCGACACAACAACAATTCGGCGGTTCAGTCGGCGGTCCGATTATAAAAGACAAACTTTTTTACTTTGCGTCATACGAGCAACAACGATTCAGAGCTCCGCGTCAAATTTTTTATAATGTTTTAGCAGGTTTAACTCCGACTGCTTCTCAAACCGAGGCTTTCAATTTTTATCGCGCCTTAGAAGTTCCCTATCAATCAACCAATGATGCTAAAGTGCTTTTAGGCAAAATTGACTGGAATGTAAATGATAGAAATCGTTTTAATGTCCGCTACAGTTTCAGCGACAACAAAGCATTAAATGCGGTTGCTACGGGAGAAACTGCTCTTGATCCGACCACCACTAATTCGCTTTCAACTAACGGAACGGAAAAAAATCGCAATCACGGGGTCGTTTCACAATTGGTCAGCACACTTTCATCAAATGTCATCAATGAATTTCGCTTTCAGTATGCTTATGAAGAGCGTCCACGTATTCCTAACGCGATCATTGCGAACATAAATACGGCGATTGGCATTTACGGAACAAGAAACTTTCTGCCGACTACACAATTCGATAAACGAACACAGTTTGCCGATAGTTTAACTGTCATTTCAGGTAATCATTCGTTGAAATTCGGTGGTGAATTCAGCAACATTTTTGCTGATCAAAAATTCGGATTTAACCAAACAGGTGTTTATACGTTTGCGGGATTACAAGGCGGCACACCTGGAATTTTAGATGCTTTATCATCAACCCGAAATGTTACTAATCCTAACGCACCTTTTTACGGCAGATTTGATCAATTAACATCTCGTTATAATCAACAAATCGGAAATCTTGCCGCCGCTTATACGGTTCGAGAACTTTCATTCTTCGGACAAGATGCGTGGCGCGTAACACCGAAATTTACTCTCAATTACGGTCTGCGTTTTGAAAAACAATTTAATCCCGAAGCTGAAGTGAACAATTCGGCAGTTATTAATTTGATCAAAAATACGGCTTTTCCGCTTCTTGGCGGAAAAGGAATTGATCCGAGTTTAATTCCTGACAGCGAAAATCAATGGGGACCACGTCTCGGTTTTGCTTATGATCCGAAAGGTGATGGCAAAACGGTTATTCGTGCATATACGGGTGTTTATTATGCACGAACGCCGCTTATCGGACTTGCCGCCCCGTTTAATAATTTCCGTGATCCGGCAGGCGATTTATCAGTTACGCTCGGTTCGCCGGCATTTACTGCAGTTAGAACGGATCCCAACAACATTAATGTTTTTAATGTGCTTACTTTTCTTGCAAATAATCCGCAATATTCAGCAATCACGGGATTAACGGCTGCCACCTGTGCAAATGCGGCAACTAACCAGACAGTTTTCAATAATTGTGCTCCGAATACGGTTTATAGACAGTTTGCTGTTTTGGGAATCAACTTAAATACTATCAGTCTCAATGGTTTACCAACTTTGACGACGGCGCAGTTAGGAACTGTTGCAAATAGCATTAATGCGGCAACTACAAATCCACCAGCAAACTTAGGAATTTATCAAAATGCTAACTTTGTCGGCATCACGAATGATTTCAAGAATCCGCGGTCATTTCAATTGGGCGGCGGAGTCGAACATCAGATCGCCGATGGAATTACGATCGGTTTAGATTTTTCGCTGGTAAATACTGTTCATCTGCAACGCAACCGCGACATTAATTTACCGGGACCGACCGGCGTTGATCCTGTTTCGGGACGTGTCTCAGTTAATCGTGCTTTGCGCCCTTTAACACAAGTCGGAACTATTCAATTGCGCGATTCGTCAGCCCGTTCATTGTATCGCGCTTTGACATTTCGCGTTAATACCATTAGAAAATGGGGACGTGTGAACGCTTTTTACACGCTTTCAAAATCAACTTCCGATGATGATAATGAACGTGATGCAGGCGGTGTGCTTTATGATAATCCTTATGATTTGACGAATGAATACTATCTCTCGAATCTGGATCGTCGTCACCAATTCGTCGCTAATCCGGTTTTCTTCCTGCCGTATGGATTTGAAGTTTCGAGTGCGATTCGTCTTCGTTCAGGTCGTCCGTTTGAAAGCCGCGTCGGCGTAGATTTGAACGGCGACGGCAACAACAACGAACGCCCGATGATTGTTCCCGGCGTTGAACGCAGACGTAATTATTTCATCAATCGCCCATTGTATGATATTGATTTACGCGTTCAGAAGAGTTTCAAATTTGGCGAAAATCGTCGTTTGTCATTCTCGGCGGAATTTTTCAATGTTCTCAATCGTTCAAATTTGCAAATTAGCGGAACTGCAACAACGAACTATTGTGCCGCATCAAACGTGCTTGCGACAAATCAGCGGTGCGGTCTCGATGGTATTACGAACATAAACTTTGGGCGAATTATTCAACAAACACCGACAGCTACAAATTTTGGCAAACTTAACCTCGCCGGATTAAATCCCGGAAGTCAGGTTTTCCAGATGCAGCTTGGAGCAAGACTTTATTTTTAGTTTTTCCTCATCGGAAAAACCTTCGACGGCACGCTTTCTTTGTAAAGCGTGCCTTTTTTATTTGCTAAATTTGTCTGCAACGTGAAAAGATTTATTCAATGCGGATTTTGCATATTTCATCAGCAAAAACTTTCGGTGGCGGCGAGCGTCATCTGGTTGATTTGACACGCGGGTTAACGATGCGCGGACACGAAGTTTTTGTTGTGCTTCGCCCGACCAATGAATGGCAGGAAAAATTTGATTTTCTGCCGCCGGAGAATATTTTTCATTCTTCGATCCGAAATGCCTTCGGAATTTTCAGCGCCCAAAGAATCGCTAATTTTGTTAATAAAAAGAATATTGACATTGTTCACGCACACGTTGCCCGCGACTACATTCCGGCAAGTCTGGTTTGCCGCACTTCAAAAAATGCGAAATTTGTTCTAACGCGTCACGTTCTTTTTCCGATGAAACCGTTTCACCGATTCGCTTTGGGAAATCTCTCACGCGCAATCGCCGTATCTTCTGCCGTCGAAGCAAATTTGCGGAATATTTTCCCGAAGGAAAAGATCAAACTTATCTCAAACGGCATCAATGCCAAAAAATTGACCGACGAAACCCGCGCAAAACTGCGCGAGGAATTTCGTTTTCTCCATAATATTCCGTTTGACGCGCAGGTTATCGGCACAATCGGCGAACTCAAAGAATTAAAAGGTCAACGCGATTTTGTTCTCGCCGCAAATGAAATCGCCAAGCAGAGCGATAACGCCTTTTTCGTCGTTATCGGCAAAGATAATTCGACAAACCGGCAATTTCGCCGCGAACTAAAACGTCTGGTCAAAGTCTTCAATCTCAAAGAACGCTTTCTATGGCTCGATTGGATTGAAGACATTCAAACTTTGCTCGTCAGCCTCGACATTTTCGTTTCTGCCTCGCATTCCGAAAGTTTCGGTCTCGCCATCCTCGAAGCAATGGCAAACAAAATCCCGATTGTTTCAACCGAAACCGAAGGCGCAAAAGAACTTCTGCGAAATAATGAAACAGGACTGCTCGTTCCAATTAAAGAACCATTAAAACTTGCGGAGGCAATCGAAATTCTTCTAAAGTCGGCAGAAAAATGCGAAACTTTTGCCAAGAAAGCACAAAAATTCGCTGAAAAAAATTTTTCTTTAGACAGAATGATTGAACAAACGGAAAATTTATATAGAGAAATTCTACAAAATTAGGCGAAAAGATAGAATTTTAATTAACCTACCGGCAGAAATTAATTTTTTAGCGATAATACGTCAAAAATTCACTACGGAAATTGTAAAGTAAAAGGTTTTTGTCTCATAAAAGCCGCAATAATTTTACCTGTCATATGCAAATTAGGATTTTGGTTCACTTCAGCAACTTCGAGATTGTTAGCTATTGTTTCGTGAAATTCAACATAACTTTCGGAAAAATTTCCATTATTCCATGCATCAAGCAGAGCTTTGGTAAAAATGGAATTATCAGTACTATTTTTCCCATCTTTCGTGGTCTGCCCATCCTTACAAGCGGAAAGCAGTAAAATACTTGCCCTTTTTAAGTCTCGAAAATTTTCTTTATTACTGTCTCTTAGAGACTGTTTGAAAAGTAGGCTATGGTCAAAAGTTCGGGTAGATTTTAATGTGTGAAAAAGAAAATATATCCGAGTGATTTGACCGATAGCCAATGGCATCATATCAAAGAGTTGTTTGAAATTGAAAATAGTTTT
>JANODL010000069.1:0-5244 GCA_031412675.1 Acidobacteriota bacterium | reverse complement strand
TTGGCGGTGAACGCATTTTCAAACTGGACGACTTCGCCGAGAACGCCGGAAGCCAAAATCGCTTTAGCTTTGACAACATCTTCGCAATAACGAAACTTCGTCGCCATCGTGAATACAACGCCGGTTTTTTCCGCCGTTTCGATCATCTGTTTGGCTTCGGCAACCGACAAACACAAAGGTTTTTCGCACAAAACATTGACCTTGCGATTCATAAAATACATCGCAATTTCCGGGTGCGTATTCGGCGGCGTGGAAATTATCACGGCATCAATCTCGCTCGATTCGGCGAGAGTTTTATAATCCGCAAACGCCTTCGCGCCGAACGGTTCGGCAAACGCTTTCGCCGATTCCTGATTAATGTCGGCAACCGCAACTAATTGACAGCAATCGCTTTGCTGAAACGCCTGCGCGTAAGTTTGGGCAATTCCGCCCGTTCCGATAAGTGCAAATTTTAATTTGTTCATAATGTTTTTTTTGCCACGAATTACACGAATGTCACGAATGAAAAACAAAATCAATATAACAATCTAAAAAAGATTATTTTCTTTTCTTATTCGTGATATTCGTGTAATTCGTGGCTAACTTCCTTAATTCTCGAAACAACGATTGCCGCCGCAGACGACGCAATTATCATCGCTCGCAACTGCGTCTGCAATTCTGACTGATTCAACGGCTTCACGAATCGAATCCGCTAAAAACTCGGCGTGTTGCGCTTCGTATTTTTCGTTGATCGGCAGGACGAGAACATCGTGCAAGCCTTTGATCGTGCCTTGGAAATTGTCGTCGTTGTAGTCAACGGCTTCGGGACGCGCCAGATTGAACGGAAAATGCGAATCGCCGAGCGTGTTCTGGTCGCGGAAAACCATACATTTGTAAGCCGGTTTGACGACGTAGCGCGGCGCGGACGCGACATCGTAAACTTTCAACGCTTTCGCCAGACCGACCGCGCCGTCCTGGATTTTCGAGTCGTCAACTCTTAAACAATATTTCCAGTAAACGTGCGTTGCGTTCGGCGCGGCTTGATAAACTTCGATGCCGTCAATGCCTTCGAGTTTTTCGTCCAAGATTTTCGCCATTGCCTGACGCTGCTCGACACACGCATCGAGTTTTTTTAACTGTTCGACGGCGAGCGCGGCTTGCAGTTCGGTCATTCGATAATTCAAAGACGAAAAATAATGATCGGGATTCGGGTCGCCGTAGCCCCACGCTTTATTGATGAAAAGATACATTCGACGCGCGATTTCGTCGTCATTTGTTACAACAATTCCGCCTTCGCCGGTCGTTAAATGTTTCCCTTGCTGAAACGAAAACGCGCCGATTTTTCCGATTGTGCCGACGTATTTTCCGTCAACCGTCGCCAATGGCGACTGCGCCGTGTCTTCGATGACGGGAATGCCACGAGCGTCGGCGAGTTCCATAATTTCACTCATTACACACGGATTTCCAAACAGATGCGTGACGATAATCGCTTTAGTGCGTTCGCTCAAAACCGCTTCAATGGTCTGCGCCGTGACGTTCAGAGTCTTCGGGCAAACGTCCGCAAAAACCGGAATCGCGCCTTGAAACATAATCGGTGTCAACGCGCCCATATCGGTAATCGAAGTCGTCACGATTTCGTCGCCCGGATTCGGATTGATCGCCGCAATCGCCGTGTGAACCGCCGCCGAACCCGAATTACAGGCGTAAGCGTATTTCACGCCGAGCCGTTTCGCAAACGATTCTTCGAGTTGTTTGCCGTATTTGCCTTTGGTCGTAATCAGAACGCCCGTCTGCAAAACGTCCGTAATCGCCGCGATTTCTTCCGCGCCGAAGGTTCGCCCCGAAATGTCCTGATCGGATGGTAATTTGATGATTTCTTTTTCTAATGTCGGTGTCATAATTTTTTATTTTATTTTGCCTACGAAATACACGAAAAGCACGAAAAGAAATCTAAAATTATTTTCGTATATTTCGTGTATTTCGTAGGCTAAATCTTTTTATCAATATCAATCTGTGGTTTCAGATTCTCTGTCGGTAATGAAGTTTCAATCGTTTCGGATTTCCCGAAAACGCGCATTTTTGAAAGCCGCGTGAGCAGTTTTAAATGCCCGAAAATTGTTCGCGCCGTTTTCATTTTTGAAAATCCGAACAGCCGAACTTCCAAAACTGCGGGATATTCGATGATTTTGCCGCCCTTCAAATCTAATCTTCCGAGCATTTCCGCGACACCCAAAAAGCCTTTTTCTTCGATTGGCAAATCAACAAACGAATTGCGCCGATAGACGCGGAAGCAACTCGTATAAGTCGAAAGTTTCGCTTTCAACGTGCGGCGATAAAGCCACGACGCGCCTTTCGATAAAAACAAACGCCATTCGGGAACATTTCGCACGCCGCCGAGTTTGTGATAAGGCGAAGCCGTTACAAGATCAACATTTTCCGTCAAAAGCGGCAGCATTTTAACAAGCTCGTGCGGGTCGTAGGTGCAGTCGCAATCCATCGAACAAACGATGTCGGTGTTTGCCGATTTGATTCCCGTCATAATACCCGCCGCCACGCCTTGATTTGTTTCGTGACGGACGATTTGCACATTTTCACGCATCCCGAAAAGCTCGTTTAATTTTTCGAGCGTCGTATCTTTTGAACAATCGTCAACGAAGATAAAATTCGTTTGAAAGCCGTTTTCCGATAAATTCGCTTCGACGCTTCGCAGAGTATTTGCCAGATACGGCAGCGAGGCTTCTTCGTTGTAGCACGGAATCACGACAGAGATTGGATTTCGGATTTCGGATTTCGGATTTCGGATTTCTATTATTGGACTTTGGACTTTGGACTTTGGACTTTGGACTTGAAGAACATCGTTCTTCATTCCCAGAAACTCCGCCGCGTCGCAAAAATCGTATTTCTGGATGTTTTCCTTTAAAATCCATTCCATCTTGTCGAGCTTGCGGTAATGCCGAATGCGGTTATAGCGTGAAGCCGCGTTGATGCGCGGTTGTTCGGGATCGAGTTCCCAGACGTGAAAATAAAAAACAAACGGCTCGTCAAAATCGGTGTGCCATTCGCTGACCGCTTTCCGCATCAGCGTGTATGGAATCTGCCGAAAATAATTGCCGCCGGAAATCGGTAAAAGCCCAACGCCAAGATTGCGCGTCGAATACGGAAATTCCCAGATCGCTTTGCCATTGGTGTGAATCTGATGCGCGAAGCGTTTGTTTTTATCGGACTTTTTGGTCGGCAAAAACGAAGCGTCATAGACAAAACCTTCTTCCGCCAAAACGTCGAAAATCCACGAATCTTTTTCGTAATTTAACTTTTCCGCCGCCCGATAACCGATAATTTTTTGCCCGCTCGCGTCTTCCAAAACGCGGTTTGTGCGGCGTAAATCTTCGCGGAATTCTTCGTTTGTCAGATTTTTCAAACTGCGATGATAAAATCCGCGACTGGCAACTTCGTGTCCGCGTGAAGCGATTTCCCGAACGAGTTTCGGATTTTGCTCGGCAATCCAACCCAACACGAAAAACGTCGCCTTCGTGTCGAATTGGTCAAGCAAATCAAGCGTTTTCAACGTATTCTGCTCGTAACGCGGCTCGAAATTCGACCAATTTCGCTGCTGGATCAGATTCTCGAACGCGCCGACGTGAAAATAGTCTTCGACCAGCACGGTCAAAAGATGTTTTTTGCTTGGGGCAGTTTGAGTCATTAAAAAAATTTAGAACAAAGCTCTTTGAACCTTCGTCGCACCTTTTACTTTCGCACCGAATTTTTCCTCGATAATTTTGACAATCCGTTTTGCCGCTCTGCCGTCGCCGAACGGATTTGAAACTTCCTTGACCGATTTTATCCACGTTTCGACCGAATGATTTTCGTCGAGCATTCGCGCCAGAGTGCGCGGATTTCCGCCGACGAGTTTTGCCACGCCCGCTCTGATTGCTTCGGGACGTTCCGTATTTTCGCGCAAAACCAGCAGCGGTTTGCCCAAACTCGGAGCTTCTTCCTGCACGCCGCCCGAATCTGAAATTATCAACCAGGTGCTTTTCATAACGGCAACGAAATCCTGATAATTCAGCGGTTCGAGCAAATAGACCCTTTCTCTGCCCGCTAAAATTTCGTTCGTTACTTCCTGCACGTTCGGATTCGGATGGACAGGGAAAAACAGACAAACATCTTTTCTTTTTTCAACGAAATCGCGCAAAACCTTCAGATTTCCGCTCATTTTCTCGCCAAAACTTTCGCGCCGGTGCGTGGTCAGCAAAATTCTTTTCAAACCCTTTGTTTCTTCAATCAATTCGGTGATGTTACTGCTCGGCGTTAAGTTTTTCAAAATGTATTGAAGCGAATCAACGACCGTGTTTCCGGTGACGAAAACCTTTTCCATCGGAATATCTTCAGCCAGCAGATTTCGGCGGTTGCGTTCGGTCGCGGCAAAATGAAAATTGGCAATCTGCGACACGAGACGGCGGTTTAGTTCTTCGGGAAACGGGCTGTAAAGATTGCCCGAACGAAGTCCGGCTTCGACGTGACCGACGACGATTTGACGGTTAAAACCTGCCAGCGCACCTGCCAGAGCGGTTGTCGTATCGCCTTGCACGAGAATCAAATCAGGCTTTTCTTCGGCGAGAATTTTATCGAGTTTCGCCAGAATCTTTGAGCAAACTTCGTTCGGCGTTTGATTTTTTCGCATCACGCGCAGATCGAAATCAACCTGAATATCGAGCATTTTCAAAAAAGGCTTGAGCAATTCTTTATGCTGGCTCGAAGAGACGACGATGGTTTGGAAAAATTTCTTTTTCAGTTCGTGGATAACCGGCGCGAGCTTGATTGCTTCGGGACGCGTCCCGAACAGCACGAGAATTTTCAGCCGCCAGTCAACTATTTCGTGCGGCTTGATTTTTTTATCTTGCGGTGCAATTCCATCCAACATCATTTTTGCTCTCGAATTTCAGGTCTTGGAAAACTCAGATTCAATATACAATTAAAAAGCAGATTATTCCTTAATCTTTAGTTTTTACTGGTTTTTTATAAATTCGATATGAGAACTTTTCAAACAGAACAAGCCCGAGATTTTATAATTTAGCCGATGATAAACGCCGATATAAAGACTTTTCGGACTTTGGGCAGAAGAATTCTTGTAAAATTAATTCTGAACGCGGTTTTGTCTTACGCGCTGAAAGCAAAAGACTTTTACATTTTAAACGGAAACCGCTCCAAAACTCAAGAACTTTTTAAATTTGCGCTTAAATTATACGAAATCAAGTTGAATAGTGC
>JANODL010000068.1:0-2433 GCA_031412675.1 Acidobacteriota bacterium | reverse complement strand
GGAAGGTTTAGACGCGCTCGTTTTGGACGTAAAAACCGGCAGCGGCGCGTTTATGAAAAACTTCGATGATGCAAAAAAACTTGCCGCCGCGCTCGTTAAAACCGGAAACGATTTCGGCGTTCGGTGCGAAGCCTTGATAACCGATATGAATCAGCCGCTCGGAAAATATGTCGGCAATTCAATGGAAGTTTACGAATGCGTGAAGATTTTGCGCGCCGAATCGGACGAATTGATGCGCCCGACGCTCGAACTCTCCGTCGAACTCGCGGCGCGAATGCTGATTCTGTGCGGGATTGAAAAAACCGTTCAAAGTTCAAAGTTCAAAGTTCAAAGTTTGCTCGAATCCGGCGCGGCATTGGAAAAGTTTCGGCGGAACGTGGAATTACAGGGCGGAGACGCGAAAATCTGCGACGACCCGGAAATTTTGTTAGTAGAGAATTTGATCAAAGCTGAAATTAAAGCCGAAAAAACAGGATTTATTGCGGAAATTGAGGCGGGCGCAATCGGCGAAGCCGTCGGCAGAATTGGCGGCGGCAGAATAAAAGCCGAAGATGAAATTGACGCGGCAGTCGGCTTCGCCTGTGAAACGAAAATCGGCGACGAAATAAAAACGGGCGAAACGCTCGGAATTTTATACTGCCGCGACGAAAATCAGCGGCATCTAATTAGCGAAAAACTGCGAAATGCGTATAAAATAAGCGAACAAAAATCGCCGAAACCGGAACTCGTTAAAGAAATTATTAATTAGCCGCGAAAATGCACAGAAGAAAATTAGCCACGAATTACACGAATATCAAGAATCAATACTTCGGACAGAATTAAGAAAAGATAACAGCATAGTTTCTTAAACTTGCCAAAGTCTCCTCGTATTTTATCAAACTCTGCTCTAAACCTGACTTGCAAATAAATAGTTTGAGCAGATGTTCATTGAAAAACTGTTGTTTGATTGACTTCATCGAAAATGGTTTCTTTGGTGTTTCTGATTCATTTTCTTGACTCATTCCTCGGGCGAAATTAACGCTCGTCAACGCACTATTCCAATGAAATTCAAGTGCTTGATTATCTCTCGCTTGACAATCATTTAAGCCGCCCGACTGTTTGGCATCCCGAATCAAAAACTCAATTGAAAATCGACTTCGATAAAATCTGAAAATATCTTTTCCCGACATTTCTAAATCAGTCGAGAACAAATTAATACTCTTATTTTTGAATTTGACGATCACCAATTTGATTTCTCTTTTCAATGATGGCGAATAAACTTTTGCCGAATATAGTTTTAGCTCTTGACCCTGAAGTTCGGTAACTTCTTCGGTGAATTTACTTAAATCAAGAAAATCAACCTTTTCCGCAAACTTTCGCGGTCTTCCTTTTGGTTTTTGCGCGCCGCTGTAAAGATGCTTCAAATTGGCATCTTGGCGTAATCTCGAAATCATCACAAATCCCGAGTCGGCTGTTTTATCGACAAACTTTTGCTTGGCATAAAAGCCGTCAAAAACTCCGATTCTTGTATATTTCAAAATGGTCACAGCTACTTTTTCTAACTGTTCGGCGTAAAAGTCTACCCGCGTTTTGTTCGGCTGCCCTTCAACTTGGTTGACCGGATTTGGCTCAGTTTGGTCAACCGTCAAACAGAGCGAAGCATTTTCTGTGACATCAATCAGCGAAATAATCGAGGCTTCCAAGCCTTTTTCCGCTTTACCGGCACATCCATTCCAAAACTTATCTAAACCAAAAGTTTCGCTCCCGCTTTTCCTGATAAAACTGGCATCCATCGCAAAGGCTTCAATCTGAAACTTGGAATGATTGATAATTGACTGGTTAAGTCGGGCAAAATCAAACTCTTTCTGAAAGTTACGCCGATATGTTTTTTCGTTTATCTGAGAATGTCTCGCCAAAGAAGAAAAGTTGATTTTCGACTGACAAACAAAAATAGTTTGGAAAAGAACAGTTAAAAATTTAAGTTGTGACTTGTGAATGTGCGACAAGCCTTCTAATATTTGATTGATAAACAAAGCAACCTCGGAGTCAAAAGATTTAATTCACCTTTAACTCAATTAAAGTTTGCTTTGTTTGTCAAAATCTGTCCGAAGTATTGTTACCTGTCAGCAATTTTTAATTCAGCCGTGCCGAATGAATTGATGAAAGATTTTCAAGCCAAAGGTTTATTCGGAGCAAGGCACGTTCTCAAAAAGATTTTGGACGTTTATTTTCCGCGATTTTCGGCAAGCGACGCAAGACATTCACAATTAGCCGGTTTGAGCGAAACTTGTCATCAAAAAGCGAAAGAATTTTTGCAAACCGCCGAACCGATGAATCTCGGACGGCTTCGCCTGGCGGTCAAAGAGCATCTGAAAGACGAAATGACGGCGATTGATGCAATTGTCGGGCAAATGTTGGCGTGAAAATGTCAGGCGAAAAAAACTTTGTGTGGAA
>JANODL010000067.1:0-7586 GCA_031412675.1 Acidobacteriota bacterium | reverse complement strand
TGGTAATTTGAAACCGCAAGATTTGATTGAAAAATATTTTCCTTTTGAAGCGAAAGCAAATTAAATCAAATTATGAGATGCGATTGGGCGAAAAATGATTTGGCGATTGCGTATCACGACGCAGAATGGGGCGTGCCGCTTTATGACGACCGGAGATTATTTGAACTTTTAATTTTAGAAGGCGCACAGGCAGGTTTGAGTTGGGACACGATTTTGAGGAAACGCGAAAATTACCGCGCCGCATTTGATAATTTCGATGCTGAAAAAATCGTGCTTTATGATGAAGCGAAATGCGCCGAATTATTGCAAAACGAAGGAATTATCCGCAACCGTTTGAAAATTGCGTCGGCTGTCGGAAACGCGAAGGCATTTTTGAAAGTCAAAGACGAATTCGGTTCGTTCGATTCTTACATATGGAGTTTTGTTGACCGCAAACCAATTGTAAATAATTGGGAAAACTTCCGGCAGGTTCCCGCTAAAACCGCCGTTTCCGACGCAATGAGCAAAGATTTGAAAAAACGCGGTTTCAATTTTGTCGGCTCGACGATTATGTATGCGTTTATGCAAGCGACGGGAATGGTCAATGACCATCTGGTTTCGTGTTTTCGGTATGATGAAATATGACGGACAAAATTGCTTCAATCATTTTATTTATCGTCGGCATCATCAACATTTTGCCGGTAATCGTATTTTTTGATTCGAGCAAAACCGCGAAACTTTACGGCATTCCGATTGAAGGCGAAAGTTTGATAATTTTGATGCGGCATCGCGGTGTGCTTTTGGGACTTGTCGGTTTGACGTTAATTATTGCAGTTTTCAAGCCGGAATTTAGGCTTTTCGCAATTACGATGGCTTTAATCAGTAAACTGGCGTTTATTTTTCTGACTTTTACCGCCTCAAATTACACCGCCGAAATCAGACAAGTCGCTTTAATTGATGTCGGCGCGATTGTTTTGTTATTGGCGGTTTTGGGAATTCATTTTTACGATAAATAATTGATTATGAATTACCCGATAACGCCCGCGATTCGCCTTTTGCGCGAGAAAAAAGTTGAGTTCGAGCCGCACGTTTTTGAATATGTCGAAAAAGGCGGCACAAAACATTCGTCGGAAGTTTTGAAAGTTGACGAACACGCGGTCGTTAAAACTTTGATTTTTGAAACGAACGAAGGCAAACCGCTGATTATATTGCAGCACGGCGATTTTCAGGTTTCGGCGAAAAAATTAGCGCGAATCTTAAATGTTAAATCGGTGGCGGCGGTCGCGCCCGGAAAAGCGCAGAAATTAACGGGCTATCTGGTCGGTGGAACTTCGCCGTTCGGCACAAAGACGAAAATGGCGGTTTACGCCGAACAGACCATTTTTGATTTAGAGCGAATTTATATCAACGGCGGTAAACGCGGATTTTTGATCGCGATTGTGCCGCGAGTTTTGAAGGAAGTATTGCAGATTGAAGAAGTCGAAGCTGCGGTGAAAAACGAGTAGAGGTTTTGATCTTACTTTGCACCGAATTGTAATAAATTTTTGGTAGTGAACAAAAAGTAATGCTATTTGAAATTCTGAATCGTTTGGTTGAAAATAAAAATCATCATCGTTGGGAGCGCACACATCCCTGCGTGCTAGGTCGCGCTTCGCGGCATAAAAGAGTTTAGCGATATTCAACTTGAATTTACGCCGAGTTTTTTGAACGCCGAGCGTTAAGCACGCAGGGATGCGTGCGCTCCCGGCAATGAAGATTCTTTGCAAAGCATTACTTTTAGTTCACTACCAAATTTTTAAGTTTTAAAGGTGGCAAGGATAGCTTTCTCATTCAACAAGATTTTGTGATAATCTTTCGCTTATGACACAACCGGACGCTAATCATCTAGATATAGATAAAGTTACATTTGCGGGTTTGCTGGTAACTCTCGGAATTGTTTTCGGCGACATCGGAACTTCGCCGCTTTATACAATGTCGGCGGTTATCGGAACACGGACGATTGTGCCGGAACTTGCGCTCGGCGGATTTTCGGCGGTTTTTTGGACGCTGACTTTTTTGACCACGATTAAATATGTCCTCATCGCACTTCGTGCCGACAACAGCGGCGAAGGCGGAATTTTTTCGCTCTATACTCTGATCAAGCGTTATTCGGGCAAATGGCTTTTATATCCTGCAATCATCGGCGGCGCGTTCTTGCTGGCGGACGGCATTATTACGCCGCCGATTTCCGTTTCGTCGGCAATCGAAGGTTTGCGGATTTATTCGCCTCAGATTCCGACCGTGCCGATTGTGATCGGAATTTTAATCGTCCTTTTCATCGCCCAGCAATTCGGAACACAACTGATCGGCAAACTTTTCGGTCCGGTCATGATGGTCTGGTTCACTTTTATCGGCATTATCGGTTTGATGTCGCTCGTGCAGGATTTTTCGGTTTTGCGGGCGCTCAATCCGTATTACGCCTACCAGATGATTGTTAATTATCCGCACGGATTTTTCCTGCTCGGCGCGGTCTTTCTCTGCACGACAGGCGCGGAAGCATTGTACGCGGATATGGGACACGTCGGGCGCGGCAATATTCGCATCAGTTGGATTTATGTCAAGATTTGTCTGCTTTTGTGTTATGCCGGACAATCGGCGTGGCTGATGTCAAAGGTCGGCACGACGCTCGAAGGCGTGACTCCGTTTTATTCGATTGTCCCGCCGGTGATTCTGCCGTTCGGCATTTTGATTGCCACGAGCGCGGCGATTATCGCTTCGCAAGCATTGATTTCGGGCAGTTTTACGCTGGTCGGCGAAGCGATCCGGCTCAATTTTTGGTCGCGTCAGAAAATCTATTATCCGACTGATTTTCGCGGACAGCTTTATATTCCGCAGGTTAACTGGTTGTTAATGGCAGGTTGTATTTTTGTCGTTTTGTATTTCCGCGAATCGAAAAATATGGAAGCCGCCTATGGTTTGGCGGTGACGCTGACGATGCTGATGACGACCGTTTTGATCGGCATCTATCTTTATTCGCGCCGCGTTCCGATTGCTATTACGGCACTTGTTACCCTAATTTTTCTCGCGATAGAAACGTCATTTTTCATCGCTAATCTCGAAAAATTTCCCGAAGGCGGGTTTATCTCGATCCTTGTCGGTTTGATTCTGTTTGCCGTCATGTGGATTTGGTATAAAGGCAGACAACTGCGCCGCGCCCTGACCATTATGGAAGACACCGCGCCGTTTTTTGAAACGCTTCAGGAGCTCAGCAACGACAAAACTTTGCCGCAATACGCGACGCATCTTGTTTATCTGACAGGTTCGGACACGGCGAAAAAACTCGAACAGGAAACAATTCGTTCGATTCTGGAAAAAACTCCCAAACGCGCCGACGTTTATTGGTTTGTTCATGTTAAAACCGACAATCAACCGTTCACGATGAAATACAAAGTCGAAATGGTCGCAAAAGAAGACGTTTATTTCGTTACATTCACGCTCGGCTTTCGAATCGAGCCGCGCCTTAATTACTTTTTCGAGCTCGCGCTCAAAGATTTACAGGAAAACAATGAAGTTGACATCACGAGCCGTCATCCGGCACTCGAAAAATACAATATTGACGGCGATATTCGTTTTGTTCTGCACAGTTCGTTTTTAAGCCACGAAAACGATTTGCCGTTCAAACAGAATTTTATCATGCGTTCGTATTATTTTCTGCGCCGCTGGTTCAGCGTCCGCGAAGATTACGCTTACGGTTTGGATGCCAGCAATGTCGAGATCGAACACGAACCGATTGTCATCGCCGAACCGAAAGATATGAAATTGACGCGGGAATTATAATTTGTAATTTGAAAGTCTTTCGGTTAAGAAAAGCTCGGGATTTTTCTTCAAATCAGCGGAAATTTATTAGCAAAACCTCGCTGATTTGTGTATATTATAAAAATGAATGAACATTCACTCATTTTCTTTGGGTGAGTAAAACGGAGAAAACAAAATGAAAGAAGCAGTTATTGTCTCAGCCGTGCGAACGGCGGTCGGAAAAGCCCCGAAGGGAACTTTGAAAAATACGCGTCCCGATGATTTGGGCGCGGCGGCGATCAAGGAAGCGGTGGGTCGTGTCGAAAATCTTAATGTCAACGAGATTGACGACGTGATTATGGGCTGTGCGTTTCCTGAAGCACAGCAAGGGATGAATGTGGCGCGGACGGCGATGATTTTGGCGGGTTTGCCGGTTGAAACTTCGGCGATGACGGTTAATCGTTATTGTTCGTCGGGTTTGCAGACGATTGCGCTTGCGGCGGACAGAATCAAAACGGGCGGCGCGGATATTATCGTCGCGGGCGGACTCGAAACGATGTCAATGATTCCGATGGGCGGAAATACGTTTCGACCGAGTCCTTCCTTAGCGGAAAATTATCCCGATTATTATTTGAATATGGGCTTGACCGCCGAGAATTTGGCGAAGAAATACGAAATCACCCGCGAACAGGCAGACGAATTTTCGCTCCAATCGCATCTGAAAGCGGCGGCGGCGATTCAAGGCGGAAAATTCAAGGACGAAATCGTGCCGATGAATATTTTTGTTGACGAATTTGACGAAAAAGGTCGTGTGCGCCGCAAAGAAATCATTTTCGATACGGACGAAGGTGCGCGTTTTGATGCGAATATTGAAGGTTTGGCGAAACTCAGACCTGTTTTTCACGTCAAAGGAACCGTCACGGCGGGAAATTCTTCGCAAATGTCGGACGGCGCGGCGGCTTGTGTTTTGATGTCTCTGGACAAGGCGAACGAGTTAGGATTAAAACCTCTGGCGCGTTTCGTATCATTTGCGACCGCCGGATGTCTGCCCGAAGAAATGGGCATCGGTCCGGTTTATGCGATTCCCAAAGCTCTGAAATTGGCAGGTCTGACGCTCGACCAGATAGACGTTATCGAACTTAACGAAGCGTTTGCCGCGCAAGGTCTCTCGGTGATGAAGGTTTTGGAAATGAACCCGGCGCGCGTCAACGTCAACGGCGGCGCGGTCGCGCTCGGACATCCTTTGGGCTGCACGGGCGCAAAGTTGACGGCGACGATTTTGCAAGAATTAAAACGCACCGGCGGACGCTACGGAATGGTCACGATGTGCGTCGGCGGGGGAATGGGCGCGGCGGGAATTTTTGAGCGTTTAGATTAATAATTCACCACAAAAAAACAAAAACACAAAGAAATTATAATTAAGAACTTTGTGTTTTTGCTTCTTCGTGGTCAAAAAACTTGCTGAATGAATGTTCATTCAGTTATAATATCCGCAACAACCCGATATAATAAAAAAGAGGAAAAAATTATGGATGCACAGATGAAGAAAGAGTTTATTAAAGGCGGTGAATTTTTAATTAGCGAAGGGACGACCGCCGATGTTTTTACGCCGGAAGATTTTACCGACGAGCATAAAATGATTGCCGAAACGATTCGCGAATTCGTGGATAACGAAGTCCGTCCGAACATTGCGGCGATGGAACAGCACGATTGGGAAACGGCGCGGCGATTGGTTCACGAAGCGGGGGAACTCGGACTTCTTGGCGCGAACATTCCCGAAGAATACGGCGGCACGGCACTCGATCAAACTTCGGGCGTGATTATCGCCGAATATGTCGGACGCGGCGGCGGCTTCGGCACGACTTTCGGCGCACAGACTTCGATCGGTTTGTTGCCGATCCTTTATTTCGGCTCGGAAGAATTAAAGCAAAAATGGATTCCGCCGATTGTCGCGGGCGAAAAAGTGACGGCTTATTGTTTGTCGGAAGCCGGTTCGGGTTCGGACGCGCTCGGCGCGAAATGCAACGCGAAGCTCTCGGAAGACGGCACGGAATATATTTTGAACGGCGAAAAAATGTGGATTTCAAACGGCGGTTTTGCCGATGTTTTCATTGTTTTCGCTAAAGTTGACGGTGAAAAATCGAAATTTTCGGCATTTGTCGTCGAACGTTCGGAAAACTGCCGTCCGGGTGCGGAAGAACATAAAATGGGCATTAAATCTTCTTCGACTACGCCGCTTATTTTGTCAGACGCACGAATTCCGGTAACGAATTTGATCGGCAAAGTCGGCGACGGCGCGAAGATCGCTTTCAATATTTTGAACGTCGGGCGGTTCAAGCTCGGCGCATCCGTCACGGGCGGCGCAAAGCTCGCGCTTTACGAAGCGATTCGTTATGCGAACGAGCGTCAGCAGTTTAATAGACCGATTTCGAGTTTCGGCGCGATGAAGCACAAGCTCGCGGAAATGGCGATTCGTGTTTGGGTTGCCGAATCAATCACTTATCGCACGGTCGGAATGATTGACGCGCTGATCGGCGAAGACGGCGGCGATAAAGAGAAAAAATTGCGCTCGATCGAAGAATATGCGGTCGAAAGTTCAATCAACAAAGTTGCCTGTTCGGAAGCACTCGATTACGTCGTTGACGAAATGGTGCAAATTTTCGGCGGCGCGGGATATTCGGCGGATTATCCGGCGGAAAAGGCATACCGCGATGCGCGTATCAACCGTATTTTTGAAGGTACGAACGAGATTAACCGAATGCTCATTCCGGGACAATTGATGAAACGTGCGATGAAAGGTCAACTCGGCATCATTCAGGCGGCAAAGGCTTTGCAGGATGAAATCATGAATCCGCAAATGTCTTTTGACGAAGACGACAGCGTTTTGGCGATGGAAACCAAACTCGCCCAAAACGCAAAAAAAGTTGCCCTGATGATTCTTGGCACGGCGGCACAAAAATATATGATGGAACTTTCAAATCAGCAGGAAGTTTTGTGTAGCACGGCAGACATCATTATGGACGCATACCAAATGGAAACGGCGATTCTGCGGGCGAAAAAACTCGCCGAGAAAGGCGACGCGAGCCGTCAAATTGATATGGCACAGGTTTTTTGTAACGACGCGATTCAACGGATCGAATCGAAAGCCAAAAACACCATCGCCGGAATGCTCGAAGGCGACGAAGCCAAAATGTTACTGGTCGCGCTCAAGCGTTTCACGAAAAACAATTCTCCGATCAACACCATCGCGGCGCGTCAACGCATCGCGGACACGCTGATTGCGGCGAATAGTTACACATTTTAGATTTGCGATTTTAGGCTTGCGATTTGGGATTGGACGAAGTTTCGGCTTCGTCCTTTTTTGATGTTTTATTGCATTTCTAACTCAAATCTTCTATATTTGTAGCACACATCAAAAGCTGCGTATATTTATGAGTTAGCGAATATTAATTTGGCTTGAAATAACTTTTAACTTTTAGAAAAATGTCTAGAAATAACAGTTACATCTGGGTTCCTTGGGAAAGTGGTTATAAAGAACACTTGGATAGGATGAATTATTCTCATGACCAAGTTTCCGCGATAAAAGAACAAACCAATCAATTTAAGAATGCAATTCGCCAACAGACCTCAAACATTTCTGACCAAACAACAAGCCTTATTGCTTCAAATGAGCAAATAATTTCAGCACTTGATAGTGGTTTCAATCGTCTTTCGCAAATCAATGAAAGGGGATTTGACCAAGTTACAAGTGCGGTTGAATCTTTGCACAGTGATATGGTTTATTATTTCGGGGTTGTTATTCAAAAATTAGAATTTCAAAATCGTTTGTTAGG